>NZ_JAUZUR010000001.1:0-801809 GCF_031844125.1 Microbacterium sp. PRC9
GGGGGGGGGGGGGGGGGCCCCGCCCCCCCCACCCCTCTTCTTCTGCCTGCGCAAGGGCAGCGGGTCCTGGTCCGAAGGGCAGCGGGGTGGGAGCCACGGTTCCTCGAAGCGGCGACGGGTGGGCGGCGAGGGTGCGGTCGGAGGTCAGCTGGCCGACGCCATCAGGCGGCGGCTCAGCGTCGCCGCGGCAGCGCGCACGGCGGGAGCCACGCGGTCGGGCACCAGGCCGCCCACCGTGCCGGCGACGGAGATGGCCGCCGTGGGCAGCCCGCCGTGGCCGAGGATCGCGCTGGCGATACAGGTCAGCTCGAGCGCGCACTCCTCGCGTTCGACAGCGAAGCCCAGCGCACGGATGTCGACAAGCTGGCGCAGCAGCGTCGGCGGTTCGGTGATGGTGTGAGGTGTTCGCCTCTGGAGGCCGCACGAGGTCGCGCGCACGACCGCGTCGTGCGGCGAGTACGCCAGCATGGCCTTGCCGAGCGCCGTCGCGTGCGCGGGAAGGCGCCCGCCGATCCGGACCGGCGGACGGAACGCGGGCTCGCCGCGCATGACCGCCACGACCACGACATCGGACTCGTCGAGCACCGCCAGGTGGACGGTCTGGTGGGTAACGTCCCGAAGCTCTTTCATCACCGGGAGCGCGCGTTGGCGCAGGCGGCGCGGCAACTCCACCGTCTGTCCGAGCTCGAACAGCCGCACCCCGAGGTACAGCAGGTCGCCATCGCGGTCAAGGAAGCGCTGGGCGACGAGGTCGGTGGCGATGCGCGACACCGTGGACTTCGGCAGGTTCGCCCGGCGCGCCAGCTCAGAGACGCCGAGCCCATCGTCCTGCTCGCCGAACGCGTCGAAGACGGCCGTCACCCGATCGAGGACGCTGACGGAATCGGTCCAGTTCGCGGTGCGCATCGCTACGCCGCTGCGAGCCGCCGGGTGACGCTGGCACCCGCAGCCCGCACCAACGGTGCGACACGCTCGGGGTCCATCGCGTCGCTGGGCCCGGCGATCGAGATCGCGCCCAGCACGACCCTGTCGCTCGACAGCACCGGCGTCGCGACGGCAAGGATTCCCGGGTAGGAGGCTCCGACGTCCGTCGCCACCACGGCGGAACGCACCCGCGCCAGCTCCTCGCGGAAGTGGTCGGCGTCGTCGGCGACGAGCAACGCGCTGATGCGATTCACGACGGAGGTGTCGGCGCAGAACGCGAGATAGGCCTTGCCGCTGGCCGTCGTCAGCGCGGGCGTGCGAAGACCGGCGCGGGCGGGAAGCATCGGGAGGCGCCCGGCCACGGCGGCGATGGACACCATGTCGGTGCCCTGCTGGACCCACAGGCCCACACGCTCGCCGGTGGCATCGCAGAGGCTACGGATGACGGGTGCGGCCGCATTCACCAGCCGGCGAGGGACGCTCGCCCGTGTGCCCAGCTCGAAGAGCCTGAGACCGAGAGAGATACCCTCATCGGTACGCTCCAGATACCGCTGGCCGGTGAGGTCGGCGACCAGTCGCGAGACAGTGGATTTCGGGAGCTCGGTACGGGCCGCTATGTCGGTGATCGTCGTCGCTCCGTCCGCCTCCTTGACGGCATCCAGCACCGCGATGATGCGGTCGAGCACCGACACCGGCCTGTCGGCCGAACCGTGCGGCGTGTTCCATTCGGCGAGACTCATCGTCGAGCACCCCCTCTCAGCAGGTTGAATCAACCTCGATTCAACCTCTTTCGAACGTACTAGTTAGTACGGACCTATGCAACGCTATCCACGGATGATGCGACACCGGTGTCGGCGCCGCAGGAAGGGTGCCATGCGCACGTCGATCGCCACGGTCTGCCTCAGCGGGACCCTCGACGAGAAGCTCGCCGCGGCAAGCCTCGCGGGCTTCGACGGGGTGGAGATCTTCGAGCCCGACCTCGTCGCCTCGCCGCACTCCCCCGAGCAGATCCGAGGGCGCGCCAAGGAACTCAGCCTGACCCTGGACCTGTACCAGCCCTTCCGCGATTTCGAGGGAGTGGGACCTGAGCTGCTCGAGCAGAACCTGCGCCGCGCCGAGGCGAAGTTCGCGCTGATGAACCGTCTGGGCATCGACACGATGCTGCTGTGCAGCAACGTCGCGACCGCGCGCAGCGGCGACGAGCAGCTCGCTGCCGCGCAGCTGTGCCAGCTGGGCGACGCCGCCGAGCGATACGGCGTCCGGGTCGCATATGAGGCGCTCGCCTGGGGCCGCTTCGTCGACAGCTACGAGGCGGCGGCCCGCATCGTGCGACTCGCGGACCATCCCCGCATCGGCCTCTGTCTCGACAGCTTCCACATCCTCTCCAAGGGCCACAGTCCTGAAGCGATCGAGACCATCGCAGCCGACAAGATCTTCTTCGTCCAGATGGCCGACGCACCGCTGCTCTCCCTCGACGTGCTCTCCTGGAGCCGGCACCATCGGCTCTTCCCCGGGGAGGGCGGCTTCCAGCTCGGGGAGTTCATGGCGCATCTCGTCCGCACCGGCTACGACGGCCCCGTCTCGCTCGAGATCTTCAACGACACCTTCCGTCAGTCCGATCCGGTCGCCACGGCGATCGATGCCCGTCGGTCTTTGCGATGGCTCGAGCACGAGACCGCGATGGCGCTCGGCGACCGCGGTGGCGGCCGCGCCGCGCGCATGTCGACCCGCAGGCTTCCCGAGGTGGCGCAGCCCGCCGATGTCAACTACGTCGAACTGCGCACCGCCGCCCTGCCCGCCCTGCGCCAGCTGCTCTCGCAGCTCGGCTTCCGCTCCCACGGACGGCACCGCACGAAGAACGTCGAGCTCTGGTCTCAGGGTGACGCCCGCATCGTGCTGGGCGCGCCCGACCGCCAGTCTCGTCAGCCGACGGTCGCGGGAATCGGCCTCTCTGTCGACGACCCCGCACCGGCGCTCCGGCGGGCCGAGGATCTCTTCGCGCCCGAGGTGCCGCGCGAGCAGGGCGCAGGTGAGGAGACCCTGGTCGGCGTCCGAGCGCCGGATGGCTCCGAGGTGTTCTTCGGCGCAGCAGGCGGAACCGAGCCGGGCTGGGTGAGCGAGTTCGGCACCGCGGACGACGCAGCTGGGCCGGATCTCATCGAGCGCGTCGACCACATCAACCTGGCGCAGCCGTGGCAGCACTTCGACGCCGCGGTGCTCTTCTTGCGCTCGGTCCTCGACCTGCACGCCGAGGCCTCCACAGAGGTCGCCGCGCCGGTCGGGCTCGTGCGCAGCCAGGTCCTCCACAGCGCCGACGGCGTGGTGCGAGTCGCACTCAACCTGGTTCCCTCAGGAGCCGCCGACGACGCGATCCTGCCACAGCACATCGCGTTCGCGGCATCCGATGTTCTCTCACTCGCCCGCGCGGCTCGCGAGCGCGGATTCACGCCTCTCGACATCCCGGCGAACTACTACGACGACATCGGGGCGCGCTACCAGATCGAGACCGCGCTCCTCGACGAGCTGCGGGAGCTGAATGTCATGTACGACCACGACGAATCCGGAGAGTTCTTGCATTTCTACACAGGGCCCATCGGCACGGTGTTCCTTGAAGTGGTGGAGCGCCGTGACGGATACTCGGGCTACGGCGCTCTGAACGCGCCGATCCGCTTGGCGGCGCAGTACCAGCACCGTCGCGCCGCTCAGGTGGTGCCGGAATGATCCGGCACGTGGCGGTCTTCCGGTTCGTGCCCGAGTTCACGAGCGAGCAGCGCGAGCACTGGATGCGGTTGCTGCGCCGGCTTCCCGAGCAGATCCCCGAACTGCGCGGCCTCAGCGTGGGCACCGATGTACTCGGCGGCCCGGCGTCACACGAGATGGCGATCGTCGCCGACTTCGACGACCTCGAGGGGCTCGACGCCTACAACCGGCATCCGGCGCACCAAGAGGTACTCAGGATCTCGGGGCCGGTGAAAGCGTCGCTCGCGACCGTCGACTTCGAGATACCGGGAGAATCATGACGGACCCGCATCGCGACCCTCGGTCCACGTCGGAGCCGGACGTCCGCCGCTATCTCGTCGGTCTGATCGGCGACGGCATCGGCGCCTCGCTCACGCCCCCGATGCACGAGGCGGAGGCGCTCGAGCTCGGCCTGGACTACGAGTACCGCATCTTCGACCTGATCGAGCTCGGCCGGCCGGCGACGGACGTCGGAGCGATCCTGGCCGAGGCCCGGTCGGCGGGCTTCGCCGCCATGAACATCACCCACCCCTGCAAGCAACTGGTGCTCGAGATCGTCGACGAGCTGGACACGGATGCCGCGCGGCTGGGAGCGGTCAATCTTGTGGTGTTCGACGGCGACCGCCTGCTGGGGTACAACACGGACTGGATGGGTTTCCGAGACGGACTGGTGGCCGGTCTGCCCGGCGCATCGCTCGACCACGTCGTGCAGATCGGCTGCGGCGGCGCAGGCGCAGCGACGGCGTACGCGCTCCTCTCCCAGGGTGCTGAGCATCTCGGCCTGTCGGACTCCGACTCCGTTCGCGCGGAGGAGCTGGCCGCGCGCATGCGGCGGCACTTCCCGGGCCAGACAGTGCACACCATCGAACCCGACGAGCTGGCCAACGCCATCGCGGGCGCGACCGGCGTGGTCCACGCCACGCCGATGGGCATGCTCCATCATCCGGGCGTCGCCTTCGATCTCGACCTGCTGCGGCCGGGAACCTGGGTGTCAGACGTGGTCTATCGCCCTCTCGAGACCGAACTCATTAACCAGGCGGCTGAGCGGGGCCACCCGGTGCTTGACGGCGGTCGGATGGCCGTGGGCCAGGCGTGGGCCAGCCTCCGCATCATCACCGGCATCGAGCCGGATCGCGAACGGATGCAGCAGCATTTCCGCGAGCTCATCGCGGCGGAGGAGCGGCATGCCGCATCCGAAGGGAAACCTCGATGAGCGATCGGGTGCGCGAGGCGCCGGACGGGGCGGCCACCGAGCGGGCGGTGCGGACGCGCAGCGACATCATCGCGGTGGCCACCGCGGAATTCGCCGCGAACGGCTTCGCGGGGGCGCGAGTGGATGCGATCGCCGCCAGTACGCGGACGACCAAGCGGATGATCTACTACTACTTCGGCTCGAAGGAAGGTCTGTACCTGGCGGTCCTGGAGCGGGTCTACGCCCAGATCCGCCGGGTGGAGAGCGACATCCGGATCGAGGAGCTGTCTCCGGACGAGGCCCTGCGCACCATCGCCGAAGCCACGTACGTCCATCACACGACGCACCAGGCGTTCATACAGCTCGTGAGCATCGAGAACATCCATCGTGCTGAGCACCTGCGGCGGTCCGAGACCATCCTGCGCGAGAATGTGACCGCGATCACCCTGCTGGAACAAGTCATCGAGCGCGGCGTGCGCTCCGGGGTCTTCCGCGACGATGTCGACGCGGTCGACGTGCACATGATGATCAGCGCGTACGCGTGCTTCCATGTCGCCAACCGGCACACGTTCGCCGCCATCTTCGACCGGGACATGCTGGCTCCCAGCCTGCAGGATTCGCACCGCCGGCTCATCGGGGACATGATCGTCGCCACGATGACGACTCGCCCGGCCGCCTGACCCTGGTGCCGCCGCGACTCAGCGCAGAGGAGACCGCATCGTCGCCAGGCGAAGTCCGAGCGCGGTGGCCGCCGCGCGGAGGGGTTGCTCCAAGAGTCCGGGATCGACGTCGTCCGCGTGCCCCGACACCGACACGGCGGCCGCCACGGAGTCGGCAGGCCCGCGGACGGGAACGGCTGCGCACGACACGTCGGGCGCGAATTCCCTCACTTCCGCCGCGAGTTCGCCGCGGCGGATGTCGGCCAGCTGACGGCGGAGCGCGGGGCGGTCTGTGATCGTGCGCGGCGTCCACGCCTCGAGTTCCCCCGCGAGCACTTGGTCCACGTCCGTGGGCGAGGCCAGGGCGAGACACGCCTTCCCGAGTGCGGTGGCGTGCATCGGCAGCCGACCGCCGGTCCGCGCGCGGGACGGCGTCGTCGATCGGCCCCGCATCACGGCGATGCAGACCATCTCGTGGCCGTCACGGATGGCCAGGTGCACGTTCTGGCCGGTCTTGTTGCGCAGGTCTGCCATGACCGGCAGCGCCGCCGTTCTGAGCTCCCGCGGCTGCTGTGCGAGCTGACCGAGCTCGAAGAGCCGCAGACCCAGGTGGATGTGCTTGCCGTCCCGTTCCAGGTACCGCTGGCGCACGAGCGTGCCCACGAGGCGCGAGACCGTCGATTTGGGCAGACCGGCGCGCAGCGCGAGCTCCGAGATCCCCATGCCGCCGTCGTCCTGGTCGAATGCCTCGAGGATGCGGGTCATGCGGTCGAGCACGCCGAGTGCGTCGCCGTCTGCGTCGCTCATCTCAGGCCACCTGCAGCGCCAACCGGTTGGTGAGGGCGAGTGCCGCGTGACGGACGAGCGGCGCCATCCGGTTCGGATCCATGTCGGTGACCGGCCCCGCGACCGAGATCGCGGCCACGGGGATCCGATCCGGCGACAGCACGGGGCTCGCGACGCCGACCACGCCTGGAAAGGTCTCGCACCTGTCGATCGCGACCCACTCCGTGCGGACCGACACGAGCTCCTTCTCGAACGTGAGGCGGCTGCGCAGGTCGAGTCCGGTGACCACGCTGCCGAACGCCAGCTCGTCGTGGGTGAAGGCCAGCACCGCTTTGCCGAGGGCGGTCGTGATCGATGGCACGCGGACCCCCGCATGGGATGGCGCCGGTCTCAGTCGACCGCGGACCGAGACCACAGAGAGCATCTCGCTGCCCTCCTGGACGGCGACGTTGAGGTGCTCGCCGGTCGCGTTGAAGAGCTCGGCCAACACCGGGAGAGCGGCCAGGCTGAGCCGGCGCGGTGTGCTGGCGCGCGCGCCGAGTTCGAACAGGCGCAGACCGATCACCACGCCCTCGGCCGTGCGGGTCAGGTAGCGCTGCCGGACGAGGTCTCCGACGAGACGCGACACCGTGGACTTGGGGATGCCGGTGGCCAGCGCGAGTTGCGTGATCGTCGTCGATCCGTGTGATTCGCGGACTGTTTCGAGGATGGCGAGGATCCGGTCGAGCACGGAAACCGGCTCTTGCCTGGGGGCGGATCTCATGTGTGCAGTATCTGTCGGGTGAGAGGAGGCGGCAAAGCGAACGGGGCTTCGCCGCGGGAATGGTTCCACTCAATGGGACGGGGCGCCCTCGCGGGCCACCGCCACCGGAGCGGGGCGACGGCCCGGACCCGTCGTGTCGACGAGCCCGGGCCTCGGCCGTGAGAGTCCGTGGACTCTTACGCCGGCGTCAGACGGTGCAGAACGACTTGATGCCCATCGCGCTCTCGATGCCCGACACCACGTGCTCCTTGAAGAACGCGTCGCCGTCACCGGGGAGGGTGCCCTGCCAGGCCGCGTTGTCGTGACCGAGGGTCGTCAGCCATGCGCGGCCGCCGTCGTAGTACTGGCACCAGCTCACGGGGTGGTTCTCACCGTGGCCCGCAGGTGTGGCCTCGCTCGTGGCCTTGTCGACCTCGAGCAGCACGTTGACGAAGCTCGGGTACGGAATGAGGTTGTACCACTCGTCCTTGAAGGCCCACGTCTGGGGCATGCCCGTGGTCGAGACATCGCGGTTGTTGATCGTCTCGACGGTTCCGTCGCGGTTCGGGCCGTGGTTGTAGAAGTTCGCCCCGCCGAGCAGACCCTCGTAGTACTGCCAGCTGTACTCCGCGCCGAACGCGTTGTGGATGCCCACGAATCCGCCGCCGCCGCGGATGTACTGCATGAGCGTGGTCTGCGCGGTGTCATCGAGCGTGTCGCGGTTGGAGCTGAGGAAGATGACGGCCTGGTAGTTGTTCAGCCGGAACTGCGAGAGGTCCTCGGTGTAATCGGCCTTGATGCCGCGCTCAGCCGCCCACTGAACGAGGGTGGCCTGGGCGACGTTGTTGGCGTTGAGAGGCGGGTTGAGGCCGGGCCCGAGGGCGGTGCCGAGGTGCGCGTGACGCGGGCCGGCGGTGCGGCTCCAGATGAGGATCTTCTTCTCCTCGCCTTCCTTCCAGCCGTTGCCCCACTCGTGGTAGCACGACGGGTCGGTTCCACGGCAGACGCCGTAGTCCTTGATCTCGTCGAGGTAGATCTGGCTGGCGGTCGCCGGCTGTCCGCCGAGGCCGTTCCCGTTGCCCTTCTCGGTGTTCAGCGCCGTTCCGCCGACCACCAAGCCGGCCCCGAGAGCCGCTGCGGCCACGAGGGTGATGCCGGAGCGTATGAGCGATTTCATGTGATCTCCTTTGATCGTGCGTGCTGTCTCCCCTTGATGCGTCACACGCGCTGGTCCGGGGGCTGGTGGCAATCTAGGCGGCGGCGAGCGATCCAGGCAAAGTCCGTTCCACCCAGTAAGCCGGGGCGCGATCCGACGTCGACCCGCTCAATGGATCGCCGGTGGAGCCGCGTCGGGATGGCGTGAACGATCGCCGTCCGGCATGGCCCCGGCAGAGCCCGTTGCACGTGATCGGGTCCGTCCGACCGGCACGGAGTAGTCGCACGTGCGGGCACTGTCCGCTGACGGGCGGGTGGCGTGCACGGCCAATGTCGAACCCGGATTTCGCGACACGAATGCCGGCTGAGCCCCGGCCATCGGCGCCGATCGCAGATCGCCTGCGCGAGGCACGCCGAGACACTCGACGAGTTCACTGGTCGTGAGCATCGGCTCGAGGCCGGGCGAGCACTTTGCTGCGAGAGGAGCGCGAACCCGAGATTCTTCTGTAGCAGGAGCGGGGCTTGAACCCGCGACCTCACGATTATGAGTCGTGCGCTCTCACCAACTGAGCTACCCTGCCATACGCATCCAACGGTCACGAAATGGATGCTGCGAGCCCCGAGTCAGGATTGAACTGACGACCCCTTCCTTACCATGGAAGTGCTCTGCCACTGAGCTATCGGGGCGTGCTGCCTGCAAGCAGGCAACTAGAAGAGGATACCAGAGGCGTGGCATCCTTCCGAACCACTCAACCCACCGTGTGGGTCCCGTCGGTGTACTTCTGAAGCCACGGCCACGGGTCGATGGCGGTGGTGCCGTTGTCGAGGATCTCGAAGTGCGTGTGGGCGCCGTACGAGCGGCCCGTGTTGCCGGTGCGGCCGATGATGGTGCCGACGGTGACGTGCTGGCCGGGGCTGACCTGCAGCGAGCCGTACTGCATGTGCGCGTAGTGGCTCGAGACCAGCTGCCCGTCGACGATGTGGTCGATGATGACATGCACGCCGTAGGCGCCGCCCGCCTCCGAGGCGACGCGGACGGTGCCGTCGGCGATCGCCTGCACGGGAGCGCCGTTGCCGGGCGTGAAGTCGATGCCTTCGTGCATGCGGCCGGAGCGCATGCCGAACCCGTACGACATCGTCACACCGACCGCGAAGGGCCACTGGACGTTCGAGTTCGGGTTGTTGTGGAAGAGGTTCGAGAAGTTCTTGATCCCCGCCTCCGACGCGAGCTGCGCCGTGGTGGTCGTCGCGTAGTTCTCGGTGCGCTGGAGGGTGTCGCTCTGCGCGTCGCCAGGAGCGACATACGCCTGGATCTCGGCCTCATCCATGAGCGGCGCCGAGTCGTCGCCGACGGCGAGCACCGACAGCGAGGCCTCCGTGCCGTTGACCGCGGCTACCGCTTCGGCCGGGGTCGTCATGCCGACGGCCATCAGACCGACGATGCCGAAGACACCGACCGAGAACGACGCGGTGGCGACGCGCTTGAAGGCTGAACCACGACGGGCCTGCGCGCGGCGGGGCGCCGCGTGCGGCGTCGCCTCTGCCTCGGGCGCCGCCTCGGGCGCGGGCTGCTGGACAGGGGTCTCGCCGGTGAAGGCGAACAGGCGGGATGCGGCTTCGAACTCGTCGACTCCGGATGCTGCGGGCGCGGGGATCGGGCCGGTCAGGGGCTCGACGCGCTCGGTGCGGGGCCGCTCGGCCGGCTTCGGGGTGGGTGCCGGCGACTCGGTGGGCGCTGCCGTCGGCTGCGGTGCGGCCGCCTCGACCGCGGGCGCGGTCGTGGCCACCGTCTCAGCGGCTTCGGCGGCGAGAAGCCCATCGAAGGAGTCGGCCTTCCACGTGGATGCGCCCTCGGTCGGCGTCGCACTCGACACGGGCGCCGGAACGGCGGTGGTGGAGGAGGCCGGCGACTCGGCGATCGCGACGGGCTCCAGAAGCTCGAACGGCTCTGCGGGAGCGAGAACGGTGTCGAGCAACGGTGCCGGCTCTTCGCGTGTCGGCAGTCCGGCCTCGAACGCCGCAGCAGGGCGCTCAGGCTCGGCGGGAGCGACGGGGGCGATCGGCGGCACGGCGGTCACGGGCTGCTCGGCGGTCTGGGAGCGACGCGAGCGTCGGCTCACCTGCTCGGCAACGGGCGCGGCGGCGGCAGCCGACGAACGGAGACGGGCGCGCGGCGCGACGGGCTCGATGACGGGGCCGGACGCCGCCGGAAGCTCGACCGACGACGGCGCCGGGGCCACGGGCTCGACCGGCGTCGCCACGGGAGCCGGAGCCACCGGGACGGAAAGGACCGGAGTCGCCGGAGCCGCGACCTCAGCGGTCGACGCGACGTACGACGTCGCCTCGGGCTTCACCGAAGGGGTGGCGGCAGCATCCGTTCGCTTCGACTCGATCGGACGACCCCACACGACCGCGGGACGCTCCGCAGCGGTGCTGGCCGCCTGCCGCCGCGCGGTCGCACGGCCTGCCCCGGATGCCTCCGGCGTCGCCTGGGCGGGCGCTGCGGAGGGTCGACTGGAGCGGCGTGTGGGCGCAGATCCGGCCTGGGGGGCGTCGAAAGGCAAAGCGGAAGCAGGCTCTCAGGTCGTGCCGCGAGGGGGGTGTTCGCGACAAGGCGGTCTTCGGGCAAAAGGACCCCTCCGCCGTTCGGGTGGCGAAGGTAACGATCGGGTAAACACTACCCCGGGCGTCCTGGGAATGCCATGTGCGGCTCGGATTTCATGGGGCGCGTTTGGTGAGGATTCGATGAGAACCGCGTCTTCACGCGAGTCCCGCTGCCGCCGCCAGGCGGTCGAAGATCGCCGGAGTCGCGGCCACGATGAGGGGGGCGCGCGGACCGCCGTCGGGCTCCGCCCGGCCGAATCGGCCACCCGCCTCCGTCACGAGCAGCGACCCCGCCGCGAGGTCCCACGGGGCGAGCCCGCGTTCGAAGTACCCGTCCAGGCGCCCGGCGGCCACGAACGCCAGATCGCTGGCGGCCGATCCTCCGCGACGCAGGTCGCGCGCGGGCACGGCGGGCATGACGCGGCCGATGAGCTCGATGTCTGCGGGCCGGGTCGCGGGGTCGTAGCCGAACCCGGTCGCGAGGAGGGCGCCCGCTCCTCCGACCTCTGGGTTGACGGCGAGCCGGTTCACCCCCTGCCACGCTCCCTCGCCGCGGGCGGCGTGGAACATCTCGCCGAGCACCGGGGTGTAGACGACGCCGGCGAGCGCCTCCCACGCCTCGGGCGTCGGCTCACCCTGCACGGCGGCGATGCTCACGGCGTACGAAGGGATGCCGTAGGCGTAGTTCACGGTGCCGTCGATAGGGTCGACGACCCACGTGACGCCGGTCGTGCCACGGTCGCCGCCGGTCTCCTCACCGAGGAAGCCGTCCTCGGGGCGCGCAGCCCTCAGCCGGGCGCGGATCAGCGCCTCGACCTCGCGGTCGGCCTCCGTGACGATGTCGGCGAGCGCGGTCTTGGTCGCCGCGATCGCGACGCCCGCTTCACGGCGGGTCCGCGCGAGCTCCCCGGCTTCGCGGGCGATGTCGATGGCAAGGGATTCGAGGTCGTGCTCGAGGCTCATGCCTCCACGGTAACGAAGCGGCGCGCTGCTCGAGCGGACGCCTGGGTAGCGTGGAGCCCATGGTCGCTGCCGCCCGGTCCCCCCGCTTCGACGTCGCCATCGTCGGCGGCGGTCACAACGCCCTCGTCGCCGCCGCGTATCTGGCCCGAGCCGGACGCTCGGTCGTCGTCCTCGAGCGGCTCGACCACGTCGGCGGAGCCGCGGTGTCGGAGCGGCCGTGGGCGGGAGTCGACGCACGGCTCTCGCGCTACTCCTATCTCGTGAGCCTGCTGCCGCAGAGCATCGTCGACGACCTCGGGCTCGACATCCGGCTCCTCCGACGCCGCTACTCCTCGTACACGCCCGATCCTGCGGCTCCCGCGAGGGGCGTCCTGATCGACACCGCGGATGCCGCGGCAACCGCCGCGTCGTTCGCCCGCGTCACCGGGAGCACCGGCGAAGCGACGCGCTTCGGCGACTTCGCCGACCGGATCGAGCCGATCGCGCGACTCCTCTTCCCCTCGATGACGCAGCCGCTCCGCCGCGAAGGAGAGGTGCGGGCGGAGCTCGGCGATGACCGGCTCTGGTCCGACCTCTTCGAGCGCCCCCTGGGCGACGTGCTCCGGTCGTCGTTCGACACCGACATCGCCCGCGGCATCGCGCTCACCGACGGCCTCATCGGCACCTTCGCCTCCGCCGACGACGAGAGCCTCCGCCAGAACCGCTGCTTCCTCTACCACGTGATCGGCGGCGGCACCGGGCACTGGGACGTGCCCGTCGGCGGCATGGGCCGTGTGACGGCCGAACTGTCGCGCGCCGCGACCGCGGCGGGAGCCGAGCTGCGCACCGAGACCGAGGTGACCGCCGTGACGCCGGACGGCGAGATCGCGCTCGCCGGCGGTGGCGTCATGCACGCGCAGCTGGTGCTCAGCGGCGTCGGCCCGGCGGTGCTCTCGCGCCTGCTCGCGGCCGGCGGCGCAGATACCCCTCTGGCCGACGCACCGACACCCGAGGGCGCGCAACTGAAGGTCAACATGCTGCTGAAGCGGCTCCCCCGTCTCCGCGACGCGCACGTCTCCCCCGAGGCGGCGTTCGCCGGCACCTTCCACGTCAACGAGACCATGACCCAGCTCGACGACGCGTACCGGGCGGCGGCGGGCGGCAGCATCCCTGATCCCCTCCCGGCCGAGATCTACTGCCACTCCCTCACCGACCCGACCATCCTCGGTCCCGAGCTGCGCGCATCGGGCGCGCACACCCTGACGCTCTTCGGCCTCCAGGTGCCGCACCGCCTCGTGGACGGACGGGACACGGATGCTGCGCGCGCGGCGCTCCTCGACGCGGCCCAGCGCTCGCTGGACGCGGTGCTGGCCGAGCCCATCGCCGACTGCCTCTACGAGGCTCCCGACGGCACGCTGTGCGTCGAGGCGCGGACCACGGCCGACCTGGAGCGCTCGCTCGGCATGGTGGGCGGCGACATCTTCCACGGGCCGCTCTCGTGGCCGTGGGCGGGCGACGATGAGCCGCTCGACACGCCCGCCGCACGCTGGGGCGTGGCGACGCAGCATCCGACCGTGCTGGTGTGCGGTTCCGGGGCGCGCCGCGGCGGCGCGGTCAGCGGCCTCGGCGGCCATAACGCCGCCATGGCCGCGCTGGAGCTGCTCGGGCGGTGAACCTGCGATGCCGAGGTCGGGTGCGCAGCGTGTGAACGCGCTTCGACAGGTCAACCGCGGCTCCACAGCAGGGAATCGGCTCGAACTCTCCTGCAGAACCCCGGTTGACCTGTCGAGCGAGAAGGAGTCGGATGCTGCGACCCGCAGCGGGTCCGGCGCTCAGGGGCGCGGGGGCAGCGGCGGGGGCGGCGGGTAGCCCTCGTACCCCGGCGCCGTCGCCGGCGGCTGCGGGGCGGCGGGCTCGGCGAGCGCGGGAGCCTGCGGGCCAGGCAGCTGCGCGGACGGAGCCGGCTCGATCCGCGTGAAGACGTGCGCGCCCGGCGACGGGTACCCCGTGTAATACGCGTTCCAGTCGGGCGAGCCGTCAGGCAGCATCGGCAACGGCGTGGCGCCGTCGACGTACGTCGGCCACGGGAGGAGCTCCTGCGGGGCCGGAGCGCCGCCCGGCGCGGTGATGGCGGCGGGGGCGACCGGTGCGGCGAGGGCCGGGTACGCGACGTGGGAGCGGGGCTTCTTCGGCGCGAGCAGCACGTTCACGAGCGGCAGCAGCGCCGTGCCGACCGCCGCCAGGATCGCGACGGCGACCACGATGCGCCAGTAGAGGTCGGCGAGGATGAGCCACTCGCCGAACGCCAGCGGAATGATCAGCAGGGCCGCGAGGCCGACCACGAGCGCGATCGTGATGACCGCGACGGTGCGGGTGAAAGGCGTGTCGTGACGCTGGAGCGCCTTCATGTAGAGGCGCACATGCAGCAGGACGAGCTGCAGGATCAGCACGATCAGCAGGAACTGGACGAACTTCGAGAATCCGATCCAGTAGTAGCGCTCCGGCATCCAGATCATGACGGCGCCGAGCAGGAGTGCGATGATCCACGACGCCATGCTCGCGAGTGCGAACCAGGCCGGACGCTGCGGCGCGAGGTGGGCGTCGAGGATGGCGACCCCGGCGAACGCGACGAGCAGGAGGATCGTCAGGAACGCCCGTCCGATGAGGCCGTTCTGCCCTCCGATGAGCACCCAGACGACGCAGACGAGCGCCGCGGCGATGAGGGCGCCGATCGCGACCCAGATGGCGATCCGCAGCAACGGCGAGGGCGAGGCATCCGTCCGCCCTTCTTCCCCTCTCGGAGCGGGCGTCGCATACGGGTCGGGCGCGGTCATGGCGTTCCTCTCGTGACGGGCGGAGTGCCTGCACCGCCCATCCTGACATGCCGCCCGGGCGTGCGCAGGCGGATCCGCGTGGTCTCGACCCTGGATGATCCCGCGCTTGGTTCGAAGCGCCGGAGCCGGGTGCCCCGGCGCTTCGAACGAGCCGGACTCAGCCGCGGCGCGGGTGGGCCTTGAAGAAGTCCCACATGATCTGCGAGGCGCTGATCTCCTGCGTGACGGCGCCCAGCGGCGAGAGGTCGACGTCGGTTCCGGGCCAGGTGTGGCCGCCGTCCGCCACCTCGTAGAGCACCACGTCGGCCTGCTTGGCGCAGTTCGACCACGAGTAGGCGGTGATCCCGGCCGCCGCCGGCGTGACGATCGGGCCGCGACGGCACTCGTTCAGCCCGGCCCAGCGCTCGGCTGCCAGCTGGACGGTGTATCCCCAGCGGGGGTCGGCATTGCCCGGGTACGGGTTGACGAAGTCGGCGGTTCCGTGGAAGGTCACGACGGCGACCGGCCTGTCGGGAGAGCAGGAGTCGGCCACGGGCTCGGAGAGTTCTGCGGGGTCCGGGCGCCCGGCGCGAAGACCGGCGACCGGTGCGATCGCGGCGAAGACGTCGGATGCCTCGCACGCGAGCGCCGACGCCATACGGCCGCCGCCGGAGAACCCGGTGGCGAAGACGCGGCGCTCGTCGACGCACCCGGCCGCGTCCACCGCGTCGACGACGGCGCGGAGGAAGGCGACGTCGTCGCGAGACCCCGCAGGGGGGTAGGTGCCCGAGGTCAGCGGCACCCCGGGAACGTTCCAGGCCCAGTTGCCGTCGGGCAGCGTCCGGGGGAACTCGATGTCGCCGGTCGGGTTGACGACGATGAAGCCCTCGGCGGCGCCGATCTCTCCGAGATCCGAGATGTCGGCCTGCACGCCGCCGTTCGCGTTCGACCCGTGGAGGTCGACGACGAGCGGCAGCTCGCGACGCAGCGGCGCGTCGGGCACCTGGACGAGGACGCCGTAGGTCTCTCCCGCGAAGGTCACCTCCAGCGTGGATGCGCCGACCGGGAGGGTGCGCGCGCAGGACTGCGCCGGGCCACCTGCCGCTGTGGCGGGGGCCGCCCCGAGGACGATGCCTCCCGCCGCGAGGGCGAGGGCCACTCCCGTGGCGAGCATCGCACGTGCTCGTGTTCGCGTCGTCGCGATCATCAGAACTCCTTCGTTCTCAAATCCCGAGCGCTCGCTCGGTTTTTGAAGGCTAGCAGTGCACGAAGATCGCGTCGATGGCGCACTCGGAATATGACGGGCGCACTGATCGCCGTCATCCGTGCGCGCCGCGGTTCGAATCCCCGGCACTGGTCAGAAACGCCGAAACGCGCCCCGCAAGCGGGGCGCGTTTCGGCGTTGGCTGGTTGGTGGCGAGTGAGGGATTCGAACCCCCGAAGTCGATGACAGCTGAGTTACAATCAGATCCCTTTGGCCGCTTGGGTAACTCGCCAGGTGCGCACCCGTCCGACTTTTCCAGACGACCGGAGGCGCGATCCACCATATTACGCGTAGATGCCCGAGGTCTGAAATCGGCCCGCTCTACGTGCCGATGTGGTCGATGTCGAGGCCCTCGAGCGCGCTCGGCGTACGCAGCAGCGCCCCCTCGAAACGACACGTCGCGGCTGCCGAGTCCATCGCCGAGACCAGCGCCGTGTCCCAGTCGTCGGCGCTCTCCGGCGTCCTCGCGACAAGCGCGGCGACGGTGGCCGCGAAGGCGGCATCGCCCGCGCCCATCGTGTCGACGATGCGGCCGGGCAGGTTCGAGATCGGCCGCGTCACCACGACCTCGCCGGCCTCGATCGTGGCACCGGCTGCGCCTTCGGTGGCCAGCACCGCGCGCGCACCGAGATCGATCAGACGGGCGCGCAGAGCGTCGAGCGGCTCGCCGTACAGGAGCGCCGCGTCGTCCTCGCCGACTTTCACGAGGGCGGCCCCGGCCGCGAGGGCCTCGAAGCCGCGCACGAACTCGTCCTTGTCGTGCATCATGCCGGTGCGGGGGTTGGGATCGACCGCGACGGGCGCCCCCGCCGAGGCGATCGCGTCGGCCAGCTCCGCGGCCTGCTCGGCGTCGTCGAAGGCGAAGCAGCTCACGACGACGAGGTCGGCATCGGCGAAGGCCTGGCGCTCGGCGTCGCCGAAGCGGATCCGTCGCCGCTGTGACGCCTCGTTGAACTCGTACACGGGCTCGCCTGCGCCGGAGCGCGTGCTCACGGCGCGTGCGGTGCCCAGCAGCGACGGCGTCGCGAGGAGCCCGACGCCGAAGTCGGCGAGGTAGCGCCTGACGCGCGACGCGGGCTCATCGTCGCCCAGCATCGCGACGAGGACCGCCGGCACGCCGAGCCGCGCGAGGCCGACCGCGACATTGAGCGCGGCTCCCCCGACGAACTCCCGCACGCCGTGGTCGTCACGCAGCTCGTCGATGAGCGCGTCGCCCACCACCACGACCGTCATCGCCGCACTCCCGCCGTCTCGAGCACCCGGCCGACGAACGCCTCCGTGCGCCGGCGGGTGCCGTCGATCTTCATATCGACGCTCGCCCGCACCTCGTTGGGCGCGAGCGGCGGCGCGAGGCGCACGTTCTCGTGGCACGACAGGTCGGCGCAGATGTACGTGCCCACGCTGTCGCCGTGCACGCCGGCCTCGCCGGCCTTGCGCGCCGTGTACATGGTGACCTGGTCGGCGGGCTGCATCGTGTGGCACAGGTTGCACAGCGCCGCGCGCGCGTGGGACGAGCCCTCGGCGCCGCGCAGCACGATCGCGGCGGGTTCGCCGTCGATCTCGGCGACGAGGTAGCCCCGACCGCGGGTGCGCGGGTCGCGCCACGCCAGGAAGTCCAGGTGATCCCAGTCGGTGAGCACGAAGTCGTGAGGCAGGGTGACGAGACGCAGCTCGTCGGCGGAGGCGTTCACGAACGCGGAACGCAACTCGTCTTCGGTCAGTGGGCGCATGGCACCTCCTCGCCCGCCCAGTCTACGAAGGACGACGGATGCCGCCACCCCGCGTCTTCGCCGCGGCCCTCCGCCGCAGCATCCATCGTGAGACGACAGTCGCCGGACGAGACCGTGGGGAACACCCAGGGTCTCGTCCGGCAGTTGTCGTCTCACGGCCGGGGGCCGCGGCGGCCGCGGGGGCCGTGGCAGGGAGACGCGGCGACCCGCAGACGACGGGTCACGCCGACGTGGGGGTGGCGACGTCATCCACGGCGTCGGGCGACGGATCCTCGGCGGCGCCGGATCGATCGCGGATCAGGAAGCCGAATCCGAAAGCGATGAAGAACATCAGCACGCCGTACACCGCAGCCGGCAGCGACAGCTCGTCCGAGCCGAGCACGCTGACCGCGATGACGATCGCGAGCGTCGCGTTGTGGATGCCGATCTCGAACGATGACGCGATCGACTGCCGCCTGCCGACCTTGACCAGGCGCGGCGCGAAGTAGCCGATCGTGAGGCTGACGAGGCAGAACACGATCGTGATGAGCGAGAGGCGGCCGAAGTTCTCGAGCAGCAGCGCCCAGTTCTGCGCGACGGCGCCGGCGATCACGACGACGAGGATGATCACCGACGCGATGCGCACCGGCTTGTCCATCGCCTTCGCGAAGCGCGGCCAGAAGCGGCGCACGATCATGCCGAGCGCCACCGGCAGCAGCACGATCGCGAAGACTTCGAGCGTCTTCGCCCACTGCAGACCCAGCTGGTCGTCGAACGGGTCGAAGTAGAGGATCGCGAGGTTGGTGATGAGCGGGAGTGTGAACACGGCGATCACCGAGTTCACGGCCGTGAGCGAGATGTTCAGGGCCACGTCGCCCCGGAACAGGTGACTGTAGAGGTTGGCGGTGGTGCCGCCCGGCGACGCCGCGAGCATCATCATGCCGACCGCGAGGATCGGCGGCAGCTGGAACGCGAGCACCAGCCCGAAGCAGATCAGGGGCAGCAGCACGAGCTGGCACAGCAGCGCAACGACCACCGCCTTCGGCTGCTTGAGGACGCGGGCGAAGTCGCCGAGGGTGAGGCTCAGGCCGAGCCCGAACATGATGATTCCGAGGGCCACGGGCAGGCCGATGGTGGTCAACTCTGACATGGGACTCAGTGTGCCAAACGATGCGACTGCGTGTCACGGTTGTCCACAGCCCGCGCCGGTATCGTCAGGCGGACTCGACCTGCTCTGCGGGAGTGGTCTCGTCGGCCGACACCACGCCGCGCGACACCTCGTCCGCCGTCGCCGCCTCCGGCTCGGGTGCGGGCACCTCTACGCCCGCGAGCCGCCACACCGCGAACGCGGGCCCGTCGGCCGACAGCAGCACCGCCCCGTCGCCGGCCACCGCGAGAGTCGCGTCGCCGACGAGCGCCTCGGCCGCAGCGGCGCCCGGGAGCGCGCCCGCCGGGATCTCGGCATCCGCGTCGCCCTTCGCCGCCAGCACGAGCAGCGTCTCGTCGACGGCCTCCCGCACGAACACGACGGACTCGTCGTCGACATGCACCCAGCGCAGGCCACCGGTCGACAGGACCGGGTGCGCGTGCCGCAGCGCGACGAGCTCGCGGTACAGCGCGAGCCGTTCGGCCACCGCCGGCTCGCCTTCGGTGCCCCATGGGATCGGGGTGCGGCTCGCCTCGCCGTCGACCCCGACGAGGCCGAACTCGTCGCCCGCGAAGATCACGGGCAGGCCCGGGAGCGTCATCATGAGGCCTGCCGCGACCGGCACCGTTCCGGGCGCCGCGTTGGTGGCGAAGCGCCCGGTGTCGTGCGTGTCGAGCGGCTGCATGTTGCCGAGCCGCACACGCCACGGGATGCCGGCGGTGAAGCGCACCACGGCGTCGACGAACTGCCGCGCGGTGTATCGCGGGATGCCGCCGATCGGCTGTGTGAAGAACCACGGCTCGGTCGCCTCACGGCCGTCGTACGTGAGGTACGGCGCGTGGGTCGGCTCGGACAGCCACCCCCACACCGGCCGCGTGAACGACGGGTACGTCATGGCGCCGTGCCAGCCGTCGCCCTGCAGGTCGCTCGCGGCGTCGTTGGTCGACTCCCCCAGCAGGATCGTGTCGGGGTTGATCTCGATCATCGTGCGCCGCAGCAGCTGCCGCACCTCGGCGTTGAGGTCGACGGAGCCGAGGCGCCCGGTCATGTTGGCGACGTCGATGCGCCAGCCGTCAGCCGAGTACGGCGGCTTGAGCCACTTCGCGACGACGGAGCCGGGGCCTTCGATGAACCGGTCGCGCAGCTCCTGCGACGCCCAGTTGAACTTGGGCAGACTCGGCACGCCGAGCCACGACTCGTACCGGGTGTTCGCGTCATCCGTGAAGTAGTAGAACTCCTCCTCCGGGGCGCCGGGGTGGCCGAGCGCCGCCTGGAACCACTCGTGCCGATCGCCCGAGTGGTTGCTCGTGAGATCGCCGATGACACGGATGCCGCGGGCATGCGCCGCCTCGATCAGCCGGACGTAGGCCTCATCGCCGCCGAGGAGCGGGTCGACGCGGTCGAAGCTCGACGCGTCGTAGCGGTGGTTGGACGCCGCAGGGAAGATCGGCGTGAGGTAGAGCAGGTTGACGCCCAGCGAGACGAGGTGGTCGAGCTTCTCGATGACGCCCTCGAGGTCGCCGCCGTAGAACTGCTGCGAGCGCGCCGGCACGACGGGGTCGACGGGGTCGTCCCAGGTCGCCGGGATCGCCCAGTCCGGGGTCGGGTGCGTGTCGGCCTGCGCCGACCGCGCGAAGCGGTCGGGGAACACCTGGTACGTCACGGAGTCGGTGAGCCACGTCGGGGGCGCCGGGTACGCGACGAGCGCGAAGTCCTCGGCGTCGAGGGTCTCGATCGCGTGGAGGCCGGTCTGGTTCAGCCACTCGATGCGCCCGTCCTCATGCACGAGCACCCAGCGGTAGCCGTGCCGCGGGTTGCGCACGGTGACGGGTGCCTCCCACCACTCCCAGCCGTCGGCGGAGCCGAGGGGGGCAGCATCCGTCCATTCCGGCTCGTGATCGGGATTGGACCTCGTGCGCACCGCCGCAAGGGGGCCGTAGCCCGCCGGCACGCGCAGCCGCACGGTGACCACGTCGCCGAGCTGCGGCGCGAGGTCGGACACGTACAGCGGCGAGCCGTCATGGTGAGGGAGGAGGGTCGTCATGGCTCGGCCTTTCGTCAGGCGGGCGGTGGCGGTGCTCGCCTCGATCATCGCAGAGCGGATGCTGCGACAGCACGCAGCCGGCGCAGCATCCGCTCTCGGATCAGCTGTGCGCGATCAGCCCTTCGTGGCGCCGGCGGTGAGGCCGCCGACGATGTACTTCTGCAGCAGCAGGAAGACGATGACGACCGGGATCGCCGCCATCACCGCACCGGCCGCGAAGGCCGACCAGTCCGCGTAGCGCGGGTTGGAGACGAGCTTCGTGAGTCCGACGATGAGCGTCTGCTTGTCGGGATCGATCAGCAGCACGCTCGCGATCATGTACTCGTTGATGAGACCGATGAACGACAGCAGGCCGACGACGGCGAGGATCGGCGCGACCAGGCGCAGGATGATCGTGAAGAAGATGCGCGCGTGTCCTGCACCGTCGATCTTCGCCGCCTCGTCGAGTTCACGCGGGATCGTATTGAAGAACCCGTACATGAGATACGTGTTCACGCCCAGCGCGCCGCCGAGATAGATGAGGATCAGACCGCTCAGGGTGTTGAGCCCGATCGCGGGGAACCAGTCGCTGATCGCGCTGAACATGAGGAAGATCGCGACCACGGCGAGCATCTGCGGGAACATCTGCACCACGACGATCGTGATGAGCCCGACGCGGCGTCCGCTGAAGCGCATGCGCGAGAACGCGTAGGCGGCGAGCGCGCCGATGAACACCATCGAGAATCCGGTGATCAGCGCCACGATCATCGTGTTCACGAACCACTGGCCGTACGGCACCTGCGGGTTCGTGAGGATGCGGACGTAGGCGTCGAGGCTGATCGAGGAGAACAGCTGGTTGCTTCCCGTCAGCGTTCCGTTGCCGTTCAGCGACGACGACAGCACGTATACGAGCGGGAAGATCGCGAAGATCGAGCCGATGATCGCGACGACGTGGCGCCAGCCGGTGTCGCGGAACCACTTTCCGAAGGGGCGACGGCGAGCGGGCTTGTCGGCCTTGGGGGACGGCGCCATGCCGCCCACCTCGGTCTCGAACTGCGCGGCGGTGCCGCCGGCGGCGACCGCGAGGGTCGCGTTCCGGGCGACGGTCTTGTCAGGGTGAGCGAGACGGTCCTGGGACTCAGACATGTCAGTTCAGCTCCTCGAGGGCCTTGGTCTTGCGGAAACTGATGATCGCGATGACGGCCACGACGATGAAGATGAGGATCGTGAACGCCGAGGCGAGTCCGTAGTCGCGGTTCTGCCCGGTGAAGGCGACCTTGTAGACCATCGAGATCAGCAGGTCGGTATGGCCCACGGGTATCGCCGCGTCCTCGAACCTCGGCCCGCCGCCGGTGAGCATGTAGATGAGGTTGAAGTTGTTGAAGTTGAACGCGAACGACGCGATGAGGATCGGCGCGACCGTCACCAGCAGCAGCGGCAGCTTGATGCGGCGGAAGATCTGCCAGGGGCTGGCGCCGTCCATCACGCCGGCCTCGTTGACCTCTTCGGGGATGCCCTGGAGCGCCCCCATGCACACCAGGAACATGTAAGGGAAGCCCAGCCAGAGGTTGACGAGGAGCACGGAGACCTTCGCCATCACCGGATCGGTGAGCCACGGGATCTCGGCGCCGCCCAGCAGCACCTGGTTGATGAAGCCGAAGCTCTTGTTCATCATGCCCGCCCATACCAGCGCACCGAGGAACGCCGGGAACGCGTACGGCAGGATCAGCATGATCCGGTACCCGTTCTTGAAGCGCATGCGCTTGTTCTGGAACAGCATGGCCAGCAGCAGCCCGAGGAAGAACGTCGAGGCGACCGAGACGATGGCGAACACGAACGTCCACAGGGTGACCGAGATGAGCGGCCCGCGGATGGACGCGTCGGTGATCGCCCGCACGAAGTTCTCGAACCCCACGAACACCTGCCAGCCCGGCATGAGCTGTTCGCCGGACTCCGAGGTGAACGCACCCTCCCCCGTGTCGGAGTACACCGTGCCGGTGGCGGTGTCGGTCATCGTGTCGGCATCGGCGTCGTAGACGAGCGTCGACGTGTAGAGGTAGCCCTTCTGGCCGTCCTGCGTACGGATCGCACCGTCGTTGGGATCGGTGCTGTAGGGAACGGCGAGCTGCTCGACGTCATTGCTGCGCGCAAGCACGTCGGCGAAGGTGAGGGTCGTCCAGCCGTCCACGGCGACGGCCTTGCCGCCCTCCATCGTGGCGTCGACCGGTTCGAGGGGCTTCTGGTTGGTGCCGAGGGATGCCTCGCCGTCGGTCGGATCGGTGACCAGCAGGCCGAGCTCGCCGACGCGCTCGACGACGGTGACGTCGTAGGTCGGCGAATCCTCGACGCGGACGAGCGAGGACCGCATGAGCGAGGCGATCGCCTGGTCCTTCGAGCCGTTGTGGCCGGTGCCGTAGTTCGTGAAGCCGATGTAGCCGGTGTAGACCAGCGTGAAGATCTGGAACACGACGAGCAGGATGATGCCCGGCGTCAGGTATTTCGCGGGAATGGTGCGGCGCGAGAAGTAGATCCAGTTGACGAGGATCGTGACGGCCGTGACGAGGGTCAGCACCAGCCACTCGTTGTGGAGGAAGAGCACGAAGACGGCGTAGAGCGCGAGCGCGTCGACGACGGCGAGCAGCGCGATCTTCAGCACCACCCAGCGCACCTTGCCGCCAGCGGCATCGGCGATCCGCGCGGCGCTGCGCTGACGCGGCGTCGGCGTCGGCGTCTTCTCGGCCGTGTCGGCCTGAACAGTGTCGGTCATCGATCGTCCTCGAGATCGGGACCGGGACGGATGCCGCGGCATCCGTCCCGGTCGCCTGTCGCGGTCTTTCGACCGCAGGGTGTTACTTGATGGCGGCGCTCACGTCGTCGACGAGCTTCTGCCACGTCGTCGTCGGGTCCTCGCCGTTGATGATGGCGGCCTCGGCGATGCCCCAGTACTGCCAGACCGAACCCATGGCCGGGATCGCGGGCATCGGCACCGCGTCGGCGCCGACGGCCTGGAAGCCGGCGATGATCGGGTCGGACGCAGCCGTGTCGGCAGCGGCGGTGAGGGCGGGCAGGATGTTGCCGGCCTTGAACAGCTCGAGCTGGACGTCCTCGGTGCCGATGTAGTTGACGAGGAAGTCGTTCGCGGCGACCTTGTTGTCGGACTCCGAGCTCACGAAGAAGCCCTTCACACCGGCGAACGGCTGGGCCGGGGCGCCGGTCGGGCTCGGGATCGTGTCGATCGCGACGTTGATGCCGGCGTCGGTGGCCGTGCCGACGTTCCACGGGCCGGTGAGCCAGAAGGCCGACTCGCCCTCGAGGAACTTGGTCTTGGCGATGTCACCGTCGATGTCGGTGTTGAAGTTGCCCGCGGCACCCTGGGCGCCGAGCCAGCTGGCGAACTGGAAGCCGCCCTCGCTGCCCATCTGCAGGTCGGTCGGGTCGTAGTTGCCCTCGGCGTCGGTGCCGAACACCGGAGCGCCGAACGCCGTCTGGAACGGGTACAGGTGGTACGGGTTGCCCTCGACGCCCTGCTCCACGACGAAGGGCGTGGTGAGGCCGGCGGCCTGGCCCTTGGCGATCATGTCGTCGAAGCTCGTGGCCGGCTCGGGGATGATGTCGGCGTTGCGGAGGATCGCGATGTTCTCGACCGCGTACGGGAGCATGTAGGTGGTGCCGTCGTAGTTCGAGGCCTGGAGCGCGACCGGGAGGTAGTCGCCGGCGGTGTCGCCGAGCTCGATCGGCGCCACGACGCCGTTGGTCGAGAGCTCGCCCAGCCAGTCGTGCGCACCCATGACCACGTCGGGGCCCTTGCCCGTCGGCGCCTGCTGGATGAAGTCGTCCTTGATCTTGCCGACGTCCTTGCCGACGAGGTCGACCTTGACACCGGTCTTCTCGCTGTACGCGTCGGCGGCGCCCTTCAGCGCGTCCACGCGCTCGGAGTCGACCCAGACGGTCAGCGTCGACGTGGCGTCGCCCTCGTCGGTCGAACCGGTGTCGTCACCGCTGCCCGCGCAACCCGCGAGGACGATCGACGCGACGGCGAGACCGCCGAGCGCGAGCCAGCTCTTCTTGTTCACCTTCATCGGTGCAGTGCCTCTCTGGAGTGCTGAGTGAGTCCGGCCGCACTGTCGGTCGCGACGGTGCGGGTTCGACTCTCGCCTGCGGAAATGCAAGCGCTTACATTTGTAACTCAGCAGACTGCATATGGCAACATCGGGCTCGGATCGATACCTCGCCGTGACTTTCAGCGCCCGCATGGAATCGCTTGCACATGGAGATCCGACTGGAACCGCTTGCAGCAGCATCTGTTCTCCCGCGCTGCACGGGAGCCGCCGATAGACTGCCCGCCATGGCAGATTCTTCGTTCGACATCGTCAGCAAGGTCGACCACCAGGAGGCGGAGAACGCCCTCAATCAGGCGCGCAAAGAGATCGAGCAGCGCTACGACTTCAAGGGCACCGGGGCCTCCGTCGAGTGGAGCGGTGAGTCCGTGCTCATCAAGGCCAGCACCGAGGAGCGCGCGAAGGCCGTGCTCGACGTCTTCCAGTCGAAGCTCATCAAGCGCGGCATCTCGCTGAAGAGCCTCGAGTCGGGCGAGCCCTTCGCCAGCGGCAAGGAATACCGCATCGTCTCGACGATCAAGGACGGCATCTCGACGGAGAACGCGAAGAAGATCTCGAAGATCATCCGCGATGAGGGGCCCAAGGGCGTCAAGTCGCAGATCCAGGGCGACGAGCTGCGCGTGCAGTCGAAGTCCCGCGACGACCTGCAGGAGGTTCAGCGCCTGCTGAAGGCGTCCGACCTCGACGTCGACCTCCAGTTCGTCAACTACCGCTGACGCGAGCCGCGATCGGGCTGAGACTCTTCAGACGGTCACGCTCGCGAGCCGCCTTACCGCCTCGGTGATCGTGTCGGGCGAGCAGGCGAGGTTCATCCGGGCATACCCCGCGCCTTGCCGACCGAACCTCGGTCCGCTCGACAGCGCCACACGTGCGCGCTCTTCGGCGATGACGGCGGGATCGTCTCCCCAGCCCAGGGCGGACATGTCCAGCCACGCCAGGTAGCTCGCCGAGGGGCGCCGAAGTCGCACCGCGGGCAGGTGCGCGGCGAGTTCGGCCTCGAGATGGTCGGCGTTGCCCTGCACCGCGGCGATCGTGCCGTCGAGCCATTCGCGGCTGTGGGCGAACCCTTCCCGCGTCGCGATCAGCCCGAACTGCCCCGCCCGGAAGGTGACCTCCTCCGGCAGCGAGCGGATGAGGTCGGTCATGCGGTCCGACGCAGACACGAACAGCGCCGTCTTCAACCCGGCGAGGTTGAATGCCTTGCTTGCCGACTCTGCGGCGATCCCGTGGGCCTGCGCCTGCGCCGAGACGGTGAGGTACGGCGTGAACTCGACGCCGTGATGGGTGAGCGGTGCGTGGATCTCGTCCGAGACGACGAATCCGTCGTGGCGGGCGACGATCCGGGAGAGCTCTTCGAGGGTCGCCCGGTCGTGGACCAGTCCGACGGGATTGTGCGGGCTGCACAGCAGCACGCCCTTCGCGCCCGCCGCCAGTGCGCGATCGATGCCCTCGAGGTCGAGCGCGTACGAGGATCCGTCGTCGTGCAGCGGCACTTCGACGACGGCTCCGCCGGCCTCGGGGATGAGGTCGTAGAACGGCGGATAGATCGGGGGCGTGATCACGACCCCGTCGCCGGGATCGATCAGTCGGCGGAGCGTCTCCACGATCACGACGCTGACATCGGTCGTGATGCCCATCCGCCCGATGTCCGGCTCCCATCCCCACGCGGCCGCGGCGTAATCGCGGAACGCCTCCCGCGCGCCGGGATCGAGAGGATTCACGTAGCCCGTGTCGCCCAGGTCGATCGCCTCGTGCAGCGCCTTCCTGATCGCCGGCGCCAGCGGGAAGTCCATCTCGGCGACGAACATCGGCAGCACGTCGTCGGCGTAGACGCCCCACTTCTCGCTCGTGCGCCGGCGGAGAGTCGTCATGGCGTCGGCCGACGTGGGGGTGGGCATCGTGGTTGCTCCTCAATCGCGATGGAAACTGACCCTACACTCGGGCCATGCGCTTCCTCCGGGCCGTGTTGTCGGCCGTCGTCGCGACGCTGCCGGTGCTGGTCGTCCTCCTCATCCCCTCGCTCGTCCGCAGCGACATCGACGGGGGCTCAGCCGCCGGTGTCGGCACCGCGATCCTCAATGCCGCGTTCATCGCAGCGGTCATCCTGATCCCTCGGGTGAACGGGTGGCTCGACCCGGAGGTGCCGGACTGGACGTCGTCGACGGCGATGGCCGCGGCGGGCCGCGTGTGGCGCAGCCGCATCTGGCTCGCGCTCCTCGCCGTCCTGGCGCTGCTGGCCATCCTCGCCGCGGGTCAGACGGCCGCGTACCTGCTGAGCCAGAACTCGCCGGCGGTCACCGACGGCACGCTCGACTACAGCCGCTTCCTCGCGCAGGAACTCGTCGTGTACCTGCTCGGATACGTGCTCTCGCTCACGACCTACGTGCTCCTCGTGCGCGTGCTCGCCCGCCGTGCGGAGTGACCGACCGGCTCAGGAACGATAAAGGCCCCGGGTGCTGGGGACACCCGGGGCCTGTCGTCGTCTGCTCTCGCACAACCAACCCCCCGGTTAGCGGCGCGTGACGACGGATGGGAAGGATTCTTGGGGAGGGCCTTCCCTGAGATGCTGGGGACATCTCCCCTACAGCTTAACCCGACTGTCTACAAGAGCGCTGTCCCCTCTTCGGGGGACATTTTCGTCCGGTAGGACGTACGCGCGAGCCCAGCGGTCGAGAGCATCGTACGCGATCGCACGAGGAGCGGGGCGGGAGAGGAAGACGTCGTGGATCGCACCCTCGACGCGGGCGATCGTGACGAGCCTGCCGATGCGGGTCGCGGCGCGGGCGATGTCGTCGACGACGAGCACGGAGTCCGTCGACGTCATCGACTCCCTCCACGACAGCGGCGGCGTCGAGCCGACCGACAGCAGCACCAGCGCCGGGCACGCGACGTCGACGCCGGCTGCGATGCGGCGATGCCCTTGCATCACGGCCGACAGCCACCCCGGCGCCGTCGGAAATCCGCGGTCGGGCCGCCAGACGGCGCGGTGCTCGTCGTGCGGCAGGGTGCCGATCTCGTCCTGCGCGCGCGTGTAGAACCCGAAGTCGACCGCGGGCTGCGTGCCGCGCGGGTCGAGCCTCGCCCGCATGTCCACCAGCGGCGCCAGTGCCTGACGACCCAGGGTGCCCAGCTGGAGCTCGAGCCACGGGCTGTTCAGCACGACCGCGTGCGCGCGGCCGGGGTGCCGAGCCGCCCAGAGGGTGAGGGTGAGGCCCCCGGTCGAGTGCCCCATCAGGACGAGCTTGCGACCTCCGCCGCGAGTGTCCGGTTCCGTCGGCGGCGGTTGTCCGGCTGTGTCCGCGGCGTGTCCCATCGCGCGCAGCGCGGCCGCGATGTCGACGTCGTAGTCATCGAGGGAATCGACGTACCCGGGCGCCTGCCCGTCTCGGAGGCTCCGCCCGTAGCGACGCAGGTCGAGCGCGTAGAAGCGCGCGCCGCGCCCCGTCCAGAACCGCGCGAGGTCGCGCTGGAAGAAGTAGTCCGACCAGCCGTGCACGTAGAGCACGTCGACGTCGCGCAGCGGGGCGAACAGGGTCAGGAGCGGATTCGGGATGCTGCGCACCAGCGTCGCGACCAGCGGCCCGTGCTCACCGTCCACGCCGAGCGGCAGCGTCAGCTGCTCGAACGGCTCCCCCAGGATGTCGGGGACCCACGTCAGGGATGGCCCGGCCATGCCCCTCAGCCTAGGGGCGGCGTTCCGACAAGCTCAACGACCGGCGGCGGCGCGGGAGATCGTCACCATCTCGTCGCGGGGCACGACCTTGATGCGCGCCCGCTCGTGGGGTGCACCGAGGGCCATCTCGTGCTCGTCGAGGCGGTGCCAGCCGTCGAGGTCGGTCCAGGCCACACCGCGCTCGGCGAGGAGCGCCGGGATGGCCGCCTCCGACGGGTCGGCAGGCTGCCACCAGGTGCCCTGGTCGTTGATGAGGTGACGGACGGTCTCCATCGCGTCGGATTTGGTGTGGCCGATGAGGCCGACCGGGCCGCGCTTGATCCATCCGGTGGCGTACACGCCGTTGACGCGCTGGTTCGAGTCCTTGCTCAGCACCTGGCCCTCGCGGTTCGGGATGACGCCGTGGCGCTTGTCGAACGGCACGCCCGGCAGGGGCGATCCGAAGTACCCGACGGCGCGGTAGAGGGCCTGGATCGGCACCTCGCGCAGCTCGCCGGTGCCGACGACGCCGCCTTCCCCGTCGGGACGCGTGCGCTCGTAGACGAGGGCGGACACGCGGCCCTCGGCATCCGTCTTCACTTCGATCGGCTTGGCGTAGAAGTGCAGGTGAAGGCGGCGCGACGCCGTGCCGCCGGCGTTGTTGACCGAGTCGCGCTTGCGCCAGGACTGCAGCACACGGTCGATGACCATGACCTGCTTGTTGCTGGCGATGGCGGCGCGGGCCGCGTCGTCGTAGTCGAAGTCCTCGTCGTAGACGACCATGTCGACGTCGCGCAGCTCGCCGAGCTCGCGGAGCTCCAGCGGGGTGAACTTCACGTTCGCCGGACCGCGACGGCCGAACACGTGCACGTCGGTCACGTTCGAGGCGACGAGGCCCTCGTGGACGTTGTCGGGGATCTCGGTCGGCAGCAGGTCTTGCGCGTGCTTGGCCAGCATGCGCGACACATCGAGTGCGACGTTGCCGTTGCCGATGACGGCGACGGATGCTGCCTCCAGCGGCCACTCGCGCGGCACATCCGGGTGCCCGTCGAACCAGCTCACGAAGTCGGCGGCACCGTACGACCCGACGGCGTCGATGCCGGGGATCTCGAGGTCGGTGTCGCGGATCGCGCCGGTGGCGAAGATGACCGCGTTGTAGTGGTGCTTGAGGTCGTCGAGGGTGATGTCCTCGCCGAAGCGCACGTTGCCGAAGAGGCGGATGTCGCCGCGGTCGAGCACCTCGCGCAGGGCCGTGATGATGCCCTTGATGCGGGGGTGGTCGGGGGCGACGCCGTAGCGGACCAGCCCGTACGGTGCGGGCAGCTGCTCGAACAGGTCGATCGACACGTCGAACTTGCGCTCGGCCTTCAGCAGGATGTCGGCGGCGTAGATGCCCGCCGGTCCTGCGCCGACGATCGCCAGTCGGAGCTTGGTCATGGTGGTCCTTTCGGGAGGTCGGCTCGTCGCGTCCCCCGGTCGTTGAGCGAGATGTCGACTCGCTTCGCTCGCTCGACCCGGGTCTGCGCGAGACGAAACGCGGGTACGTCTAACTGGAGCGGTCGGCGACGGCCTGGGCGAACCGGGTGAGGGCCTCCCGCACCGCGCCGTCGGGCAGCGGCGCGAGCGCCTCGATCGCCTCGGTCGACCACGCGTTGGCGAGGTCGAGGGTCGCCTGGGTGGCCTCGTGGTCGCGCAGCTGCGCGAGCGGCTCGTCGAGGATCGCGGGGTCAGCGCCGTCGGCGATGCGCGCCACGCCCTCGTCGATGCGGTCGCGCAGGTCGACGGAGGCGGCATCGGTCCGCTGCCCGAGCACGAGGTACGGCATGGTCGGCACGCCGGCCCGCAGGTCCGTGCCGGGCACCTTGCCGGTCTCGTCGGGGTCGGCCGAGAGGTCGATGACGTCGTCGAGCAGCTGGAACGCTACGCCGGCCTTCTCGCCGAACGTCACCATCGGCTGCTCGAACTGCTTGGGCCCGTTGGAGAACACGATGCCCGACTGCGCGGCCGCCGCGATGAGCGAACCCGTCTTGTCGGAAAGCACCTGGAGGTAGAACGCGACGCGGTCCTCCTCGTCGGACGGCCCGACCGTCTCGTGCATCTGCCCGAGCACGAGCCGCTCGAACGTGTCGGCCTGCAGCCGGATGGCGTCCTCGCCGTGGCGCGCCATGATCTGGCTCGCGCGGGAGAACAGCAGGTCTCCGGTGAGGATCGCGATGTTGTTGCCCCACACGGCGTGCGCACTGGGGACGCCGCGACGCTTGTCGGCGGCATCCATCACGTCGTCGTGGTAGAGGGATCCGAGATGCGTCATCTCCAGAGCGGTCGCGGCGTCGATCACCTCGTCGGTGGCGCCGTCGCCGAGCTGAGCGGTCAACAGCGACAGCATGGGACGGATGCGCTTGCCGCCGGCGTCGTAGAGGTACCGGCTGGTCGCGTCGGCGAGGGTGTCGGCCACGCGCAGCTCGCGCTCGAGGGCGCTGTCGACGCGCTTGAGCCCCGCCTCGACGGTCTTGAGCAGGCCGCGCGATCGCGCGCCCGCGAAGATGCGGTCGGTGAGGCCCAGCTTGCCCGCGATATGCGAGCCCGGCGCTGTCGGTGTCACACGCCCAGCCTACCGGGGGCGCGTTTCGTCGCGGTCCGCCGAGCGGCGACCGCTGCTAGGCCTGGGGTTTCGTGGCGCGGTGCAGCGCGACGATGCCCATCGAGAGGTTGCGGTGCGCCACGTCGGTCCAGCCGGCCTGGCGGATCCACGCCGACAGCGTGCGCTGGTCGGGCCAGTCGCGGATCGACTCGTTCAGGTAGTCGTAGGCCTCGGCGTTCGAGCTGACGGACTTCGCGACGACCGGCAGCACACGGTCGTTGTAGAAGCGATACAGGCCGTTGAACGCCTTCGACGGCGGGTGCGAGAACTCGCAGACGACGAGGCGCCCGCCGGGCTTCGTGACACGCAGCAGCTCGCTCAGCGCCTTCTTCGGCTCGTTCACGTTGCGCAGCCCGAACGACATCGTGACCGCGTCGAACTCGTCGTCGCCGAAGGGCAGGTCGGTCGCGTCGGCCTGCACGAAGGAGAGATTCCGGATGCCGCTGTGCCGGCGTCGTCCCTCGGCGATCATGCCGGGCGAGAAGTCCGCCGCGACCACCGTGGCGCCCCGGCCCGCGAGGGCGACGCTCGAGGCGCCCGTGCCCGCGGCGAGGTCGAGGATGCGCTGCCCGGCGCGCGGGTTCACCGCGCGGGTCGTCGCGGCGCGCCAGAACCGGTCGTTGCCCATGCTCAGCACGGTGTTGGTGCGGTCGTAGCCGGCCGCGACCTGGTCGAACATGCCGCTCACGCGCGACGGGTCCTTGTGGAGGTCGGCGCGGTTCGGCTCGGGATCGGAGGGGTGGGATGCCACGGCTTCGAGTCTAGGCGGCGGTGCCGTCTGTGCCGGGGCCGCCGTCGCCCGCGGCTGCGAAGGAGACGGGTGGGGGCGGCGCGACGGCGTCGGAGGACGCGAGCCGGGCGAGCCACGCATCGGGCGTCGCGTCATCGAACGGCGCCTCCGCCGCCGCGACGCGGCGCTCGAGGTCCACGGCGAGCGCCTCGAGCCTGTCGACGAGGTCGAGCGGATAGCCGTACGCGACGCGGTGCTCATCCCACTCGTCACGGTCGTCGATGAACAGCCCGCGCCCGTCGATCGCCTTCACGACGTCGAGGTCCATGTCGATGCCGCGGGGTTCGTGGCCCTCCCAGCGGATGTCCCACGCGACGTCGATGTAGATGCGCACGCGCCGCGGCGCCCCGTGGACTGTCATCGCGTAGTCGCCGCTCGGCGGGATGAGGGTGACGTTGGGTCCGTCGGCGAGGAACTCGAGCCCCGGACGGACGTTGCGCCAGCCGGAGGGCTGACCGACCCAGTCGCCCCACCGGTCCCTGCCGAGGTAGATGCAGTCGTTGACCCAGTGCGGGCCGCCGTCCCACTTGCGCCAGCGGAACTGGAGCGGGGCTCCGGGCTCGGGGCGGTCGGAATCCGGGTGACCTGAGAGGTGCATCGGGGTCGGCACCCGCCTCAGTGTAGGGCTGTATCAGTCTCTTCCCGCCATCCCTCCTCCACGGTGGCCGCAACCTCGCGGCCCTTGAGGAGAGAAGTCCGAAAATGGCTGCAACATCCGGCGGCTCGTCGCGAAAGCGCACGTCCGCTCCTCGGGCGGAACTGGGTGCCTCCGCTCCGCTCTACATCGACGGCGACGACGTCATTCCCGGCGAGGTCATCGTCACGCTCAAAGCCGACGCCGCCGATGCGATGACGGCATCCGTGCCCATCCACCCCGGCGGCCGCGGCGTCTCGATGGCCGATTCGCTGGGGGTGTCGGGCGTCGACGCCGTGCTCGCACGCCTCGGTGCCTACGACATCACCCGGCTCGCCCCGCCCTCGCAGGGCATTGCGCGCTCCGTGATGGCCCTGGACGGCGTGCCCGAGCCCGAGGAATCGATCCTCGGTCGCTCGTTCCGCGTCCGCATCGACGCGAAGGTCGCCCCCGACAAGGCGGCGGCTGAGCTCGACGCCCTCGACGAGGTCGAGGTCGCCGAGCCGAACCGGTGGCGGGAGGCCAGCGTCATCCCTGACGACCCGCAGTTCGGGGCGCAGTGGGGGCTGACCAAGATCAACGCCCCGGACGCGTGGGACGTCACGAAGGGATCCGCGAGCGTCGTCGTGGCGGTCATCGACTCGGGCGTCGACCTCGACCACCCCGAGCTGGCGCCGCTGCTGGTCCCGGGGTTCGACATGGTCGATCTGGGTCCGAACCCGACGCCGAACCCGGGGTGGCGCTTCGAGGGCGACTTCGCGGGGCGCGACGCGATCCCCGAGGACGAGGTCGGCCACGGCACGCACGTCGCGGGCACCATCGCCGCCGTGTCCAACAACGCCGTCGGCGTCGCGGGCGTCGGGTGGCAGACACGGATCATGCCGATCAAGGCGCTCACCCGGGTCGTGCGCATCAGCGACGGCCGCGTGAGCGGCACGGGCTCGTCGGCCGACGTCGCCGCGGCCATCCGGTACGCGGCCGACAACGGCGCCCACGTCATCAACATGAGCCTCGGCAGCCCGTCCTCGACCTCGGTCGAGGCGAGCGCGGTGGCGTACGCGGTGAGCAAGGGCGTGGTCGTCGTGGCCGCGATGGGCAACGACGGCAGCTCTTCGCCGAGCTTCCCCGCGGCCTACCCGGACGTGATCGCGGTCGCCGCGATCCAGTCGAACGAGTCGCGCGCGGCGTTCTCGCAGACCGGACCGCACATCGACATCTCGGCGCCAGGCGTCGGCATCCTGTCGACGTACCTCGCCGGCGGCCTCGCCACGATGGCCGGCACATCGATGGCCTCGCCGCACGTGGCGGGTGTCGCGGCACTCGTGAAGGCGGTCAAGCCGAGCCTGACGGCGACCGAGATCGGCGACATCCTCCGCTCGACGGCGAAGCCGCTGCGCGACGTCGCGAGCGATCCCGTGCCGAACGACAGGTACGGCTGGGGACTGCTCGACGCCAGTGCGGCGGTGCTGAAGGCGCGAGGGCCGATCGTCCTCAAGCCGACGATCACCGTCAAGCTGCGCACTCCGGTGGTGGCCTGCCTACCGAGGACGATCACCCTCCCGGAGTGCGGGACGATCAAGACCGTCCTTCCGCTGCAGTGCAAGAAGATCAAGTCGATCCACATCGCGTGCCCCGTGACGACGACGGTGACCAAGGTGCCGACCACCGTGACGGGCCCGGGACCCGGACCCCAGCCCGGCGGCGCCGACCCGTTCGGCGTCGAGCAGGGCGACTACGAGGCCGGCTTCGCCGCCGGCTATGCCGCGGCGATCGAGGAGCTCCAGTCCGGCGGCGGCGACGCCTACGGCGAGGGGCTGTTCGACGAGTGATCGCCGACGCGACCATGGTGCGGACGGATGCGGGCACCACCCCGCATCCGTCCGTCACCGCTCTGCGCGCGGTGGGGCTGCTGGGTCCCACCGAGCTGTTGCGCGCCGAGCCCGTCGACCTCTCCCGCGCCCACGGGGTGTGGGCCGTGCACCTGCCGGACGGCCGCCGCGTGGTCGTCAAGTCCGGCGCGTTCACGCCGCCCACCGACGGATCGACCGACTCCGCCCAGGAAGGACTCGGCGCGGAGCTGTTCGTGCAGCGCATGGCGCGCTGGTGCCTCCCCCTGCAGGACGCGATCCCGTCGCCTGCGGCCGTCGACGAGGAGCACGGCATCCTCGTCGTGGAGGACCTCGGTGCGGGGCACCCGGCGTCGCTCGCCCTCGTCTCCGGCACGATCGGTGACGAGGATGCCTTCTTGCGTCTCCTCGGTGCCCGCGTGGGCGCCGTGCATCGCGCCACCGCCGGACTGCCGTTGCCGCCGGCGCGCCCGCCGCTCGTGCTCCACGTGCTGCGCGCGGGCGAGCGTGGCGACGCGCTCGGCCTCGCCGCGGCCACGCGCGACCTCATCGGCTTCCTTCGCGCGCAGCCGGCCCTGATGGCCGCAGCCGCGCGTCTGCGCACGCCCGCAGGGCGCGCTCTCGTGCACCACGACCTCAAGTGGGACAACGTGGCCGTCGCACCCGGCCCCTCCCCCGTCATCGTCGACTGGGAGCTCGCGGGGGCGGGCGATCCGGCTTGGGATCTCGGATGCCTCGTCGCCGAGCATCTGCTGCGCGGCAGGTCGGCCGCGGCCGGGCTGCCGTCGACGGGCCGTGAGCTCGTGCGCGGTTACGGCGACGCCGCGCGGATCTCGTCGCGCGCCACGGGACTCTTCGCGGAGCGCGTCGCGCTGGCCGCGGTGCTGCGCCTCGCGCAGTTCGCCCTCGAGGTCGCCGAGCGGAGCGAGCACGGCGACGAGGAGCAGTCCCACGGGCTCGCGGGCCTCGCGATCGGACACCAGGATCACCTGTCCGCACTGACGGAGGAGCTGCGCTCATGCCTCGCACGATGAGTTCCCGAGCCGCGGCCGAGGCGGCGGTCGCCCGCGGCGAGCGCGCCGCCGAGGCGACCCTGCGCGCACTGAGCCGGGCCCTCGCGCTCGTCGAGGCCTCGGACGACGCACGCGAACTGCGCGGGGGCGCTCCGACCGGGGTGGAGATCGAGAACCCCCTCGCGGAGTGGCTGTATGCGAACTGGTGGACCGCCGAGTCCGGCGATGCGATCACACCACCGGAGCGCACCCTCGTCGCCCCTCCCGCGTTCCCCCGCGTCGGCCTGCTCGAGGCGATGCGACGCCGGGCGGCGGGCACGTCCGAGGCGTGGATCGTGCTCGCCGTGGGCGATGGGACGGTCACGGTCGTGGCATCCCGGCCTCCCTCCTCCGCCCCGCCGGGCCACGTCCGCATCGCGACGGACCGCATCGTCTCGTCCTCGCGGCCCGGCTGCCGCCCCGCCCCGGGCGACCTGGTGACGATCACCCGAGGGTCGTCGGGATGGGACCGCGCGTCGGGATGGTGGTGGGCGCATTCCGGTGAGGGCGTCCCCGACGGCCCCCTCGACCGCTGGTACACGCACTCCCGCTCTCCGGAGGACTCGGCTGCCCTGCTGCCTGCGCTGATGGGCGCGTTCGCAGACGCCGGGAGCGCCTTCTCGCTCAAGTGCCTGCCCACTCCCGCCGGGTACGGACGGCCCGATGCGCTCGTCGTCTACACGCCTCGGGTCGTCCGGGCGCGGGTGGCTGCGTCGCTCCGTCGGCAGGCCGTCGACATCGCGCCGCACGTCGATGCCTCGATCCCGCCCACGACGCGACGCATCGCCCGGGGCATCGGGATGTCGGAGGATCCCGCCGACGGCACCAGCTTCGGTCAGCTGCGAACGGCCCAGGTCGCCGCGATCGCGGCGATGACCGCGAACACGGATGCTGCGCCCCACCGTCTGCGCGAGGCCGCCGACGCGGTCGGCCTCGACGTGACACGCCCCTGGAGGGCACGACCATGACTGCGGTCGCCCTGGCCCCTGGTGCGCCGGCCGCGGTGCGGTCGCCCGCCGAACTCGGCATCGCCGCGATCGTGCTGGCACGCCGCCTCGCTGCCGACGTGGGCGTCGACGACCGCGGAGCGCCGCAGTGGATCGGCGACGAGATCGACCTCGCCGCGAGCCTCGACGGATCCGTCCTGAAGACCGGGCCCGTCGACGACGGCCTCCTCACCGGGCGGGCAGGCATCGCCCTCGCCCTCGCGGCGGCGGCACGGCACGCGCGCGACGCATCCCTGTCACTGCTCGCGCAGGCGACGCTCGCCGACGTTCTCGACCGCCGCCGTGCCGCGCGGCGCGGACAGCTCGGCTGGCAGAGCGGAGACCTGGGGATCGCGATCGCCGCCGAGCGGATCGCGGACCTGCTCGGCCGGCCCGACCTCGCGCACGGAGGCCGTGTGCTCGCCGCGCGCGCGGTCGCGGCGCTCGCGACGGCGGACGACTCGTGGCTCCCCGGGTACGCGGACCTTCTCGACGGCTCGGCGGGCCATCTGCTCGCCGTGCTCGCCGCCGCACTGCCGGCGAGCGCGGAGCGGCATCGGGCGGCGGCCGCCGAGCGGCTCGTGCGCGACCTGCGCGCTCGCGCCGTCGTCGACGTCTGCGGCGCTCGCTGGCCGATGGCCGACGGCGACCGTGCGGTCACCGGCCTCGCCCACGGTTCCTCGGGCATCGGGTTGGCGCTGCTCGCCGCGGATTGGGCGGGCGTCGTCGGCGCGGACCGAGCGCTCGCCGATGCCGCGTGGACGTGGGAGGACGCGGGCTACGGCGCCGAGGACGGCGGCTGGTACGACCTGCGCCTGGATGAGCCGGCGATCGGTCTGGCATGGTGCCACGGAGCTCCAGGGATCGGGATCGCGGCGGCGCTCCGCTCGCGCATCGACGGTGGCGATGCCTTCGAGGGCGAAGCGACCTACCTGCGCGCACTCCGCTCGATCCAGCGCGCCCGGCGCGAGTTCCCCGATGAGCAAGGCGACGACGCCACCCTGTGCCACGGCCGCTCCGGCATCGTCGAACTGCACCTGGCCGGCGCCGAGGCGGTGTGGTCCACCGATGCCGCGTCCCGCGAAGAGCACCGGCGCGCGGCACGGTCCGAGGCATCCGTCATCGCCGCCGGCATCGCTGCCGACGGGAGCACGACGTTCAGCCACGGCGTGCGGGGCGGCCGGTCGCCGGCGGTCCTCGACGGCACCGCGGGCGTCGTGCTGACGCTGCTGCGCTGCGCCGGTCCCCTGGCGAGCGTCGCGCACCCGCCGCTGCGGCTGCGGTGACTCAGCGCACGTCGCCGGCGGGCGGCTCCTCGAGCGGCTCGTCGACGGGCATGAGGCCGATGTCGCGCGTCTCAGCGCCGCCTTCTCCCCCGAAGCCGACCCACGAGTCGGGCTCGGCGATCCTCACGCCTGACACGGCCTGCGCACGATCCGCATAGTCGGCGACCGACTCGTCGACCGTGGCGATGAACACATCGGGCAGCTCCGGCGCGGGCGGCGAGACCGACTCGGCGCCGGCGTCGCGAAGGCCTGCCTCGATGGTGCCCTGGTCGGCATCGGGGTCGACGGTGATCAGATAGCGCACGCTCACGCGGCCATCCTCACCCCGGCGCTGCGGCACGCACAAGGGCGGCGGCGACCGGCGTCGGGCCCGGATCGGCGAGTCTAGGCTGGAGTCGTGACACCTTCGCGCCGCCCGCCTGCGCTGGTGGTCGAGACCCGCGAGATCGAGCACGTCGACGACCTCCTCGCCTACGCCTCTCCCGGTGAGCCCCTCGCCTGGCTGAGACGCGGCGACGGCATCGTCGGCATCGGCCAGCTGGGCGGTTACGAGCGCGGACCCCACTCCGCTCCCGGCGTCGACCCGGCGGCGCTGCCGTCGGCGGCAGAGACGTGGCGTCAGATCGCCGCGACCGCGGAGATCGATGATCCCCTCGGTCTCCCCGGAACGGGGCTGATCGCGTTCGGCACGCTCGTCTTCGACGAGAGGTCGTCGGCCACGAGCCGGCTCGTGATCCCGCAGGCCGTCATCGGGCGCCACCGCGGACGCTCATGGGTGACGCGCATCGCACGCGTCGCCGCCGACCTCGGCGACGCCGTCGTCGAGCCCGCGCCTTACGGCCCGTACTGGTCGGCCACGCTCGGCCCCGGCACGCTCAATCCCGCCGGCTACCAGGCCGCGGTCCGCGAGGCCGTCGACGCGATCGTGCGCGGAGAACTCGAGAAGGTCGTGCTCGCGCGTGATCTCGTCGGCACGATCCCCGCCGGTGCCGACGTGCGCCGCCTGGTGCGCGCCCTCGCCGACGACTACCCCGATACCTGGACCTTCGCCGTCGACGGTCTCATCGGGGCGAGCCCGGAGACCCTCGTCACCGCTTCGCGCGGCGTGGTGACCGCACGCGTGCTCGCCGGGACGATCCCGCGCGGGACCGATGCGCACGATGACACCGAGGCATCCACCTCCCTCGCGCACAGCGCGAAGGACCTCGACGAGCACCGCTTCGCCGTGCAGAGCGTGCTCGCGAAGCTGGGGCCGCACGTGCGTCATCTGCGGGCCGATCCCGAGCCGTTCACGCTCAAGCTGCCGAACCTGTGGCACCTCGCGACCGACGTCGCGGGCGACCTGGCCGACCACGCCTCGGCCCTCGACCTGGTGGCCGAACTGCACCCCACCGCAGCTGTGGCCGGCACGCCGACCGACGCTGCGCTCGAGCTGATCCGCCGGCTCGAGCCGTTCGACCGCGGCCGCTACGCCGGGCCGGTCGGCTGGATCGACGGCGACGGCAACGGCGAGTGGGCCATCGCCCTGCGCTGCGCGCAGATCGGGGGGGAGCCGCCCCGCAACGTCGCCGAGTACAGCGCGACGATCCCGGTCGTCGCCCACGCGGGCGCCGGGATCGTCGCCCAGAGCAACCCCGACAAGGAGCTGCTCGAGACCAGGGTCAAGTTCCGCCCGATCGTCGACGCGCTCGCCTGAGAGGCGGCCCCGCCGGGCGACGTCAGCCGGGTTCGGGGCGCGCTGCGCACATTCGGGGCGCATCGGGTGCGCCCCGGACGCACCTCCTGCGCCCCAACCCGGGAGGACGGAGACGTCACGTCACACCGAGCGCTGATACGCGCGGATCGAGCGCACCGCCCAGACGAACGCCAGTGCGGCGAGCACCGCGAGGCCGCCGAGCTGCCACCAGCCGTTCGCAGGGTGATCGCCGGTGAGACCGCCGCGGCCGAGCTCGACCGCCCACGTCATGGGGTTCCAGCGCGAGACGTCCTGGACCCACTCGGGCATCAGGTCGGCCGGCATCATCGTCGTCGACAGGAACGTGGCCGGCAGCACGATGAGCTGCGACAGGCTGATCAGCGCGATCTGACTGCGCGAGATGAGGGCCACCGCCGTCGAGGCGCAGCAGAAGATCGTCGCGAGCAGCGTCGCGATGCCGAGGGCGACGAGCATGCCGCCCACCCCGCCCGGGTACCGCGCACCGGCGAGCCAGCCGATGCCGAGCACGACGAGCGACTGCGCGAGGTTGATGATCAGCTGCTGCGTCAGCTGCCCGGTGATGATCGCCGACCGCGACACCGGCGAGGTCAGGTACTGATCCATGACACCCGAATTGATGTCGTCGATGTAGCCGGTCCCCGCCCAAGCCCCCGAGTAGAGGACGGTCATCATGAGGATGCCGGGCACGAGGTAGTCGATGTAGCCGGCACCGCCGAACTGCGGCAGCGCGCCGAGCGACTGGAAGACCTGCCCGAACAGCACGATCCAGATGACGGGCTGAATCAGCGACATGACCGGCCCCCACACCTGGCGCAGGGTCGCGATCAGCCAGCGGCGCAGCACCTGGCCGGCCTGCGTGAACCAGCCCGCGCGAGGCGCGGCGCCGGTGAGGGCGAGAGTCGTCATGCTGCGGCTCCTTCCGTGAGGGCAGGCGCTGCCGCGTCGCCGAAGGTGTGGCCGACGAAGTGCAGGTACACGTCGTCGAGGGTGGGGTGGGATGCCGCGACCTGGCCGAAGCGGATGCCCGCGGCATCCAATGCTCCGATGACGGCCCCGACCGCCGCCGAGGCGTCGTCGGTGCGTGCAGCGAGGACGCCGTCGACACCCGATGCCTCGATCACCACGTCCCGCAGGCCCGCCACGCGCCCGATGGCCGCGCGCACGGCGGCGGGGTCGGGCTCCACGAGCGAGACCCGCAGCGAGTCGCCGTGCAGCGCCGCCTTGAGCTCGCCGGGCGTGCCCTGCACGACCGCGCGGCCGCGGTTGACGAGGAGCAGCTCGTCGGCGAGCCGGTCGGCCTCCTCCATGTAGTGGGTCGTCAGCACCACGGTGAGCGACTCCTCCCCGGAGAGACGGCGGATCTCCGCCCACATGGTGGCGCGTGCCTCGGGGTCGAGTCCCGTGGTGGGCTCGTCCAGGAAGAGCACGCGCGGCCGGTGCACGAGCGCCGCAGCGACGTCGAGTCGCCGGCGCATGCCGCCGGAGAAGGTTCCGACCGGACGACGGGATGCCTCGGCCAGCCCGAACTCGTCGAGCAGACGCGCGGCGCGGCCGCGGGCCTCACCCGGTGCGACGCCGCGCAGCCGTGCGGCGATCTCGAGGTTCTCGCGGGCGGTGAGGAGCGGATCCGTGCTCGCGCCCTGGGACACGTAGCCGATGGCGGCGCGGACCGACGCCGGGTCGGTGGTGACGTCGTGCCCCGCGACGACGGCGGTGCCGCTCGTCGGGCGGGACAGCGTCGTGAGGATCTTGGTCGTCGTGGACTTGCCGGCGCCGTTCGGGCCGAGGAGGCCGAACACGCGGCCGGCGGGGACCGAGAACGCGAGGCCGTCGAGCGCTCGGACGCCTGGCTTCCGGCCGCGACCCGGATAGACCTTGACGAGGTCGGTGGCGACGATCGCGCGATCGTCGGCGATGGAGTTTTCGGGCATGGCGAAGCATCCCTTCCTGCGAACGGGTGGTTGAGGGGTCGGGCGGCGCGCGGCGTCGCCCGACGTGTCAGGACTTCTTCTCGGGGCTGAAGAGCATGCGTGCAAGGACGAGCATCATGACCGCGAATCCGCCGACGAAGGCGACCGGCGCCCACCACCAGCCCACGGTGAACACGAGCACCGCGATGACGGCGAAGGTCACCAGCCAGATGACGGCGCTGTAGATGCCGAAGCGTGCGGCGGTCTCGGGCTCGCGCTCGAACCGGTTCGGCGGTTCGCTCGTGTGCGCCTGGCGCGTCCATGCCTTGTGGCGGTTCGTCTGGCTCGCTCCGAGGAACGCGAACAGGATGATCGAGGCGATGATGCCGAGCGCCGCGAACACAACGCCCCACACCGGCATCGAACCGAGGGCGACGAGAGCGACGAAGCCGAGCCCGTACGCGCCGAGCAGCGTGGCGAGGAAGTACCCGGCGGCGCGGTTCTGCGGCATCGGGTGGTTGGTGGTCGTCTCCTGCGAGAGCGAGTCGCCGACGAGGAGGCCGAGGGCGGTCGCCGCGAACCCGAAGGCGCCGATCTGGGCACCGAGCGGAATCGGCCACACGCCGGCTGCCCCGAGGATGCCGAGCGTGATGCCGATCACCGCGGCGATGGACCACACCACCGCCCGCACGACGAAGCCGGGCTTCGGACGCACGCGATGACGCTGCTGCAGGGCCGCATAGCCGTCCGCGTGCGGGCGGGGCGCAGCATCCGTCGTCGCATCGAGAAGGGCACGCACATCGCCGAGCTCGGCGATCGCTCGGTGCGCGGCCTCGGTCGGCGGCACTCCCGCCGCCTCGAGTTCGTCGGCGCGGGCGACGAGGTTGGCGCGCACCTCCTCCTTCAGGTCCTGGGCGTCGGGCGTCATCTCGATGCCCTGGAACGCCTCGTCGAGGAGGCGATGGATGTCGGTGTTCATTGCTGGCTCTCCTTCACGTCGAGCAGTGAGTCGATGATGCGCCGGGTCGCGGTCCAGGCCGCGACGTTGCCGCGGAAGACCGCGCGGCCGGCGTCGGTGATGCGGTAGTACTTGCGACGGCCGCCCTGGGACTCGTCGCCCCAGTACGACTCGACGAGTCCGTCCTTCTCGAGCCGGCGGTACGTGGCGTACAGCGTCGCCTCTTTGATCTCGTGATCGCCGCCGGTCGCATCGCGGATCGCCTTGTAGATCTCGAAGCCGTACGCGTCGCCGCGCCGCAGCACACCGAGCACGATCGTGTCGGTGTGGCCGCGCAGCAGGTCGGCCGCGAACGCGTCGTCTTGTGTCATGTCAAGTACTGTATCACGTCAAGTACTCATGAACATCGACTACTTTGCGAGCTCGAATACCCGCCCTCTCCACGACGAACGCCTCCCTGCCGGTGATCCGGCGGGGAGGCGTTCGGTGCGCGCAGCGGTCAGGTGGCCGCGAGGCGCCGCTTCTCGGCTTCGACGTCGAACGTCGCCTTCGGCCAGTGCGGGTCGATGTCCTCGAGCGCCTCCAGCAGCAGATTCTGGACGGCGAGCCGCGCGTACCACTTGTGGTCGGCGGGCACGACGAACCAGGGCGCGTGCTCGGTCGACGTGCGCTCGAACACGGTCTGGTACGCCGCCATGTACTGCGGCCACAGCTCACGCTCGTCGACGTCGGTCGGGTTGTACTTCCAGTGCTTGTCGAGACGGTTGAGGCGCTGCATCAGGCGCTTCTTCTGCTCATCCGGCGAGATGTGCAGCATCACCTTGACCACCCTCGTACCCGAATCGGTCAGCTGACGCTCGAAGTCGTTGATCGCCGCGTAGCGACGCTCGATCTCCTGCTCGGGGGCCAGGCGCCTGACCCGGCCGATGAGCACGTCCTCGTAGTGCGAGCGGTCGAAGACGCCGATCATGCCCGAGACGGGAAGCCGCTGCTTCACCCGCCACAGGAAGTCGTGCTTCAGCTCTTCCTCCGTGGGCTTCTTGAACGCCGAGAGCACGATGCCCTGCGGGTCGACGGAGCCCACGACGTGACGGATGATGCCGCCCTTGCCGGCGGAGTCCATCGCCTGCAGCACCAGCAGCACTGAAGCGTTCGTCGCATCGACGCGGCTGCGCGCGTACAGACGCTCCTGGTACTCGTCGAGCTCGGCCGCGCCGGACTGGAGGTCGTCGGCCGCGTGGGCCTTGTCCTTCTCGTATCCCGGGGTCGAGCGGGTGTCGACGTCGGCGAGGACGAAGCCCTCCCCGACACGGAGGAGATCGGCGACGTCGCCGCTCCAGTGCTTCTGCCTCGAGGCGATCATGGAGCCATCATGGCGGATGCCGCGGGCTCAGCGCTCGAGCGGAACCTCGATGAGCTGACGACCGCCGGCCGGCGATGTGAGCACCTGGTCGAGCGCCGCCCGCGTCGTGACCCGGCGGTACTCCCAGCCGTACGCAAGTGCGAGCTGCTCGAGGCGCACGGTGTGCGGGGTCAGCAGCACCCGGTCCATCACGTCGGCGCCCGCGACGGCTGCCACCTCGAGCCCGTCGAAGATCGTGCCGCCGCCGTCGTTGCCGACGATCAGCTGGAGGCGCGGCTCGTGCTCCTGTGGCGGCAGGAGCATCGCGCCGGCGTCGTGGAGCAGCGCGAGATCGCCGAGGATCACGCGCGTCACCCCCGCGCCTCCGCCGGACTGGCTCGCGAGGGCGATGCCGGTCGCCGTGGCGATCGTCCCGTCTATGCCGGCGAGCCCGCGGTTGGCATGCACCGGCACCTTCTTGCCCGGGAGCACCTGGTCGGCGACGCGCACCAGCCGCGACGAGCCGAACACGAGGCGGTCATGGGGCCACGTCGCGCGCCAGACGGCGTCGACGAGCGCAGCACGGTCGACGGGCGCGCGGATCACGCCGAGCTCCGCCGCGATCGCTCCGAGCCTCTCCCCCGGCACCGCCGACGAGAGACCGTCGGCATCGGGCGCCGGCGGCGTGAGATCGACGGATGCTGCGCGCGACGCCTGCATCCACTCCCCGAGCCATTCGCGGTCGGGGTCGCCCGTGGCGACCGCGATGCGGTCGGCGGCCAGGGTGGCGCCGTTGAGGTTGAGCGGCTCGCCCGGACCCCGGACCGCGACGACCTCGATCTCGGGGTCGGAGAGCAGCGCGGCGGTCTCTCTGCTGAGAGTCGGGTGGCCGAGCACGACGACCCGTTCGATGCGGCCGCCCAGGTGGGGGTCGCGCAGCAGCGCGCGGTAGCCGTGCACGAGCTGACGCCCGAAGCGCGCACCGCTCACGATCTCGGCGACGAGTGGCCACGCGCCGACGTGGGCGAGCTCCTCCGCGTCGGGACCGGCGTCGGACCCCGCGAGCACGATGGTCCGGGGACCGCGCTCGAGCACGAGCGGCGCGTCCTCCGGCTCGGTCGGGAGGTCGGCCTCGCCGATGCCGCCACCGCCCTGATACAGGGCACCGGATGCCTCGTCCTCGGCGTCGATCGCCACCGGGGGGCCGTCGGGGTCGTCGACGACGGCGGTCTCGAGCTCGGCGGCGGGTACGCCCATCCACGCGGGGAGGGCGCCCGACAGCGGCTCGCGGTACGGCAGGTTCAGGTGCACCGGACCCGGCGACCGCGTGCCCGCGCCCAGCGCCGCGGCGACCGCGTCCTCGGCGAGGAGTCGGAGCATCGCGCTCTGCTCGTGTGTGCCGTCGGGATCGGGCGCCTCGGGCACCGGCACGTCGGTCTCGAGCCGCACGGTGGGCGCGAACATCCCCGGCTGGCGCGTGGTCTGGTTCGCACCGACCCCGCGCAGCTCCGGGGGGCGGTCGGCCGTGAGCAGCAGCAGCGGCACGCCGGCGTGATGGGCCTCGAGTGCGGCAGGCAGCAGGTTCGCGACCGCGGTGCCCGACGTGCAGACCACGGCCGCCGGCATCCGTGTCTCGCGTCCGATGCCGAGCGCCGTGAAGCCCGCGACGCGCTCGTCGATGCGGACGTGGAGGCGGAGGACGCCCCGCCGCTCGAGCTCGGCGGCGACCAGGGCGAGCGCCTGCGAGCGCGAGCCCGGGCTCAGCACGACGTGGCGCACCCCGAGCTCGACGAGCCGGCACAGCAATGCCGCGGCGGCGTCGGTCGCGGGCGCCGGGTCGAGCGCGGCAGCTGGTTCGAGTGCTGGGGCGCTGTCGGAGTCGGTCACGTCAGCCGATGACCCCGCGCTGACCGCGGGCGTCGTCGTCGCCGTCTGCAGGACGGATCGGCGGCTTCGGCTGCGGCGGGGCGCCCGGCGTCGCGGTGCCGCCCGCGGCTGCCGCGCTGCCGGGTGCGGCGGTGTCGTCGGACGCGGCGGAACCCGGCGGGTTGAAGCGGGGGTCGTCGCCCTCGGCGTCGAGTTGCGCGAGCTCCTCCTCGAGTCGGCGGATGCGCTCGTCCTGGTCGGAGATCGTGCCGATGCGTCCGAGGAACTCGGGGTCGTCATCGGGAGCTCTGCGTGCAGCGACCGAAGGGGCGCGCCCGCGGCCCACGATGAGCCAGAGGAGTCCGCCCAGCACGGGCAGCAGGACGACGATGAGGATCCAGACCGGCTTGCTCACGCCGCGGTGGCGGGTCGGGGGCTGGACCGCGCAATCGACGATGGTGAAGACCCAGAACGCGGTCGCCACCAGGGCCAGAATCAGCAGCACCCGAGGCATCTTCCCATCCTAGGCGGGCGGGGCCCCGAGTGGGCGTTCGCGGGCGCTCCGTGACGCAACCGTCGCAGAAGCGGCCTCCGCGACGGAACGTAGGATGGATGGGTGAAAGCGCGCTCTGCCATCGTCTACTCGGTGCTGCGGCTGCTGGCGTTCCTCGTGCCGTTCGGCATCCTGATGCTGTTCCCGATCATGCGCGAGTACTACTGGCTCGCCGCCATCTTCGCCGCCCTCATCGGCCTGAGCCTCTCGGTGCTGTTCCTGCGCAAGCCCCTCGACGACGTCACGTCGGGCCTTGCCGAGCGCCGCGCCCAGGCGCGTTCCGCGGCGAGCGACGAGGAGGCGGAGGATGCCGCGGCCGACGCCGCCGCCCCTGCCACGCCCGACGGCGAAGCCCCCGGCCCCCGCGCCTGACGATCTCGCAGACTCGAGGCGTTTCGTCTGCGGGCGCCAGAGCGCCCTCCGCTCAACGACCGGCACTTTGACACCCGGTCGTTGAGCGAGCTTGCGAGTCGAAACGCCCCGAGCCCGACGAAGGACTCAGGGGCGCAGCATCCGTCAGCCGATGAAGGCCCACATCAGGAAGGCGCCGTAGGCGACCGACGTCAGCGACGTGAGGCCGAGGGCGACGACGAGCTCGCGGGGGTCGCGGTAGGTCCACACGATGAGGATCGCCGGCGCACCGGCCAGCAGCGCGAGCAGCGTGAGCCAGGCGATCGGGTACCCGATCCATGCCAGGAACGCGGCGATGGCGAACGCCGCCAGCAGGAACACGGTGAACAGCCAGCGCGTCGCCGTGCGGCCGATGAGCACGGTGAGCGTCCGCTTGTGCGCGGCACGGTCCTGGTCGATGTCGCGCAGGTTGTTCGCCAGCAGCACCGCGCAGGCGATGAGGCCCACGCCGACGGCGCCGAACCAGGCCTCCTGCGGGAGCGCGAAGGCCTGCACCCACGTCGTGCCGAGTGTCGCGACGAGACCGAAGAACACGAAGACGAAGAGCTCGCCGAGGCCGTAGTAGCCGTAGGGGCGCTTGCCGCCGGTGTAGAACCACGCGGCGAGGATGCAGACGGCGCCGGCGGCGATCAGCCACCACTGCTGCGTGCGGATGGTGATGGCGAGTCCGGCGATCGCCGCGATCGCGAAGAAGGCCAGCGCGACGATGAGCACGGTGCGCGGCTTCACCTTGCGGCCGGCAGTGAGACGGGCGGGGCCGACCCGGAAGTCGTCGGTGCCCCGGATGCCGTCGCTGTAGTCGTTGGCGTAGTTGACGCCGATCTGCAGCGACACCGAAACGATGAGGCAGAAGAGCGCGATCACCCAGTGGAAGACGTCCACCACCAGGATCGCGGCGCCTGTGCCGACGAGGATGGGCGTGATCGCCAGGGGCAGGGTGCGCAGGCGCGCCGCACCGATCCAGTCGCGCGCGGTGGGCTTCGCAACGTGCGCGGGGTCGCGCGAGACGTGCGCCTTCTGCGGGTTTCCGCGGGGCGGCTGCTTCTTGTGTCCGGCGGTGGTGCGCTTCTTGCTCGGAGTTCCTGCCACGAATGCACATCTTAGGGGCCGAGTTGATGTGACACCTGCTCGGGTCACCCCCCTGACGGATGTCGGCGCCCGGGGCGAGGATGAAGCCCATGCTGAGCATCGGATCCATCGTCCTCACCGTGGAGGACATCTCACGCGCCGGCGACTTCTGGCGCGCGGCCCTCGGCTACGTCAACCGCAACGAGCCGGGCGATGACTGGGTGATCCTCGATCCGCCGGGAAAGGCGGACTGGTCGGCGCCCGGTGCGAGCCTCGCGCTGTCGGTCACCGGGTACCCGCAGCACTACCCGCCGCGGATCCACCTCGACCTGTACGCCGAGGACCAGGCGGCCGAGGTGCAGCGCCTGCTCGGGCTCGGCGCCCGCGAAGTCGACTGGCACGACTACCCCGACGACGCCGACTGGATCGTCCTCGAAGACACCGAGGGCAACCGCTTCTGCGTCGTCGACACCGGCCCGTACCCGCGGGGCTGACCCCCGGTCGCTGCCCCGCACGCCGGTCGCCGAACTGTCGAAGCGCGCGTCAGTGCAGGGCGATCACGGCGCGGCGGATCGCCTCGCGGTCGGGCTTTCCCGAGGGGAGCGCCGCGAGCTCGTCGACCAGCACGAGTCGCGACGGACGGGCGTGTGCGCCGATCTCGGCCTGGACGGCGGCGCGCGCCTCCTCCAGCTGCACCGCTTCGCTGCGCCGCAATGCCTCGCCCCGGGAGGCGACGACGACGGATGCCTCGCCCCACCGCTCGTCGGGAATCCCGACGACGACGGCGAGAGCGAGGCCCGGGATCCCCCGCACGATCCGCTCGACGCGGTCGAGCGAGACGTTGATGCCGCCCGAGACGATGACGTTGTCGATGCGGCCGCGCACGCGCAGGACCCCGTCTTCGAGGAGTCCCGCGTCGCCGGTGCGGTACCACCGGGATCCGTCGCGGTCGCGGAGGAACGCAGCATCCGTCAGTTCGTCGTTGCCGAGGTAGCCGTCGGCCAGTGTCGGTCCGGAGACCTGCACCTCGCCGCGCTCGATTCGCAGTCGCACGTTGCCCAGGGCCACGCCGTCGTACACGCAGCCGCCGCTGGTCTCGGTGGAGCCGTAGGTGCGCACGATGCGCGCGCCGGCGGCCTCGGCGCGCTCGAAGGTCGCGGCGGGGAGCGCCTGGCCCCCGACGAGGATCGTCTCGAAGGAGCGCAGCGCCGCGAGAACCGAGGGGTCGTGCTCGGCCGCGTCGAGCAGCTTCGACAGCTGCGCGGGGACCAGCGAGGTGTAACTCGGCACCCGCTCGCCGTGCTCGGTCGACACCATCATGAGCGCGGCCGCCGAGAACGCCTGCGGAGTGAAAGCCCCCGCGAGGATCGCGGGCTCGCGATCGGCGACCAGGGAGCGCACGAGCACCTGCAGACCCGCGACGTAGCTCGCCGGCAGCGCCAGCAGCCACGCGCCGTCGCCGATGCGGTCGGCGGTCGACAGGGCGCTCGCGGTGAGCGCGTCGCGGCTGAGGACCACGCTCTTCGGGATGCCGGTGGACCCGGACGTCGTCACCACCACCGCGGTGCCCGCCCGGACTTCCCCGGGGAGTCCGCTGACGAGGCCGAGGCCGAGAGCCGGTCCTGCGCCGTGCAGCGCACCGCGCAGGCCCCGCAGGATCTCGCGGGGGTCATCGCCGATGACGGGGACGAGCTTCATCGCGGGCGCCGGGTCAGAAGTGCCAGGGGTAGGGCGACCAGTCGGGGTCGCGCTTCTCGAGGAACGAGTCCCGACCCTCGACGGCCTCGTCGGTGCCGTAGGCGAGGCGCGTGGCCTCCCCCGCGAACACCTGCTGACCCACTAAGCCGTCGTCGACCGCATTGAACGCGAACTTCAGCATGCGGATCGCGGTCGGCGACTTGGTGAGGATCGTGCGGGCCATCGACACGGCCTCGCGCTCGAGGTCGGCATGCGGCACGACCCGGTTGACCGCGCCCATCTCGTAGGCGCGCTGCGCCGAGTACTCCTCCGCGAGGAAGAACACCTCGCGCGCGAACTTCTGCCCGATCTGCCGCGCGAAGTACGCAGAGCCGTAGCCGGCGTCGAACGAGCCCACGTCGGCGTCGGTCTGCTTGAACCGGCCGTGCTCGGCCGAGGCGATCGACAGGTCGCACACGACGTGCAGCGAGTGCCCGCCGCCCGCGGCCCAGCCGGGGATCACGGCGATGACGACCTTGGGCATGAACCGGATGAGCCGCTGCACCTCGAGGATGTGCAGCCGGCCGGCCCGGGCCTGGGCCTCGGCCGGGACGGCCGTCTCGTCCTCGGAGTACTTGTAGCCGTCGCGCCCGCGGATGCGCTGGTCGCCGCCGGAGCAGAACGCCCAGCCGCCGTCCTTCGGGCTCGGCCCGTTGCCGGTGAGCAGCACGACCCCCACGCGCGGGTCCTGGCGAGCGACGTCGAGGGCGCGGTAGAGCTCGTCGACGGTGTGCGGGCGGAAGGCGTTGCGCACCTCCGGCCGATCGAACGCGATGCGCGCGATGCGGCCGTCCTTCGAGACGTGGGCGGTGATGTCGGTGTAGCCGCCGTCCGGCTGGCCGGGGGCTGTGGCCCACTCGTCTTCGTCGAACAGTTCCGAAACGCTCACTCGGCCAGCCTACGGCGGGCGCCGTGCGGACGTCATGTGCAACCGGACACCGGCAGCCGGGGCCTAGCCTGGATCGGTGACTTCGACTCTTCGCGCCGTGGCGGCTGCCGCGGCATCCGCTGCCCTGCTGTTCGCCCTCGCCGCCTGCTCGTCCGGCGCCCCGGAGGCGGCGCCGACGGCCTCCGACACGCAGGCCGTGCAGGTCAGCGACGCGGCGTGCGCCGACGACGCCGGCATCACCGTGGCCGTGGACGCCTCCGCCCTGGGCGAAGACGGCAAGCAGTGGTGCATCGAGACCGATGAGGCCCTCGTCGCCGCCGATGCGTTCACGCTCGTGAATGTCACGACCGAGGGCACCGAGCAGTACGGCGACCAGGTCGTGTGCCGCGTCAACGGCGTGCCTGCGGAGGACCAGGCGATCACCGCGCCCGACGGCTCGGAGTACTTCGAGACCTGCAAGACGATGGCTCCGGAGTACGCGTACTGGTCGCTGTGGGTCAAGCCCGCGGGCGGCGAGTGGGACTACGCCCAGGAGGGCGCCTCGACCCTCGAACTCGAGCCGGGCGAGGGTGTCGAGCTGCTCTTCACCCTGAACGGAGAGCCGGCAGCGCCGACATCCTGACATGACGTTCCGACCCGGTCCCCTGCGAGCCGCGGCGATCCTCGCCGCAGGGTTCGTGGCGGCCCGGGTCGTCTACCGCGTCCTCTTCCACGGCGCCGACGGCGACGGCTTCGTCCTGCTGGACCTTCCGGCGGTGCGACTGCCGTCGCCGTTCGCGCATGTGGTGCTGCTGGGTCCCGTCACGATCGATGGACTGTGGGATGCCGCCGCCAGCGCCCTGCCGATCGCCCTCACGATCCTCGCGTTCGGGGTGGTGAACGCCCTCGTCGACCTGAACCGCGTGCTCGCGCCGGCCTCGCGGCGCGGGCCGCTGCGCGGCATCGCACGGGCGCTCGCGATCGCCGCGGCCACCCTCCCCTCGCTCGCCGACGGCGCCCGCGCTGTGCGGTTCGCGCAGCGCCTCCGCGGCGAGCGCGGCGGGGCACGGATGCTGCTTCCCCTGCTGGAACGAACACTCGAGCGCGCGGGGGCCGTGGCCGCCGCCCTCGAGCTGCGCGGCTTCGCGGGACGGGGGCTCGACGGAGACTGTCTCGCACCGGTCCAGGCCGAGGGTGTGGAGATCGGTTTCGGCGACGGCGCTGCGAGACGAGGCATCCGTCTTCCGCCCTCGCTCGAGCTCCCGGCGGGGACGCTCACCCTCGTCGCCGGGCCGACCGGGTCGGGCAAGTCGACGCTGCTGCGGGCGATCGCGGGCCTGCACACGCACACCGACGGCGGCTGGATCGCGGGGTCGTTGTCGGTCGTCGGCCGCGAACGCGCGACCGTGCCCCCGCGCGACCTCGCGGAGCGCGTGGGCGTGGTGCTGCAGCATCCGCGTGACGCGTTCGCCACCGAGCGGGTGCGCGACGAGATCGGGCTCTCGCTCGAGCTGCGGGGCGTCGCGCCCGTTCTCGTGACCGCGCGCGTGGCCGAGATCGCCGGCCGGGTCGGCGTGACGGCGCTGCTCGACCGCCCCACGCGCGGGCTCTCGGCGGGCGAGGCCACTCTGGTGGCGATCGCCGCCGCGATCGTCGAGCACCCCATCCTCTTGCTCATCGACGAGCCGCTCGCCGATCTCGACGCCGACGCGCGGGTGCGGGTCGCCGGGCTCCTGGATGCCCTCGCGCACGAAGCCGGCATGTGCGTCGTGGTGGCGGAGCACCGCGTCGACGCGCTCTCCAGGATCGCCGACACGGTGCTTCGGATCGACGGCGGCGAGGTCGCAGCGGTCGGCCCCGATGAGCCGGGTTCGGGGCGCACGGCGGACGTTCGGGGCGCATGGGATACGCCCCGAACGCACGGGCCGCGCCCCGAAACCGGCGAACCGGGGGATGTCGTGCTGCGCGCCCGCGGAATCACGGTGCGCCACCGCGACACGGTGGCCGTAGCGGGTGCAGACATCGAACTGCGCGCCGGCGAGATCGTCGCACTCGTCGGGCCCAACGGCGCCGGCAAGTCGAGCCTGTTCGCCGCGCTCGCACTTCCCGCGCGGGCAGCGGACATCGAGTCGGCCGGTCAGGTTTCGCTGGTTCCGGATGCCTCGGACGACCTGTTCGTGTCCGACACAGTCGCCGCCGAATGCCGGCGGGCGGACCGTCGGGCCGCGCGCCGCGACGCGGGTGCGGCGCCGGGGACCGCGGCACGGTTCGCCGGGTTCCTGGGTCTCGACCCCGACAGCCCGGCCCTCGCCGCACGGCTGGCGCGGCATCCACGCGACCTCTCTGCGGGTGAGCGACGCTGCCTCGCGCTGGCGATCCAGCTTGCGGGCGCGCCGCGCGTCCTCATGGTCGACGAGCCGACGCGCGGCCTCGACCCCGCCGCCCGCGACATGGTCTGGGCGGCGCTGGCCTCGCTCGCCGCCGCCGGCACCGCAGTGCTCGTGGCCACACACGAGCCCGATTTCTCCGCCCGGGCCGACCGGACCCTGACGATGAACGCCGGTGTTCTCACCGACGCCCCGTTCGTAACTCAGGATGAACGCGCAGCCGCCGCGCGCGAGGCACGGAACTCCGCGGGCGCACAGGCCAGCCGCACGAACGGTCCTGAATTGCGAACGCCGGAACGGCCGCACCGGCCGACCTCACGCGGCCGAGACCGCCGGGAGTCCCCTCGCGTGGATGACCTCGCGCCCACCGCCTCCCCGTCCGTAACTCAGGACCGATCCCTGCGGCCCTCGAGAGACCCGCAGGAATCGGGACCCGTCCATTCCGGCTCCGCGAACCGTCCTGAATTGCGGACAGGGAACACGGCCCGGAGGCGGCGTCGGCTGAAGGCACTGCCGGTCGCGACACTGGCGGCCGCGAATCTCGTCGCCTTCGGGGCGTTCTGCTGGCCGCTGGTCGCGACCGCCGTGCCCGAGCAGGCCCACGCGGCGGTGCCGATCGCGGCGCTCGCGCTCGTGCCCCTTGCAGCGCTCGTGGTCGTGGCCACCCTCGACGGGAGCGTGCGGTCGGCGCACATGCTGGCGCTCCTCGGCACGCTCGCCGCGATCGGCGCGGCCGTGCGCATCGCAGGCACGGGCGTGGGCGGCGTCGAGGCCGTGTTCATCCTGCTGATCCTGGCGGGGCGTGCCTACGGCGCGAGGTTCGGCATGCTCCTCGGCATGGCCACGATCGCCCTGTCCACCCTGATCACGGGCACCTTCGGCCCATGGACGCCGTTCCAGATGTTCGCGTGCGCGTGGGTCGGCGCGATCGCGGGACTCCTCCCCCGGCGGATCTCCCGCGGGAGCGAGATCGCGATGCTCAGCGCCTACGGCGTCGTCGCCTCGTACGCGTTCGGCCTGCTGATGAACCTGTGGTTCTGGCCGTTCGCCGTCGGCTACGGCACCGGCATCTCGTACGACGGCAGCGCGCCGCTCGACGTGAACCTCTCGAGCTTCCTGCTGTACTCGCTGGTCACCTCCACCCTCAGCTGGGACACCCTCCGCGCGATCACCACCGTCATCGGGCTGGTCGTCGTGGGTCGCCCGATCCTCGCGGCCCTGCGCCGCACCAAGCCCCTGCAGGTGCCCGCGGCATCCGTTCGTCCCGTCGCCGGCCACGTGGTCGACCGATCCCCGCGAGACGTCACAACAGCACCGTGAGCGCGGCTGCTTCGGTGCTGTCGTGAGGTTTCACCACGATCCGTGCGGACCGCGAAAGAGAAGCACGGATGCGGCGGCCCGCAGCATCCGTCGCTCGCGCGCTCGTCCGGGTCAGACCGAGAAGTACTTCGCCTCGGGGTGGTGGAAGACGAAGGCATCGGTGGACTGCTCGGGGTGCAGCTGCAGCTCCTCGCTGAGCTCGACACCCATGCGCTCGGGGCGGAGGAGCTCGACGACCTTGCGGCGGTCCTCCATGTCGGGGCACGCGGGGTAGCCGAGGGAGAAGCGGGCGCCGCGGTACTCGAGCTTGAAGAGGCCCGCGGTGTCGGTCGGGTCCTCGTGCGAGAACCCGAGCTCCGAGCGGATGCGGGCGTGCCAGTACTCGGCGAGCGCCTCGGTCAGCTGCATCACGAGCCCGTTGAGCTCGTAGTAGTCGCGGTACTTGTCCTCGGCGAAGAGCTTCGCCGTGACGGAGTCGATGTTCGCTCCCGCGGTCACGAGCTGCACCGGCATCACGTCGACCTGGCCCGACTCGCGCGAGCGCACGAAGTCGGCGAGGCACAGGTGGCGGTCGCGGCGCTGGCGCGGGAAGTGGAAGCGCAGGCGGTCGCTGCCGAGCGTGCCGCCCGACCCGCCGTCGGGGGCGAGGAGGCCGGCTGCGCCGAGCGCGCCCGAGGGGTCGTCGCCGTGGTGCAGCACGACGACGTCGTTGCCCTCCGACACGACCGGGAAGAAGCCGTACGCGACCGACGCGTCGAGCATGCCCTCGCCGAGGATGCGGTCGAGCCAGTACCGCAGCCGCGGCCGGCCCTCGGTCTCGACGAGCTGCTCGTACGTGGCGCCGTCCTCGCCGCGGCCGGGCTTGAGGCCCCACTGCCCCATGAACGTCGCGCGCTCGTCGAGGAACGCGGCGTAGTCGTGCAGCGCGAGGCCGCGGACGATGCGGGTGCCCCAGAACGGCGGGGCGGGGACGGGGTTGTCGGATGCCACGTCCGAGCGTGCCGGCATGGCCTCGGGCTCCGTGAGCGTGAGCTTGGAGCCGGCAGCGTGCCGCCGCTTCTTCAGCGCCGGCAGCCCGACGGATGCGGGATCGGCGCCGCGCGCGATCTTCACGAGCGGGTCCATGAGCGCGAGCCCCTCGAACGCGTCACGCGCGTAGCGCACCTCGCCGTCGAACAGCGAGGCGAGGTCGTCCTCGACGTAGGCGCGCGTGAGGGCCGCGCCGCCGAGGATCACCGGCCACTTCTTGCCGAGGCCCCGCGACGTGAGCTCCTCGAGGTTCTCCTTCATCACGACCGTCGACTTCACGAGCAGGCCCGACATGCCGATGACGTCGGCGTCGTGCTCCTCGGCCGCCGCGATGATGTCGGCGATCGGCTGCTTGATGCCGAGGTTGATCACGTCGTAGCCGTTGTTGGTGAGGATGATGTCGACGAGGTTCTTGCCGATGTCGTGCACGTCGCCGCGGACGGTCGCGAGGATGATGCGGCCCTTGCCCGAGGCATCCGACTTCTCCATGTGCGGTTCGAGGAGGGCGACCGCGTTCTTCATCACCTCGGCCGACTGCAGCACGAACGGCAGCTGCATCTCGCCGGCGCCGAACCGCTCGCCGACGATCTTCATGCCCTCGAGCAGGTGGTCGTTGATGATCTGCAGCGGCGCCAGCCCGCCCTCGCGGGCGAGGTCGAGGTCGGCTTCGAGGCCCTTGCCCTCGCCGTCGATGATGCGGCGTTCGAGCCGCTCCCCCACCGGCAGCGCCGCCAGCTCGGCCGCGCGCTGGTTGCGCAGGGCCGCGGTGTCGACGCCGGCGAAGAGGTCCAGCATCCGTGCCAGCGGGTCGTACGTGACGTTGCCGTCGGCGTCGTATTCGCGACGGTCCCACACCAGGTCGAGCGCGACCTTGCGCTGCTCCTCCGAGATCGAGGCGAGCGGCACGATCTTCGCGGCGTCGATGATGCCCGAGGTGAGACCGGCCTCGACCGCTTCGTGCATGAACGCGGAGTTCAGCACGCTGCGGGCGGCCGGGTTGAGGCCGAACGAGACGTTCGAGACGCCGAGCGTCGTGTTGATGCCCGGGTACTTCGCGGTGATCTGCCGGATCGCCTCGATCGTCTCGATCGCGTCGCGGCGGGTCTCCTCCTGGCCGGTCGCGATCGGAAAGGTCAGGCAGTCGACGATGATGTCGTTGACCCGCAGGCCCCACTCGCCGACCAGCTCGTCGATGAGCCGCGTCGCGATCTGCACCTTGCCCTCGGCCGTGCGGGCCTGGCCGTGCTCGTCGATCGTCAGCGCGACGACCGCGGTGCCGTGCTCCTTGACGAGCGGCATGATGCGGCCGAAGCGGGAGGTCGGGCCGTCGCCGTCCTCGTAGTTCACGGAGTTCACGACGGGCCGGCCGCCGATGAGCTCGAGCCCGGCGGCGATGACCGCGGGCTCGGTCGAGTCGACGACGAGCGGCAGGGTCGAGGCGCTCGCGAAGCGCGAGACGACCTCGCGGATGTCGGCGACGCCGTCGCGGCCGACGTAGTCGATGCACACGTCGAGCAGGTGCGCGCCCACGCGGATCTGTTCGCGCGCGATCTCGACGCAGTCGTCCCACCGCTCCTCGAGCATCGCCTCGCGGAACGCCTTCGAGCCGTTCGCGTTGGTGCGCTCGCCGATCGCGAGGTACGAGGCGTCCTGCTGGAACGACACGTGCTGGTAGAGCGAGGCCACGCCGGGGTCGAGATCGATGGCCCGGTCGCCGAGAGCCCGCACGGGAAGCGCGCGCTCGCTGCCTGCGCCGGGTTCGGCGCGTCTCGTCTCGCTTCGGTCGCCCGACGACCGGAAGTCGGCCAGGCGCTCGACGACCGCGGCGAGGTGCTCGGGCGTGGTGCCGCAGCATCCGCCGACCAGTCCCAGCCCGAACTCGCGCACGAACTGCTCGTGCGCGGTCGCGAGCTCGACGGGCGTGAGCGGGTAGTGCGCGCCGTTCGCCCCGAGCACGGGAAGCCCGGCGTTGGGCATGCACGCGATCGGCACCGTCGCGTGCTTCGACAGGTGCCGGAGGTGCTCGCTCATCTCGGTCGGGCCGGTGGCGCAGTTGAGGCCGATCGCGTCGACGCCGAGCGGCTCGATGGCCGTGAGCGCCGCGCCGATCTCGGAGCCCATGAGCATGGTGCCGGTGGTCTCGACGGTCACCTCGACGAAGATCGGCAGACGGATGCCGCGGCTCACGATCGCCTGACGACAGCCGTTGATGGCGGCCTTGGTCTGCAGCAGATCCTGCGAGGTCTCGACGAGGAACGCGTCGGCCCCGCCGTCGATGAGCCCCTCGGCCTGCAGCGCGAAAGTCTGCTTGAGGTTGTCGTACGTGGTGTGCCCGAGGCTCGGGAGCTTCGTGCCCGGGCCCATCGAGCCGAGCACCCAGCGCACGCGGCCGTCGACGGCCTCGGCGGCCTCGACGCGCTCCCGCGCGATGCGTGCACCCTTCTCGGCGAGTTCGGCGATGCGGTCGACGATGCCGTAGTCGTCGAGGTTCGACCAGTTCGCACCGAACGTGTTCGTCTCGATCGCGTCGACGCCCACCGCGAGGTACGCGTCGTGGATCTCCCCCACCACGTCGGGGCGCGAGACGTTGAGGATCTCGTTGCACCCTTCGAGGCCTTGGAAGTCGCCGTCGATCGACAGGTCGTAGCGCTGCAGCATCGTGCCCATCGCGCCGTCGGCGATGACGACGCGCTCACGCACGCCGTCGAGCAGCTGCTGCGAGCGCTCGGGTCGCGCAACCCCGTCGATGTCGAGGGCGAACCGGGGTGCGGGCGGTGCGGCGGTCACCTCGGCGATTTTAGTCGCCGGGGTCTTCGGCGTCGCCCTTCGTGACGGACACCGCAGTCCGTGCCCGATGCGGACGCTGGTCCGGCCCCGCCCAGGTCCGCGGGTGCGGGCGAGGCCGGGAGGGACGGATGCTGCGGCCCGGCGCAGGGCGCCGGGTGGCAGCATCCGTCCCTCAGAACGTCAGGCGTTCTTGGCGTCGCGCCAGCGCAGCCACGAGCGGATGAGGTCGTAGTCCCAGTCGGGGCCCTGGAAGCCGATGGTGAACAGGCGCACGCCGGCGTCGTAGAGGCCGTCGGCGTGGGCCTCGTCGCGCTGGTGCAGCTCGTTCGAGATGACGAGGTTCGAGGCGTCGGTCTGCTCGCGCTCGGCCCACTGCTCTATGACGTCGAGCTTGTGAGGCAGATCGCTCGCGCGCACGTAGCTGTGCCAGATGTCGGCGTGCCTGGCGACCAGGCGCAGGGTCTTCTGCTCGCCCGCGCCGCCGATCATGACCGGGATGTCGCGGGTCGGGGCCGGGTTGAGCTTCTGCCACCGCGCCTCGATGCGCTCGAGTCCGGCGGCGAGGTCGTTCAGGCGCGAGCCGGCGGTGCCGAACTCGTAGCCGTACTCCTCGTAGTCGCGCGCGAACCAGCCCGATCCGGTGGCGAAGATGAACCGGCCGACGCCGTCCTTCGCCGAGATGTGGTCGATCGTGCGGGCCATGTCGGCCTGGAGGTCGGGATTGCGGTAGCTGTTGCAGTTGACGAGGGCGCCGAATTCGACCCGCTCGGTCTGCTCCGCCCACGCGGCGAGCATCGTCCACGACTCGAAGTGGAGGCCGTCCGGGTCGCCGCTGAGCGGGAAGAAGTGGTCCCAGTTGAAGAGGATGTCGACGCCCATCTCCTCGAGGCGGAGCACCGCGTCGCGGAAGGCGGAGTAGGGAGCGTGCTGGGGCTGCAGCTGCACGCCGAGGCGCACGGGAGTATCGAGGAGGGGCATGGGGAAAGCGTACGGCCGGCGGGAGGGAGCGGTCCTCGTTCGAGGGAATGCGCCGAGATGCGGACCGTACCCCGGGGTTCGGTCCGCATCTCGGGTCAGATCCTCAGTTGAGGACGCGTGATGAGCCCCGGCGCGCACGCGCCGCCTTGAGCGCGGCATCCACCGTGTCCCAGATCGCGACACCCGCGATGACGAAGCCGACGATGATCGCGATGATCTGGCCGACCTCGGCGCCGTCGTCGGGGATGATCGTCGGGAAGTACGCGGGATTGATCAGGCGCCCTTCGAACAGCAGCCACAGCGCGGGCACCGCGATGACGAGATTCAGGATGCCGTTCGCCACCGCGAGACCGATGGTCCAGCGTCCGATCGCGTAGACGACGACCGCGAGCACGGCTTCGAGGGCCATCACGGCGAACAGCCCCAGGATCCACCAGGGCCAGAGTCCCGGGTCGAGGAACGACAGCCCGGGCTCCGTGGGCACGAAGCCGATGAACAGGTCCCACAGCACGACCCCGACCATGATCCCGAGGAACGCCAGCGACGTGATCATGTCGCCGAGGCCGACGCCCTTCTGGCGCGGCTCGGGCAGCTGGTCGGGCGTCCAGGGCTGGCCGGTCATCGTCTCGTGGCCGGTGCGCTCGAGGATGACGAAGACGAGCGTCGTCCAGAACGCGAGGTGCACGACCACCGAGAGCAGCAGCGGAACGAGTGCGCCGATGATCTCGCCGAACGAGGCGCCGTCGAGCACCATCGCGAGCGAGACGCCGAAGGCGGCGCACGCGGGCACGACGTACAGCAGCAGCTTCAGCAGCCGCCACCAGTCGAGGAAGTACCGCGGGCCGACGAGCCACAGCGGGCGGTCGGTGTAGCCGGCGGCGAGCTTGTCGGGGTCGCCGAGTTCGGTGAGCACGGCACGCTCGGCCGTGTCGCGCGGCTCGCCCTGCTCGACGCGGGCCTCGACCTGGTCGTCGATCGACGCACGCAGCTCGGCCGCGAGGTCGGCGCGCTGCGCCTCGGGCACGGTGCGCATCGCCGCGTCGACGTAGCGGTCGGTGAGGGTGGCGGTGGTGGTCATGTCAGTTCTCCTCGGGGAGGGCGCCGATCGCGACGGCGATCGCGCGGAAGTCGTCGGTGAGGGCGCCGGCGAGGCGGAGGCCGGCGTCGCTGGTGCGGTAGAACTTGCGGGGACGGGACTCGTCGGTGTTCCACTCGCTCGTGAGGAACCCCTGCTTCTCGAGGCGGCGCAGCAGCGGGTACAGCGTGTTCGCGTCGGTCGGGAAGCCGCGCTTGCCCAGCTCCTCGAGCAGCCCGTACCCGTACCCCGGCGTCTCGAGCAGCCGCAGGCACGCGAGCACGATCGTGCCGCGCCGCAGCTCCTGCAGGTGCGTCTCGAGGACCTCGGTTTCGCTCATGCCTCACACCATACTGTGTGTCACACACTATAGTCAATGACACTTTATAGTTCAGATCAGAACTGGGATGCTGAGGGCACCGCGAGACGGGAGCCCCGATGTCCGAGAAGCCGAGTCGCTGGATGCGCCTGAAGTGGGCCGTCTTCGGGAAGCCCGTGACCCACGAGGAGTATCGGAGCGCACAGTCCTCCTCGTACCGCGATGCCCGCGTGGTCGGGCACTACGAGACACGCGACGCGCGATTCCACGCCGGCGGATTCTGAGTCCGCACCGGGGCAGACTGAGTACGTGACCACCGCCGTTCCGCTCCCCCCGCTCGCCGAGATCCTCGACACCGCGCACGTCGTCGCACTGCCGCTTGCGACGCGGTTCCGCGGCATCGACGTGCGCGAAGCCCTCCTCTTCGAGGGCCCCGAGGGCTGGGCCGAGTTCTCGCCGTTCGCCGAATACGGCGACGCGGAGGCCTCGACGTGGCTGGCTGCCGCCATCGAGGATTCACGGATGCCGCGACCCGCCGCCCGCCGTGACCTCATCGGCGTCAACGCCACCGTGCCGGCGGTGGTGGCAGCATCCGTCCCGTCCGTGCTCGCACGGTTCGACGGCTGCCGCACGGCGAAGGTCAAGGTGGCGGAGCCCGGTCAGGTGCTCGCGGACGACGTGGCGCGCGTGCGCGCGGTGCGCGAGGCCATGGGGCCCGAGGGCCGCGTGCGCATCGATGCGAACGGCGCGTGGAACGTCGACGAGGCCGAGCACGCGGTCCACGCGCTCGCGGAGTTCGACCTCGAATACGTCGAGCAGCCGTGCGCGAGCGTCGAGGAGCTCGCCGAGCTTCGCCGACGCGTGAAGTACATGGGCATCCCCATCGCCGCTGACGAGAGCGTGCGCAAGGCCGCCGACCCGCTCGAGGTCGCGCGGGCGGGAGCCGCCGATCTGCTGGTGATCAAGGCGCAGCCGCTCGGCGGGGTGCGGCGAGCGCTCGAGATCGTCGCCGAGGCCGGGCTTCCCGCGATCGTGTCGAGCGCCCTCGACACGTCGGTCGGGCTGTCGATGGGCGTCGCGCTGGCCGCGGCCCTCCCCGAGCTCGACTACGACTGCGGACTCGGCACGGCGTCGCTGTTCACGGCGGACGTGGTCGACCCGCCGCTCACACCGCGCGCCGGCGCGCTCGTCGTGGGCCGGGTGACCCCCGACCCGGCACTGCTCGCCGAGCACGCAGCATCCGCCGACCGCCGCCAGTGGTGGCTCGACCGGTTGGCCCGGTGCTACGAGGTGCTGCGCACCGCGGAGTGATGCCTGCGGGACTTACTGCCTGCGGGAAACCCGGGGCGTTTCGACTCGCTTCGCTCGCTCAACGACCGGGAGAAGCGCGACTGCCCGGGATCAGAGGGGGTCGACGAGGGCGGTGGCCACACGCGCGGTGCGCTCGTTGACCAGCTGGTGCATCTCTGGCACGCTCAGGCCGGTCATGACCGCGAAGGCCGACGTGTCTTCCCAGGTCTGCAAGATGAGGCCCGCGAACTCCTGCGGCGGTAGGCGCAGCCTGAAGCGATACGTGAGCGCGAGTTCCTCGATGAAGGACCCGACGCGCTGGACGATACCCGCCTGCCACGCGAGGTAGGTCTCGGCGAGCCGCTGGTCGCGCATCGCGCGCGTGCGGATCTCGCTGGTCAGCAGGATGCCCTCCTTCTTGTCGAACGCCACATCGAGCAGTTGGCGCACGAGGGCGCCGGGCTCGAGGTCCTCGCCGCGCTCCTGGAGCTGGGCGACGCGCTCGGCGACCTCGTCGATCTTCTCGCCGGCGACCCGCTCGGTGAGGGCGAGCATGAGCTCGTCCTTGGTCTCGAAGTTGGAGTAGAACGCGCCGCGCGTGAAGCCTGCGCGCTCGCAGATCGCTTCGACGGAGGCCGCGTCCAGGCCGACTTCCGCGAAGACCAGGGCGGCGGCATCCAGCAGCTTCTGCCGGGTCGCCTCGCGACGACGCGAGGTGCCGGTCGCTTCGGCCACGGGGGTGTCGGTCATCGGTCCTCCATCTCGTCCAGTCTCACACGCACTACTCAGGTTGGGGCGGCAGGCCCGCCCTACGATACACTCATGTATCCGATACAGCGCTGTATCGACGGTTCCCGAACTCTCCACCCGTAACCGGAGGCGCTGTTGTCGACTCTTCTGTATGCGCTCGGTCGCTGGACCTACCGCCACCCGTGGCGGGTGCTGGTCTCGTGGCTGATGCTGCTGGGCATCGCCCTCGGGTTCGCGATCCCGCACCTGGGCGGGACGGACAACTCGTTCTCGATCCCCGGCACGGAGGCCCAGGAGGGCATCGAGCTGCTCGATCGCAGCTTCCCGCAGGCGAGCGGCACGAGCGCGCAGCTCGTCATCGTGACGGCCGACGGCGACCGGATCGACGAGGAGCCGTACAGCGGCGCCATCGGCGACACGGTCGCGCACCTCGAAGACCTCGACGGGGTCATCGCCGTGACCGACCCCTTCAACGAGATGGTGACGGGCATGGTGTCGGACGACGAGTCCGCCGCGATCATCCGCCTCCAGTTCGACGGCCAGTCGACCGACGTGTCGGACGAGACCAAGGAGGGACTCGAACAGGTCGCCGACGATCTGCGCGAGACGCTTCCCGAGGGCTCGCAGGTCGCCATGGGCGGCGACCTCTTCTCGACCTCTGTGCCGGCACTGTCTCTCATCGAGGCGGTCGGCGTGCTCATCGCGCTGTTCGTGCTCATCGTGACGTTCCGCTCGTTCGCGGTGGCGTGGTTCCCGCTCGTGTCCGCGCTCATCGGCGTGGGTCTCGCGATCGCGCTCATCTTCATCGCCACCGCGTTCGTCTCGGTGTCGTCGACCACGCCGATGCTCGCGATCATGCTGGGACTCGCGGTCGGCATCGACTACGCCCTCTTCATCGTGGCGCGACATCAGGATCAGGTGCGCGCCGGGGTCGAGCCCGAGGAATCCGCCGCCCGCGCGACCGGTACGGCAGGTTCGGCGGTCGTCTTCGCCGGAATCACGGTGCTCATCGCCCTCATCGGCCTCGGCTTCGCCGGCATCCCCTTCCTCACGACGATGGGCATCGCCGCGGCTGTCGCCGTCGCGATCGCCGTCGTCGTCGCCCTCACCCTCACACCCGCGCTCCTCGGCTTCGCGAAGCACCGCGTCGCCGGCTGGGGCCACGGCAGGAAGCGGCGCGGGATGCCGCTGCCCGGCGCGCGCCGCTCGGCGGAGGCGGAAACGGACACCCTCACCGAGACGAGCGCCACCGCCTCGGACGAATCGGATGCTTCGGATTCCCTGAGCGGAGCCGCGCCCGCGGAGACCTCACGGCGCGCGCGAGCGGCCACCGATGCCGCTCGGACGCACGAACCAGAGAACAACGAAACCGTCCTCGCAGCAGAGGCGGCCCACGGAACCCCGACGAAGAAGACCAATCGCTGGGTCACGCTCGTCACCAAGCACCCGATCGTCACCACCATCGCCGTCGTGCTCACCCTCGGCGTCATGGCGATCCCGGCGGCGAGCCTCGCGCTCGCCCTGCCGAACGCCGGCCAGCAGCCGGAGTCGAGCCAGGCGCGTCAGGCGTACGACCTCACGGCCGAGCACTTCGGGCCCGGCTCGAACGGCCCGCTCATCATGACCGGCACGATCGTGACGTCGACGGATCCGCTCGGACTCATGGCCGACCTCAAGGCCGAGATCGAGAAGGTGCCGGGCGTGAAGGAGGTCGCGCTCGCGACGCCGAACGAGACCGCCGACACCGGACTGATCCAGATCGTGCCCGAGACCGCGCCCGACGACCCGGCGACCGCCCAGTTGGTACGCGACCTGCGCGCGCTCGCCCCGGAGCTCGAGGACGAGTACGGCGTCGACCTCAAGGTGACGGGATTCACGGCCGTCGGCATCGACATCTCGGACCGCCTGGGTGCCGCTCTGCTGCCGTTCGGCGTGTTCGTCGTCGGCCTGTCGCTCGTGCTCCTCATGATCGTGTTCCGCTCGATCTGGGTGCCCATCAAGGCCGCCCTCGGCTACCTGCTGTCGGTGATGGCCGCGTTCGGCGTCGTCGCCGCGGTCTTCGAGTGGGGCTGGGGCGCGGAGCTCCTGCACGTGGACCGTACGGGCCCCGTGATCAGCTTCATGCCGATCATCCTGATGGGCGTGCTGTTCGGCCTGGCCATGGACTACGAGGTCTTCCTCGTCAGCCGCATGCGCGAGGACTATGTGCACGCCCGCCGCGCCGCGGGCGGCCACGCGACGCGCGGCAGCCGCGACATCGCGGTCGGCGCCGTGCGCTCGGGCTTCACGGCCTCGGCGCGCGTGGTCACCGCCGCCGCGGTCATCATGTTCGCGGTGTTCGCGGCCTTCGTGCCCGAGGGCGACTCGTCGATCAAGCCCATCGCGCTGGGCCTCGCCGTCGGCATCGCCGTCGACGCGTTCCTCGTGCGCATGACGCTCGTGCCGGCCGTCATGACCCTGCTCGGCGACAAGGCGTGGTGGATGCCGCGCTGGCTCGAGCGGATCCTCCCCCACTTCGACATCGAGGGCGAGGCCGTCGAGCGTGAGCTCTCGCTCGCCGCATGGCCGGAGCCCGACACGACGGCCGTGGTCGTCGGCGACGGCGTCGCCGTGCGCGCGGACGCGGGCGGCTCGGCCGGCGAGGTCGTGCTGTTCGAGGACGCCGCGTTCCGCGCGGAGCCCGGCGGCACGCTCATCGCGACGGGCGACCCCCGCGCGGCGCGGGCCTTCGCGCTCACGATCGCGGCGCGACTGGCCCCGACCGACGGACGCCTGCGCGTCGCCGGCCATCTGCTCCCCGAGCGCGGCGCCTGGGTGCGTGCGCACGTCGGGCTCGCGCTCCTCGCTGACGCCGACGACCGCGTGCCGGCGCTGCGCCGCGCCCTCGCCGGAAAGGCGAGCCTCGTCGTGATCGAAGGCGTCGACGCGCTCGATCACGCGGAGCGCGACCAGGCCGCCGCGCTGCTGCGCGACGCCGCCGCGGCGCTCGCGGCGAGCGACCAGCGTCTGACGCTCGTCGTGACCGGCCGCACCGAGAGCGCGGCTCTCGCCCTTCTCGCGGACGCGCACCGCCCCGACGTGACCTCGATCACGCTGCGCTCCGCCACCGCTCAGACCACCCCCACCGCAGAGGTGAACGCATGACCCCGAACTGGATCACCACGGCCGTCGAGCGCGCGCGCTCGACCCGGCCCGTCACGTGGCTCACGCTGATCGGCGTGCTGCTGCTGCCCGTCGTCATCGGCGGCATCCTGGTGGCCGCGCTGTACAACCCCGTGGAGCGGCTCGACAACCTGACCGCCGCCGTCGTGAACGAGGACGAGCCGGTCACCGTCGACGGGCAGCTGGTGCCGCTCGGCCGCCAGCTCACCGCCGGGCTCGTCGAGGGCTCGGACGAGCTCGACAGCAACCTCACGTGGACGCTGTCGAACGCGGATGACGCGGCTGCCGGCCTCGCCGACGGCACCTACGCCGCCGTCATCACGATCCCCGAGAACTTCACAGCCGCCGCGCTGTCGACCCGCCCGGGCGAGACGCCCGAGCAGGCCACGATCGAGGTCACGACGCCCCCCGACAGCCTCATCGTGGACGACGCCATCACGGCGCAGGTCGCCTCCGCCGCCGCCTCGACCATGGGCACGCAGCTGTCGACCGTGTACCTCGAGAACGTCTTCCTCGGGTTCACGACGCTGGGCGACCAGCTCGGCACCGCCGCCGACGGTGCGCAGCAGCTCGCCGACGGCGCGACCCAGGCCGCCGACGGCGCGGCGCAGCTGCCCGACGGCATCTCGCAGCTCGCCGACGGCAACGAGCAGCTGGCGAGCGGCGCCTCGCAGCTGGCGAGCGGCGCCGGCCAGATCGCGGGCGGCGCGACGTCGCTGCAGTCCGGTCTGACCACGATCGCCGGCAAGACGCGCGAAGCGTCTGCTGGGGCGCAGCAGATCGCCGACGGTGTGAACGCCGGCGCGACCGTGCTCGAGCAGACGGGGATCGTGCCCGACGGACTCACGCAGGCCGCGGGCGGCGCGTCGACGGCGACCGGTCTGGCGGCAGCAGAGGCGAAGACGAACTTCGAAGCCCTGCAGGAGCTCGCCGCATCCTGCACGCAGTCCACGGACTTCTGCAGGCAGCTCGGGACGGCCGTGGCCTCGGCCGGCAAGACCTCCGTGATCCTCAACGGCACGGGCCCCACTACCGACAACCCCGGTGCGGCGACCCTGACCCAGCTCACGGCAGACGGCATCGCTCAGCTGAACACCGGCGTCACCCAGGAGTTCGCGACGCAGTTCCGCACCATCGGCACCGGCGTCGGCACGCTCGCGGGCGGCCTCACCCAGCTCGCCGGCGGCATCGACCAGTCCGCGGCGGGCGCGGGGCAGCTGGCGACCGGCGTGACCGGCATCGAGAGCGGTGCGGACGGACTCTCCGACGGCGCATCGCAGCTCGCGTCCGGCGCGACCCAGGCCGCCGACGGCGCGACGAGCCTCGCCGACGGCGTGGCCCAGCTCGCCGACGGCACCGGAGAGCTCGCGAGCGGGCTGGCCACAGCATCCGATTCCCTCCCGTCGTACACCGACGACCAGGCCACCGACCTCGCCACCGTGGTGGCGAACCCCGTGGAAGCGGAGGGCGTGGGCACGTCGCTGTTCGGCGCCTCCGCGATCCCGCTGCTGGCGACCCTCGCACTGTGGTTCGGCGGACTCGGCACCTTCGTCGCGTTGCAGGCCGTCTCGCGCCGCGCGCTCACGTCGCGCCAGCCCTCGGCGCTGCTCGCGCTGCGCTCGTTCGCCCCGGCGGCGGCGCTCGGCGCCGTGCAGGGCATGCTGGTGGCCGGCGTCGTGCAGCTCGCCGCGTCGTACGCGTGGGCGGACTGGTGGATGTTCGCCGTGGTGGCGGTCGTCGCCGGCATCGCGTTCGCCGCGGTGAACCAGGCCCTGATCGCCGTGTTCGGCGGTGCCGGGCGATGGATCGCCGCACTGATCGGCGTGTTCGCCGTCGCGACCGGAGTCGTCTCGACGGTGCCCGGTGTGCTCTCGAGCGTCGCGGCGCTGCTGCCCACCGGGCCCGCCTACAACGGGATGCTCGCCGCCCTCACCTCGGCGTCGGGACTCGGCGCCGCGATCGCCGGCCTGGTCGTGTGGACGCTGCTCGCCCTCGGCGCGACGATCCTCGCGGTCGCGCGCCGGCGCAGCACCTCGGCGCGCGCGCTGCTCAAGGCGGCGCCCGCCACCGCCTGACCCGCTCGTCCTCGGAGCCCCGGCCGCCGCCCGGCCGGGGCTCCGCCGTGTCGTGTCGGGTTCGGGGCGCGGGAGCGACGTTCGGGGCGCGCCGCGCGCGCCCCGAACGTACGCGACGCGCCCCAAAACCCGAGGCATCACCCGGGGCGGGCAGCTCGTCCGATCGGCGGCCGAACAGTGGCCGATCGGCCGATTGCCGGCGGGACCGCGGCGCGACAGGATCGCAAGCATGAACCCCTCCCCGCACCCGACCGAGGCGCGCCGCGATCCGGCCCGGATCCCGCCGCGCTGGTTCATCCGCACCGCGTGGGTCGTCCATCGGGCGCTGTACCGGGTGACCCGCGGACGCGTGGGGCTGCGGCATCCGTCCCCCACCGTCTACGGGATGATGCGCCTGCACACGGTCGGCCGCCGCTCGGGCGAGCCGCGCGTCGCGATCGTCGCGTACTTCGAGGACGGCCCCGACCTCGTCACCCTCGCGATGAACGGCTGGGGCGACCCGCCGCCGGCGTGGTGGCTGAACCTCGAGGCGCGGCCCGCGGCATCCGTCGATCTTCCCGACGGCAGGCGCGACGTGCTCGCCCGCGAGGCGACGGGAGCCGACCGCGAACGCCTCTGGGCGGTGTGGCGCACCCTGCAGGGCGACGCGGACCTCGACGCGATGGCGTCGCTGCGCAGCCGCGAGACCCCGGTCGTCGTGCTCACCCCGGCGCCCTGAGCGTCATGTCCGGCGGGGTCGGGTCCCTCGGGGGAGAGTGAGACCCGACCCGCCGGCGCCGGCGACGGTCACCCGTCGTCGGTCTTGATCGTGACCAGTCCCTGCGCGTCCGCCAGATTGGCGCCGGGCGCCGGCTGCAGTGTCACGATGAATGCTTCGTCCGGTTCCTTCGCGGCGTCGCCGCGGACCGTGAAGGTGATGGTGGCGGTGGTGGCGCCGGCGGCGAACGTCACGACGCCGGAGGTGGCACCGGTCACATCGACGCCCCATGTGACACCGTTCGCGATGAGGGTGTCGACGCTCCACCCGATCGACAGCGCCGAGCCTGCCTGGTCGCGGGTGACCGTGAGCGTCACGGTCTTGGTGGTGCCGGCCGCGCCCTCGGTGACCGTCGCGTCCGAGATCCGCACGGCCTGCGCTGCGGGCGGGGATCCCGTGTACGCATCGTCGTCGGTGCGCAGGCGATAGTCGGCAGCGGATGCTGTGACCCCGGCCCCGAACGCGAACAGACCCTGTCTGCCATCGGCGAGCGGCGAGTTGTACGAGAACGAGGCGAGCACCTGGCCGCCGAGCGTGACGGTGACGACCGTCGCCTTGAGGACGATGTCGAGCACGTAGTCACTGCCGGCGACGAGTGCGCGGGCGATCGCGAGGTCGATGGTGCGGATGCCCTTCGCCACATGTCCGATCACCACGCGCTGGCCGGCGACGTCGATCCCGACGAACTTGTAGTCCTTCGCGGAGTACCAGTCGAAGAGGATGCCGGTGATCCCCGCCGCCCGGAGAGTCGCGGTGAGCTGCACGTAGCTGGTCGCGTCGAACTGCGGCACGCTGCTGTAGCCCGTGCCGACGGGGACGCCGATGAGCGACGTCGCGGTGCCCGCAGCATCCGTCGTCCCCTGCAGTCGCCCGCCGACCGTCGTCCAGGTGCCGGTCACGTCCTGCCTCGCCGAAGGCCCGCCGCCCTCGAAGAACTCGGCGCGGTCGATCGTGATCTCGGGCGAGATGACGGTGAGGGCGATGTTGTCGAAGAGGCCCTTCGCCTGGTTCGAGCCGAAGCCGGTGAGGCCGCGGTTGAGGGCGACCTGCTGGCCGCCGATGATGCGCGGCGCGAACGTGTAGCTGAAGGCGTTCTTGCCGTCCGCGGTCACCGTGACGACCAGGCCGTTGATCACGACGTTGAGGTTGTAGAACGTGTTGGCCTTCACGCCGCCGGGCACGCTCCCCTGCGCCCGGACCCACCAGCCGGTGGCGGTGCGTTCGCCGATCACCATCTTGTTCGTCGACTGGTCGATGCCGGCGAACTTGAAGTCGGTGGGGCTGAAGTAGTCGAAGACGATGTACGCGTTGGCCTTCCAGCCCCCGGTCGGCTTGTCCATCGAGATGCGCGCCGAGACCTCGTAGTAGACGGTCTGGTAGGCGTCCGAGTACCAGACGGCGACCGCGTCGCCCTGCGAGCTCGCCGCCGTGACGGTCAGCACCCCCTGGGTGATCGTGAAGGTGCCCGAGTCGGTGAGGAACCCCTGCAGCGTGCCGTCGTTGAAGTCCGCGCCGCGCACGCTGTCGCGCTTGCCGCCGGGGATGTTCCCCGCCTGCGGGTCGGTCGGGCCGCCCGTCTGCGTCTGCCAGTAGCCATGGTCCTCCTGGCGGATGAGCCCCAGCTCGCCGAACGGCTCGCCGTTGCGCACGGGGTCGCTGCCCTCGTCGCTCCAGCGCGTCGGGTCGGCGCCCTGGCTGCGGCTGAGCGCGTACAGGAACTCGGGCAGCGCAGGGTTGTTCTGGCGGCTGACGGTAGCCATGCCGAATGGGGCGAAGGGCACGAGGTAGCTGTTGAACTCGCCGACCCAGTCGATGAGGCGGTCGCCGGCGGTGTTGCCGATGAGGATGTCGAGTCCGGCGCCGCCGTAGGCGCGGTCCTGGAAGCTCGAGTTGACGCCGTCGGCGATGTCGTTCAGCCATGTGTCGCCGTACTGCAGACACGTGCCGTTGTTCGCCATGACGAGGCATCCGTTGTGCAGATCGTCGTCAGCCTGGTGCAGGTCGTTGCCCCAGCCGCCCCACAGCGTGTCCTGGCCGGTGCCGCCGACGAGCCAGTCGTTGCCGAGATCGCCGAAGATCGCGTCGTCGCCGTCGGTGGCCTGGTCGTACTTCCACGCGAGGCAGTTGCCCTGGTTGTCGACCGAGACGCAGGTCTTCACGAGGATGTCGCCGACGAGGTCCTCGTTGTTGAGGAAGAACTGGTTCGGGAACAGCGTGCGGTCGGAACTGCCCGTGCAGGTGTGCCCGCTCGGCGACCACGAGGTGCAGCCCCAGGTCTGGCCGACGCCGTTGAAGAGGATGGCGCGGCGCGGGTCGTACTCGTCGTAGAGGAGGAACTCGCCCAGGCGCATCTCGTTGTGGTTGTTGGCGTGCCAAGGGTTGGTGTCGGCGCCGAAGTGCAGCACGTCGCCGGGGTTCCACGGGTGGGCGAAGTCAATGTACTCGAGGCCGACGAGGGTGCCGGCGAGGTCGAAGTGCTGGGCGTAGCCGCTGCCCGCCGGCTTCGGTCCGTTGACGCCGTTCGGAGCGAGGCGGTTGTCGTCGGGGTCGGTGCCGATGGCCTCGGCGCCCGAGATGGCGTCGTCGCCGGCGCCGCCGTGGATCCAGTCGCTCCCCCAGCCGCCGAAGATGATGTCGTCGGAATTGTTCGCGTCGTACAGCGGCGAGTTCGCGACGTGGTGCAGGCTCGCGTTCACGTCGGGACCGAGGTTGTAGATCGTGAGGTCGGCCGCCTTGTTCAGCTGGCCGCCGATGTTGATCGTCGCCGTCTGGCCCTGACCGGGCGTGTAGATGAACTCGTTCAGCACGTTGCCGTTCGAGTACTTGGTGTCGGGGTCTGTCGCCAGGAGCGCGGTGATGCCGTAGAGCCGCTCGCTGTAGCAGGCGTTCACCGCGCCCGGCGCGGCCGCGTTGCCGGAGCAGGCGGCGCCGCCGGTCAGGATGCCGGTCGAGCTGTTGCGGCTGGTGAAGATGCGGCCGTCGTCGCCGAGGATGCCGTCCTGGCCGGTGCCGCCCGAGATCCAGTCGTTGCCCCAGCCGCCGATGATGTCGTCGTCCTGGGCGTCGCCGTAGACGACGTCGTGGTCGGCGCCGGTGTAGACCGTGTCGTCGCCGGTCTCGCCGTGGACCTCGTCGCGACCGCCGGTCTGCGCGCCGGCCGTCGGGTCGTAGGCGACGTTGCGCCACTGACCCGTCGCGGTGTCGAGCACCTTCGAGCAGATCGGCTGCGTCGGCGAGCCGTTGGTGCAGTCGCTGCCCACGCCGAGGCCGAAGTTCTCGGGCTCGAAGTCCGGCCCGCCGAGGGTGTAGTCGAGGAGCGTCACGCCACGGACGATGAGCTTCTGCGTGCCGTAGTTGTCGTACTGGAACGTCAGGTAGTTCGATCCCGTGGCCGGCGGGACCCCGACCGTGCCGGTGTTGCCCAGCCCGTTGACGTCGCCGTGGCTCGTGCCGACGATGCGGACGATGCGGCCGTTGTCCCCGACGATCGTGTCGGCGTCGCGGGCGTGCATGTTCGCCGGCAGTGTGCCGTCGACGAGCGTTCCGCCGGTCGTCGGCGTGCTGACCATCGTGCCGCCATTGGTCTGGTCGTTGATGCCGATGCGCGAGCCCGCCCCACCGAAGAGGACGTCGGCACCGCGGTCGTGACCGGGCAGGTAGTTGAGCGCCGGGTTCTGCAGGCCGTCGGGGCGCTTGTCGGCCGTGTCGAGGCTGAAGAAGTCGCTCGAGCCGCCGACGATGTCGTCCTGGCCGAGACCGCCGAAGACGACGTCGTTGCCGGCGTTGCCCTCGATGTAGTCCTCGCCATCCGTCGCCGCCTCGAACGACGGCACGACCAGGAGAACGCCCGTGTAGTCGCAGAGGATCGCCACGCCCGCGCCGGGGTCGTTGTCGTAGCAGCCGAGGGGGGTGCGCGAGGCGCCCACGTGGGAGGCCGAGGTCGCCGCATCGGCCACACCGTTGACGACGGACGGGTGGTCGTCGATCCAGCGGCGGAAGGCCCCCTCGATGCCGCCGTCGCCCTGCAGGACGTCGTCGCCGAGCTGCCCGAACAGGATGTCGTGGGCCGCGCCGCCCGCGAGGTAGTCGTTCCCCCACGTCGCGGCCCACTTGTCACCCCGGTCCGACGCCACGTCGTGGAACAGGTTCGTCACGTCGTACTCCGCCCACCACGGCGCCCCGTCGGGGTCGCGGTACGGGCGCGGCGTGCCGTCGACGAGCAGCACGCCCGAGTTGTTCTCGGTCGGAGTCGGCGCACCGTTGCAGAGGTTCGAGGCGTCCGTGATGTCGCTGCGGCTGTAGAGGAGCGTGCCGCACAGCGACTGGAACCGCGGGCTCGTCCAGTTGCCCGGCGTGCGGTCGAACCACACGGCGTCGCCGAACAGGATGTCGTCGGACTGATCGCCGTCGATCATGTCGTTGCCGGCGCCGCCGACGAGCACGTCACGGCCGAGGCCGCCGAAGACGATGTCGTCCGCGCCCTTGTCGAGGTTGACGCTGCGGATCCGCAGGATCGAGGCGAGCGCCGTCGTCTGGATCTTCTGCAGCCGCGGGTCGGGCTCGTTCGGGTCGGCCACGTTCTGGTCGATCGCGCCGTGGTCGCCGAAGACGATGTCGTCGTACGCCCACTCGGGCTGCCCATTGGCGTTCACCGCGAACGACCCGAGGCCGAGGCCCGGCGCGCCGTCGCCGTAGATGAGGTCGTACCCGGCGACGAGCAGGTCGTCGACGACGCCGATGACGCCACCCACGATCGGCGTGAGGGTCGTGCCGTTCGGGATGAAGCCCGCACCGGTCACCGTGGGCCGCGGGCTGCGGTTGATCGTCGCGATGTCGAGCGCACGCGTCAGCACGTCGACGTTGACGCCCGAGTCGCCGTAGATGTGGTCGACGCCCCGGAGGCCGCGGATCTCGTCGTCGCCCGAGCCGCCGGCGAGGTGGTCGCCGGCCTGGCTGCCGATGATGAGGTCGTCGCCCAGTCCGCCGTAGGCCGTGAAGCCCACGGTCGGCAGATTCGCCGGGAGGAGGTCGGCGAACAGACCGGACGCGTCGATGATGTCGTTGCCGCTGTAGTCGTAGGGGTTCGCGAGTCCGAACACCCACTCGTCGTCCTCGTTCTCGCCGTCGGGGACGTGGGTGAACGGGTCGAACGGCTTGGGACCGAACTCCATGCCCAGGTTGTCGCCCGGCGTGCCCGAGTACCAGACGCCGTCCTGCGACGTGTCGCCGTAGACCACGAGCGGCGAGCCGGGGCCGGCCGTGTGCGTCGCGTCGCAGCGCACCGGATCGTCGACGAGGCCGTCCGGCTGCGCGGCGATCTTGAAGAGCAGGCTGTCCACCGCTCGGTTGCAGACGGTGAGGACGTCGCCGCCGATCATGACGCCGTTCGACGCGCGGAACTCGTCCCACGCGGTGAGAGTCAGGGTGACGGCATCCCAGATCGCCACGCCCGCCGCGTTCAGGTGCATGCTCGGCGCCCACGCGACGTTCGCGAACTCCACGACGCTGTCGTTCGCACCCGAGAACTTCGAGATGGTGAACGGACCCGCGAAGCCGCTGATGCGCACCTGCATGCCGACCTTGAAGCCCGCCGCGCTCCAGCTCGCGCCGTCGGTACGCGTCAGGCTCGACGTCCTCACCTGCACCGGCGCTGTGACCTCGATCTTCACCGGCTGCGCGACGCGGACATCGGTCGCGAGTCCGGTGCCGAGCGGCAGCGTCACGGGGGTGGTGGGGGCGATGTTCGGCCCGCCCAGGATCATGATCGATCCCTTGCCGCAGCCGGGGAACGGGTCGCCGTACGGGCACTGGGCGAACGGCAGATCGAGGAAGCCGAGGATCATCCGCGTGAAGTTCTCGCCCACGAGCTGCACGTGCTGGGAGGCGTGCAGGTACGGGTCGCCCGCGTAGTACCCGCTGCCGGGCAGCAGGCCGTTGAACGCCCAATTGAGTCCGTCGAGTCGCGTGAGGACGAGTGCCGCACCCGGGAACGCGGAGGCCTGAGCGGGCGTCGGGGCGGTGCGCGTCATCTCGAACACCGTCTGGATCGGCGTGTTGCCGCCGCCGTGCACCGCCGTGAGGCCGCCGTGCGGTCCGGGGACGAAGACGTTCTGCGAGGTGGGCGCCGCGATCGACGGGAGCACGTCGCCGCGGTCGAGCGTCAGCGTCGTGGCCGTCACCGCGACCAGGCGCCACTGGCCCGCGATGTTCGCGATCCGCACCAGCTGGCCGACGACGAAGCCGTCCGCGATCCAGCTGCCGCTCGCACGGGTGACCGTGCCGCCGGCGGGGCCCCCGGCCACGGTCACCGGGACCGTGATCGTCACCGGGACGTCCTGCGCGACGACGGTCGGGGCGTTGACACCGGAGCCCGACGTGCCCGGGGTCGGAGCGCCGCCGCTCATGAGCTGCAGGTACATCACCGTGTTGTCGGTGGTGTCGCTCGGGTCGGAGTCGGCGAAGCCGACGACCTTGAACACGCGCCCGGGCTGGTTGCTGATCGTCACCGGCTGCCCGATCAGGAAGCCCTGCGCCTTCCAGTCGAACGGCGACGGTCGTGTGAGCTGGAGCGCACCGGCCGGCGGCGCCGCGAATCCGGGGTACGACTGCGCGGCGGCGAGGGTGATCTGGCCCCTCAGCTTCACCGGGTCGTCCGGCTGGAGCGTGCCCTGGATGTCGAGGCGGTCGTTGCCGGCTCCGAGGAAGAGGTTGAGCACCTCGATCGAGCTGCGGCCGGCGGAGGTCTCGTACTCGCCGTCGACGAACGACACCGAGCCGAAGCTGATGCCGCCGGGGAAGATCTGCGGCTCGCCGAACGTCTCGTTCTGCGATCCGCCGTAGGCCGCTCCGAAGTCGAGGTCCTTCGCCATGCCGAGGCCGCGGAGGGTCGTCGAGGTCATGACGCCCCAGTTGTGCGCCACGCTGCCGTCGCCGTAGATGTTGAGGACGTCGATCTGCTTGGATTCGGGCGCCTGGGTGGCGATCGCGAACAGCGGGCCGTCCTGCTCGCCCGGCAGCTTCAGCCCGAGCTCGAGCGAGCGGTCGGCTCCCGTCACGCCGCCTTCGACCGCGAGCGGGCCGCGCAGGCGCGTGAGCAGGTGCTGCGACGCCGGGAAGTTCTTGACGCCCTGGCGCACGATCGGCTGGTAGTAGCCGAGGTCGGCCTCGAGCTCGACCTTCTGGTCGAGGTACCAGTCGGCGGCGGTGAAGGTCGCCTGCGCGGCGATCCTCACGACGCTGAACGCCGAGCCCGACAGCGCTGAGAAGTCGTCGTACGAGTCGGGGCGGAACTCGAGCTGCTGGTCGTGCGCGAGGTTGGTGCCGCGGATGTTCTGGATCTTGGCACGGACGCAGTCGCCGTCCCCGTCGCACACCAGCACCCACTGGCCCTCGAGGAATCCGTCGACGAGCCAGCCGCCGCCGGCGCGCGTCAGCCGGAAGTGCGTGAGCAGGTCATCGCCGACCGCCGTGGCGAGCGCCGCCGAGCCGTCCCAGATCCCTCGCCGCGTCAGGACGTTGATCGACGTGCCGGTCGCCGCGCCGCTGCAGCCGACGAGCGGCGTCGACACCGTGAAGGACTTGCCGTCGACCGAGATCGACTGCACGGTGTAGATGCCCGTGCACGCTGCGAACCGCAGACGCTGGCCGACGGCGAGGCCGTCGTCCCAGAAGCTGCCGGTGTCGCTGCCGTTCGCCCGCGTGATCGTCGATCCGGCGAACGAGAGGTTGCCCAGGAACACCCGCGACGGGATGTCGCCGCCGATCTCCACATAGTCGTCCGGCGTGACCGCGACCCCGTTGATCGAGACCACGTCGACGAGACCGTCGGGTGTGATGACGACGTGCACGTCGCCGGTCGGGGTCGTCGTCAGGCGGATGTAGTAGCCGTCGCGGAGGCCCGGCACCGAGCACGCCGCGTCGCCGCACTTGACGACGACGGTGTCGGTGCCCGTCGGGATCGTGACGACCTGCGCCGTCTCGTCGTCGTAGACGAGCACGTCGGTGCGCTGCTGACCCGACCGCAGGTTCGGGAAGGTGTATGCCGGGGTCGCGAACTCCTGACCCCAGAAGATGATGGCCGTGGTGGGATCGCCGGGCTCGGGGTTGCTGCGTGCCTGCAGCGTGAGCCGCACCGGGGTGTTCCAGTTCGTGCTGTCGAAGGTCAGCAGGTAGTACGTGCCGAACGCCTCGCCGGTGACCTTGGTCCAGCGCGAGCCGAGTGCGGGGTCGAGGATCTGCAGGATGCGCTGGGAGTCGGCATCCATCGTGATCTTGACGGTGATGGTGAGCGCGCCCGGGTCCTTCGCGAGCTGGACCAGGATCTCGTCGGTGCGCTGCGTGGTGCCGCTGCCCTCGATCACGACGCCCCGATCGTCGAGGACGCAGTTCTGCGCGTTCGCGGCGCAGGCGATCTCGCCCGGCGTGTTCGGCGCGGTGGTGGGGTTCTCGGTCGACGGCTCGACGTGGGTGACGTAGACGCCCGGGGTGTCGTTGTCGTACACGCGGACGTTCACCTGGCGCACCGCCGCACCGTGGAACTCGGCATCCGCGACCTTGTCGGCGGCGATGACCGAGTGCTGCACCACCACGGTGCGGTCGCCCTCCGAGCGGAGGTCGTCGTAGGCGCGGATGTAGACGCGCTGCGGAGTGTTCCAGTTCCCGGGCGTGAACGTCAGCACCACGGCGCGTCCGGCCTCGTCGACGACGACGCCGTTCCGTACGTAGTGGCGCTGGAAGTCGCCGATGCCGTTGCACTGGTCGCCGTACGGGAACGTGTCGACGCAGAGCCAGATCGTGTCGGCGACGCCGTCGGTGAGCCCGAAGCCCGTCGGGTTGTCGAAGGTGTCGCGCGCCTCTTCATCGGGCGAGAGCGCGGCCGAGACCGTCACGAAGATGTTCGCGGTGGGGGCATGGCTGAGCTCGACGGTGTAGTGGTTGATCTCCCTGATGGGCCCGGTCGTCGTGCCCTCGCGCACACTCGTCGACGTGCCCTGCTCCTTGATCACGACGACGCCGGTCTCGGGGGTCGCGAGGTTGTAGGGCACACCGTCGACCACGATGCCGTCGTAGCGGGGGTCGTCCGAGAGGACGATGTGGTCGACCGCCCCCGAGATGCCCTCGAGCTCGCGGGTCACGATGTCGGCGGTGACGTCGCCCGCGACCGAGATCTGGTCGGAGCCCAGGCCGCCGATGACGCGGTAGGCGACGCCGTACGCGGTGGACAGGACGAAGAACTGGTCGTCGCCCTCGAGCCCGTCGACCTCGAGGATCTCGATCGTCGTGTACTTGACGTTGAGCCCGGCGCCGTAGATCGCCTTGTCGGTGATGACGAAGTCGTCGGCGAACTCGGTGCCGAGGACGACGAGCTTGTCGAAGCCAGTGCCGCCGTCGACGTTGACCGGCGCGTTGACGTTGTACTGGACCTCGTCCTCGCCGCCGCCGGCGCGGATGTCGAGCGGACGGTTCGTCGAGAAGCCGAGCCCGATCACCGGCACGGCGACGCCGTTGGCGTCCAGCGGGATCACGTCGTCCTGCCACATCGTGTGGTCGAGATCGACGTTGCTGCCCGGCGCGTGGTGGTACGTGATGTGCGCGTCGGCGTTGTTGCAGACGTCGTCGCCGTTGTTGTCGTAGCGGATGTAGCCGCCCGCGAGCACGCACTGCCCGTCGTCGGCGCCGTCCGCCGCATCCAGCGGGAAGACGCCGCCCGCCGGCCGGTAGTCCACGTCGCTGAGGCCGCAGCCGGCGATGTTGTCGGCGTCGGTGTCGCACACCGCGGCGATCGCGAAGGCCCGGACGATGAACAGGTCGTTGTCGTCGTCGCCGTTGAGCTGGATCTCGGCCTGGTTCGAGTAGACGATGAAGCGGTCGTTGCCGGTGCCTCCGGTGGCCAGCAGCGGGGCGTGCGCACCGGGGCTCAGCCAGCCGCGGGTCGTGGGGACGAGCGCCGGGAACGTGTCGGCGGGGAGCAGGGCGCCGCCCTCGGGCGCGGCCTCGCCGTCGCGCTGCGTGCCGAAGATCTGGCCGATCTGGAACGCGTCGTTGCCGGCGCCGCCGTCGAGCGTCATCGTGGCCTGCGTGTCGTCGACGTAGAACGCGTCGTTGCCGCCCAGGCCGAAGACCGTGATGCGGCCGTTGAGCGCACGGTCGTAGTTGATGCGCTGCACGAGCGCGCTGGGCTCGTTGCCCTGCGTGCGGTCGCGGTAGAGGCCGATGCCGCCGTCGGCGTTGCCGTTGCCGGCGAGCAGGGCGATGAACGCGGGGTGATCGGCGGTCTCGGTCGGCGTCGCGCACGTCGCCGGGACGCCCGGGTTGAGGGCGAACGGCGACTCGTTGTCGATGCAGGTCAGTGCTCGCAGCAGCCAGATGTCGTCGGCAGCGCCGCTTGCCCCGTTGTACGCCACGGCCGCGTTGTCGTAGCCGTAGATGCCGAGCTCGTCGACGCCCTGGTTCGCAAGACCCGTGTCGAGGACGTTGATGACGTAGTTGCGGATGTTGCCGTGGCTGCCGTTGGTGTAGATCGAGTAGTGGTCGGTCTCGCCCTGGCCGTCGAGGGTGAGCGTGTGCCCCGCGCCCGTGCCGGACTGCAGGCCCGTCGGGCTCGTCACGACGTCCATCGACTGCAGGTACCAGACCGTGAACTCGTCCTCGCCGTCGGCGGTGCTCGACGTGAGGGTGGCATTGCCGTGCACGATGGTCTTCGCGCCGAAGAAGATGTAGCCGGCGTCGCCCCACTGCTCCTTGTTGAGGGCGGCATTGCTGGTCTGTGCGAGGTCGAGACCCGACCGGTCGCCGAGCTGGAAGACATCGACGTCGCTGCCGCCCCACACGTTCGCCAGGCGGTCGCCGACGGGGTTGGCGGTGGACGGCGAGCAGGTTCCGACGGGATAGCCGTAGGTGCCGCCCGCCCCGACGACGCAGTCGGCGATGATCCGACCGCGCAGGATCATGGTGGTGCCGTGCTCGGGGTCGGGAACCGCGAGCGTGCCGCCCGTGTCGGCGTTGCCGGCGTCGCCGCGGATGTCGATCGCGCGGTCGGCCAGGATCTGCGTGAACTGGTGCAGCGTGACGTCGTCGCCGACCCGCAGTTCGACGCCGCCGTCCTCGGCGAAGACCGTGCCGTTGGGGATCACGCGCGGGTGGTCGGGGTTGTTGCCCGGAACCGTGCTGTCGTCCTCGGCGAAGTTCGCGGTGCCGTTGCGGATGAGGAACAGGTCCTCGTCGAGCTGCGCGCTCTCCCGGACGGTGATGCGGATGTCGCCGCCGGTCGCGTGGGCGAAGAGGAGACGGAGGTAGGCGTCGGTCTCGGTGAGCCAGATTCCGGCGGATGCCTCGAGGGCGACGTCGTCGGCGACCGCGACGAGTCCGGCATCCGAGGTGCCGTTCGCGTTGTCGGCGCAGTTCTCGTTGACGCACGCGAACGGCGACCCGACGAGCGAGTCGATCTCGAGGTCGTTCGCGGAGACGCCGATCGAGCCGCCGTGCGCGTCGATGTCGATCGTCTGGCCGATCACGTCGGCGGCGGCGTCGTCGAGGGTGTCGAGGATGCTGCCGCTGCGCGTCCGCAGCGACACGTTGCCGGTCGTGAGCGCGTCGTCGCCGGCCGTGTGCACGATGCCGATCTGCAGGTGCCCGGCGACCTGGTCGATGTAGATGCCCTGCGTGTTCGCGTCGTCCGCGGCGGTGTCGAAGGCGTCGAGGTGCCCGGTGGGTCCGCCGACCGCGTCGACCTGGATCTCGAGGAAGTTGCCGGCCAGTCCAATGCCGCCCGAGCCCGACACGCTCCCCGGCTGCCCGAGGCCGTTGTCGCCGGCGACGAGGGTGATGTTGCGGCCGGTGACGTCGACGCCGGTCGGCGTGCCCGCCGCGCAGTCGAGGTCGTAGGCGTCGACGCAGGTGCGGTCGTCGTCGGTGTCGATGATGCCGGCGTCGAGCTCCGCATCCAGGATCCGCGCCGGCGAGCGGAGCGTGACATCCGCGGCGATCGTGGCCGTGGTGCACGCCTTCGGCGTCGCACCCGAGCACAGGCCGGTGGCATGGACGTGGCCGACGCGCAGGTCGCCCTTTGCACTCTTCTCGACCACCGTGATGTTCCCGTTGGTCAGCACGTCGATCTTGCCTGAGCCGTCGGTGACGCCGTGCCCCGCGCCGGTCTCGTCGTCGGTCCACGTCGCGTCCCCGTCGGTGTAGGCGAGGACGGTGACCTCGGTCGCCGGCGACGGGTGGAAGATCGCGATGCTGTGGCCCGCGCGGATGTCGCTGAAGGTGACGTTCGTGCGGATCGGGTCGAGGTCGGTGCCGAGACCGACGAGCACGACGGTGCCGCCCACGACGACAGGTGCATCCACGCCGCCGGCGCACGACGGGCCGTCGGGCCGGAAGAAGCACGTTGTCTGCACACTCTCGATCGGGCTGCCGGAGCCGTACGGGGCGGGCTTGTCGTTCGGGTCGTAGATGTCGACGCGGATGTCGGCGACATCGAGCGGGTCGATGCCCTCGGCCGAGTCTCGGAGGATGACCACGGCGTCGTAGCCGGCCTTGATCGGGCCGAGGACGGGGGCGATCGGGCTGGTGCTCGCGGTGAGCGACGAGCGGCGGAGCGTCGTGACGTCGAGGTAGAGGCTCTGCCCGGCCTCGGCATCGAGGAAAACGGGCTTGAGGACGGCCGGGACGCCGATCTCTCCGGTGTGGAAGATCTGGACCAGGACCAGGGCGATCGGGTTCGGGATCGTGCCGATCGAGCCCTGCTCGGCGTCGAGGGTGACGCGGTTGCTCGTGATGACCTCGTCGCCGGCATCGATGCCGCGAAGGATGGAGCCGCGGTGGTTCGTGATCCGGGTCGAGCCGAGGTTGTTGCGGATGTCTCCGTCGTAGGCGATGTCGAAGCCGGTCGTCTTCGTGGCGCGCAGGCTCTCGATGACGATGTCGGTCGCGGGGAAGATGTGCTGGAGGTGCCAGAACCACTGCGTCGCCGGGGGCGCGTGCGGACCGTTGTCGACCGACACGCTGATGATGGCGGACGGCACCACGTCGAGGTCGGCGTTGAGCACGTCGATCGAGACGCTGTCGGGGTCGGCCGTGCCCTTGATGAAGATGGCCTTGTCGGAGCTGTTGCGGATGAGCACCGAGTTCCAGGTCTGCTGCATGTAGAACATGCCGGCCGTGCCGTGGATGAGTCCGCTGCAGTCGCCGTCGCAGCTGCCGCCGGCGTCGTTGGCCTCGAAGAGCGCAGCCGGCTTCTCGTCGTACAGGATCGGGTCGATCCAGATCGTGTCGCCGGAGATCGTGTCGCCGATGCCGAGGGGCGCTCCGAACTGCGTCGAGCGCACGACGACGTTGCCCGACTTGGCGATGATCTTGCCGGACGAGTCGACGACGAGCACGGGGTTCGGCTCCCCGAGCAGGAAGACGGTCGACTCCCACAGGATGTCGCGGCGGGGCTGGTAGTTCACGTCCGCGTCCGAGCCGCCCACGTCGAACAGGCCGCCGGAGCGGTGCGCGTAGGCGTACAGCCGGTCGAAGCTCGTCAGCGACGAGACGACGAGCTCGCTCGTGCGCACGATCGACTCGTCCACGCCGCGGATGAGCGAGTCGCCGAGGAAGGTCACGTGCGCCCGGGCATCCGTGTCGCCGCCGCCGCAGCCGCAGTTGGAGTTGGCGATCGCCTGCAGGTCGAGGTTCTTGTGCACGGCGCGCAGCCGGACCTCCTCGCCCTCCGACACCGACCCGTTCGCGATGGTCGTGGTGACGCTGTCGTTGACGTGGACATAAGCGCCGGCATCCGAATCCGCGCCCAGCGCGTACGCGTCGGAGTCGGACCGCGCGAACCCGCGCGCGAGCTCGTCGTGCTCGACACGGGCGCCCGTGTCGCCGGCGAAGTCGACGCTCCAGCGCACGCCGCTGCCCGCCGAGTACTGCACCAGCGCACCCCGCACGCTCGCGGTGCCGGTGAGGGTGGTGGCGACGGATGCCGCGTGCTCGCGGCCGATGCCGACGCCCTGCTGGTCGTCGTCATTGGCGTCGGAGTTCGTTCCGAGACCGCCCGACCCGGAGGAGGCCCGGGCGTTGCCGAGGAAGGCCGCCGCCGCGTCGAGGAGGATCGTGCGGTTCGCGAAGAGGTCGCCGGCGACCTCGACATCGATGTCGTAGCCGATCTCGAGGTCGACGTCGGTGTCTGCGCCGGCGATGAGGCCGCCGGTGCGGTTGACGGCCTCGCCGTTCGCGCGGCTCTCGCCGAAGGCCGTGATCTGGATGTCGCCGCTCGCGAAGATCGAGGCGCCGTCGGCGACCTTCGTCTGCACGGTGTTGACGAGATCGGCGATGGCGTTCGATGCGCCGAATCCGAGGAAGCCGCCGCCCTTGCCCACCGAGCTCACGGCGACCTGCGCGTACGAGCGACCGTCGACGAGGACGCCCTTGCCGCGGAGCGTGCCGCCCTGCACCTCGACCGACACGGTGGGCTTGACCGTCGCCTCCGAGTACACGTCGCTGAAGCGGAACAGGCCGCCGCCGACGCCGGTCGACGTGGCGCTCACGATGCCGTTCTCCGACGGGCCGACCTGGCTGCCCGGGCCGCCGACGCCGATCAGCACGTGCGGTGTGGCGGGGGGCAGTCCGCCGGCATCGAGGTCGATGTAGAGCCGCTGCGTGCCCGCCGCGCCGCTGGTCACCGCGATGCCCTGGTCGATCAGGTAGTGGGTGCCGAGCTTGTCGATGAGACCGCCGACGACGTTGCCCGCGGCATCCAGCAGCCGGATGTGCGTGCCGTCGACGACGTCGATGAAGTACATGTTGCCTTCGACGAGGCCGATCGGCTCGTACCCGACGCGACGCAGCGAGTGGTTGGCGAGGATCGAGGGGAAGTAGTTCGGGTCGCTGATGTTCAGCACCGTCGACAGCGAGATGACCTGGATGACGCCGGCGCACGAGTTGCCCACGCCGCCGTCGCCGGGAGTCGTGTTGTACGTGCCGATACCGGCGCGGCACGGGTTCAGCGCGAGGCGGAGCATATGAGGCCCGGCCGCCGAGACGCCGAACAGGCCGTCCGGGTCGCCGAGGTAGACGTAGTACGTCTGGCCGTCGTTCAGGCCCGTGATCGCGGGACCGTTCGTGACCGAGTACTTCACCGCGTCGCCGGTCGACCAGCCGTGGCTCGGCGCGTAGATGGTGTTCCACGAGCCGTCGCGCACGATCTGGCCGTCCCCGTTCGTGACCAGCTGTCCCGAGCCGTTCGTGTCGATGTCGATGAGCGTGTTCTTGAAGTCGACTGTCGCCGGTGCCGCGTAGACGACCGCGCGCCCGTCGAGTCCCGCCGAGTTCGCCACCGCGATCTCGGTGGGGCTGGTCACGGTCGTGAAGCTCACGACGACGTTGCCGTCGTCGTCGAGCTGGCTCGTGGACAGCCGGATGCGGTTGTCGTCGATCGCGAAGATCCAGTACGACAGGCCGCAGACGAGACCCGCAGCGGGCAGCGTGCCCATGGCGCCCGAGCCGTTGCAGTCGTAGACCACCTTGTCGCCGGTGCGGAAGTTGTGGCCCTGCGGGAAGAAGATGCTGCCCGTCGCCACCTCGACGCTCACGTCCGCGCCGGTGTCGGGGTCGTTGAAGTCGAGCGCTTCGCCGAGGCGGATGGTCGTGTCGTCGACCTTGATCACGCCGTACGTGCGACCGTCGCCGAGTCCGCCGATCGCATTCGGGTTCGGAAGCGTCCCGTTGTCGATCTGCGGGATGCCGGTGGCCGGGGCGGAGTAGCTGACGTTGGCGCCCGTCTGCACCCCGTGCGGGAGCGCGAAGCAGATGGTGTCGGCGCCGTTGCAGTTGATCGCGAGGATCGTGCCGTCGGAGACGGTGCCGGGTGCGACGCCGTGCAGGCCCGTCAGCGACAGGAGTCCCCCGGCCTGCACGAACCCGCCCGTGACGAGGGCGTAGACCTTCGGTTCGGACGTGGACTCGGCCGTGAACCCGGCCTGGATGTCGATGAGGCCGCCGGAGGTCGCGTCGGCGTAGGAGTCGGCGTCGGCCAGCGACTGTGCGAGCACCGTCACGTCGCCGGAGGCCGTGACCTCGCCGCCGCCGATCGTGGCGCGCACCTCGGACTTCGTCGTCGCATCGGCGGAGGAGGCCGAGACCGCGAGAAGCCCGATGCTGAGGCTGTCGACGCTGGCCGTGGTCGAGTCCTGCCCGATGGCCCTGACCTCGATCGAACCCGCTCCGGCGATACCCACGGTGCCGACGGCCGGATCGACAGCTGTCGTGCCGACATCACCGATCAGCTGCGCCTTCGTGACGGCGAAGCTGGAGGCGTTCGGGAACATCACCCCGATGCTCACGGCACCGATGCCCTTGCCGCCGGCGATCGCGGTCGCGTCGTTGTCGGCGTGGGCGTCGAGGAGGAGCTTGCCGCTGAGGCCCGAGATCTCGGCAGGATCGCCGATGACCGCGGACGTGACGGTGGCGGCGGTGATCGTCGCCTTGCCCTCGGCACCCGAGACCCCGATGATGCCCGTCGACAGCACCTTGGCCGTCGCGGTGGCCTCGTTGTCGGCGTCCGCCTCGACGGTGAGGTCGTGACCCGAGGTGACGGTGCCGCTCCAGTCCGCCCCGGTCTGCGCACCGATCTCGGCGACGGGCGCCGACACGGCGACCCCACCGAGGAAGCCGCCCGTGATGACGTTCGAGAACGCCGTGGCGCGGTTCGTGGACGTCGCGGTGAAGTCGTAGTCCGCGCCGCTCGCACCGAGCGAGCCCGCACCGCGGGCGAACGTCTCGCCGCTCACGTGCGCGTAGGCCGCGCCGATCGCGAGGCTCACCAGCGCGATGGCCGCGGTCAGCACGCGTGCCTCGGCGGTACTGCCGGCGGTCGCGCGCACCCGCACCGCCGTCGCCCCGGTGACGGCGCCGTTCATGGTCGCGGCGACCTCGTTGTCGACCTCGGCGATCGCGATCATGGCCTTGAGGTCGATGAGTCCGCCCGAGATCGCGTCGACGACCGCCTTCGCGAAGCTGCCGTCGCCGTGCGTCTTCGCGGTCACCGCGATGATGCCGGTGGAGTTCAGCGTGCCGCTGGCCACGGTCGCACGCACCCACGCACCGGACGTGACCTCGACGCTCGCCCACGCGCCGGCGAGTCCGATGAGGGCGATCCCGCCCATGAAGGTGTCGGAGGTGGCCCGGTTCTCGGCATCCGCCTCGACGGTGATGCCCGACGCGTTCGTGACGCTCCCGGCGACCTCGGCGAGGGTGTGACCCGACAGCACCGCGAACACGACCTGGATCTGGACGCTGACGCCTCCGCCACCGCCCGCGGGCGCCGTCACGCTCGCCTCGTTGTCGGCGGTCGCGCGGACCGTCACCTGCCCGGTCGTCGTGGTGTTCCCGCGCAGCGCCGATTCGAGGTGTCGCGAGGAGTTCGCGCGCGCCACCGTCACGCCGAGCGCGAAGGCGCCGACCGTGACGTTCAGCGTCGTGACGCCGACCGTCCGGGTGCCGTCGGCCGTGACCGAGACGCCGCCCGCGCCGATCGTGCCGACGGGCGCCGCCGATGCGCGCGCCGTGCCGCCCAGTTCGACGAAGGTGAGCACGCCGCCGATGCCGATCGCGCCGCCCGCCAGCGAGATGCCGAGTGCCGTCACCGTCACGTTGTCGGTGACCTTCGCCTCGTACTTTCCGACCACGCCGCCTGCCCCGACCGCCACGGTGCCGTTCTCGAGGGCCGTCGCCGGGTCGTAGCCGCTCACCGCGCGGTTGTCGCCGTCGACGCTGACGTACGCGATGGCGAACCCGACGGCTCCTGCACCGACTGCGACACCGATCGAGTAGACCTCGAGCGAGCGGTTCGCGACGGACTCGAGCAGCACCCGGCCTCCGGCCCGGCGCAGCTGCGCCCCGGAGTCGATGTGTGCGAACTGCCGGCTGGTGTCCTTGATCACGGTCACCTGACCGCCGATGCCCACGAAGCCGCCGCCTGCGGCGAGGCCGAAGCCGAGTCCGTGCTCGGTCATGACCGCGCGCACGCTGATCTCGTCGGACCCGCCCCCGCCCGCCGTGATCTGGGCGTTCCGGCCGACGGATGCCTCGGTGTTGCTGCGGATGTTCAGCACCAGCACCGATCCGCCGCCGCCGACGAAGCCGCCGCCGATCGCACCCGCGATGCCGAGGATCTCGAGGTCGTCGATCGCCCACACGCGCACCGACCGGCCCGCGCTGATGATGCCGTCGATGGATGCCGTCGTCCCGCCGGCCGGCGGGATCGCGAGGGCTTCGGCGGTGAGTCCCGTGGTCGGAGCGGCACCCGCGATGCCCGACGAGGCGCCTGCCATGGCGGCGCCGACGCGCGAGTTCGTCTTCTCCTCGCCGTCGATCATGACCCACTCCGACGGCTTGGCCTCGGGCGAGGCGCCCACGGTCGTGGAGTTCCCGGTGGGACGGTACTTGTGCCCGTTGAAGGTCACGTACGAGCTCGCGTCGTCCTTGTCGTACGAGACCGCGTTGCTCCACACGGTGAAGGTCCGCGTGCTGGTGGTGCCGTTGAGCGCGTCCTTGTAGCCGCCGTCGCCCTTGGCGATGGAGTCGGCTTCGTCGGTGTTGTCCTTCGCGGTGGGCGCAGCATCCGTCTCGCCCTCCCACTCGCCGCTGGTGCCGGGGGTGTCGTTCGCGTGGTCGATCGTCGCCGCCCAGCGCTTGCCGCCGTGGGTGACGACGTCGCCCTTGAGGTAGAACAGGTCGGCGTCGTTCGCGACCGTCGAGCTGTAGTCGCCCCGGAACCGGCCGCCGTCGGCCTGGTGGTAGGTGCCCGACTGCTGCACGCCGATCGCCCAGATCGACAGCGAGATCGCGAGGCCCACGGCGCCGCCCGCGATGCTCACCGCGATCGAGCTGACGTCCTTCACCGACAGCGCGAAGACCTCGACGTCGTCGTTCGCCTGCACCGTGGCGCCGGTGCCGATCGCCGCCTGCACGCTCGTGTCGGCGATGCCGATGTCGATGCCGCCCGCCACGCCGACGAATCCGCCCGCCGCGCCGCCGGCGATCGTCAGGGACTTGAAGCGGTCGACCGCCGACACGTTCACCGACTGCGCGGCGGAGGCTCCGGCGAGCGTGTTCACGAGGCTGCCGGCCGCGATGAACGCCTTGGTGGTGACGCGGAGCAGCGTGACGGCGATGCCGCCCGCGACGCCGACGAACCCGCCGCCGATCGCCGGCACGAGCCCGAAGACATCCTCCGAGCTGGACGCCTGGATGGCGACGCCGTGGAACGGGGTGCCGACGCCGTAGCGGTCGAAGCGGTCGCCCGTGATCGTGCCCGCGTACACATCGGGGAGCCCTGCGCCCGTGGCCGCGGCATCCACCACCGATCCTGCGCCGAGAGAGGCCTGCGTGTCCTTCGTGAGCAGCGCGATGCCGACGGCTGCTCCGACACCGACCACTCCGCCCGCGATGGCGGCGGTGATGAGGATCGCCTTCGTGTCGTCGCTCGCGAGGACGAGCACGTTGTTGCCGGCGCGCAGCGTCGCTCCGCCGGAGGTGCAGGTCGCGGCGTCGCCCGCAGGCGTGCCCGTGCAGGCGTACGTCTTGGTGTTGAGGATCGAGACGGCGACCGTGGCCGCGACGCCCACCGTGCCGCCGCCGGCGCCGACCACGACCGAGACGACGGCGTCCTTCGCCCGCGCGGTCACGGCGATGTCGCCGCGCGCCCGGACGATCGCACCGCTGCCGACGTGGGCCCGGGTGTTGAGGTTGACGACGCGGACGCCGACGGGGATGGCCACCGCGGCGCTGCCCGCGATCGACAGCGCCCCGGCGATGCCCAGGTGGTAGAACTGGCTCGCCGCCGCGACGAGCACGCTCTGCGCGGTGCTCGATCCGGCCGTCGCCGCACTGCAGTCCGCGTTGCAGTTGACGCGCGCGCTGTCGCCGATCCATGCGTAGGTGTGGACGTTGTCGACGTTCACCGCACCGGCGAGGTTGACCGCCGCGGTGCCGGCGACTCCGGCCGAGATGCCGACGACGGCGATGTCGTCGCTGCTGCTCGCGGTGACCGCGACGCCGCGGAAGGTGTCGGTCGACAGCTCGACGACCCGCGGCCCGTAGGCGCTCGCGTCGCCGCCGGGGGTGACGCCGCTCTTCACGATGCTGTGCCCGCGACCCGTCGTGTTCACGGTGCCGAGTCCGGTGAGGATCACGCCGCCCTTGTCTTCGGGCTTGTTCCGCAGCTTCAGCTGATTCGCGGCGAGACCGCTCGTCTCGGCGTAGTACGTTCCGCCGTCGATGAGGCCCGAGATCGGCAGGCCGCCGCCCGAGCTGTAGACGACGGTGTCGCCGTCGCTGAAGCCGTGATCGTACGGGAGCGTGATGAGCCCGCCCGCGCCGATCGCGCCGGGCTTCAGCGGGTTGAAGCGGAGCGAGTCGTCCTTGCGGACGCCTGCCTGGTCGGTCGGGATGAGGCGGTGGCTCTCGCCCGTGCCGCCCGAGACGCCGATCGCCGCGTCCTGCAGGTTCTGCTGGTGGTGCAGCTTGACGCGGAACGCGTCGACGACCTCGACGTAGTACACCTGCTGCGGCGTGACCTCGTCGCCCGGGGTGTCGTCGAGTCCCGCGATGTTCGCACCGTAGCCCGAGTCGTAGATGACCTCGTCGCCGTTGTGGAAGCCGTGCGCGAAGCCGAGGTTGATGACCCCGCCGCCTTCGAGGGCGACCGACGGGTCGAAACGCGTGTCCTGCGTCGTGACGGTGTACCCGCCCGTGACGACGTCGAGCGCCGAGCCGTTGCCGAGGCCGATCACGCGGGAGAACGCCCCGATGAACGACCGCGTGCTCTTGGTGACGACGGGAACGGCGACCGCGGCGCCGACCGCCGCGGTGCCGCCGCCCGAGATGTTGCCCGCGATGACGTTGAGACGGAGGCGATCGGATGCTGCGACCCGGACGCTCCCCGACACCTCGAGGTCTGCGCGGTCGGAGGCCGACGTGCCGTCCTGCACGTACGCGCGGGTCGTGATGTTGATGACGGAGACACCGGCGTTGACGTTGACCGCCGCGGTGCCGCCGAAGCCGCCGCCGACCGAGATCGAGTCGATCCCCTCGGTCGAGATGGCGTCGACCGTGAGGTTGCCGGAGCCCCGGACCACGGCATCCTTCCCGATCCAGGCCTCGGTCGTCTTGTTCAGCACCTCGACGTCGACGCCCGCGCCCACGCCGGCGGTGCCGCCGTAGGTGAGCTGCCCCGCGAGCGACAGGATCGTCGTGTCGTCCTGCGCCTTCACTGCCACGTTCGTCGTGGGCTGGCTCACGCTGCCGAGGAGGCTCGCCTTCGTCACGTCCGTCGTCGTGTTGACGACGACGGAGCCCGCGACGCCCGCCGTGCCGCCGCCCGAGCCGCCGACTGCGAGGAGCAGCAGGTCCGCGGACTGGGTGGCCGAGACCGTGAGTCCCGCGTCGCCCGCCTGGACGTCGGCGCCCGCGCCCACTTCCGCCTCCACGGTGCTGCCGCGCACCACGACGACGGCCGATGCTCCGACGCCCGCGGAGCCGCCGCCGATCGCGAGGTTGCCCGCCGCGACGTCGGCCTCCATCTCGCGGCTCGCGGCCACGGTCACAGCGCCCGTCGCGTGGACGGTGCTGTTCGCGCCGATGTGGGCACGTACCTTCGGGTCGGAGCCGCCCTGGTCGAAGACGAAGACGATGACCGCGCCGGTCACGGCGACGGAATTGAGGCTCACGCCGCCGGCGATCGCGAGGAGGAACCAGTCCTCCGTGCCCTTCGCCTCGACGGTCACCGATCCACCGGCGTCGACATCGGCGGAGGACCCGATCCACGCCCGCACGTTGGAGTTGGCGACCACGACGACGACGGTGATGCCGACGCTCGCCGAGCTCTGGCTGAGCGCCAGCGTGCCGCCGACGTCGACGACGTCGAGCGAGTCCTCGGCGCGCACCGTCACCGACTGACCGGCGCCGCCCGCGATCGTCTGGTTCACCTGCGCGCCGTCGCCGATCCAGGCGCGGGTGTCGATGTCGAAGATGTCGACGATGAACGCGCCGGTGACGGCCGCTCCGCCGCTGCTCGCACCGCCGGCGATCGCGACCGACGACAGTTTCAGCCAGTCGATCTTGCCGGCGAGCGGCTTCGGCACCTCAGGGACCAGCGGCTCGATCGTGGAGGTGGCCGACACGGATGTCGCGCCCGCGGCGTTGGTCGTCGTGACGGAGCCGGCCGCGGTGCCCGACTCGATCGCCGCGGTCGTGGTGATCTCGAAGTAGTTGACCGAGAACGCCCCGCCGATGGCGGCACCGCTGTCGGTGGAGAGCGCACCCGCGATCGCGAGGTTCTGGAACCCGAAGCGCTGGCCGGCGAAGACGGTGATCGCCCCGTTCGCCGCCTGGAGGGTCGCGCCCGCGCCCACCTTCGCCTCGGTCGTGAGCAGGAGGATCTGCACCGCCGCGCTGCCGGCGAACGACGTGCTCTGGCCGCCTCCGGCTGCGAAGGCCCAGGCGACGAAATCGTCGCGCGACGGCGCGTTCGACACGAGCGGGGTCGAGGCGCGGACGATCACGCCGCCGTTGCCGCTGACCGTGGCATCGGTGCCGATCTCGGCGCGCGTCGTGATGTCCTGCACGTTCAGGCTGATGGCAGCGCCCACCCGCATGCCGCTGGACTGCAGGTCGATGGCCGATCCCATCGCGAGAGCCCGCGCGTTCGCGGCGAGGAGGCTCTGCACCGTGACCGCGCCGCTCAGCGCCGTCACGGTCACGTTCGCGGCGATGCGCGCCGTGCTCGTCGCCACGACCCAGTTCACCGCGACGGCCGCGCCGACCTGCGTCGACCCGCTGCCGGTGCCGGACTGACTCGAGGACTGGCCGTTCGCGCCGGACGCGCCGTTCGAGCCGTTCGTGCCCCCGTTGGAGGTCGGCATCGAGTTCGTGTCGCTCTTGGTGCCCTGCGTGTTCGGGTTCGAGCCGCCGACGGCATCCTTCGACTCGTCGTCGCCCGACTTGCCCCCGCTTTCGGCGCCCTTCGCGCTCGCGACGGCCTTCGCCTCGGACCGCACCTCCGACAGCCCTTCGACGGTGACCGCGGTCCCCTGCACGTTCCGGGCGATCTCGGCGAGCGTGTCCCATCCGACGACCGCGTTGACGACGACGGTGGCGCCGACCGCGGTGCTCTTGCCCGCCGCATCCGCGTTGCCCTCCGTCGCGATCCACGTCACGTGCGTTGCCCGCACGACGACCGCGCCGGTCTGCACCGTCGCGGCGCCGCCGGCGATGCGCGCGGTCACGTGGTCGTCCACGCTGATCACGAGGGCGACCACGGGCGTGACCGCCGTATCGCCCGCGGTGCCGCCCTCGGCCTTGGTCGCGAGGTCGCGGAACCCGGCGGCCGAGACGGTGAGTGCACCGCCCCCGCTGAAGCCGCCCGAGATGCGGGCGGTCACGTCGCTGCCGTCGATGACCTGCAGCGCGAACGAGGCGCCGACGCCCGTCGCCGAACCCACCTTCGCCTTGCTGGTGGCGGTGGCCGCGTCGCGCTCGTTGCTCTGGGCGCGGATGACGGATGCTCCGGACGAGAGCGTGACGACGGCTCCGGCCGGCACCAGCGCTTCGATGGTGCTGCTCAGGACGTTGATCGCGAGGGCGCCGGCGACGCCGACGCTCGTGGACTTGCTCGCTCCGGCGCGCGCGGTCGACACGATCTCGTGCTCGAACAGCCGGAACAGCTGGTCGGCGGCGGGGCTCGTCGGCAGCGTGTCGCCGTCGCCGACGGTGACGCCGTTCTGCTTCACCCAGGCGTGGCTGCCGTTGCGCTTGTAGAAGCCCACCGTGTTCGCGCCGTCGGCCTTCGTGAGCTCGAACCAGGTGTCTTCGGCGATCTGGTCGGTCGGCAGCTGCGACTTCTCGACCACGGTGTTCTTCGTGACGAACACCCATGCGCCGCCCTCGCCCTTCCAGACGCTGCCGGCCGGGTGGCCGTCCTTCTCGGCGTCGAGGACATACCAGTTGCCGTTGACGACCGAGGCGGGCAGCGCGTCGACGGTGCCGGTGAGGCTGACGTCGGTCTCCATGCTCCAGCTGCCGCCGGAGTACTTGTACAGCCCGTCGTCGCCGCCCGACGCGTCGTCACCGTCGGCGTTCGTCTTGACGAAGATCAGATCGCCCTCGCTCGGGCCCGGCAGCTGCTCGCCGGATTCGACGGTCTCCCAGCGCTTCGCGACGTCGTTCCAGCGGCGCACGACGTCGTCGGTGTCGCCGTCGAGCATCTCGGCGATCACGGTGAGCCCGGTCGCCGTGATCGCCGATGCCCCCGTCGTGGCACGGACCGTGATGTCGACGGCCTGCACGGCGACGCCGGCCCCGACACCCACGGAGCCCTTCGTCGCGGTGTCGCCGCGTGCATCGGCGAGCGAGTCGGTGTCGCCGCGGGCGATGAGCGACACCGCTCCGCCTGCCGCGACGGCGATGCCGTCGGCGAACCGCGCCGTCACCGATCCCGAGACGACGGCGATGGCGATCGCGCCGGCGATCGACACCGAGTTGCCGCTCGAGGAGCCGCTGGAGTTCTGACCGGTCGCCGCCTTCGGCGTCTGCGTCGTGGAGGTGCTGCCGCCGCCGTTGGCGGACTTCGTGGACTTCGCGTTGCCGAGGTTGTCGTCGGCCTTCTCGTTGACGTCCTTGCCGCCGGAGTCCTTGCCCTCCGAGGGCTTGGCACCCTGGGCTGCGGCCTTCGCGGTGGTCTTGGCGTCGATGCGCTGGGTCGCGGTGAACGAGACCGCGCCGGTGGTGGTGAGGCTGCGGTCGCTGCCCGAGGTGGACGAGACGTCGTCGAGGATGGCGAGGGCGAGCGAGATGCCGATGCCGGCGGTGCTGCCGGCGACCGTCGAACCCTTCGCCGTGGTGTCGGCGGTGACGGTCTGGGTGGCGGAGGCGGTGATGCTCGACGCGCTGAGCGGAGCGGAGCCTTTGCCGACCGAGGCGCTGGTGCGGATGACCGCGAGGAGGATGGCGACCGAGGGGGTCACGCTGACCGTGGCGGAGGCTGCGCCGGCCTCGGCTTCGGTGGTGAGCACGACATCGTGCGTGGCGGTGAGGCTGACGGCGCCTGCTCCGGTGAGCGGGGGGCCGCGGGTCGGGTCGGCGGCCTGGCTGATGCCCGCGTACACCAGGTGGGTCGGCAGGTTCAGGGCGACGGCGGCGCCGATGCCGACGGTGCCGTCCCCGGACTGCGTGGCCTTCGCGGAGGCCTTGTCGTTCGACTTCGACCCGGCGCTGATCGACACCGCGCCGCCGCCCGTGATGACGACGCCCGGGATCTGCCCAGGCCCCGGGAAGGGCGAGTTCGAGCCGTCGGCGTCGAGGACAGCGCGCGTGCTCTCGTTGACGATGTTGAGGGCGAAGGCCGCGGCCACGCCGAGCGTGCCGTCGGTGTGCGAGGCACCCGCTTCGGCGACCGCCAGCGTGGTGTGGGTTCCCGCGTCCTTCATCTGAGCCGTGATCGTGAGACCCGACGCCTGCACGCCCGCGCCGACGCCCACGCCGGCTTCGGTGGCGATCGTGACCTTGTTGACCGCGACCGCGGCGCCGATGCCGACGGTCGACGAGTTGGTCGCCGTGCCCTTGGCCGAGGCCGACGCATCGGTGTCGGCCCGAGCCACGAAGCTGACCGTCCCGCCGGTGGCGAGAGACGCGCCCGGCAGCAGCATGGCGCGCGCCGCCGAGGTGACGAGGTTGAACGCGATCGCGGCGGCGACGCTCACGCTGGTGCCGTCCTCGTTCTTCGCCTGCGGCGTGGTCGAGCCGCCGCCCGCGCCACCGCTGGTGCGGCCCGCGGCGTTGCCGAGCTTCGCGTCGGACTTCGTGTTGACGTTGTCGCTGCCGGCGCTGCCGCCGCCCTGGTTCTCGGCGGGCGCGCCGGTGGCGCTCGCTTCGGCGGCCGTGGCCGTCGTGGACGTGCCGTCGGCGGTGAGACCGACGTCGCCGGTCGCGGTGACGGCACGGGCGACGGATGCCTCGACCTCGTGATCTGCGGACGTCAGAGCGAACGAGATGGTCATGGCCAGCGACGATCCTGCGCCCGCGTTCGTCGCGCCGGTGGCGCTCGTCGTCGCCTTGGCGGTCTGGGTGGCGGTGGCGGCCAGCGATCCGAGCGTGAGAGCCGGCCCCGCGAGGACCCCGGCGAACGTGCGGACGTTGTGGATCGCGATGCTCGCGACGCCGGTCAGGGTCGCGCTGGTGCCGCCGTCGGATCCTCCGACGGTCGTCGTGGTGGCGTCGTCTGCGCCGGTCGCGTTCATCGTCAGGACGCCGATGCCGGAGGGCGCGGCGCCCGCGCCGATCGCCGCCACGATGTCGTCGCGGACGAGGCTCAGCGCGACGGAGGCCCCGGCTCCGACGGCGCTGCCGTTGTCGCCGCCGAGCTCCTGCTTGGCCGTCGCCTTCGCGGTGCTCTTGTGCGCGCCGCGAGCGGTGATGGCCACGGCCCGGTTCGCGAAGGAGCCGGCGCCGTCGATCGTGGCCGAGGTCAGCGCGTCGATCTTGGCCAGGGCGAAGGATCCTGCCACGGCGATCGAGCCGCCCGAGGTCTTCTTGCCCGAGACGGCGGTGGCGGTGAACGACGAGTGCCCGGCGTCGGGGCCCTCGGCGGCGATCGTGAGGCCGCCGGCGGCATCGATCGCGCCGCCCTGGACGAAGGCCCGGGTCGAGAGGTCGGTGATCAGGAGGGCGATGCCGATCCCGACGCCGTTGCCGCTCGCGCCGCCGCTGCCCGTGGTGGTGCCGCCGTCGCCGGTGACGGCGATGGTGTTCTTCCCCCGCGCCGTGACCTTCTGCGTGCCGGTCGTCACGACCTTGGCGCCGACGATCCGGCCGGTGGTGTGCGAGTCGGTGAGCGCCATGCCGAACGCGCCGGAGATGCCGATGCCCCCGTCGCTGGTGCTCGCCTGGCCGTTGCCGCGTCCGGCGCCGTTCGAGTTCTTGTTGTTCTGCGACGCGCCGCCGGGGCTCGCCTTCGCGGTGGCGGTCACGTCGGCCGTCTGCGACGCGAGGATCGCCAGGGACCCCGCCGTCGAGCCGGTCGTGTTGGTCGAGTCGATGGCGGCGTCGGTGGTCTGCGACAGGTGCGCGATCGCGACACCTGCGCCGCTCGATGCCTCGTGCGCGTCGCCGACGGCGTTGAGCGTGGCGCTGTTCGCGGCCGCGATCCCGAGCGCTCCCCCGACGATCATGCGCGCGTTCCCCGTGACCTTCCCGAGGGCGATCGCCGTGACGCTCAGGATCGCGACCGCCGCATCGAAGTCGCTCGACAGCGGGTCCTCGTCCTTCGACGGATCGGTCTGGGGCGTCGCTCCGACGTCCACCGTCGAGGTGGCCGAGATCGTCGCCGCCCCGTCGACGTCGACGACCGCGTCGCCGCCGACGGTGGCGGACGCGTTCGAGGTGACGAACGCGGCGTCGCCGTAGTCCTTGATGAGGGTGACGGGTCCGACGGTCGACGTGGCCGTCGCCGTGAAGTCGCCGGTCGCCGTGATCGTCGCGCCGCCGCGCACGTCCACGACGGCGTCGGCATCGGCGAGCACGAGGTAGGCGCTGCCGGCGGTCGCGTCGGGCACGACGGTGGCCGTGGCTGTCAGGGTGATGCCGCCGGTGGCCGCCCCGCCATCACCGGTCGCGGTGAGCGACCCGCCGTCCACGATCACCGATGCATCGGCGTCGTGGTCGAGGCACTCCGTGAGGCTGAAGTCGTCGAAGTCCGTGCAGTCGGGGACGTTCACCGGGATGCCGTCGGTGTTGCTCTCGGCCGCGGTCAGCGTGATGTCACCCGCGCTCAGCGAGCCGGTGACGGTGATCGTCTCGAACTCCGCGAGGAACGCGGCCAACCCGAGGTTCAGCACGTCGGCGATGGTGAGCGAGTCACGTCCTCCGCCGCCGGTGATCTTCAGCACGGTGCCCGTGCCGACCGGCGCGGTGAACGTCGTGGTCTCGAAGGTGCCGTTGGCGCTGCGCAGCTGCAGCTGGCCTGCCGACGGGCCCGCCTCGAGGATCGCCTCGTCGTCCTTGTCGTCGGCGAGGGCGAAGCCGACACCGGCGCCGGGGTCGTTGTCGGCGACGATGGGCTCGATGCCGGCGTACTCGACGCGGGTCGAACCGAACAGCATCACGCCGCTTGAGCCGTCCGTCGGCTGCGAGGTGAAGCCGCCCGCGCCACCGGTGGCGAGCGTGTCGAATCCGGCAGCTCCGTCGAACCCGATCGTGATCGCGGGATCGGTCCCGCCGAAGTCGATCGTGAAGGTGTCGTCACCGGACGTGCCGGTGACGCGGATCACGGAGATCTCGGAGAGCGCCCGTGTCACGCCCTCGAACGTCACGGTGCCGTCGCCGTGGAAGACCAGGAACGACGAGGTGCCCGACATCGTGACCACCCACGGGGCGGGCGCCGCGGGGGCCGCCGGAGCAGGCTCGGCCGGGGCCGCGGGCGCGGGGTCAGCGGGGGCGGGAGCAGACGGTGCCGGGTCGACGACCGTGGGCTCGACCGGGGCCGGCGCGGGATCGACCGCCGGGGCGGGATCGGGCGCAGGCGCGGGCTCAGGATCCGGCGCGGGAGCAGCCGGCTCCGGCGCGGGCGCGGGCTCGGCGGGCGTCGTCGCCTCGGCCGGCGCGGGCTCCGTCGGCGCGCCGTCCGTCACCTCGAAGGGCCGCACGTCGAGTGCGGCCGGTTGCCCGACCATCTCGCCGGACGCTGGTGCCGCTTGCCCGCCGCTCACCGAGAGCTCCGGTGCGGCGGGTGCGGATGCCGGCGTCGGGGCGGACTCGCTCGCGATGGTGACCGTCGCGGCGGCGGCGTTCGCGGGCGTGCCGAAGGGGATCGCAATGCTCACGGCGACGGCGATCGCCGTCGCATACGCGAGCACTCCGAACGCTGCGCTCTGAGAGCGCTTCGTCCCCTCACCCCAAACCATGACGCGCCTGTCGCTCGATCGAACTGACAACAACGCGCCGGTGCACTCGTTCCGCTACGCGGCTCCCCCGAACCCCGGCGATGACACATGCATCGAACCCCTTGTCCGGTTCTCCGCACCCGCCCACCCGAGGGCAACACGCACGGCGGACCGAACAGCGGCAAAGCTAGACCCGCCCACCGAGTTCCGTCAAGGGTGTGTCGTGAATTCCTGCTCAGACGGCACATTCCGTCGACGGAATGTCATCGCGGAACAGCAGCTCAGTTCAGACCGGAGTAGGCGTGGAGGCCCTTGAAGAACATGTTGACGATCGTGAAGTTGAAGATCACGGCGGTGAAACCGATGATCGACAGCCACGCCGAGCGCGAGCCGCGCCAGCCGCGCGTGGCCCGCGCGTGGATGTAGCCGGCGTAGAGCACCCAGATCACGAAGGTCCAGACTTCCTTGGTGTCGAAGCCCCAGTAGCGGCCCCACGCGTCGTTGGCCCAGATGGATCCGGCGATGAGCGTGAAGGTCCAGAAGATGAAGCCGAGGATCGCGAAACGGTAGGCCAGCGACTCGAGCGCCTCGGCGCTCGGGAGCGTCTTGAGGAAGCCCGGGCCGGTCTTGGCGGTACCGGATGCCGCGGCCTCGGCCGTCGCGAGAGCCGCGATCTTCGTCTCGCGCCGGGCCTGCATGAGCTGCAGCACCGAGAGGCCGAAGGCGAGGGCGAACAGCGCCGTCGCGAGCGAGGCGACGAAGACGTGGATGACGAGCCACACCGACTTCAGCGGGTCCATGAGGGGCACGATGTCGGTGTAGAACCAGATGGCCGTGCCGCCGAGTAGCACCACCACGAGGCCCGTGATGAATGTGCCGAGGAATCGCAGGTCGTAGCGGAAAAGCACACCGAGGTACACCGCGACGATGAGAAGCGTCCCGGTGAGGGCGAACTCGTACATGTTCGACCACGGCACGCGCCCCGCGGCGATGCCGCGGGTGACGTCGCCACCGAGGTGGAAGAGGAAGCCGAGCACCGTCAGCGAGGTGCCGATGCGGGCCCAGACGAGCCGTGCGCGCTTTCCGACGGGGGCGTTGAGCGCCGCCTCCGACGCCGTCTCCTGCGCCCGCAGCTGCTCGACGATGCCGCCGCGCGAGCCTGCGCCGGCGCCACCGGCGGCGACGAGTTCGCGCTCGCGCGCGGTCTTGGCCGCAGCATCCTTGGCGTCCACGGCGACCGCGCCACGACGGGCCAGGTCGACCGCGTACGCGATGAACGCGAGGGCGTAGATCGCGATGGCCGTCCAGACCAGCAGCACCGAGACCGAGTCGAGGGTGAGGGGGGAGGCGTCGGGCATGGCTCTCAGTCTACGTCGGGGGTGGATTCGGGCTTCGTGGGACGTTCGCCCGCCGAAGCGGGGTCGGCGAGCCATGCGAGGTGGCGCTGGGCGAACTGCTCGACCGCGCCCTCGAGCGCAGGGTCCTCGCCGCGCGCGAGGCCGGCGTACTCGAGGTGCACGGTGTGGCCCTGCCGCGTGGCTTTGACCCACATGCGCCGGCGCGGCACGAAGAGCGCGGCGAGCAGGCCGGCTGTCGCGAGCACGGCGAACACCAGCACCCACGTCGCCGCGGCGTCGCGATGGATCGACAGCGACACGTACCGCTTGACCGAGTCCTGGAAGCCGGCAGCGTCCGGTGTCTCGTTCTCGAAGGTGATCGTGCCGAGGCCGTCCGGAAGGTCGACGGTGTCGCCGGGCTTGAGCTCGAGCGAATCGGTGCCCGAATCGCCGCCGGCCAGCTGGGTCATCTCGCTCGGGTCGAGCGTGTACACCGACTTCGGCACGCCGCCGTCGATGCCGAGGTCGCCGGCGTAGACCCAGAAGGTGAGCATCGGGTACTCGAGGTCGCCGTACACCGAGGTGTAGGCGCCGTTCGTGAGCTCCTGCGCGGTGGGATAGAAGAAGCCCACGAGGCCCACCTGGTCACGGAGGCCGTCCGGCACCTTCACGACGCCCTGCGAGGTCATGTTGTTGTCCTGCGGCAGGAACGGCACAGACTCCGAGAAGACCACGTCGCCGTCGCTGTCCCGGATGGTGATGGTCGGCGCGTAGCCGTTGCCCATCAGGTACACCTTGTCGCCCGCGATCTGCAGCGGGTGGTTGACGCGCACCTCGCCCGCTTCGGCATCGGCGTCCGGGAACTGCGTCGTCAGGTGCGCGACGAAGTCGCCGGCCTGTCCCGCGCCCTGCGCGCCCGGGGTGACGTACGAGAGCGAGAACTCGTCGAGCGTGAGCGCGTAGGGCTGGAGGGCGTCCTCGTCGACGAACCGGCCGGGATTGAACGACGTGTAGTCGAGCATCGTGTTGACCCAGGTGCGGCCCTCGATGATCACCGTCTGCCCGGTGTACGTGAACCCGCCGCCGATGCCGACCGCGAGCAGGACGCCGACCAGAGCGGCGTGGAACACGAGGTTGCCGGTCTCGCGCAGGTACCCGCGCTCCGCCGACACCGACAGCGACTTCGCGCCGTCGTAGCGGGCGACGCGGTACCCCGCCTTCTTCAGCTGCTGCTCGGCGGCCTCGATGGCGGTCGTCGCGGCGGCGGCAGCATCCGTGTCGTCCGGGTACTCGAGGATCTCGGAGCGGTGCGCGTCGAGCCGCGCCAGTCGCGCGGGCGTGCGCGGCGGCTGCGCGCGCATGGCCTTGTAGTGGTGCTTGGTGCGCGGGATGACGCAGCCGACGAGCGAGACGAAGAGCAGGATGTAGATCGCCGAGAACCACGGCGACGTGTACACGTCGAACAGGCTCAGGTTGTCGAGCACCGGGGCGAGGTCGGGGTTGTCGACGAAGTACTGGCGCACGCCGTTGGGGTCGGCGCTGCGCTGCGGCACGAGCGAGCCGGGCACGGCGGCGATCGCGAGCAGCAGCAGCAGCACGAGCGCGGTGCGCATCGACGTGAGCTGGCGCCAGCCCCAGCGCAGCCATCCGACCACGCCCAGAGCGGGCTGGGTGACGTCGGGCGCCGCGGAGTCCGCGTGGTCGGAGGGCCTCAGCGGGTCGGTCACGTCGTCGGTCACAGAACCTTCCGGAGCGTCAGAGCGGGGCCGGGACACTGGCGAACACCCCCTGGAGCTGGGCCATCACGGCGGTCCAGACGCCGGTGACCATGAGGAGGCCGAGAACGATGAGCACGGCGCCGCCGATGAGGTTGACGACGCGGATGTGGCGACGCAGGAACGACACGGAACGCGTCGCCCACCCGAATCCCAGGGTGAGGAGGAGGAACGGGATGCCGAGCCCCAGCGAGTACGCCACGCCCAGGAGCGCGGCACGCGCGGCAGAGCCCGAGTCGAACGCCATCGTCAGGATGACGGCGAGGGTCGGGCCGATGCACGGCGCCCACCCGATGCCGAGCGCGATGCCCAGGAGCGGCGCCCCGATCAGACCGAGGTTGCCCCTCACCTGCGGCCGCGCGATGCGCTGGGCCATGCCGAACCACCCGATGAAGACGAGCCCCATCGCGATGATGACGACGCCGAGGATGCGGGTGATGAGGTCCTGGTACTCGAGCAGGAAGCGGCCGAGGGTGCCGCCGAGCATCGCCATGCTGACGAAGACCACGGTGAACCCCGCGATGAACAGCAGCACGCCCAGCACCAGGCGCCCGCGCGCGGGCGCGTCATCACCCCCGCTGGTTGAGCGAGCGAGGGACGAGCGAGACGAGACGCCCTGGGCGTCCGCGGAACGCTGGAGTGGAGCATCCGTTCCGACCGCCACCGGCGCCGGCCGCGGCGAGACCGCGCCGCCGATGAACCCGAGGTACCCCGGAACCAGCGGCAGGACGCACGGCGAGAGGAACGAGATGGCGCCGGCGAGGATCGCGATGGGGATGGCGATCAGGAGCGACCCGTCGGCGACCAGGGCGCCGAGGTTCACGACTCCTCCAGGGCGTCGCGCACGATGGTCTCGAGGATCGACGCCTCTTCGATCTGGCCGACCAGGCGGGCGGCGACGCGACCCTGCTTGTCGAGCACGATCGTGACGGGCACCGCGTTGAGCGGGGTCTCCCCCGCGAAGGCGAGCTTGATCGAGCCGTCCTCGGTCGCCAGGGCGCTGGGGTACTCCACCCCGTACTTCTCGGCGAACGCCTGCGATGCCGCGGCGCCGTCGTACAGGTTCACCCCGAGGAACGAGACGTCCTGGTCCTGGAACTCCGCGTCGACCGCGGCCAGCTCGGGAGCCTCGACGCGGCACGGCGCGCAGCCGGCGTACCAGAAGTTCACGACGAGCACGTCGCCCGCATAATCCGCGCTCGAGGTCGTGCCGCCCGTGTCGAGCACGCCCTCGAACTCCACGGGTTCGGTGCGATCGGCGGCCGGGATCTCGACGACGCGGAAGCCGTCGGCCGCGACGAAGCCCTTGTTGTCACCAGAGCGGTACTGGTCGGCGAGGGGGTCACTCGTGCACGCGGCGAGACCGGCGATCAGCCCGACGACGAGGAGAGCGGATGCTGCTGCCCGCGCCTTCCGGAACCGCTCAGTCATACCGCCCCCACATCCACCGCACCGGCCGTCGACGCCGGCTCGGCGTAGGCGGTCTCGGTCCACGTGCCGTCGACCATCTCGAAGCTCGTCACGCTCGACAGCGCGCAGCGCCGCGCGCGAGGGTCGTGCCGGAGCGGGAGCCCGGCGACCGCGAGGTGGGTGATCCAGATCGGGAGCTGGTGCGACACGATGACGACGTCGCCCGAATCCGCAGCATCCCACGCGTGCGTCATGGCCGAGTTCATACGACCCACGACGTCGGCATACGGCTCGCCCCAGCTCGGCAGTGCCGGCTTGCTGAGGTGCCGCCAGTTCCAGGGATTGACGAGTGCCCGCGCCATGCGCTTGCCCTCGAAGACGTTGGTCGGCTCGATGACCCGCTCGTCGAGGACGGGCTGGAGGCCGAAGATCTCGGTGAACGGCTCGGCCGACTCCTGCGTGCGCTCGAGCGGGGAGCACACGAGCGCCGACACGGGACGCTCGAGCGACTTGATGTACTCGGCGGCCTGCCGGGCCATGTGACGGCCGCCGGCGCTCAGCCGGTATCCGGGGAGTCGCCCGTAGAGCACGCGGGCAGGGTTGTGGACCTCCCCGTGGCGCACGAGATGAAGGCGGGCGGCGGGCACCGGCCCAGTCTACGTGGGGGTCTTCTGTGGACCGGCTGAGCGTTCTCCCAGCTTCGGCGGGCTCGCGTCAGTCGAGTTCGGGCTCGGGACCGCGGGAGGTGCCGCGGGACTCGAGGAGTGCGCGGACCCGCACAGAGAGGAACCAGGCGACCCCGATCACGGCGGCCGCGATGACGACGTACTGCAGGATGTCGGCGTAGCGCTCCACGATGTGCCACGACTCCCCGAGGAAGAAGCCCGAGAACACGAAGATCGAGTTCCACACCAGGCTTCCCGCCGCGGTGAGCAGCGTGAACCGCCACACCGGCATGCGGGTGATGCCCGCGGGGATCGAGATGAGGCTCCGGAAGATCGGGATCATGCGTCCGAAGAACACGGCCTTGCCACCGTGGCGCCCGAACCACGCGACCGTGCGGTCGATGTCCTCCGGGTGCAGCAGCGGCACCTTGGTCGCGATCGCCCGCAGCCGCGCGATTCCGAGCCATGCGCCGAGCCCATAGAGGAGGAGGGCGCCGACGACCGATCCGACGGTGGTCCACACGAGGGCCTCGACCAGCGAGAACGACCCGCGGCTGGCCGCGAGGCCCGCCATCGGCAGGATCACCTCGCTCGGCAGTGGCGGGAACAGGTTCTCCATCGCGATCGCGATGCCCGCTCCGGCGGGTCCGATCACGTCCATCAGGGAGACGGCCCAGTCCGCGAGGGCGGTGAGCCAGGAGCCGTCGGTCGTCGTCGCAGTCGTCATTCGTCGGATCCCGTCCGTCGGTGGCATTTTCGTGGCGGCGGCCGCGACCGTTCGGCGCGACGACGTCCACGCTACGGGGCGAGGATGAACGAAACCCGGGTGCAGACCCCCGGAAGCCGATGAACCTCGCGGGGTCAGGTCGGGATCAGAGCGTCGACCCGGGAACAGCGGCCGAGGCGACCATGAACGCCGCGACGAGCGACAGCACGATCAAGGCGGCTCCCACGAGCGGCACCCAGAAGGCGAGGCGTCGCTTGACCATCAGCACGATCGCCACGACGACAGTCGCGACGAGCATCACCCACGGCAGGATCATGCCCATCAGCCATCCGAGGGTGATGAGATCGACGTTGCAGTCGCGGGCGCCGCACGAATCCGACGCCATCACGAGGAAGATCCCCATGAACGACGCCAGCGTCGCCAGGACCGCGTCGGCGACCAGCAGCACGATCGTGATCACGAGGTCGAGGACCTTCACCGGCGGCTTCGCCGGCGCTGCGCCCTCGGGGGACGGCGTGTAGGCGGGGCCGCCCGGATAGGGAGGCGGAGCCGCCGCGGTCCAGGCCGGCGCAGGCTGCTCGGGTTCCGGCGTGGTCATGCCCGCATGGTAGCGGTGGGTGCGGATTTCAGCGAGAAGGCGAGTGCGGCGCGTCACCTAGACTTGTCGCTCGTGAGTGAACGCGTCCTCGTCAAGCAGCTTCAGGGTCTCGCCGACGGCCCGGTGTCGGTGTCCGGGTGGGTCGAGACCGTCCGTGATCAGAAGAAGGTGCAGTTCGTCATCCTCCGCGATGAGTCCGGCGCCGTGCAGCTGGTGAACCCGGCGACGCGCCCGGCAGAGGACGGCACGGAACAGGATGCTGCGGCCCTGGCCCTCACGGACCTCATCTCCAACCTCGCCACGGGCACCTTCCTGACCGTGACCGGCGAGCTCAAGCATGACGAGCGCGTGAAGCTCGGCGGCGTCGAGATCAAGATCGGTGCGCTCGAGATCGCAGCGGCGGCTCTTCCCGAGACGCCCATCGCGGCGGACTCGGGTCTGGACAAGCGCATGGACTGGCGCTTCCTCGACCTGCGCCAGCGCCGCAACAACCTCGTCTTCCGCGTGCAGACCACCCTCGAGCACGCCTTCCGCTCGTACTGGATCGAGCGCGACTACATCGAGGTGCACTCCCCCAAGCTCATGGCCTCGGCATCCGAGTCCAACGCCGAGCTGTTCGAAGTGCCGTACTTCGAGGACAAGACCGCGTACCTCGCGCAGTCTCCGCAGTTCTTCAAGCAGATGGCGCAGGTCGCCGGCTTCGGCAAGATCTTCGAGATCGCTCCCGCCTTCCGCGCCGACCCCTCGTTCACGTCGCGCCACGCGACCGAGTTCACCTCGGTCGACGCCGAGATCAGCTGGATCGACTCCCACGAGGACGTCGCGCGCATGCAGGAGGAGCTCCTGCAGACCGCGTTCCAGGCCGTGAAGGACAAGCACGGCGCCGAGATCGAGGAGCTGTTCGGCCTCGAGGTGCAGGTGCCGGCGATCCCGTTCCCGCGCATCCCGCTGGCCGAGGCGCGCGAGATCGTGAAGAGCCGCGGGTACGAGATCCCGCGCACCGACGGCGACCTCGACCCCGAGGGCGAGCGCCAGATCTCCGCGTACGTCGAGGAGACCTACGGCCACCAGTTCGTCTTCATCACCGACTACCACCCCGAGATCCGTGCGTTCTACCACATGCGCGACGAGGAGACCGGGCTGACCAAGTCGTACGACCTGCTGTTCAAGGGCGTGGAGATCACCACGGGCGCCCAGCGCGAGCACCGCGTCGACGTGCTGATCGAGCAGGCGAAGGAGAAGGGTCTCGGGGCCGAGCACCTCGACTTCTACTTCGACTTCTTCCGCTACGGCGCCCCGCCCCACGGCGGGTTCGGTATGGGCCTCGCGCGAGTGCTCATGCTGCTGCTCGGGCAGGACTCGATCCGCGAGGTCACCTACCTCTTCCGAGGCCCCACGCGCCTCGCCCCCTGACGCACGGGCGTGCCGCCCGCCGGTGGTTAGGGTGGATCGCATGGCGATCGAGGGTTTGTTCAACTTCCGCGACACCGGTGGGATGCCGCTGACCTCGGGCGGTGTGATCCGCAGCGGCGTGCTCTACCGGTCTGCCGCGCTCAACGCGCTCACCGACGACGGGCTTGCGCAGCTCGCCGACACGGCGGTAGGCGTGATCGCCGATTTCCGCACGCCCGTCGAACAGCAGATGGCCCCCGACCGGGTTCCGGTGTCACGCCCGTTCCGCGTCGAGTCGCTCACCCTCCTCGAGGGCGCCCTGCCTCAGCCCGCCATCGGTCCCGATGCCACGGCGGTACCGGAGTCGTTCGCGACGGTGCTGGCGCAGCTGCCGACTCTCGGCGAGCTGTACCTGTCGATGCTCGCCCACGGCGCCGGCACCTTCGCCGGGGTGGCACGCCTCGTCGGCGCATCCACCGACGACGAGCCGACGGCGGTGCTCGTGCACTGCACCGCGGGGAAGGATCGCACGGGGGTGGCGGTCGCCCTGATGCTCGACGCCGCGGGCGCGGAGCGCGACGCGATCGTCGCCGACTACGCGTCCTCACAGGACAACCTTGCCGGCCCCTGGGCCGAGGGCATGCTCGGCACCCTCACCTCGATGGGCGTGCCGGTCACCGACTCGCTGCGCACCCTCGTGACGAAGACTCCTCCCGCAGCGATCGAGCAGGCCCTGACATGGGTCGACGGCAGGGGCGGGTCCGCCGCCTATCTGCAGTCGGGCGGCCTCACCGACGACGAGCTCGACGCACTCCGGACTCGCTTGAGGGCGTGAACCCCTGCATCCGCCACCCGGAACACGGAGGACGCAGGCCCCTTCCGGTGCAAGGCGGGCGCCGATAGCGTGAACGCGGCGCCGGGCGCCGGGGTGCGCAGCATCCATTCGCATCCCACATCGATCAAGGGGGCTCCGATGGCGGGCAAGTTCGAACTGTGGACCGACAAGGGCGGCGACTGGCGCTTCAACCTGAAGGCGTCGAACGGACAGGTGATCGCGACCAGTCAGGGGTACTCGTCGAAGGCGAGCGCACTGAACGGCATCGAGTCGGTCAGGACGAACGCGCCCGGCGCGGGGGTCGAAGAGATCGAGAAGTGACGCAGGCCCGTCAGCGCGCGGCGGTCAGCGCCGCGCGCAGGCGGTCGGGCGACACGCGCCAGTGCCCGTGCAGCTCGCCGTCGATGAGCACCACGGGGATCTTCTCCCACCACGTCGCGTAGAGGGAGGGATCGTCGGCGATCGAGAGCTCCTCGACGTCTACCGCGTCCTCGGGCAGCTCCGCCACGACGGTCTCGACGACCTCGCGTGCGACGTCGCACAGGTGGCAGTCGGGCTTGCCGATGAGGGTGACGGTCCTCACGCGCGTCGTCAGGCCTCGACCGGGAAGCCGGCCGCGATCCACTCGTTGGTGCCGCCGTCGACGTTGGTGACGTCGTAGCCGCGCGCCTCGAGGGCCTCGACCACGCGCCCCGAACGGCCGCCGATCGCGCAGATGACGTCGAACGCGCCGTCGGGCAGCTCGTCGAGGCGACCGCCGATGACCGACATCGGGATGTTGACCGCGCCGGGCACGTGTCCTGCGGCGTACTCGTCGACCTCGCGGACGTCGATGAGCGGGGTCTCGACGCGCTCGCGCAGCTGCTGGACGGTGATGGACTTCATGACGGCCTCTCGGGTCGCGGGCTCTGCGGGCAGGGATACACGAAGCGCCCGTCCGGAGACAGGCGCTTGGTGCGGATGCCGCTTACTTCTTGTTGCGGCGCTGGTGGCGAGTCTTGCGAAGCAGCTTGCGGTGCTTCTTCTTCGCCATGCGCTTGCGGCGCTTCTTGATGACAGAACCCACGGAAAACCTCACTAGATCGGGGTCTGGACGCGGCTGGCCGCGCCCGGGAACGGGGCAAAAGGAAAAAATGCCTCGGAACAGTCTAGCCGACGTCGGCGATCGGCCGTTGCAGAGCCTCAGTGACCGCGGACTCGGGCACACGGTAGCTGCGGCCGAAGCGCACCGCGGGCAGCTCGCCCGAGTGCACGAGGCGGTAGACCGTCATCTTCGAGACCCGCATCAGCTCGGCGACCTCGGCCACCGTGAGGAAGCGCACGTCCGGCAGTTCAGCCATCTCGATCCCCTTCCCCAGAAGTGCTGCAGTCACTCTAGAACGCGCGCGACCCGCGTGTAAACACAGAGACTGGTGTGAATCCTGTGACAAGTGATGCCCGTGGGGTGATCACATCCCGGGTCACTGCCGGGCGCGTCGATCGCGCGCCTCGCGCGCGGCCTGACGCTCGAGCTTGTGAGCGTCGCGCAACGCCTTCTCGGCCTCGCGCACCGCCTTGCGCGCCTCCCGGAACTTCTTGTCGTCGGCGATGTCGGCGTCGTCCCGCTCGACCCACGACTGCGGGCGTTCCCGGCGCCCGTCTCCGGTCGCCGCGATGTAGTCGCTGACCCCTTCGAGGCCACGGGCGAGGGCGAACGAGAAGGGATCCGACTCATCGAGGAAGGCGCCGGCCTCGATGGCGGCGCGAAGCTCGGGGTACGCGTCGGCCGTGATGAGGGTGCGGAACATCGCGTCCTCGCTGCGGCTGATGGCCTGGCCGTCGACACCCCGCTCGCGCTCGACCCGCGCGTAGCCCGCGAGGATCGTGCCGGCCCAGTGCGCGGTGCCGGTGACCAGCAGCATGACGGCGAGGCGCTCCGTGTAGGTGAGGTCGGTCTCGGCCAGCGCGCTCAGCCCGGCGTCCATCCACGCGGCGCTGTTCGGCGTCGCGGGGACCCCGGAGATCGGGATGTCGAGCACCCACGGGTGCGTGAGGTAGTGCTGCAACTGCTCGCGGTACAGCGCCTCGAGCCGCTCGCGCCATCCGCCGGCCGTCCGCGTCGCCTCCGACGGGGCACCGGTCGCCTCCTCCTGCATGAGCAGGATGAGGTCCTCCTTCGCGGTGACGTAGCGGTAGAGCGACATCGGCGTGAAGCCCAGTCGAGCCGCCACGGCGGCCATCGACACGGCGCCGAGGCCCTCGGCATCCGCGATATCGACCGCCGCCTCCACGATGCGCTCGACGCTCATCTCCCGCTTGGGGCCGCGCTGCGGGTTGGCGGCCACGCCCCACGCGAGGGCGATCCCCCGCGGAAGCTCGGGCTCGACTGCATCCGTCATGGCGTCAGTCTAAGACTGTTTATTACGTAAACAGTGTGTTAGCGTCATAAACAGTTACTGGCATAAACAGTTTCTCCTCTACACGATTGACGGAAGGATGCCGCGATGATCCCCACACCTACTCCACACGCCGCCGGCGCGTCGCGCGGAGCCTCTCGGCGCGTGGGCCCAGCACCCGCCATCGACGTCCGCGGGCTCGGCAAGAGCTTCGGGCGCTCCCTCGTCCTCGACCACCTCGATCTCCACGTCGAGCGCGGCGAGATCTTCGCCCTCCTCGGCGCGAACGGCGCCGGCAAGACGACGACCATCTCGATCCTCACGACGCTGCTGCGCCCCGATGCCGGCATCGCGCGCGTGGCAGGGCACGATGTCGCGACGGATCCCGACGCGGTGCGCCGGCGCATCGCGCTCACCGGGCAGTCCACCGCGGTGGACGACATGCTCACCGGCGTCGAGAACCTCGTCATGCTGGGGCGCCTGTCAGGCCTGTCGCCGCGGGCCGCGAAGCTGCGCGCGGCCGAGCTGCTGGAGCGCTTCGCACTGACGGATGCTGCGACCCGCCGCGTGAGCACCTACTCCGGCGGCATGCGCCGACGTCTCGACCTCGCCCTCAGCTTCGTCGTGGTGCCCGAGGTGCTGTTCCTGGACGAGCCCACCACCGGCGTCGACCCGCGCAGCCGCCGCGACCTGTGGGACGTCATCCGGTCGCTCGCGAGTGCCGGCACCACCGTGTTCCTCACGACCCAGTACCTCGAGGAGGCGGATCAGCTGGCCGGCCGCATCGCGGTGCTCGACGGCGGCCGCATCGTCGCGACCGGCACCCCCGCCGAGCTCAAGTCGCTCGTGGGCACCGACACCGTCGTGCTGACCGGCGCGGACGGCGAGGTCCTGCGCGAGATCGCCACCGACGGGTCGATCGACGGCCTGCGCTCGGCGATGGATCAGCTCGGCGACGTGGCGCCCGGCGCCGAGGTCACGCTGCGACGGCCCACTCTCGACGACGTCTTCCTGTCCCTCACCGGCGCTTCCCACGCCCCCGCCGCCAAGGAGCTCGCGTGACCACGACCGCCATCGCCCCTCGCCCGCGGCTGCGCGGGTTCACCGCCGAGTCGGTGTTCGTCGGCCGCAGTCTCACGCAGTCGCTGCGCGACGGCGAATCGCTGAGCATGTCGATCCTGCTGCCGGTCATGCTCATGCTGCTGTTCACGTTCGTGTTCGGCGGCGCGATCGAGCCCGGCGGCGCCTACGTCGACTACGTCGTTCCCGGCATCATCCTGCTCTGCGCGGGCTTCGGGGCCGCGACGACCGCGACGTACGTCGCGCGCGACATGTCCAGCGGCATCATCGACCGCTTCCGCACGATGCCGCTGCGCAGCGGAGCCGTACTCACGGGACATGTCGTGGCGAGCCTCGCCCGCAACCTGGTCGCGACCGCGGTCGTCATCGGCGTCGGGCTCCTCGTCGGGTTCCGCCCGCACGCCGACCTGGTCGCGTGGATCGGCGCGGCCGGACTCATCGCGCTCTACATCCTCGCGATCACGTATCTGTTCGCCTCGATCGGCCTGGCGGCCGGCAGCCCCGAGGCGGCCTCCGGCTACGGGTTCATCATCCTGTTCGTGCCGTACCTCTCGAGCGCCTTCGTGCCGGTCGAGACCATGCCGGAGTGGCTGCAGTGGGTCGCCGACAACCAGCCGATCACCCCGATCATCGAGACCCTCCGCGGCCTCTTGATGGATACCGACCTCGGCACCGAGCCGTGGTGGGCCATCGGCTGGTGCGTCGGGATCGTCGCGATCTCTGCGGTGTGGGGCGCGTGGCTCTTCGGCCGCAAGAGCCGCCGCCACTGACGCATCGCGAGACCGCACGACAGCACCGCCCCGCCTGGCGGGGCGGTGCTGTCGTGCGGTCTCGTCACGTGGAGACGACGACGGAGACGGATGCTGCGGGCCGCAGCATCCGTCCTCACATGTCAGCGTCCGGGGAGGCGCTTGAAGGCGTTCTCGAGGGCGTGCTTCGCGGAGGCGGCGGCGCGGCCCACGACCTCGGCCGCGTGCGCGGCGGAATCCGGCAGGGCCGGGGCGATGCCGTCACCCTCGATGCCGCCGTCGTCGTCGAGGAAGGGCACGAGCCAGTCGTCGACCTCGTCCAGTGGTGCGGCGGACAGGCTGTAGTAGCGGTGCTGGCCCTCTTCGCGCACCGACACCAGGTGGGCGTCGCGCAGCACCTTGAGGTGCTTCGAGACGGTCGGCTGGCTGGCGCCGAGTTCGGTCACGATGTGCGACACGCTGGTGCCGCGCTCTCCGGCGGATGATCGATCGAGCAGCAGTCGCAGGATGTCGCGACGCGTTCCGTCTGCGATCACGTCGAAGATGTCCGCCATGTGCTCAGATTAGTCGGGAGCCCAGCGGAGTACCATGAGCGAGACCGCCGGGCCGCCCGCACGAGGACCGTTCGCACCAGGAGGAACCCCGTATGACGGATGGCAGGCGCGCCGCCCCCGTCTCAGGCATGAGCCCGCTGCGCGCCCTCGGCCACGGGTTCATGGAGTTCTTCCGCGACCTCACCCAGCGCTCGCCCGCCCGGTTCGCGATCCTCATCTTCCTGTCGCTGATCCTCGTCTTCACCGGTCTCTTCTCCCTCCCGGTCGCCGCCGCGAGCGGCCAGGTCACCCCGTTCGCCGACGCCTTCTTCACCGCCGTGTCGACGATCTGCGTCACGGGCCTCGCGACGGTCGACATGGCGACGCACTGGTCGCCGTTCGGGCACGTGCTCGTGTTCGTCGGCGTTCAGATCGGTGCGCTCGGCGTGCTGACGCTCGCCTCGATCCTCGGCCTGGTGATCTCGCGTCGGCTCGGCCTGCGCGCGAAGCTCATCGCGGCGAGCGACTCGAATCCGCTCCGCACGCACGGCGGACCGGTCAACGAAGGCCAGACGGTGCAGCTCGGCCAGATCGGCAGCCTGCTCGCGACGGTCGCGCTGTCGACGCTCGTCATCGAGGTGATCATCGCGATCCTCCTCTACCCCGGGCTGCTGGTCGCAGGCGTTCCGTGGAACGTGGCGTTGTGGGAGGCGCCGTTCTATGCGGCGATGTCGTTCACGAACACGGGGTTCACCCCGAACGCGGAGGGCCTCGCGCCGTTCCGCCACGACTACTTCTTCCTCACCGTCCTGATGGCCGGCGTGTTCCTCGGCTCCATCGGATTCCCGGTGATCTACACGCTCCTGAGGCAGCGGTGGCGGGTGCGGCGCTGGTCGCTGCACGCGAAGCTCACGGTCATCACGACGGTGGGGCTGTTCTTCCTCGGCGGCGTCGTCTTCCTCGTCCTCGAGTACGACAACCTCCTCACCCTCGGTACCAATGACGCGTGGGACACGACCTTCCAGGCGTTCTTCCTCTCGGCGATGACGAGATCCGGCGGCTTCGCCATCCTCGACATCGGGGAGCTCAACCAGTCGAGTCTTCTGGTCGCGTGCATGCTGATGTTCGTCGGCGGCGGCTCGGCGTCGACCGCCGGCGGCATCAAGGTGACGACGCTCGCGGTCATCGCCCTCGCCGTCATCTCCGAGGCGAAAGGGCGAGCGTCGAACCAGGTGTTCGGCAGGCGCATCCCCAGCGACGTGCTGCGGGTCGCCCTCTCGGTCGTCGCCTGGGGATCGACGATCGTCGCGATCTCGACGATCATCATCACCCAGATCACCAAGGCCGATCTCGGCGACGTGCTCTTCGACGTCATCTCGGGGTTCGCCACCGTCGGCTTGTCGACCGGGCTCACCGCCGAACTCCCGGATCCCGCGGTCTACGTGCTGGCGATCACGATCGTCATGGGCCGCGTTGGTACAGTGACTCTCGCCGCGGCGGTGGCCGCGTCATCCCGATCGCAGCTGTACTCGCTGCCCGTGGAAAGGCCGATCGTTGGTTGAGCGGATGAGGGGCGATGCGCCCGTTCTCGTGATCGGACTCGGGCGCTTCGGCGCCGCCTGCGCGGGTGAGCTCGACCGGCTCGACCGCGAGGTGCTCGCCATCGACGACAACCTCGACCTCGTGCAGAAGTGGTCGGAGCGCGTCACCCACACGGTGCAGGCCGACGCCCGCAACATCGACGCGCTGAAGCAGATCGGCGCCCAGGACTTCTCCGTCGCCGTCGTCGCGGTCGGCTCGTCGATCGAGGCATCCGTCCTCATCACGGCCAACCTGGTCGACCTCAAGGTGCCGCAGATCTGGGCCAAGGCGGTCTCGCAGTCGCACGGCAAGATCCTCGCCCGCGTCGGGGCGAACCACGTGATCTACCCCGAGCGCGAGGCGGGCGAGCGCGTCGCGCACCTCGTGAGCGGCCGCATGCTCGACTTCATCCGGTTCGACGACGACTTCGCCCTCGCGAAGCTCTACCCGCCGAAGTTCATCCGGGGCGTCGGCCTCAACGAGTCGGGCGTGCGCACGAAGTACAACGTGACGGTCGTGGGCGTGAAGAGCCCGGGCAAGCCCTTCCGCTATGCGGAGGCGAACACCGTGGTCACCAACCACGACCTCATCATCGTGTCGGGCACCAACTCGGACATCGAGCGCTTCGCGTCCCTCGAGCGCTGACGGGTCGAAGGCGAGCTGAACCTCAGCCTCCGGCGGCGAGCTCTTTCGCACGGGCCAGCGCCGCGCCGGTGGCTTCGGCGAACACGTCGTCGAGACGGGCATCCTGCAGCACGGCGATGGCGCGTTCGGTGGTGCCCTTCGGGCTGGTCACGCGCCGGCGCAGCTCCGCGGGATCGTCACCGGATGCCTCGAGGAGCGCCGCAGCGCCGATGAAGGTCTGCTCCGCCATGAGCCGCGCCTCGGGCTGGGCGAACCCCTTGGCGACGGCGGCCTTCGTGAACTCCTCCACGAGCAGGAAGAAGTAGGCCGGACCCGAGCCCGAGATCGTGGAGAGCGCGTCGATCTCTGACTCGGGCACCTCGACGACGGTGCCGACGGTCTCGAACAGCCGGCGGACCGTGGCGACCGCGGCGGCGTCGGCGCGCGAGCCCGCGGCGAGCCCCGTGACGCCGCGACCGACGAGAGCGGGGGTGTTCGGCATCGAGCGCAGCACGGCGACGCCGTCACCCAGGATCTCCTCGAACGTCGCGATCGTGACGCCGGCAGCGAGGCTCACCACGATGGTGCCGGGCCGCAGCGCCGGCGCGATCTCCCGCAGCAGGTCCGGCACCATGACCGGCTTGACGCCCACGAGCACGACGCCCGCGGCGGCCGCAGCATCCGTGTTCCCTGCCGGATCCGCTTCGAGGGCCACGCTCGCCACTCCCGCGAGACCGTCCAGCTCGGCCGCCTTGGCGAGGGAGCGGTTCGTCGTCGTCACTCCCCCGGCCGCGAGCCCGGAACGCGACAGGCCGCGGGCGATCGCCCCGCCCATGGAGCCGGCGCCGAGGATCGCGATGGGCGGAAGGGCGGGGGTGTCTGCAGCCATGGATCCGATCCTACGAGCCCACCCGTGTTCGCAATTCAGGATGGTTGCTCCACCCACACGCGTCGAGGCGCGGAAACACGTGGGTCGCACGCGATCCCGTCGCCATCCATCCTGAATTGCGAACGGATAGGTCAGCATAGGTGTTGACTTATATAAGCCAGAGCGCAAATATTGTCTCGTGCACGCGCTCGACATCCTCGGAGACCCGGTGCGCCGGCGCATCCTCGAACTCCTGGCAGAGGGCGAGCGCAGCGCCGGCGAGATCGGCGAGCAGGTGCAGCGCGAGTTCGGCATCTCGCAGCCCGCGGTGTCGCAGCATCTGCGGGTACTGCGCGAGTCGGGGTTCGCGACGGTGCGGCCGGAGGGCGCCCGCCGCCTCTACGCCATCGCGCCGGAGCCGCTCGAGAACGCCGCGGCCTGGTTCGACCCGTTCCGGCGGTTCTGGCAGCCGCACCTCGACGCCCTCGGCACCGAGCTCGCCCGCGGTCGCCGCGCTCGGCGTCTCGCCGAACAGGACACCGCCGGCGACACCCCACACCTCGATACCGACGAAACCGACACGACCGAACCCCAGGAGGACTGACATGGTCGACGTACAGAGCCAGCTCGCCGCAGTGAGCCGCGAGATCGCGAGCGAAGAGGTCGACGGCTTCCCGTCGCGCGTGCAGACGCTCGCGCAGACGTATCCGTCCCCCATCGACGACGTGTGGGATGCCGTCACCAGCGCGGACCGGATCGCACGGTGGTTCCAGCCGATCTCCGGAGACCTCATGCTCGGCGGCCGCTACCAGATCGAGGGCAACGCCGGCGGCGAGATCCAGGAGTGCACGCCTCCCACCCACGGCGCCGCGCACTACAAGGCGACGTGGGAGTACGGCGGCGGCGTGACGTGGCTCACGGTGCGGCTCACCGCGGAGGGCGACGATGCGACCCGCTTCGAGCTGGAGCACATCGCCCGCACCGACGACGTGCCCGCCGAGTTCTGGGACCTCTACGGCCCCGGCGCCACGGGTGTCGGCTGGGACGGCGGACTCCTCGGACTCGGCCTGCACCTCACCGGCGGCGGCGGACCGAAGCCCGAAGACGCCGAGGCGTGGGCGTTCACGGACGAGGGCCGCGCGTTCTACCGCGGCGCCGCCGATGCGTGGGGTGCCGCGCACGTCGCCGACGGCGCCGATGCCGCCGCCGCTGCGCGAGCCGCCGACAACACGTTCGCCTTCTACACCGGCCAGACCCCGCCGTCCACGGAGGAGTGACGGGATGCCCCGGGTCACGGCATCCGGAACATGAAACCTGATTCGCAAGAACTGACGGCCGGTCTATTCTCATGAGTGGGCGGGGGCGCAGGAGCTTCCGCAGGACGTGGGAGGCACCCGATATGACCCTCTTCGACGGCATCGCCGCGCGCATCGTCGAGACGCCCGGCCTGTCGGTGAACGTGCTGGAGCGCACTGCGGACGACCCGGCCACACCGCCCGATCGCACGGTGGTGCTCATTCACGGGAACGCCTCCTCCTCGCTCTTCTGGCAGGAGCTGATGCAGGACCTCCCCCACGACCTCCGGGTGATCGCGATCGATCTGCGCGGCTACGGCGGTACCGAGCACGCGCCGATCGACGCGACGCGCGGCGTGCGGGACTTCAGCGACGACGTGCGCGCGACACTCGAGGCCCTCGACATCCCGACCGCCCACCTCGTCGGCTGGTCGCTGGGCGGCGCTGTCGTCATGCAGTACGCGCTCGACCACCCGGTGCTGAGCCTCACGCTGGAAGCGCCGGTGTCGCCGTACGGCTTCGGCGGCACCCGTCGCGACGGCACACGTCTCACCGCTGACGACGCCGGCACGGGCGGGGGCGCCGGCAACCTCGATTTCGTGCAGCGGCTCATCGACCACGACACGTCGACCGACGCGCCGACGTCGCCTCGCAACGTCTTCCGGGCCCACTACGTCGCCGCGGGATTCGAGACCGATCACGAGGACGTCTGGGTCGAGTCGATGCTCACGACCTCGACCGCGACCGGCAACTATCCGGGCGACTCGGTCCCGAGCGAGAACTGGCCGGGCTTCGCCGCCGGCACGATCGGTGTGCTCAACACGCTCGTCCCCGGCAATCACAACGTGTCGGGCATCGTCGAGCTCTCCGAGAAGCCGCCGATCCTCTGGATCCACGGGGCGCTCGACCTCATCGTGTCGGACGCCTCCCTGTACGACTACAACAACCTCGGCAAGCTCGGCATCGTGCCGGACTGGCCCGGCGACGATGTCGCCCCGCCCCAGGAGATGGTGTCGCAGATGCGCGACGTCCTCGCCCGCTACGCCGACGCCGGCGGCGAGGTGACCGAGATCGATCTCGTCGACACCGCCCACACGCCGCACCTGGAGCGGCCGGCCGAGTTCCGCCACGCGCTGCTCGAGGTCATCGGGTACGTCGGGCACCCGCACAATCCGGCCCCGCCGACCGAGGCGATCATCCTGCGGTCCTCCGACTGACGCAGGGCAGACGCCGGCGCGCACGAGGTGCGGAGCGCGGGTCGCAGCATCCGTAGACTCATCCGCATGAGTGCTTCCGGTGGCGGCAAGGCGATCCTCGCGGCGTTCCTGGCCAATATGGGCATCGCCCTGGCGAAGTTCATCGCATGGTTCCTGTCGGGCTCGGCGTCGATGCTCGCCGAGGCCATCCACTCGGTCGCCGATTCGGGCAACCAGCTGCTCCTCATGCTCGGTGGGCGCCAGGCGAAGAAGAAGGCCGACCGCGAGCACCCGTTCGGCTACGGCCGCGAGCGGTACGTGTATGCGTTCGTCGTGTCGATCATCCTGTTCTCGGTCGGCGGTCTGTTCTCGATCTACGAGGGCATCGACAAGCTCACCCACCCGCACGAGCTCGAGAACGCGTGGATCCCGATCGCGGTGCTCGTCGTCGCGATCGTGCTCGAGTCGTTCTCGCTGCGCACGGCCGTGAAGGAGAGCAACCACGTGCGGGCCAAGGGGCAGTCGTGGGTCTCGTTCGTGCGGCACGCGAAGGCGCCCGAGCTCCCCGTCGTCCTCCTCGAAGACATCGCCGCGCTCACCGGCCTCGTGTTCGCGCTGTTCGGCGTCGGCATGACCGTGATCACGCACAACCCGGTGTTCGACGCGATCGGCACGCTCATGATCGGCACGCTCCTGATCCTCGTGGCCATCACGCTCGGCATCGAGACCAAGAGCCTCCTCGTCGGCGAGGGTGCGACCGATGCCGACCACGACCGCATCGTGGACGCCATCAACGACGGGCCCGAGGTCGAGAAGATCATCCACATCAAGACGCTCTATCTCGGCCCCGACGAACTGCTCGTGGCGGCCAAGCTCGGCTTCGCGTCGGATGCGCCGCTCGTCCACATCGCGTCCGCCATCGACCGTGTCGAGGCGCGCGTGCGTGCGGCAGTGCCGGCGGCGCGCATCATCTACTTCGAGCCCGACGTCTACCGGCCCGGCGACGACGCGACTCCGCCCACGTCGGAGTTCGTCATCAAGTCGACCGACTGACCGCTCGACAGGCACAGCAACCGCCATGGAATACTGCATCTTCACCGAGCCCCAGCAGGGAGCGAGCTACCACGATCAGCTCGCCTTCGCGCAGGCGGCCGAGCGGCTCGGCTTCGACGGGTTCTTCCGCTCCGACCACTACCTGCACATGGGCGACGGCGACGGACTTCCCGGTCCCACCGACGCGTGGACCACGCTGGCAGGGCTCGCACGCGAGACCTCGCGCATCCGCCTCGGCACACTCGTGTCGTCGGTGACGTACCGGGTTCCGGGGCTGCTGGCGATCCAGGTGGCTCAGGTCGACGCGATGTCGGGCGGCCGTGTCGAGCTCGGCCTCGGCACCGGGTGGTTCGGCCGCGAGCACGAGGCCTACGGCATCCCGTTCCCGGCCAAGCGGTTCGGGATCCTCGAGGAGCAGCTCGCGGTCGTGACCGGCCTGTGGTCGACCCCGGTCAACGAGACCTACAGCTTCGCGGGTGAGCACTATCGGCTGACGGATGCCCCGGCGCTGCCGAAGCCGGTGCAGTCCCGGGTTCCCGTCATCGTGGGCGGCGGCGGGCCGAAGCGCACCCCCGAGCTCGCGGCGCGGTTCGCGACGGAGTTCAACATCGGCTTCCGGTCGGAGGCGGAGTCGGCGGAGAAGTTCGCCGGCGTGCGCGCCGCGTGCGAGCGCATCGGTCGCGACCCCGAATCACTCAAACTCTCGGTGGCGCTGCCGACGCTGGCCGGGGCATCCGCTTCGGATCTCGACCGGCGTGCCGAGAACCTCGGCCGCACCGTCGACGAGCTGCGCGGCGACGTGAACATCGTCGGCACCCGCGACGAGATCGTCGCGAAGGTCGAGCGGCTGGTGGGGATCGGCGCGCAGCGCGTGTACTTCCAGCTCATGGACCTGCAGGACGTCTCACACGTCGAGTACCTCGGCGAGGTGCTCCCCCACCTGCCCCGCTGACGTTCAGGGCACGGCCCATTCCTCGGGGCTGAAGAGCATCACGAAACCCTCGCCCGGCGGCCAGGCTCAGACCGAGGTCGTGGCCCACAGCGGAGCCAGTGCGATCGCCGCCATGATCAGGGCCGCCGTGGCTCCGAGTGCGACGAGATCGATGAGGGGCGGCCTTCGGGCGCTGATCCGCCCGATCACGCTCGCGAGTAGCACGACAGCCGCACCCGCTGCACAGATCAGCAGCAGCCAGCCGACGAGCCAGGCGAACACGGCCGCGTTCTCATTCGCGTCCAGTGCAGCCGGGGTCCCGGAGTTCTGCACCCAGAGCACGCGGTAGACCCAGAGAGCGAGCACGGCGCCGGCTGCCGATGCGGGCGCGACGGCTCCGGCTGTCGTCAGCCGATCGCGCGACGTCGCCCGGTACACACCGGAACACTAGTGGCACGCCTGGGAGGTGTCGACCACCACTGCGTGCCCCGCCCGTCGGCCGTCCACAGGGAACCCCTGTTCACTTCCCGGTCGTTCCGCCGATCGCTCTTCACCGCTAGCGTGCAGGCAGGGGCTGCGATGACCACCGTGACGGTTGCTGACGACGCACCGGCCGTACCGCGGCCGAAGAAGCGGAAGCCGCTCCTGCCTGCGCTGATCGCGGGTGCGGTCGGATTCTCCGCGGTCGCGGTTCCCGCGGTGATCGCCTCCTGGACCCCGCTTCCTTCGAGCTCCCCCGCGTTTCCCACGGCGGTCGCCACCTACTCGTGGTTCGTCTCGCACGGCGACCTCGACATGCCGGCGACGATGATCTACCAGAACGGCATCGGGGTCGAATTCATGGACTCCCCGCAGGCGGTCGCGCTCGGCGTCGACGGCAGCACATACCGGCGCTTCGGTGCCGCCGAGCAGCGCTCGGTGCCGACCGACCAGGGCGACCCCGCCGCCATGGTGCTGTCAGCCGACGGGACGTTCGCGGTGATCGCCGGCGCGAACGGCCACGGCAGCGTCCTCGTCCGTTCCCTCGTCGACGGCACCGACCGAGAGGTGTCGATCGGTGTCGGGCGCAGCGCCGTGCCATTGAGCATCGCCTCCGACGGCGACCACGTCCTGGTGCTGCTCGGCGACGGTGAGCTGAGCCGGTACACCGACCCGCCGTTCAGCGGCGCACTCGCCTTGCTCGACCTGTCGAGCGGCGACCTGCTCGAGTACTCGCTGGACGCGGTGACATCCGCGGCATTGGCCCCCGATGCATCTCGCGTCGTCGCGCAGACGTCGCAGGGCGCCGTGATGATGGATGCCGCGGGGCACAGCATCCATGAACTCCCCGCGGAGCTGACGGGGCAGGCGTTCGGCGACGACGCGTGGTCACCGGACGGCACCCGCCTGGTGACGCTCGTCCACGACCCCGTGTGGGTGGACAAGCCCACGGGCAGGACGCTGACCAGCTCCGCGACGCTGCAGATCTCCGCACTCTCGGCCGGCACGACGCAGACGTTCGCACTGGCGGGCGTCGAGTATGCGGCGGCCCTGGGCTGGCGCGACGACGACACCGTCGTGCTTCAGACCTACGCCGAAGACAACAGCTCCGAGTTCCAGTGGGTCGACGCCGACACGGGCGCGGCGCACACCTTCGCGACCTACGAATCCGGGTTCACCGCGGCATCGATCGGCTCCGCCGACCTCCCACGGGACCTGATCCGCGAGTGGGTGGTGGAGGACCGACCCGTAGATCAGGGGTGGACCTTCGGGATGCTCGCCGGCATCGCCGTCGGTGCCGCCGCCGGGCTCATCATGTGGGCTGTGACGCGACGTCGTGAGGGCTGAGCGCGCATCGATCCCGACGGGTCTCCGCGCGGTGCACGACGGCGGCCGTTGTGATCCGTCGCTGGTTCAGGGGTCGGCCCCGTCGGGAGTCAGACCGGCAGGCGGTACGAGGGCAGCCCCCGACGGCGGATCAGCCACTCGGCGAAGACGAGGTTCGGGAGCCAGCACAGGAACGGCACCGCGGCGTAGGCGTTCGCGAAGGCGGAGTCGAGTTCCCACGGCTGCCCGAGCACGAGCGGCACCATCAGCAGCAGCGGGAGCCAGACGCGCAGCATGACGCCGGAGTAGGTCAACGCGTAGTTGCGGATCATCCAGGCCTGGTGGCTGGGCACGTCGCGGCGGCGGATCGCACGGTACGCGCGCCAGCCGGTGATGAGCCACAGCACCGCGAGCGCGCCGAATCCGAAGAAGCCGACATAGCCGGCGGGACTCGAGGGCGCGATGACGAGGCCGCCGATCGCGCCGATCCCCACTGCGACTAGGTACACGCGACCGATCCAGCGGTGCACGCGCGGGGCGCGGGCGCGCAAGCCGCGCCAGAACTGCAGCGGTCCGGTGACGAGCGCCGTCGCCCCGCCGACGATGTGGACGTACAGCGCGCCCTGCACGAACGGGTGCACGGCGGCGTACGTCGGCGCGAGGCCGACGTCCTGCCCGGCGAGGTCGGCCAGCGACGCGGTGAAGTACGGCACGGCGGAGTATGCGACGATCGCGAGCGCCGTCAGCAGGACGAACGTCCAGCCGACGCGGGAACGGATACCGCCCGGCCGTGCGACGGCGGGGGCGGTCCGGACGGGTTCGATGAGGCGGGTCATGGCCGTCACGCTAGGCCCGCGGCCGAGCGGCCCAGCAGGGTGCTGTCCCCCCGAACCCGCGGGGCTGTCCCCCGTATCAGCGGCGCGCCGCGGCCGCGCGCAGCAGTCGGGTGCGGTCGCCGACTTCTGCGAAACCCGGCCCTCGGGCCCTGCGATTCTTGATTCTGATGATTGCGAGATTCGAATATTTGTTCTAGGGTGGAGTCATGTCCAAAATGTCTCCTCCGCCCGAGCGCGAGGACGACGCGTGGGCGTTCGAGGCTGACGGAGAGTTCGTGCCGCCAGTGCCGGATGCGGTGGATCTGGTCGTGGAGACCGCGACGATGATGTCGGTGTTCGCGGCGGAGCGACTGATGCGGATCGACGCGATGCGGCGCGAGCTGCTGCGCGAGGCCACCGGCCGCGGCGACGGAGTGCGCGATATCGTCGAACGATCGATCCGGCTCGAGCTCGCGGCGGCGATGCGCGTCACCGAGTACGCCGCCGGGCGTCTGATCGCGCAGGCCGAGGCCTTGGTGCGGCGCTATCGGCCGGCGCTCGAGGCCCTGGGTTCCGGTCGGATCACCGACAAGCACGCCGAGATCATCGCGGACCTCCTCGACGAGGCGCCGCCGGAGCTGCGGGAGAGACTGCTCGAACGCGCGGTGCCGCTGGCCGAATCGGAACCGGTGGGCACCTTCCGGCGGGTGCTGTGCACTCTGATCGAGACCGCGCAGGCGACGACCCTGGAGGAACGGCACCAGCGCGCGCTCCGAGCGCGGCGCGTCGTCGTCGAGCGCGGGCAGGACGGCATGGCCGGGCTGTGGATCTTCGCGCCCGCGGTCGAGATCCACGCGATCCATGGCCGTCTCACCCAGATGGCGAAAGCGATCGCACCCGTCGCGGGCGGGACCCGCACCCTCGACCAGCTCCGTGCTGATGTCGCCGCCGACCTCCTGATCGACGGCACCACTGACCACCTTCCGGCGGCGGCGTCGGGCATCCGTGCCCAGGTGGTCGTGACCGTACCGGTGCTCGCCCTCCTCGACGAGCAGTACGCCGATGCGGGCGACCCGCCGGTGGTGGAGGGTATCGGCCCCATCCCGCTGTCCAAGGCCCGCGAACTGGGCGGCGGCGACAGCCGGTGGATGCGGGTGCTCACCCACCCCGAGACCGGTCTCGTGCTCTCCGTCGGCCGCGACGCCTATCCACCACCCGCCCCGCTGAAGAGGCTCGTCAGATGGCGCGCCGACCGATGCATGGGCCCGGGCTGCTCGATGCCGGCCTCCCGGTGCGAGATCGACCACCAGATCCGATGGGCCGACGGCGGCGAAACCGCCCTCGACAACACCCTGCCCTTCTGCAAAGGGCACCACCTCGTCAAAGACAACACCGGCTGGCAGGTCCGCCAGATCGAAGGCTCCGGCGGCGCGGTGGCCTGGACATCCCCCACCGGGCGACGCTACGTCGTGCACCCCGAACGCAAAGTCCCCACATTCACCGTACGACCCTCCGGGCGTCAAGTAGGCGACGATCCGCGAGACGCACAGGCGCCCTTCTGACCGACGGCAGACGGCCGACTGAGAACTGGCGTGCCACGATCATCACCGGGGCTCGAGCACGCCCGCGCAACACGAGCTCAATGCGCCGCAGGATCAGTCGAATCAACGGCGCGCGTCGAAGAAGCTGCGCAGGAGAGCGGATGCCTCGGCCTCGCGCACGCCGGCGACGACCTCTGCCCGATAGGGCAGGCGCCGGTCGCGCACGACGTCGTACACCGAGCCCGCGGCGCCGGCCTTCTCGTCCCAAGCGCCGAAGACGAGCCGCGAGACGCGCGATTGGAGCACCGCGCCCGCGCACATCACGCAGGGCTCGAGGGTCACGACGAGCGTGCACCCCTCGAGGTTCCAGTTGCCGCGCGTCGCTGCCGCTGCGCGAAGAGCCACGACCTCTGCGTGCGCGGTCGGGTCGTGCAGGGCCTCGCGAAGGTTGCGGCCTTCGCCGATCACCGTGCCGGCGGCATCCGTCACCACCGCCCCCACGGGAACGTCGCCCGCGTCACCCGCGGCCGCGGCGAGCGCGAGCGCGCGGTCCATCGCTGTGAGGTCGGCGGGGGCGGGAAGCACAGCACGAGCGTAGCCGCCCGCGAAGAAGTCGCCCCGGGTTCGGGCGTGCCGACGCACTAACCTGTCTCTATGCGCCTGCACGTCGCCGACCACCCCCTCATCACCCACAAGCTCACGGTGCTGCGCGACCAGCGCACCCCGTCGCCGGTGTTCCGCCAGCTCACCGAGGAACTCGTGACGCTGCTCGCCTACGAGGCGACGCGCAACGTCCGAGTGGCGCCGATCGAGATCCAGACGCCCGTCACGACGACGACCGGTGTGCGCATCGACGACCCGCGGCCGCTCGTCGTGCCGATCCTTCGCGCCGGCCTCGGCATGCTCGAGGGCATGGTCAAGCTCCTGCCCACTGCGGAGGTCGGTTTCCTCGGCATGGCGCGCAACGAAGAGACCCTCGAGCCCACGACGTACGCCGAGCGTCTGCCCGACGACCTGAGCGACCGCCAGTGCTTCGTCCTCGACCCCATGCTCGCGACCGGCGGCTCGCTGGGCGCGGCCATCGACTTCCTGTTCAACCGCGGGGCGCAGGACGTCACCGCGATCTGCATCCTCGGCGCCCCCGAGGGCGTCGCGGCGATCGAGAAGCAGGTCGCCGGCCGCGACGTCACCCTCGTGCTGGGTGCGCTCGACGAGCGCCTCAACGAGAAGGGCTACATCGTGCCCGGGCTCGGCGACGCCGGCGACCGGCTGTACGGCACGGTCTGACCCGCGACATCCGCGCGATCATACGATCGGCACGCGGCGCACATCCGATGCCACGGCGACCTCGGCGGTCGTCGCACCGCGACCGACCACGGCGACCGGTGTGAACGGGCGACCGTTGAACCGCGTCGCGGTGACCGTCGTGTACGCACCCATCGTCGGACTCACCAGCAGGTCACCGACCGCCAGGTCGGGCAGCAGCACCTCGCGTGCGATCACGTCCGACGAGTCGCAGGTCGGGCCTCCGAGGGTCGCCCAGCGGTGGTTCGCCGCGTCCGTCGTGCCTCTGAGATCCCGCTCGGCGAACACGAGCGGGTGCACGTCCTCGGTGAGCACGTTCGAGTACGAGCCGTAGAGCCCGTCGTCCAGGTAGTACCAGCGACCGTCGCCGCGCTCGGCGATGCCCACGACGCTCGTGACCAGGGTCATCGCGTCGGCCACCATCACCCGTCCGGGCTCGGCGATGATGTCGAGCCGCCGCGCATGCGGCTCGAGCACCGGACGGAGCACCGCGGCGACGTCTTCGATGGCCGCCGACTCGGAGTCGTACGACGCCGGAAAGCCACCGCCGATGTCGAGGGTGTCGAACTGCACGTTGAGGCGCCGCTCGAGGATGCCCATGAGCTCGAGCGTGTCGGCGGCGGCCGTGGGAAGCGGGCCGGATCGTCCAGCTGGCTGCCCACGTGATAGCTGAAGCCGGCGACCGTGATGCCCGCGGCATGCGCACGCTCGACGAGATGCGCCGCCTCGAACGGCCCGACGCCGAACTTGCTCGACAGGTCGCTCTTCGCGTGCGGGCTGCGGTAGGCGAGACGCACGAGCAGTCGCGTGTCGCTCGGCGCGCCGCGGAACTTCTCGATCTCGACGTCGTTGTCGACGACGAAGGTGCGCACCCCCGCGGCCAGCGCCTCGGCGATCTCGGCGGGCTTCTTGATCGGGTGGGTGTGGATGATGCGGGATGCCGCGACACCGCGTCGCGTCAGCATCGCCAGCTCCTCGCCGGTCGCCACGTCGAACCCGCAGCCGGCATCGTCGAGGACGTCGAGCACGGCGTCGTGGGCGAGCGCCTTGACCGCGTAGTGGAACCCGACGAACGGCAGCGCGTTGCGGAGGTGCCGGTGCTGGCGGCGCACGCGCTCCGGATCGAGCAGCAGCAGCGGTGTGCCGTGCAGCGCGATGGCCGCGCGAGCCGCGACGGACGACAGCAGAGCGGATGCCTCGGCCCGGCGCCTGCTCTCGAGTGCCCGGGTCGTGCGGGGCTCACGTCGGAGGGCCGCGAGGTTCACGTCGACACCTCCTTCGCGCCCAAAGGGCTGCGTGCGTCGCGCAGGCCGGTCCTGGCGGTGACGGTGAAGGCGCCGGCGGCGACCGCGTAGAACACGATGTCGGCGGCGATCTTGCCGGCGAGCATGCCCCAGAGCGGATCGGGGATGAGCCACACGCCGAGCATCAGTGCCGCCGGGCGCACCAGGAAGGTGTCGAGCAGCTCGGCCGCGCCGAACTCCGCCACCAGCAGTACCGCCGTGCGGCCGGCAGCCCGCCGTCGTGTCGCCGAGACGGGCGCCTGCTCGATGTAGATCGTGACCGCGAGCACGGCATAGAAGCCGATGATCTCGCCGAGGAGGGCCGCCACGGCGATGAGCGGTGCCGCGTCGGTCCAGAGGGTGGCGAGAAGTCCCCCGACCACCATCGCGGCCGTTCCGGCGACCTCGGCGGGCAGATAGCGGACGATCCAGAAGACGATCCCGCGGCGCCGGGGCGCAGCATCCGTCGTCGTCGGGGTCTGAGCTGCCGCCTCATGCGTGGTCGCGATCGTCGCGAGCGGCTGGTCGATCGTGGTCATGTCGTCCTCCTCCGTGTGTCAGAGGAGGAAGCACAGGCAGTGATACCGGACACGCGACGGCGCGGCATCCGCCCCTCGCCGAACGGATACCGCGCCAGTGCGCTTTTTACGACGCGTGGCAAGGCTACGTGGCCGGAATTTTCCACCCAAAGGGGTTGACTTCGGACGCGTCGGCAGTGTAACGATCCACCACTCGGACGCGTCGTCCGGGTACCGCCTCAGTCGCCGAGCGGGGGCTCCTGCGGGTTGCGGCGACCGGTTTCCCGCTCCCAGAACTCCAGCTGCTGGGTCAGCGCCTTCGCGAGTTCGAACACCTGGTCGGGTGGGATGCGGATGCGGCTGACCACGCGCGCCGGGACGACCGTGTGGCGCTGGCCGGTCTCGGCGTCGACCTGCTCGCGCGGCGGCTGTGCGAGGGTGAGGAAGTCCATCACGAACACCGTCGGCGTGTGCCAGACGTTCGCGAAGTCGGCGTAGTTGCCGCCGATGAGCTCGGGCGGGAGGTCGATCTCGAACTGCTGCGAGGCGTCGTCGGCCATGCGTGCTCCTGTTCGGCGGGTGTCTCGTCCCAGACCGGTGCGAGACGCTCGGGGGCTGTCGTGTGCGACGTGTGCGCGAGTCTACGCGGGCCTCAGCCCCGGCCGACCAGTCGCGCGAAACCGCTCAGCCGAGCCACGCCCTCAGGGGTGTAGGGCAGGTCGTCGAGGAGCCCCGGCGAGTACACGACGTACGCCGTGTGCATCGCGCGCGAGATCGCGACGTTCAGGCGGTTGCGCAGCAGCAGGAACTCGAGCCCGCGCGGGGCGTCGCGCCCGCTCGAGGCCGCCAGCGACACGATCGCGACGGCAGCCTCCTTGCCCTGGAACTTGTCGACCGTGCCGACGGGCACATCGGGGAATCCTGCGGCGGCGAGAGCCTCCTCGACCGCGACCTGCTGCGCGTTGTACGGCGTGACGACGATGAGGTCCTGCTGCTCGAGCGGCCGCGGCGGCAGCGCGACCGAGGAGCCGTCCGTGTCGGAGGTGGCGGCATCCGTCCACTCCCGTCCGATCAGATCGGTGACCAGGCGGGCGACCTCTGCAGCCTCTTCGAGCGACTGCGTGGCGTTGCCGTGGTGGCGCAACGCGATCGGCACGAGGCCCGCGGCGATGCCGCCGAGGCGCCGCAGCGCCGTCGAGGGGTGCGCTTCGAGCTCGCCGCGATACGACAGCGTCGACACGGGCGCCGCGACCTCGGGACGCATGCGCCGGGTCTCGGCGAGGAAGTACCCGTACTCGGGCGGGATGACGTCGGCACCGTCCATCACCCAGCCGAGCGCCGACGTGTCGACGGGGGCGGGGTGCGTGCCCTGGCTCACCTGCGGCAGCTGCTGCGGATCGCCGAGCAGCAGCAGCCGGGGCGCGGCGAGCGACACGGCGATCGTCGACGCGAGTGAGAACTGGCCGGCCTCGTCGACGACGAGGAGGTCGAGGCTCCCGCGCGGCACGCGGCCCTCGTGGCTGAAGTCCCACGCGGTGCCGCCGATGACGTAACCGGATGCCTCGTGCTCGGCCGTGAAGGCAGCCACGCCGTTCTTGGGGAGCACGGTGAACGCGTGCCCGGCCGTCGCGTCCTTCGGCGCCTTGCCCACCTGGACCGCAGGCACCCCCGCCGCGATGACGCGGTCCAGGAGGTGCTCGATGGTCGCGTGCCCCTGGGCGACCACGCCGACCTTGTACCCGTGGTCCCGCACGAGGCGGGCGATCACGTGGGAGCCGACGTACGTCTTGCCGGTTCCTGGCGGGCCCTGCACGGCGAGGTAGCTGCGGTCGAGGTCGCGCACAGCGCGTGCGATGGCGTCGACCGCGTCGTCCCCCACCGCGGGAAGGGTTCCCGTGAGGGTGCGCGGCGGACGACGGCACAGGATGTCGGTGGCCGGGTCGGCCGGAAGCTCCGGCGCAGCCGCGATGACGGCGTCGGCCCACGCGTCGATCGCCTTCTGCTGGTTGCCGGCGGCGGGCGGCGCCTGCGGGGTGAGCGCGAGGGGCAGTTCGCTCCAGGTCACTCCGTCGACCGCGGTCTCTTCGATCACCGCGCCGTCGTCGAGCACCTCGACGACGGTCACCGACCGGTACGCATGGATCCAACGCGGCGATGCCTCGAACGGGAACGGTGCGGGCAGCTCGTACAGCGCGAACGGGTTCGTGCCCTCGCTGAGCCGTGTGCCGGGGGCGAGGTCGCCCCGCAGCTCGACGATGCGCCGCTCGCCGCCCTTGCCGCTCTCGAGGAAGTGCCAGTCCTCGCGCACGACGCTGCGCGCGGGGTCGATCGCGACGACGTCGCGGGTCTCCTCCCACAGCGAGACGGGCTCGCGTAGCCGCAGGAAGTGCGTGGCCCAGAACGATTTCGCCTCCCGCGGGTAGTAGTCGATCGCGGCAGCGCCGAGCCGCAGCGATCGCGCGGCCATCGAGTCGTCAGGGTGACCGAGGGCGAGCGCATCGAGCAGCGTCGCGCGCGGCGACGGCTCGTACGCCCGCTCGTCGGGCTCGGGATTCGGCGACGGCACGAGCTTCGCCTCGCGCGCACGGTCGACGAGCCAGTCGCGCAGGCGCCGGGTCGAGACGCAGTCGTAGCGGTTGTAGTCCGCGAGGTCATCGAACACGAGACCTGCCTCGGCCTCGGCGCCGTCGGCCTGCAGCGCACGCGCCTCGACGTAGCGGACGATCGAGTCGTCGCCCTTCTGCACGTCGCTCGTGCGCACCTCATCGCCCATATAGAGCGGCTCGAGCTTCTTGATCGAGTACGAGCGGGAGCCGACGCGCAGCGCCCGGCGCACGATCGGGTACAGGTCGACGAACACGCCGTCGCGCAGGAGGCGATCGACGTCGGCCTCGCGCACGCCGTGGCGCGCCGCCATCGCGAGCAGATGCGTCGGCTCGTACGGCGCGTAGTGGTAGATGTGCATGCCGGGGAACTGCTGTCGGCGGAGGTTCACGAGGTCGAGGAACGTCTCGAGCGCCCGCTTCTCGTCGGCGAACGAGTGCGCCCACAGCGCGGTGTACTGCTCGCGGGTGTCGACCCACCCGAACAGGTAGTCGATGCCCCACTGCGTGGGCTCCCCCGGCGTCGGCGGCTCGGTGTGCAGCGGGTCGCCCTCGAAATCGAAGAACAGGTCGCCGTGGTCGGGCCGCGGAAGCGCGCCGAGCGCCTGGGGGGCGACGACCTCGAACACCGGGATCGGCGGAGCAGGAACGGCCGCAGGGGCCTCCAGCACGGCCGCCACCGTCGCCTGGGCGACCGACGCGCCGTCGGTGGCGAGCACGCTCCCCGCCACGACGACCTCGTGCGGCACGGTCTTCGGCGCGATGAGCGGCGGCGTGCCCGCCGGGCTCTCGAGCTGCAGGCGCGCCTGCGTGCGCAGCGACGCGAACACGTCGGGGTTCATGCCCGCCGGCCCGCTCGGCGCCCCGGCGAGCTGTTCGATCGTCTCGATCCCGGCGGCGCGCAGCCGCTCGCGCTGCACGGGGCGCATCCCCGCCACGAGCAGCAGATCGCGCGTTGCCACGACCTCCGCGTCGCACGTCGCGCAGCGCCCGCACGCGACGACGCCGAGCTCGCCCCGCGGGTCGCCCCACGCGATCGGCTCCCCCGCCGCTCGGAGGTCGAGGCGGCGGTCCGCGATGAGCGCGGCGAGCCGTTCGCGCCGCAGCGCGAACACGGGCAGCAGGTCGTCGACCTCGTGCTCGCTGACGCTGCCGTCGCCGAGCAGCAGCTGCACCCGGCCGGAGCGCGCGACCCCGAGGCGGTCGAGCTGGTCGACGTATGCGGCCAGCTGCATGAGCGCGGTCACGCGGGCGTGGCGCGCGAGCTTGGTGTCCTGCACGAGCCAGCGCCCGGACTCGTCGCGGACGAGGAAGTCCGCGAAACCGACGAACGACTCCGTCGAGAACGCGGCCTGGTAGACGACTTCGGCATCCGAGGCGAGGGCGGCGTTCGTCTGGGCGACCGCGTCGGCGAGGGCCGCAGCATCCGACGACCGCGTCTCGGGGATCTCGACCACGCGATCCCCGTAGCGCTCGATGTAGTCGGCGAGCACCCGGCGCTCGTGCACCGTGCCGAGGCGCCCCGCGCGCTCGAGGGTGAGGTCTTCCGGATCTTCGACCGCGGCCACGCGACCGAGTCGCGCGTCGATCGCGCGCAGCCACGCGAACTCGCACTCCGCAGCGGTCTTGAGATCGCTCGCGCTCCAGACGATCCGGCCTTCGTCCTCGATGTATCGCATACCCCGCCCTTCTTCCACGACGATAGCCGCGCCCCCCGACACCTCTGCCCCATGCCCCACCTCCGCCCCCATGCCCCACCTGCCAGACTTGACCCCATGAGCCTGCCCTTCGACAGCGCGTACCGGCACGGGTTCGCCCGCGTCGCCGCGTGCACGATCCCGGTGGAGATCGCCGACCCCGCCGCCAACGCCGACGCCGTGCTCGAGGCCGCGCGCGTGTGCGATGCCGACGCGGTCGCCGTCGCGGTCTTCCCCGAGCTGTGCCTGACCGGCTACGCGATCGACGACCTCGTCATGCAGGACCCCGTTCTCGACGCGGTCGTCACCGCGATCGAGGGGCTGGTCGAGGCATCCGTCGATCTCCTTCCGGTGCTCGTCGTCGGCGCGCCGCTGCGCCACCGCAACCGCCTGTACAACTGCGCGGTCGTGATCCACCGCGGAGAGCTGCTGGGCGTCGCACCCAAGTCCTACCTGCCGACCTACCGCGAGTTCTACGAGCGCCGCTGGTATGCGCCGGGCGACGACCAGGCGGGCCAGGACATCCGCGTGGGCGAGCTCGAGGCGCCGTTCGGACCCGACCTGCTGTTCGAGGCGCTCGACGTCCCCGGTCTCGTCGTGCACGCCGAGGTCTGCGAGGACGTGTGGGTCCCGATACCCCCGTCGTCGCGCGCGGCGCTCGCGGGGGCCACGCTGCTCCTCAACCTCAGCGGCAGCCCGATCACGATCGCGCGCGCGGAGGACCGCAAGGACCTCTGCCAGTCGCAGTCCCTCCGCTGCCTCGCCGCCTACGCGTACGCCGCGGCGGGCGCCGGTGAATCCACGAACGACCTCTCGTGGGACGGCCAGACCATGATCTACGAGGCCGGCAACCTGCTCGTCGAGACCGAGCGGTTCCCCGACGGGCCGCGCCGCTCGATCGCCGACGTCGACCTCGACCGCCTGCGCCAGGATCGCCTGCGCCAGGGCACCTTCGACGACAACCGCCGCGCGACGGGGGCGGATGCCTCGTTCCGCACCGTCCACTTCCGGCTCGACCCGCCCCGCACCGACGTGGGGCTGCGCCGCACGCTCGACCGGTTCCCGTTCGTGCCCGACGACCCCGCGCGCCTCGCGCAGGACTGCTACGAGGCGTTCAACATCCAGGTCTCAGGTCTCGTGCAGCGCATGCGCGCGATCGGCGGCCCGAAGCCGGTGATCGGCGTGAGCGGCGGACTCGACTCGACCCACGCGCTGCTCGTGGTCGCGCGCGCCATGGACCTGATGGGGCGCCCGCGCAGCGACATCCTCGCGTACACGATGCCCGGCTTCGCGACGAGCGAGCACACGAAGTCCAACGCGATCGCCCTCGCCGAATCGGTCGGCGCGTCGATCGAGACGATCGACATCCGCCCGCTCGCGATCGAGATGCTCGAGCGCCTCGGGCACCCGTTCGCCGACGGCGAGCCCGTGCACGACATCACGTTCGAGAACGTGCAGGCGGGTCTGCGCACCGACTACCTCTTCCGCCTCGCCAACCACCACGGCGGCATGGTCATCGGCACGTCCGACCTGTCCGAGCTCGCCCTCGGCTGGGCCACCTACGGCGTCGGCGACCACATGAGCCACTACGCCGTGAACGCCGGGGTGCCCAAGACCCTCATCCAGCACGTGATCCGCTGGGTGATCTCCGAGCGCGAGGGCGTCGACGACCGCGAGGCCGAGGTGCTGCAGTCTGTGCTCGACACCGAGATCTCGCCCGAGCTCGTGCCCATGGGCCAGGACGGCAAGATGCAGTCGACCGAGGACCGCATCGGCCCCTACGCGCTGCACGACTTCGCGCTGTTCCACATCCTGCGGTACGGGTTCCGCCCGTCGAAGATCGCCTACCTCGCCGCCCACGCGTGGGGCGATGCCCAGGCGGGCGCGTGGCCCCCCGGCTTCCCCGATGAGGACCGCTACGCCTACGACCTGCCCACGGTCGCGAAGTGGCTGCAGGTGTTCCTGAAGCGCTACTTCGCGTTCGCGCAGTTCAAGCGCTCCGCGATCCCGAACGGTCCGAAGGTCTCGCCCGCGGGGTCGCTGTCACCGCGCGGCGACTGGCGCGCCCCCTCCGACGGCAACGCCCGCGTGTGGCTCGCGGAGCTGAAGGCCGCCCTCCCCGATCTCGTCAAGGACTGACGGAGCGGATGCCGCGGCCCGCGGCATCCGCTCTCTCCGGTGTCCGTTCTCAGGCGGGCGGCTGGGTGTAGGCGAGCGTGATGATCCAGCTGTCGCGCGACAGGTCCGCCAGCTGGTACCACGTCTTGCGGTCCGGGATCCATCCTCGCGTGAGCGGGCTGTCGAGGCGCACATGGTCGGGCGCCACGAGCGCACCGCGCCCGTCGGCGTCGCGCACCGCCTGCACCCGCGTCCAGTGGGCGAGAAGCTTGTCGAGGTTCGATTCGTCGAGCAGATGCGAGTGGCGCTGCATGAGGTGCAGCTCGGCGTCGTCGGGATGGGCGTCGCGCAGGTCGAGGCCCAGCGACACGTCCGGGTCGCTCACGGCGACGACCGTGGCAGCGCGGAAGTTGACGTTGCGGATCTTGAGCGGCACCTCCGCACCGCCCACCTCGGCGATCAGCTGGGTGTGGAACCCGAACGTGCGAGGGGCCTCGCGCTCGACGCGCACATCCTTCGCGTCGACGCCGAGCTTCGTCGCGACGATCTCCTTGGCGAGCGCGCGCTTGCGGTCGTGCTCGGGGAGCTTGGGATCCCAGCCGAGCCGCGCCGTGATCCCCGCCGGAGTCTCGAGAAGCACCGATTGCATGATCCACCTCATTCTCCGCGGCCCGTCCGCACCTCCATCCTGTCGCGGCGGCGAGCGGTGAGGAAGATCGCCACGCCCCTTCGTCCCACCCGATCGCGTCCCGACGATGCGGTCGCCTGCGCGGGAACACGGGTCGGTGACGACGACACGCCGATGACGGATGCTGCCGCCCGGCGTGTCGCGTCACGCGCCCGTCTTTTCGCACGAGGCGGGCCGTCAACCCCCCTCCGAGGACCGCGGGGCGATGGAAGGATGGGGCCTATGACGAGGCGCGCGACGGTGATCGGCAGCGGGCCCAACGGGCTGTCGGCCGCGGTCGCGCTGGCGCGCGCCGGGTACGAGGTGCGCGTGCTCGAGGCCGCCGCGACCATCGGCGGCGGCGTCCGCACGGCGGCGCTCACCCTCCCCGGCTTCCGCCACGACGTGTGCTCGGCGGTGCATCCCGCGGCGCTGTCGTCGCCCTTCTTCCGGGCGTTCGGCATCCACGAGCGGGTCGGCTGGATCCACCCGCTCGCCTCGTACGCGCAGCCGCTCGACGGCGGGCGCGCGGCGATCGCGTGGCGCGACATCGAGCGCACGGCCGATGCCCTCGGCCCCGACGGCCGCGCGTGGCGAGGCGTCCTTCGCCCCCTCAGCCGTCACCTCGGCGGATTGGTGGACTTCACCGGGTCCCAGCTGCTGCGGTGGCCGCGGCATCCGGTCACCACCGTCCGGTTCGGGCTGCGCGCCCTGCAGCTCGGCACGCGCCTGGGCCGCGAGACCTTCCGCACGGAGGAGGCGAGCGCGCTGCTCACGGGTGTGCTCGCGCACGCGAACACCCCGCTGCCGTCGCTCGGAGGGGCGGCGTCCGGGCTCTTCCTCGCGGCGCACGGGCACTCGGCCGACGGCTGGGCGTTCCCCCGCGGCGGCTCGCAGGCGATCGCGGACGCGCTGGTGGCCGACCTGAAGGCGCACGGCGGCGTCGTCGAGACGGGCAACCATGTGCAGACCCTCGCGGACCTGGACTGGGGCGATCCGGATGCCGGCGACCTGCTGCTGCTCGACACGACACCGCGCCTCCTGCTCACGCATCCGGACCTGCCCGACCGCTACGCGCGGGCGGTCCGTCACTACCGGTACGGCCCGGCCGCCGCGAAGGTCGACTTCGCCCTCGACGGACCGGTGCCGTGGGCGCACCCCGACGTCGCTCTGGCCCCCACCGTGCACCTCGGCGGCACACGGGAGGAGGTCGAGGCGAGCGAGAACGCGGTGGCGCGGGGCGGACTGACCGATCGGCCGTACGTCTTGACGGTGCAGCCGAGCGTGCTCGACGGCACGCGCGCCCCTGCCGGCAAGCACGTGCTGTGGGCGTACATCCACGTCCCGGCGGGGTCGACGTTCGACCCCACCGAAGCCGTCGTGCGGCAGGTCGAGCGCTTCGCGCCGGGATTCCGGCACCGCATCCTCGCGAGCCACGCGATGACGGCCGCCCAGCGCGCCGCATACAACCCCGCCGACATCGGCGGCGACATCCTCGGCGGCGCCTTCACGTTCGCACAGGCGATCCGGCGCCCCATCGTCTCGACGACGCCGTGGCGCACGCCGCTGCGCGGCGTGTACCTCGCGTCGGCGTCGACCCCGCCCGGACCCGGCGTCACCGGCATGCCGGGCTGGTACGCCGCGCGCCAGGCGCTGCGCGACAGCGGCCGGCGGCTCGATCTCGGGGACCTCTTCGGAGCGTGACCGGGTGGACGCCTTCGCCGCGGTCGACTTCGAGTTCGCTCGACAGGTGCTGCAGCGGGGCGTCGCGGCCCTGTTCGTCGTCGCGTTCATCTCGTCGCTGAACCAGTTCCGTCCGCTTCTCGGCGAGCACGGGCTTCTGCCCGCGCCCGACCTCCTCGAGTGGGTGCGCACCTCGAAGAGAGGACAGCGGATGCTGCGCCCCACCGTCTTCCGCCGCCTGCGGTACACCGACCGCAGGCTCGCCGCCCTGTGCTGGGCGGGCATCGTGATCGCGGCGACGCTGGTCATCGGCCTCGCCCAGCTCGGTCCGCCGTGGGTGCCGATGCTGTGCTTCCTCGCGCTGTGGCTCGGCTACATGTCGATCACGAGCATCGGGCAGACCTTCTACGGGTTCGGCTGGGAGATGCTGCTGCTCGAGGCCGGCTTCCTCGCGGCGTTCCTGGGCTCGGATGACCAGCCGCCGCCGGTCGTCGTGATCGTGCTGTTCTGGTGGCTGGTGTTCCGGCTCGAGTTCGGCGCGGGCATGATCAAGATCCGCGGCGGCCGCGAGTGGCGCGACCTCACCGCGCTCACGTACCACCACGAGACCCAGCCGATGCCCGGGCCGCTCAGCCGCCAGGCGCACCTCCTCCCCCGCTGGTTCCACAAGGGCGAGGTGCTCGGCAACCACTTCGCGCAGCTGGTGGTGCCGTGGTTCCTGTTCGCACCACTCGTCGGACTGTTCGCGCCCGGACCGGTGCCCGCCGTCGTCGGGACAGTGGCGGCCGCGATCGTCATCGCGACGCAGGCCTGGCTCGTCGTCACCGGCAACTTTGCATGGCTCAACTGGATGACGATCGTGCTCGCCTTCTCGGCCATCGGACTGCCGGGCATCGGCGCCGCGCCCGAGGGCGCAGCATCGCAGGCTCCGGGCGTGTTCACCGGGATCCCCGTGTACTGGCTCGTCATCACGTGCGCGATCGGCGCGCTGTACCTCGTGATCAGCTGGTGGCCGCTGCGGAACCTGTTCGCGCGGCGGCAGCTCATGAACGCCTCGTTCAACCGGTGGCAGCTCGCCAACGCCTACGGCGCATTCGGCACGGTCACGAAGGAGCGCATCGAGATCGTCGTCGAGGGCACGATGGACGACGACCCCGACACGGCCACCTGGCACGAGTACGCCTTCAAGGGCAAGCCCGGCGAGGTGCACCGCATCCCGCGGCAGTTCGCGCCGTACCATCTGCGCCTGGACTGGCTGATGTGGTTCCTCCCACTCGGCCGGTCGCTCGACGACTGGTTCACGGTGTTCCTGGTGCGGCTTCTGGAAGCGGATGCTGCGACCCTGCGCCTGCTCGCCCACGATCCGTTCGCGGGTGAAAAGCCGCGATGGGTGCGTGCGGTGTCGTATCGCTACCGCTTCACGACGCGCGCGGAGTTCCGCGAGTCGCACGCCCGGTGGAAGCGCGACCGGCGGCGCCCGGTCATGGGACCGGCGTCTCTGCGCCGCTGACGGCGGCCTTGCGCTCGCGCGCGGTGCGGCGCGCGGTGAGGTCGACGATGGCCACCAGGAACGCGAGGGCGAGGAAGACCGCGACCGACAGCATCCCGAAGGCGTACGCGTCGTGGTAGACGACGAGGCTGTCGTGGGAGCCGGACTCACGGTAGATCGCGGCGTAGAACAGCGACAGCGCGACCGCCGTGCCGACCGCCGCGCCGATGCGCTGGCCCAGCTGGCCGACGGAGCCGGCGAGGCCACCCTGTTTGACGGGGATGTCGCCGAGCGTGAGCGCCTGGTTGGGCGCGATCACGAGACCGCCGCCCGCGCCGCCGACGGTCATGACCGCGGCGGCGATGTAGGGGGTCCACGCGGGGTCGCTGTAGAGCGCCGCGAGCACCAGCCCGCCGACGCACAGCAGCATGCCGGCGAGACCCCACACCACGACCACGCGGCCGTGCGTGCTGACGAGGTTGCCGCCGACCCACGAGGTGACAGCGGAGGCGAGTGCGAACCCGATCGACACCATGCCCGCGTACACCGGCGCGAGCCCGAGGCCGAGCTGCAGGAACAGCGTCGTCACGAGGAACATCGCCGGGGCCGCGGTGAAGTACGCCGTCTGCAGCAGCGTGCCGTTGCGATACGACGTGATGCGGAAGAGGCCGAGCGGGATGAGCGGCTTGCGGCCGCGCTTCGCGTAGCGGCGCTCCCACGCGATGAAGGCGGAGGCGAACAGGGCGAAGGCGACGAGCAGCCACCACCGCGCCGGGTTGTCGCTGGGCGCACCGGTGGTGAAGAGGAAGGGCCACATCAGCGAGATCACGCTCGCGCCGAACAGCAGCACACCGACGGGGTCGAGCTGCACTTTGCGCTGGGAGTTCGTGCGGGTGTCGGGCAGCAGCCACAGCGCGAGGGCGATCGCGATGAGGCACAGCGGCACGTTCATCCAGAAGATGAGCCGCCAGCCGTTCGTCGGCCCGCCGAGGGCGATGAGCAGACCGCCGAGCGTCGGGCCGAAGGCCGTCGCGATGCCGATCGTCGCGCCGAAGAGTCCGAAGGCGCGGGCGCGCTCCTTGCCCTGGAACAGCTCCTGGGCCATGCCGAGCACCTGGGGCATCTGGATGCCCGCGGCCACGCCCTGCAGGAGTCGCCCGATCAGCAGCACCTCGGCGGTCGGCGCGAGCGCGCACAGCACACTCGTGACCGTGTAGAGCGAAAGGCCCACGACGAACAGCGTCCTCCGCGAGCGCTGATCGCCCAGGCGGCCCATCGGCACGAGCACGAGCCCGAAGGTGAGGACGAACCCCGACACGATCAGCTGCAGCTGCGTCGAGCTCGCACCGAGCACCTCGCCGATCGACGGCAGCGCGACGTTGACCTTCGTCATGTCGAGGATGGTGATCGCGGCGACCGAGACGCAGACCCAGAACGCACGCCAGCGGGCACCGTGCGAGAGGGGGATGACAGCAGTCGTGGCCGGCACGGCGCGCGCCTTGCTCGAAGAACTCTGCGGCGTCGGCTGTGGCTGGGACATCTCGCCCAGGCTAGCCCCGTTCCGCAGAGTGGCGGGCGCAAACCCCGGCGCGCGGGAGATGATGGGAGGGTGAGACTTCTCGTCGCCGCCCTCGACTCCGAGCTCGTCGCCTTCCCGGAAGACCTCGACGGATTCGACCGCCTCGTGACCGGCCCCGGCAAGCTGCAGGCGACCTACGCGCTCACCCGCGCGCTCGACGCGACCGCCTACGACGAGATCGTGGTGGTCGGCACCGCGGGGGCGATCGACGCGCGGCTCGACGCATCCGTCTACGAGATCTCGGCCGCCCTGCAGCACGACGTCACCGACATCGACGGCATCGTCGGCCAGCACGTGTCGCTGCCGACGCGCGTCGAGCTCGCCGCCGACGGCGTGACGATCGCCACCGGCGACCACTTCGTCGACGACTCCGAGGCCGTGGAGGTCATCCGTCCGCTCGGCGCCGTCCTCGTCGACATGGAGACGTACGCCTACATCTGGGTCGCAGAGCGCTTCGGCGTGCCGATCCGCGTGCTCAAGGCCGTCTCAGATCGCGCCCAGGACGGCGCGATCACCGACTGGCGCACCGCCGTGACCGCCTGCAGCCACCAGCTGCGCGACCGCATCCGCGCCGACTACGGCGTCTGACCCCGACTCACGACACCCACTGCGTCTTCGCCCACGTGATGTTCGCCAGCGTCGCCTGGCCCGACAGGGACGGGTGGAAGTAGTCCCGCGTCGAGATGTCGGACTTCACGAACGCATAGTTCGCGACCGCGTATCCGTCGAACCGGCACTTCGCAGTGGCTGCGCAGGCGGCCTCCAGCACCTTGTTGAAATCGGTCACCCGCTGCTGAACCAGCGTGCGGCGCTGCACGTCGGCGGTCGCGCTGCTGCTCGGGTTGGCGAGCATCGACTGGCAGGTGCCGAGCAGCGACCACGCGAGACGGGCGGACAGACTCGATCTGTTGATGTCGTAGAGGCGCTGCAGGCTCGGGATGCTCGCGACGAAGATCTCCGGCGCCGCGGCACTCGCCGCAAGGGTGGAGAGCGCCGACTGCACGTTGGTCCGGAACGCATCGACCGTCGTCATCTGCGCCACGGTCCGGGTGCAGGCGTCGATCGCGCCGATCTCGATCGTGACGTACTGGGCCCCCTGTCCGGCGGCCATCTGCGCCTGGGCGGGGAGCGCCGACGATCCCGCACCCGACTTGGCGTCGTTGAAGACGTTGACGAGGCCCGTAGCCCCGGCCGCCCGCAGCCGCTGCAGGTGTGAGTTGACCGACGTCGTGGATCCCGTGGACCAGCTGTTGGTCGGACACGTCGTGAGGCTCGAACACGTCATCGCCGCCTGGGTGATCGAGTCCCCCAGCGCGGCCATGCGAGTGATCGTCGCCGGCGCGGGTGCGGCATGCGCGGCAGAGGCGGCGCTGAGAGTGCCGGTGAGAAGGAGGGCGGATGCCGCGAACGCGGCGAGGGCGCGGCGCGCCCGTGTGGTGGAACGCATGTCGACTCCGTACGTCGTCGTAACGAGAGGGCGCGGCGAACAGCCGCGGCCGGACGAGCGCCGGCGGTCGGGCGGGATCGCGATTCCCCCAGGAAGCGATCTGCCGCGAACGATACACCCGTGCATCGCCCGGGCGACAGAGGGAGAAGACCCAGATTGCCGCGCGGGATGGGGGCCGAGCCGTGGCTCAGACGCGGGCGGCTGCGTCCTGCCGGATGACGCTCGGCCCGGCAGGTGTCGCCTCGACCGCGAGCTGCGCGGGCAGCTGCTCCTTCATCGCGGCCACATGGCTGATGACGCCCACGGTGCGCCCGCCCTGCCTCAGCTCGTCGAGGGTGCGCATCGCGAGGTCGAGTGTCTCCTCGTCGAGCGAGCCGAAGCCTTCGTCGACGAACAGGGTGTCGAGCCGCACACCGCCCGCCCGGGCGGTGACCACCTCGGCGAGCCCGAGGGCGAGCGCGAGCGACGCGAGGAACGTCTCGCCGCCCGAGAGCGACTGGGCTGGACGTGACTGGCCGGTGAAGGCGTCCATGATCTCGAGGCCGAGGCCCGAGGCGGCGCCGCGCGCGGCCCGCGCATCGGTGTGCTGCAGCCGGTAGCGCCCCGACGACATGTCGCTGAGCCGCAGGTTCGCGGCGGCCACGATCTCTTCGAGCTCGGCGGCCAGCACGAACGTCTCGAGGTCCATCTTCATCGTGTTGGGGGCGCGCCCGGCGACGGTGTCGGCGAGCCGGGCGATGGCCGCGGCATCTGCGGCCCGCGCCGCGACGCCGGCGTACGCCTGATCGATCTGCATCGCGAGATCGCGGAGTCCGGCCACCAGCGTGCGGGCGTCGCTCTCTGCCCGGAGCGCCTCGGTGCGTCCTTCGTCGGCGGCCGCGAGCGCGGCCTGCGACGCCTCGGTGTCGACAGGCTCGGTCGGCGCGCCCGCGAGTTCGAGCTCGAGCTCGAGCATCCGTGCCCGCGCCGCGCCGAGCTGCGTGTCGTGCGCCGAGATCCGCTCGGCGAGAGCTTCCACGTCGCGAGGTGCGGCAAGGGCGGCGTTCGCCTCGGCGGCATCGGCGAACACGGATGCTGCGACTCGCTCTTCGACGTCGGTGCGCGCCTGCGCGGCCAGGGTCGCCGCGCGGTGCGCCTCGGCGCGGGCATCGACCGCCGCCCGACCCGCGTCGCGGATCGAGGTGGCGTGCGCGACGCGGTCCGCGACGCTGACGTGCCCGCCGCGGGCCGCGTCGACCGCCTCGCGGGCAGCCGCGACCCGCTCCTCCAGCGCCGCGATACGGGTGCGTGCCTCGGCGAGCCGCTCTGTCAGGGACGCGCGGGATGCCTCGGCCTCGTGGTCGAGCGCCGCCAGCTCGGTGCGCCGGGCCGCGAGTGCATCGCGGCGTTCGACGGCGCGCTCGGCTGCGGCCAGGTCGGCGGTGGCGGCGGCCAGCTGCCCGCGGAGCGCCTCGACGCCTTCGCCGCCGGCGCGAGCGGCCGCCGCGCCCTGGCGTTCCCGGGCGGTCTTCGCCGCGTCCGCCGCGGTGCGCTCGTGCGCGGCCGCCGCATCACGCTCGGATTCGGCAGCAGCGAGGAGCTCATCGGTCACCGGCTCGTCGGCCGGCGCGGCAGGCGACGGATGCGCCGTGGCCCCGCACACGGCGCAGGGCTCGCCCTCGACGAGCGTCGTCGCGAGCTCGCCCGCGTAGCCGTCGAGACGGAGTTGGAGCAGCGCGGCCACCCTTGCCGCGGCGGCAGCGGCAGCTGCGGCCGCGTCGCGGTGGTCGATCTCGGCGGCGCGCTGGGTGGCGGCGAGCCCTTCGGCCTCGACGGCGGCCGCAAGGCGCCCGGTGAGCTCTTCGTGGCGCTCGCGCGCGGGATCGCGGCGGGAGGCCGCCGCGCGCTCGGCCTCGAGTTCCGTGTCGATGCGCTCGAGCTCGGCCGGCACCTGCGCCCGCTGCGCATCGAGGGCGACGACATCCGCCTCGAGCCGGGCCACCTCCGCTGCGGCAGCCGTCTTCCGCGATTCGCCGTCGGCCAGGGCCGCCTCCTGCGCGAGGGCGGCGGTCCACACGGCCAGCTCGCCGGTGAGACGCTCGACCACCGCAGAGAGATCGGGGGCGCCCGCGTCGTCGGTGCCGGCGACGGCACGGCCCCATGCCGCGGCGGCCGACGCGGCCAGCTCGGCCGTCGTCGCCGCGCTGCGCTCGGCTCGGCGTGCCGTCTCGAGTGGCGCCCGCAGCGCCTCAGCGGAGCGCGCCCGGGTCAGTCGCCGACGGTCGTCGGCGATCTGCGGGCCGGCCTCTTCGAGCGTGGCCAGTCGTTCCCGTGCGCGGCCGAGCTCGGCCTGCGCCTTCGCCAGCGCGACCCGCTCGGCGTGTGCCGCCTCCGCGACGGTGCGGGCGTCGTCCGCAGCGACGCGCTCGCGCGTCAGCGTGTCGAGGCGGTACGACGCACGCTGCTGACCGAGGTCGACCGCCGCGCGCCGCGCCGCCAGGTCGAGCGGAGCCTCGGCCTCGGCCTCCTCGGCGGGCACCAGCTCGTGCGCCGCGATCAGGCGCTCCGCCTGATCGAGCAGGGTGCGGGCCCGTTCGCCGAGCGCGTCGAGCTCGTGCTGCGCCGCCTTGCTGCGCTCACCCAGCTCGCGCGCGTACTCCTCGTAGCGACGCGTGCCGAAGAGGGCGCGCAGCAGTGACTGCCGCTCCGTGCCGGAGGCGAGGAGGAACCTCGAGAACCGGTTCTGCGCGAGCAGGATCACCTGCTGGAACTGCTGGGCGTTGAGCCCGAGCACCTCGTCGAGGAACAGCCCGACGTCGCGGGGTTTCGCCGCGCGGCCGGTCCACGCGCCATCGACGAGCTCTTCGAGCTCCGCGCGCGTGGGCTCGGTGGTGAGCCCGCCGCCGCGGCGTGCCGGCCGCTGGTACTCCGGGGCACGGGTGACGCGCCAGCGGCGGTCGCCGACGGTGAACTCGAGGCGGACCTCGGTGGGATCCTCGGGTGCGCAGTGGTCGCTGCGCAGGCGCTTGTCGCCCGTCTCGTAGCGGGGCACGCTGCCGTACAGCGCGAAGCAGACGCCGTCGAGGATGCTCGATTTGCCCGCGCCGGTGCGACCGGCGATGAGGAAGATGCCGTCGTGCTCGAACGACTCGAAGTCGACGCTCTGCTTCTCGCGGAACGGCCCGAAGCCGGTGAGCTCGAGGCGGTGCAGCCTCACGCCGTCGCCTCCACCCGCGCGCGCTGCTCCAGCAGCTCGCCGACGAGCTCCGCCTCGCGGATCGACGCGCCCTCTCCCTCGCGCACATGGGAGAGGAAGGCGTCGACGAGCTCGGCGTCGTTGCGCGCGGAGCGCACGCGCTCGGCGTAGGTGCGGCCGTCGTCGATGCGCGTCGCGACCGGAGCGTGACGCACCTCGGCGCAGAAGGGGAATCGGGCGAGCAGTCGCCGCATCGGGTCGCGCTGCGGCAGCGGATCGGTGTATTCGGCGCGCACCCAGTCGTCGGCGTGGGTCGCGAAGCGCTCGTCGGCGAGCAGCTCGTCGAGCGTCGCGGTCAGCGTGGTGAGGGTGCGCGGCACCGGCAGCGGCAGCCACTCCACATCGCCGAGGCCGTCGGCGCCGAGCTCGACGAGCCACGACCCGCGCGGCTTGTGCCCCTCGTCGAAGCTGTAGTGCAGGGGAGCCCCGGCGTATCGCACGCGCGGCGAGAGCTGCTGACGCCCGTGGATGTGGCCGAGGGCCATGTAATCCACACCGTCGAAGGTGGTCAGCGGAACGATGTCGAGCCCGCCCTGCTGGATGTCGCGCTCGAGGTGCGGCGTCGGCTCGACCCCCGCCGCGAAGCAGTGCGCGACCGCGATCGAGCGCGCGCCCCGGGCCGCAGCATCCGTCCGCACCAGGTCCATCGCCCGCGCGAGCACGTCGGCCTGTGTGCGCACGCCGGGCCAGGCACCGCGCAGGAGCACGGGCTCGAGGTACGGGATGCCGTACACATGCACCGGGCCGTGCTCGTCGTGGACGGTGACGGGGGTCCCGATGGTGGCGGGATCGGTGACGACGTGGACGCCGTCGCGGAGGAGGCGCGACTGGAAGCCGAGCCGGGCCGCCGAGTCGTGGTTGCCGCTCGTGACGACGACGGTCGCACCCGCGTCGGCGAGGCCCCGCAGCGCGTCGGTCAGGAGCGTGTAGGCGCCCGCCGCGGGGGTCGCGGAGTCGAACACGTCGCCCGCGACGATCACGAGGTCGACGTCGCGCTCCGCCACCTGCGCGACCAGCGCCTGCAGCACACCACGCAGCGCATCGAGCGTCGAGTGGCCGTGGAACGACCGCCCGATGTGCCAGTCCGAGGTGTGCAGGATCCGCATGCTCAACACGGTACGTTCGGCCCCTGACATCGCCCGCCAGGCAGGCCGCGGACCCGCGAACCACCGGGGTTTCCGCGTCGGTGCGGCGCCTCCGGCGCGTACCCTCGAGCCATGTCCTTGCCCGGGGTCTGCGTGGTGTTCCTGCTGCGCCGCGGACCGCAGGGCGCCGAGGTGCTGCTGGGCCGCAAGCGCACCGGGCTCGGCCAGGGGAAGGTCGTCGGCATCTGCGGCTGGGTCGATCCCGGCGAGGGCGCCGACGAAGCCGCCGTCCGCGAGGCCCGGGAGTCGGTCGGCGTGCGGGTCGCGGCATCCGATCTGCAGGTCGCCGGAACGGTCGAGTACCACTTCCCCACCCGGCGCGCGTGGTCCCAGCAGGCGACGGTGTTCGTGTGCCGACGGTGGCAGGGCGATCCCGTCGAGCGCGACGGGATGACGCCGCAGTGGTACGGCCTCGACGCCGTGCCCTACGCACGCATGTGGGACGACGCCTCGCGGTGGCTGCCGGGCGTGCTCCGCGGCGGCACGGTCGACGCGCGCTTCACGTTCGGGGCGGATCTCGCGACGGTGGTGCTCACCGCGGAGTGACCGCGCGGCGGCGTCGCCGCCGGCCGGGTTCGCGCGTCTTCCGGCGGTGCACCCTCCCCTCGGTCCTCCGCCGGACGTATCGTGGAACATGGCGCACAACGCAGACACCGCTCCGCGATCGACCGTGGTCGCGCTCGTCGGGTCCGACAGCGACGAACTGCTGACCGGTCTCGCCGATGTTCCCGCGCTCGTCGCGCTGTCGCTGCGCGAGGCCGACCCCGCAGTCGCCGCGCACCTCGTCGCCTCGGTCTCCATGCCGTACGTCGTCCACGACGCCGACCCGCTGGAGCACGTCGCGTCGGCCTGGGTCGAGCTGTACGAGGAGCGCGCCACGCTCGGCTCCCTCGAGGCGGAGGTCGGGGCGCTGCTGTCGCTGTTCGCGTCGGGTGAGGCCGTCATGCCCGACTACTACGTCGTCGCGGGACCGGAGGCGATCGAGGGCGCCTGGCGGCACTGGTGGCTCGGGGCGCTCGCCCATCACGCGCCGTCGCGCGTGCTCCCGGTCGAGGCATCCGGCACCGCTCTGCGGGCGAGGCTGCGCACGCTGCCCGCCTCGCGGCCGTGGCCCGAGCCCGAGGCGTGGCTGCCGCGCGTGCAGTTCGACATCCCCGATCGCGTCGGCCTGCGCGATCAGCCGGGCGCCGCCTGATCCATGACGGAGGTCGAGAGGTTCGCGCACGCCGGCGCGACGCTCGTCGCCGAGCGGCGCGGCCGCGGCGAGCGCGTGTACGTGCTCATCCACGGCATCGGCATGGGCCGCAGCGTCTTCGCCGATCTCGAGCGCCATCTGGGCGACGGCGAGGTGGTCGCGTTCGACCTCCCCGGCTACGGCGAGGCTCCCGAACCGCGCCGGGTGCTCACGATCGAGCGCACCGCCGACCTCGTCGCCGCCTACCTCCGGGCCCGGGTGCGCACACCCGCCGTCGTCATCGGGCACTCGATGGGAGCGCAGGTCGCGCTGGAGGTCGCCGTGCGCCACCCCGCACTCGCCGAGCGCATCGTGCTCATCGGACCGACCGTCGACCCCACGGCGCGGACGGCGCCGCGGCAGCTGTGGCGGCTCCTGCGCGACATCGCCGTCGAGAGCCCGGTGGTGATCGCGCGGGGCGCCCGGGAGTACCTGCGCGCCGGACCGCGGCTGCGCGCCAAGTTCCGCGCGGTGCTCCGGCACCGTCCCGAGGACGTGCTGCCGCGCGTGCGGATGCCCGCGCTGGTGCTCCGCGGCGAGGACGACATCGTGGCGCCGCAGCAGTGGTGCCGACGGATCGCCGACACCCTGCCGGAGGGCCGGCTGGCCGAGGTGGCGGGGCATGGCCACGAGACGATGATCCGGGATGCCGCACCCGCCGCGCGGGTCATCCGCGAGTTCGCCGGATCGGTGTGACGACGGCTCACGACTGCCTGGTCTCGCCGGAATCCTGCCATCCCCGTCGCAGCCGGCAATGTCGGAACCCCCGCGTAGGTTTCACACTGTCGGAACCAACGGAGGAAACCATGTTCGCTGTATACGCCGCCGAACAGCAGTACCGCCACGACACCTGGTCGCGAGACCGCGAGCACGCGATCCTCGCCTCCATCCGCGAGCGGAAGATCGCTGTCGCCCCGCGCCGCCCGGCCCGCGTCATCGACGCCCCCCAGCGCGTCGCCTGGGCTCGGCCGATCGGACTGCACGTCTCGGAGCACGACCCCGCGGTGTGCGCCGTCGCGTAGCCGTCGAGGTCAGGACGCGCGCGGGTCCGTGGGAGCGGGCGCGGGCGCGGCGACGGCCGCCTGCTGGGCCGCGCGGTCCTTCGCCACGGCGTCGCTGATCATCTGACCCCCGCTGCGCAGGAGGGCGCGACGCCACGGCAGTGTGCCTTCGATCTCGATCTGGATCGAGATCGACAGGATGGTCCGGATGAGCACGATGAGGCCCAGGATGGCCGCGTCCTCGAGCGACGGCTTCGAGGTGATCGTGCGGATGAGGTCCGCAGCGACGAGCACCTCGAGCCCGAGCAGGATCGCGCCTCCGAGGGTCGTGCGCAGCGTCGTGAACGCGGTCTGACCGCCCTCGTGGCGCGCGAGCGACCGTCCGCCCAGCACGAGCGCGATCACGAAGCCGACGATCATGGCGGCAGCGCCGACGGCCTCGAAACCGACGGCGACGGCGGTGAACACTGCCTCCATGTGCACGCGCCCAGCCTAGGGCCGGGCGCGTGCACATCCGCGGTCGAATCGCGGAGTCAGCTCGCCGCGCCGCGCCGCGGGTGCGCGGGATCGTCCGCGTCCCCGACCGACACCTGTCGCGCGAGCTCCTCGATGTCGCTCTCCGGAAGATCGATGCCGGACTGCGTCAGTCGCTGGCGCAGGACGTGCGCGATGTGCTCCAGCGGGTCGGTGCCGACGTCCTGACGTGTCTGCGCGACGATGCCCGCCACCTTGTCGATGTCGGAGGCGTTGTTCTGCGCCATCGCGGGCAGCCGCTGTTCCTGCTCGGTCCCGAGTGCACCGGGGGTGCGCTGCGCCTCCCCCGCGGTCTGGGTGTCGCGGGCGCCGTCCTGACCGTGGTGGTCGATGCCGTCCTCCACGACCCCGATGCCGACCGCCTCGTGGCTCGGCGGGGGTGCCGCCGGCACCGAGTCGGCGTTCACGACGCCGTCGGGCAGGTCCTGACTTCTCGCTCGATCGCGATCCATGGCGTGCTCCTCTCGTCCTCCCCCAGCCTCCGTCGCGGGGCCGCACGGCGACATGGGGTTGACAAGGAATGCCGACGGTGTCGGCGGGGCACGATGCGGCTACGGACGCGGAGTCAGGATGCCGCGGCGCGACGGGTTCGCATCGAACCAGTCCGCGACGTACCAGCACACCGGGATGACCTTGCGATCGCCGCGCTCCTCGAGCTCCTCGACCGCGCGTTCGACGAGCTCGCCGGCGTACCCGTGCCCGCGGAAGGTCGGAACCGTGTAGGCGCGGGTCATCGCCACCGTGCGTCCGTCGTCGCGGTAGTCGAGCACGCTCACGAGGTCTTCGCCGCGGTGCAGGGTGTACCGCGAGGCATCGGGCTCTTTCGTGAAGCGGAGGTCGGTCACGCCGCCAGGCTACGCCCGCGGCGCAGCGTCGGGACGCGTCTCTTGGTATGTCGCAGTGATCGTCCAGCTGACACTCGGTCTCACCCGACGTGGAACTGAGCAATCTGTCACATTCCGAAACGATCTGGGCCCAGAACCCGTGCGATTTGACGTTTTTGGACAAAGTCGGTAATAATCGGGCTCATGACTGACAACGCGCTGTATCTGTCCGCCCGGGAGGCGAACAGGACTGCCGGCATGATGATGGCCGGTCGCGTTGCCATGTGTTGTCGAATGTGCCACTAGCACGGTGACCCCCGTCGGACTCCTCCTCCGCTTCTGAACACGGATCGTACGGAGTCCCCCGAAGCACCGGTTTCGTGCGTCGATCACGCGCACCCGGACCCGCTTCGCACACCGCCCAGCGTCGGGCACAGGCCTCACCCGGCCTACGGCCTTTCTCGCCACCGACGACCAGGGCCGCAGCACATCATTCAACCCGGTTTCCGCCACCCGGGTTCCTCCCGCAAGGACCATCATCATGTCGACCACCGCTCTCCTCGACCGCCCCACCACCACCGCCCCCGTCCGCCACCTCCGCGCCGTGAATCACCCGGCCGCGGTCGAGGCGCCCACGGCGCCGGCCCCCGAGCCCGCACAGCCGGCCGGGCGCGCCCTCCCCGCGGGCACGGCGCCGCGCGGCTTCGCCCTGTACGTCGGCATCGACGAGGCCAAGGCCGCCGCCTCCGGAGTGAACCTCGGTGTGCTCGTCGACGCCCTGCGCCGCACGCTCGCCGAGCTGGCACCGTCGGCCGAAACCTACGCCACCGTCGCCCTCGCGCCGGTCGGCTCGGGCGGGCGCGACGTCGATGTCGTGCGCCTCGCGCTGCACGAGCCGTCGGCCGTCGCCCGCACCAAGGAGGAGGAGCCCGAAGACGAAGAGCCCGCCTCGGGCGGCGTCGTCGTCGACATCTCGCGCAAGCGCGTGCTCATCGACGGCGAGTCCGCCGCCTTCACCTTCAAGGAGTTCGAGCTGCTGCAGTACCTCGTGCTCCGCGAGGGCCGCACGATCGAGCGCACCGAGCTGGTGACCTCGCTCTGGCAGGGCGCGACGGACGAGGACGCCCCGGGCGAACGCACCATCGACGTGCACGTCCGCCGCCTGCGCGCCAAGCTGGGCCGCTACGAGGACATCGTCCGCACCGTGCGCGGCGTCGGCTACCGCTTCGACCGTCACGCCGACGTCGTCATCCGCTACGGCCACGGCACCCCGTCGCCCGACCGCTTCTGATCCCACCCCGTTCACCTGTCGCATCGGGCTGCACGCACCGGCACGTCGCGACAGGCGAGCACGGTTCGATGTCGGAGGCGTCGGCGTAGGGTGGGCGGCATGACCACCTCGCTCTCGCGCATTCCTCGGACGAGGGATGCCGGGCGCTTCGGTCCGGGGGCGACGACCCGCGATCCCCGCCCCGATCATGGCCGGCCGCTCGAGACGGAGTACCGGCCGCGGCATCCGCTCGACCTCCGGCGCACCGTGCTGTATCAGCGACGCGGAGCCGGCGACCCGACGATGGCGGTCTCGGGCGCGGTCATCTGGCGGGTGAGCCGTACGCCGGCAGGCATCGCGACGCTCGCGATCCGCGAGACGCATCCGGGCGTGATCCGCGGCGCGGCCTGGGGTCCGGGGAGCGACTGGGCGCTCGCGCAGCTTCCTGCGCTGTGCGGTGCGGACGACGACCCGGCCGGCTTCGACGCGTCGCGGCATCCGCTCATCGCCGACGCCCATCACCGCAACCCGGGTCTGCGCCTCTCGCGCACCGATCTCGTGTTCGACGCCCTGGTGAGCGCGATCTTCGAGCAGAAGGTCACCGGCATGCAGGCCTTCGGCGCGTGGCGGCGCGTCGTGACGTGGTGCGGCGAGCGTGCCCCCGGCCCGACACCGGCGCCGATGTTCGCGCCGCCGACGATCGACGGATGGCAGCACGTCCCCTCGTGGGTGTGGCACCGCGCGGGGCTCGAACCGCCGCAGTCGAAGACCGTCGTACGCGCTGCCCGCCGCGGCGATGCGATCGTGCGGTCCGTGCGCGCCGCCCACGACGGCGAGGCCGTCGACCGCGTACTCGTGAGCCAGCCCGGCATCGGTCCATGGACTTCCGCTGAGACCCGCATCCGGGCACTCGGCGACGCCGATGCCGTGAGCGTCGGCGACTATCACGTGGCCCACGAGGTGGGCTACGCGCTGACCGGCCACCGCACGGACGACGATGGGATGCTGCGGCTCCTGGCCGAGTGGCCGGGTCAGCGTCAGCGCGTCATCCGCCTGATCGGGGCGAGTGGTGTGCGCGAGCCCCGGCGTGGCGCGCGCCTGCACCCCGAGGACCACCGCGACCGCTGACTCTCCGCGCGTCCGCCCTGCGGTCAGCGCGTCCGAGGACAGGATGGACGCATGATCGAGTCTCTGCACGGCCTTCCCGACGGCGTCATCGGGTTCCGCGCTGTCGGCGCCGTCGACGCATCCGACTACGTCGGGTCCCTCGACCCGGCCATCGACGCGGCGGTCGAGACCGGCCGCAAGGTCAACCTGGTCTACGTCCTGGGCGACGAGTTCGAGCGCTACTCCCTCGGCGCGCTGTGGCAGGACGCCAAGCTCGAGGGCAAGCCGGCCCACGTGTGGGGGCGCATCGCGCTCGTCACCGACCACAGCCTCATCGGCGAGGTGATCCACGGGATCTCGTTCCTGTTCCCCTGCGAGCTGCGCATCTTCGCCGTGTCGGCGCTCGACGACGCGATCGCGTGGGCGGCGGAAGGGCCCAAGGAGGCCTGACGCGGACTCCCTTGTGGATGTCGGAGGCCACGACGACACTGGGACGCGCCACGCGGCCGGGCGCGGCATCCACCACCCATTCAGGAGTTCGACATGCCCAGCCTCAACCCGTATCTCTCCTTCAGGAACGAAGCCCGTGAGGCGATGACCTTCTACCAGAGCGTGTTCGGGGGCGACCTCGACATCTCGACGTTCGGCGAGTACGAGGGGATGGTGCAGGACCCGGCCGAGAACGACCTCGTGATGCACGCGCAGCTCACGAGCCCCGACGGCTTCATCCTCATGGGCTCGGATACGCCCACCGGAATGAGTTACGAGAAGCCGGCCGGCATCTCCGTCTCGGTCAGCGGTGACGACGAGTCCGCTCTGCAGGGCTTCTGGGACAAGCTCGCCGACGGCGGCACCATCACGATGCCGTACGACACCCCGCCGTGGGGCGGCAAGTTCGGCATGCTCACCGACCGCTTCGGCATCGACTGGATGGTCGCGGTCAACGCCCCGCAGGCGTGAGGCCGGAGCGCGGACCCCGCCTGGATCCGGGGTCCGCGCTCGCTCGACGCAGAGCGCGAGCGATCAGGCGTAGGCGCTGTCGTCGACGGGCGACGGCGCGGGGCCGAGTGCTTCGAGGTCCGCCCACACCTCGTCGGGGATCGGCGTCGCGGCGAGCTCGTCGAGCTGTGCGAGACGCTGCGCCGACGAGATGCCGACGACGGTCGAGTCGATCAGCGGCGACCGCAGCGAGAAGTGCAGCGCCACCGCCGGGAGGCTGACGCCGAACGAGGCGGCGACACGCTCCAGGCGCGACACCCATTCCTGCAGCTCGGGCGTCGCCGGACGGTAGCCGTACATCGCGCCCTCGCGCGTCCCGGTGGCGAGGATGCCGGCACCGAACGGCGCCGCGTTGAACACCGTCATGCCGCGCTCGTGCGCGTCGGCGAACACCGGCGCGGCGGAGTGGTCGACGACCGTGAAGCGGTTGTGGATGAGCACGGCGTCGAACACGCCGGTCTCGACGTAGCGGGCCATCATCCCGACCGGTCCCGCGGCCACGCCGATCGCGTCGACGCGACCCGATTCGCGCAGCTCGATGAGCCCCTCGACCGCGCCGCCGCGGCCGATCGCCTCGTCGAAGGTGACGGTGTAGGGGTCATGCAGGTGCAGCAACGGCAGACGCTCGACGCCGAGGCGCGCCGTCGTCTCTTCGAACGAGCGCAGGACGCGGTCGCGGTCGAAGGCGCCGGTCTCGGGATCGCAATCGACCTTGGAGATCACGCGGGTGGCGGCATCCGTTCCCTTCCGTGCGATCGCACGGCCCAGCACCGCCTCGGACCGCCCGCCGGCGTAGTTGTTGGAGGTGTCGATGAAGGCGTGGCTGCTGTCGAACAGCTGCTCCGCGAATCGGACGGCGGCGTCCTCTTCCGGGGAACCGGGCTCGGTGCCGCGGCCGAGGGGCGACGTGCCGAGGGTGAGCGGGCTGACGTTGAGGGTCATGGCGTCCGTTCCGTTGGGGTGGGTCCTTCCAACCTACCGAGAGGCTCAGGGCCACAGGCGGCCCACGGGCTCCGCCGCAGCCGTAGGCTTTCGACATGACCACGACGCGGAAGGGCTGGACGCGCGGGCACTCCGGCTGGGCGCTCGGCACGGCCCTCATGTTCACGCTGGGGATCGTCTTCGGGCTCATCTGGGGGAACGTGCTGCTGGGCGTGGTGCTCGCCGCCGCGGTCTCGATCGGCTGGCTCATGGCGTACGAGTCCTGGCGCGGTCGCAGCGTCGGGCTCGAGGATCGCGACGACGACGGCGCGCAGCTGTAGGGGTCGAGCCGGTCCACCCCTACCCCTGACCGCCGCCGCGTCGTATCGTGAGCGCCAGGAGGTGGTCCGCCATGCAAGCGAGCGTCGGCGATCGCGTGATCATCCACGGCCGCGTCGTCGGCGCAGTGGAGCGCGCGGGTGAGGTCATCGAGGTCCGCGGCACCGGGGACAACCCGCTGCTCGTGGTCCGCTACGACGACGGGCACGAGGCGATCCTGTCGCCCGGAAGCGACTGCGAAGTCCGGCACGCGTCCTGAGTCGCGTGCACAGAATCGGAGGATCCGCCCGACACGCCGGGACGTGGCATCCGTCTTCCGGCGTGTCGAGGAAGACCTCCGATCCGGTGTGCGCGTGCTACCCCAGCAGTTCGTACCGCGACGGCTCCGCGCCCAGCACGTGCTCGCCCAGGAACGCGAACACCGTCTCGTACCAGACGACGGCGTGCTGGGGCTTGAGGACCCAGTGGTTCTCGTCGGGGAAGTACAGGAAGCGGTGCGGCATGCGCCCGTCCTCGTCGGCGTGGTGCTCGGCGAGCTCCGACCAGAGCCGCAGCCCCTCGCCGACCGGTACGCGGTAGTCCTTGTCGCCGTGCACGACCAGCAGCGGCGTGCGGATCTCGCGGACGAACTGGTGCGGCGAGTGCTCGATCATCGCCTCGGGCGTGAAGATGCGCTGCCAGTACTCGGAGCTGTCAGTCGTTCCGGAGAACTGGTCGAGCGCCCACAGGCTCGCGTGGGTCACGATCGCCCGGAACCGGTCGGTGTGCCCGGCGACCCAGTTGGCCATGTAGCCGCCGAACGATCCGCCCATCGCGGCGGTGCGCGTCTGGTCGATGTCGTCGCGCGCCACGGTGGCGTCGGTGATCGACAGCAGGTCGGTGTAGGGCTTCCCGCCCCAGCTGTTCCAGCCGCGCGCGATGAAGTCCAGGCCGTAGCCGGTCGACAGGGCGGGGTCGGGCAGCAGCACGGCGTACCCGCGGGCGACCGCGAGCAGCGGCGCCCAGCGCCAGCTCCACGCGTTCCAGCTGTTCAGCGGTCCGCCGTGGATCCACAGCAGCAGCGGCGCCGGCGCCGCGGCTGACGCGCCCTCGGGCAGCAGCAGCCAGCCGCGCACGCGCGCGCCGTCCTCGGCGGTCGTCTCGACCTCGGTGATCGAGCCCGGAGCGGCCGGTGTCGGCGCGGGAGTCGCGAGCGGCGTCACCGCGCCGTCGCGTGCGATGCGGACCGGGTGCGGCGGCACGACCCACGACGAACGGAGCGCGACGACCTCTCCCGTGCCACGGTCGACCAGGACGTTCGCGTACGCGAAGTCGTCGTCGGTGAGCTTGTCGGGCGCGCCGCCGTCGACGGGGATGCGGAACACCGGTGCGCGGCCGTCGTGGTCGGCGGTCGCGATGAGCGCCGAGTCGTCGGCTGCGAACGCCAGCGACGACGCCCAGTGGTCCCACTCGGCCGCGACGCGCCGTGCGCCGCTGCCGTCGATGCCGGCGACCCAGATCTCGTAGTCCGTGGGCGCGGCCGGGCTGCTCTTGACGGTGCGGAGGTACGCGATGCGCGTGCCGTCGTGGCTGATCGCCGGCATCTCGTAGTCCACGTCGACCTCGTCGAACAGCGTCGTGCGCTCGCCCGTCGCCGTGTCGATCGAGACGATCACCCGGCGTCCGGCGCGCTGCTCACGGTGCTCGAGCGACACCACGAGCGTCGACCCGTCCGGAGTGAGCGCGGCCTCCGCGTGGTCGAGCGACCGCACCGGCTTCGGCGTGAGGTCGCTCGGACGCGGCAGGGTCGCCGGGTACGGCTTCCCCTCGTTCCCGGATGCCGCGGACTCGGCGTCCGTGCCGGAGGTCGCAGCATCCGTTCCCGACGCGTCTGACGCCGCAGTGTCCGCCACCGCCGCGGCGATGGTGTCCTCGAGGGCGTCGATGTCGATCGCGAGCAGGTGCGGCTCGGCGGGACCGAGGTCGTGGTCCCAGTAGCGCACGGGGTAGGTGTCGTGGAGGATCGCCGACACCTTCTTCTCCTTGCGCTTGGCGCGCAGCGCCGCCTCGGCCTCGAGCGTGTCGGCGCCCGGCAGCAGGGAGGCCGAGATCACGAGCCGCGCGGAGGCATCGGCGGTCGCGGCGATGCCGTCGACCCCACCCGCCAGTCGCGTCACGGGACGGGCTTCACCACCGGTGGCGGGCAGCAGCCACAGCTGGCCGGACTCGTCGTCGGCGTCGCCGTCGGCATCGGGGCGGGCCGAGACGAACAGGATGTCGCCGGCGGCGGTGAACGCGGCGCCGGCCTCGCCCTTCGCCGACCGCGTCAGGCGTCGAGGCGTGCCGCCGCCCGTCGCCGGCACCGCCCACAGCGACCGGTCGTAGCCGGTGCCGTCCTTCTTCAGGGCGGCGACGGTGAGCACGGCGGTCGTCCCGTCGGGCGAGAGGGCGAGCGCCTCCACGCGAGGAAGGGCGATGTAGTCGGTCAGCGAATCGAAGGGGGTGGGGGTCGCCATGGCTCCACGCTAACCGACGCGCCCGCGGGCACGAGGCTTCCGGTGAGACGACAGTGGACGGACGAGACCGTGGGCGAACCCCGCGGTCTCGTCCGCCGACTGTGGTCTCACTGGTGGGAGCTGGTGGGAGCTGGTGGGAGTGGGGCGTGCCGCCGGCGGCCGGACGGTCCCGCGTCAGCTCCACTGGGTGAGCTTGTCGGGGTTGCGCATGATGTAGACGTCGGTCACCCGGCCGTCGCGCACCTCGAGCGACAGCAGCGCGTTCGGCTCGTTGTCGAGCGTCGCGAGGAACCCGAGCCCGTCGGGAGTCTCGACCGCGACGAGCACCGCGTCGGGTACCAGGCGGGGCAGGCCGAGGAGGAACCTCCCCACGCGGTCGGCGCCCCGCACGGGACGCAGCGCCGCCGAGACGCGGCCGCCGCCGTCGGAGCGCAGCACGACGCCGGGGTCGAGCACGGCGACGAGGGCGTCGAGCTCACCGGTGGCTGTCGCCGCCGCGAAGGCGCGGGCGACCGCGTCGTGCTGCTCCCGCGAGGCCGCCCCCGCACGATGCTCGCGCACGCGACGCCGCGCCTGCGACGCCAGCTGGCGCACCGCGTCCGGACTCCGTCCGACCGTCTCGGCGATCTCGGCGAACGGCACACCGAAGACGTCGTGCAGCACGAAGGCGACGCGCTCGGCGGGCGTGAGCGACTCGAGCAGCACGAGCAGGGCCATCGAGACGGAGTCGTCGAGCGTGACCTGCTCGATCGGGTCGAGAGGGACGGATGCTGCGAGCGGCGAGTCCTGCGGTACGGGTTCGGGCAGCCACTCCCCCACGTAGCGCTCGCGGCGGGCGCGCGCCGAGCCGAGCATGTCGAGGCACACGCGCCCGGCGACACGCGTGAGCCACGCAGCGGGGTTGCGGATCGCGACTCGCTCCGCGTCCGACAGCCGCAGCCATCGGACGTACGTCTCCTGCACCGCGTCCTCGGCGTCGGCCACGGTGCCGAGCATGCGGTAGCAGAGGCCGAGCAGGGCGCGGCGCTGGCTCTCGACCTCATCGGTGGGCGGCATCCGTGATCACTCCTCGAAGTTCCGACGACGCACGCGTCAAGAAGGTGAGTCGCACGCTCACATTCTCACGCTCCGCGTCGTCGAACCATCGAGAGATCCCCACCGGGGGGACGAGAGGAGCAATGTCATGAGGATCGCGGTCGCCGGAGGAACGGGCGTCGTCGGAAGCCACGTCGTGGACGCGCTGCGCGCGGAAGGGAACGACGCCGTCGTTCTCAGTCGCCGCACCGGCGTCGACCTCACCGCGGGCGCGGGGCTCGACGCCGCGCTCGACGGCGTCGACGCGGTGATCGACACCGCGAACGTCACGACGGTGTCGGCCGGTGTCGCGACCCGGTTCTTCGAGGCGGCAACGGGGAATCTCGTCGCCGCGGCCGCCCGGGCGCGGGTCGCGCATGTCGTGCTGCTGTCGATCGTGGGGATCGACCGCATCCCGCACGACTACCTGGCGGGAAAGCTCGCGCAGGAGCGCGTCGTCGAGACCGGCACCGTGCCGTGGACGATCCTGCGCGCCACGCAGTTCCACGAATTCGCGGGCCAGGTGTTCGAGCGCGCGAAGGTCGGCCCCCTCCACGTCGCCCCACGTGGGCGGGTGCAGCCGGTCGCGGCTCGCGAGGTGGGCGCCCACCTCGCCGCGCTGGCCGCCGGCGCACCCCAGGGGCGCGCGGCGGATCTCGCGGGACCCCGCGAGGAGCGGCTCGACGACATGGTCAAGGCGTACGCGCGACGCACGGGCCACGGCGGCTGGATCCCCTCGGTGAGCCTGCCCGGCGGACAGATGAAGGGCATGCGTGCGGGGCTCGGCCTGCCGGGCCCGGGCGCAGTGCTCGGCACGGAGACCTTCGCGCAGTGGCTCGACGGAATCGGCTGAGCCCGTGGGTATCTGAGCGGCGGCAGCGCGCCTCCCTCCGATCGAGGCGGTGCGCTCGTCGGGCCGCCTCGTGAGCGGCTCGGGTGCGGACTCTCCCCCGAACGGGCCCGAGCCGCTCGTATCGTGCAGCAGGACCGCGGGTCTACGCTGGGCGGGGGTCGGGGTCACACGCACCAGGAGGATTCGTGAGACTCGCCATCGCCGGCGGCACCGGCATGACGGGCGGGCACATCGCGGAGATCGCGCGCGGGCGCGGCCACGATGTCGTGAGCCTGTCGCGCCGCACAGGAGTCGAGCTCCTGAGCGGCGCCGGTCTCGCCGGCGCCGTGGACGGGGTCGACGCGCTGATCGACGTGACCAACGTGACGACCGCGAAGCCCGACGTGTCGGTGATGTTCTTCGCCGGCGCCACGAAGAGCCTGCTGGCGGCCGAGCGCGCAGCGGGGGTCGCGCACCACCTGGTGCTCACGATCGTCGGCGCCGAGGCGGCGCCCGACGGCTACTACGCCGGGAAGCTCGTACAGGAGCGGCTGGTCGCCGGCGGCGACGTGCCGTGGACCATCCTGCGCACGACGCAGTTCCACGAGTACGCGGCGATGATGTACCACCGCGGCCACGCCGGCGCCCACGTCGCGCCGTCCGGCCGCGTGCAGCCGGTCGCCGTGCACGAGGTCGCCGCGCACCTCGTCGACCTCGCCGAGCAGCGTCCGGCCGGTCGCGTGACCGACCTCGCCGGACCGCAGGAGGAGAGCCTCGCCGACATGGTGCACCGCTACGCCCACGCGATCGGCCACCGCACGCCGGTGCCCGTCGTGAACACCCCGGGCGCCCTCGGCCGCGCGCTCCGGTCGGGAGCGCTCCTTCCCGGCCCCGAGGCGCTGCGCGGCACCCAGACCTTCGCCGAGTGGCTCGACGCCCTCCCCGACGCGTGAAGGGGGAACGGATGCTGCGGCCCGGCGCCGTGCGCCGGGCCGCAGCATCCGTTCCGTCACATCTCTTCGTGGGTGTTCGGATCGCCGTCCCACAGCCGACCGCGCTCGAGGGCGCTGATCGCGGTGAGCTGGTCGTCGGTGAGGGTGAACCCGAAGACGTCGGCGTTCTCGCGCTGCCGGTCGGCGTCGGCCGACTTGGGGATCGGCGTGCTGCCGATCTGCGTGTGCCAGCGAAGGACCACCTGCGTCGGCGTCACGTCGTGGATCGTCGCCAGCTCGGTGAGGATCTGCTCGGTGAGCAGCTCGCTGCGCTTGGCGAGCGGGCTCCAGCTCTCGGTGCGGATGCCGTGCGTCGCGTGGAATGCGCGCAGCTCCGCCTGCGGGAAGTACGGGTGCAGCTCGACCTGGTTCACCGAGGGGACGACGCCCGTCTCCTCGATGAGCTCGGTGAGCTGGCCCTCGGTGAAGTTGGAGACGCCGATCGAGCGGACGAGGCCGAGTTCGCGCGCCTCGATCAGGCCGCGCCACGTGTCGACGTACTTGCCGACGCTGGGGTTCGGCCAGTGGATCAGCTGCAGGTCGATGCGGTCGAGGCCCAGCCGATCGAGCGAGCCCTTGATGCTGTCGACCGCCTCCTGCCGGCCGTGGTGGCGACCGGGGATCTTCGACGCGACGAGCAGCGTGCCGCGGTCCACATCGCTGCGGCGGACGGCCTCGCCGACCTCGCGCTCGTTCTCGTAATTGACCGCGGTGTCGAGCAGCCGGTAGCCGGAGTCGATCGCGGCGACGATGGCCGCGATCCCCTCCTCGCCCCGCAGGTCGTAGGTGCCCAGGCCCAGCTCGGGGAACCAGGCGCCGTCGTTCAAGGTCACGGTGGGGATCGCACTCATGGCTCCATCCTGGCCGTAGTTCGCCGCGCGCGGCGCGTGTCCTGCGCGGGGCGTCACGGGCGGTCGTCGACGTCGAGGGCGATCCACCCGTGGAGCGGAGGGCTTGCGCAGCTGCGGGACCACGGTGAGGGCCGTTGCGGCGACGAGACCGCACGAATGCACTTCGAGGCGCCGCCGGGTGGTGCTATCGCGCGTTCTCGCGCCGCGGGCGGCGGCTCACGACCTCACCGCCACCGATCCGGGCCGGGCGCCGACCAGAGCCTCCGCCGCGCGGGCCGTGCGGGCGGCGAACCGGGTCGTGTCGGTGCCGCGCGCGAGGGACTGCGCGTTGAGTCCGTCGATCATGCCGATGAGCTCCCACGCCACCTCGCCGGGCTCGGTCGTCGAGAACGCGCCCGTGCGGCATCCGTCCTCGATGATCGACTCGACGAGAGTCTGCCAGCGCTCCATCTGCGCCGCCACGGCGCGCGCGAGGGCGTCGTTGCGGCGGGCCATCGCCCAGCCCTCGACCCACACCACGGTGAGCTCCTCGCGCCCGCCGTCCATGAGGGTGTCGATCAGGGCCCCGAGCCGCGCGGCCGGATCGGCGACGGCGCCGACGACGCGTTCGACGTCGCGCACCTCCTCGTCGACGAGGTGGGCGTAGACGCGGGCCACGAGGTCGTCCATCGCCGGCTGGTAGTGGGCGACGAGACCGGAGGCGACCCCCGCCCGCTCGGCGACGGCGCGCAGCGTGAGGGCGCTCAGCCCCTGCTCACGCGCGATCGCGGTCGCCGCGGCGACGATCTCCGCAGCCCGTTCGGCAGGAGCCTTGCGGGTGCGCGGCCGGGACGATGTGCTTGACATGGTCTCGCCAGCATAGGTATCTTTCCTATTGATCGCTAGATCAATTACGTCGTGAGGCGCATCGATCGCCACCGCGACAACACCGAATGAAGGGGCGACGATGGCCTGGAGGATGCCGCACGAGGGCGATCCGCACGAGCGCACGTGGATGGCGTTCCCGAACGAGGGGCCGACGCTCGGCGACGATCCCTCGGAGCAGGAGCGCTTCTACGCGGCCTGGAGCGCGGTGGCGAACGCCGTCGCCGGCTTCGAGCCGGTGACGATGCTCGTCGATCCGTCGAAGGCCGAGCGCGCCCGGCGCCTGCTCGACTCCGCCATCGACCTCGTCGAGACCCCGGTCGACGAGTTCTGGTTCCGCGATCACGGCCCGACGTTCGTCGTGGACGACGATCGTCCCGGCGCACTCGGCGCCGTCGACTGGATCTTCAACGGCTGGGGCGCGCCCGAGTGGGCCTCGTGGGAGAAGGCCGCGCAGCATGCCCGCTTCACCGCCGACCTCGTCGGCGCCGAGGTCGTGAGCTCGCTGCTGGTCAACGAGGGCGGCGGCATCCACGTCGACGGCGAAGGCACGGTGCTGGTCACCGAGACGGTTCAGCTCGACCCGCGCCGCAACCGTTTCGCCGACCGGGCACGCGTCGAGGCGGAACTCAACCGCACGATCGGCGCGACGAAGGTCGTGTGGCTCCCCCGCGGCCTCACCCGCGACTACGACGAGTTCGGCACGAACGGCCACGTCGACATCGTGGCCACGATCCCGGCCCCCGGTCGCGTTCTGCTGCACGCGCAGCAGAACCCCGAGCACCCCGACTTCGAGGTGTCGCGGGACCTCCGCGCCTTCCTTTCGGCGCAGACGGATGCCGCGGGCCGAACCTTCGAGATCATCGACCTCCCCGCCCCTGAGACGCTCCGGGATCATGAGGGGTTCGTCGACTACAGCTACGTCAACCATCTGGTCGTGAACGGCGGGATCATCGCGTGCGGGTTCGGCGAAGACCGCGCCGACGCGCAGGCGCGCGAGATCCTCGAGGCCGCGTACCCGGGGCGCCGCGCGGTGACGGTCGACGCCCGGCAGATCTTCGCCGGCGGCGGCGGCATCCACTGCATCACGCAGCAGCAGCCCACGGTGGTGACCCGATGAGCCGCCACTACCCGGTCGTCGAGAAGACGATCGCCGAGCTCCGCGAGGCCCTCGAGTCCGGCGCCGTGACGAGCGTCGAGCTCGTGGACGCGTACCTGGCCCGGATCGACGCGTACGACGCGCCCGGCACGGCGACCGCTCTCACCGCGGTGGTCGTGCGCAATCCCGACGCGCGGGCCGAAGCCGAGGCATCCGATCTCCGTCGCGCCGAAGGGCGCGCGCTCGGGCCGCTCGACGGCATCCCGTACACCGCCAAGGACTCGTTCATGGCGAAGGGCCTGACCGTCGCGGCGGGTTCGCCCGCGTTCGCCGACCTCGTCGCGCAGCGCGACGCGTTCTCGATCGAGCGGCTGCGCGCCGCCGGAGCCGTGCTCATCGGGCTCACCAACATGCCCCCGATGGCGAACGGCGGCATGCAGCGCGGGGTGTACGGCCGCGCCGAGAGCCCCTACAACGCCGACTACCTCACCTCGGCGTTCGGGTCGGGGTCGTCGAACGGCTCGGGCACGGCCACCGCGGCGAGCTTCGCCGCGTTCGGCCTCGGCGAGGAGACCTGGTCGAGCGGGCGCGCCCCCGCCTCGAACAACGCACTGTGCGCCTACACCCCGTCGCGCGGCGTCATCTCGGTGCGCGGCAACTGGCCGCTCGTGCCCACCATGGACGTCGTCGTGCCCCACACCCGCACGATGGCCGACCTGCTCGAGATCCTCGACGTGATGGTCGCCGACGACCCCGAGACCCGAGGAGACTTCTGGCGCGCGCAGCCCTGGATCGCGATCCCGGATGCCTCGGCTCAGCGCCCGGCGTCGTACCCGGCGCTCGCGTCGGGCGATGCCGACGCCGCCGCCGCGACCCTCGCCGGGCGTCGATTCGGCGTGCCGCGCATGTACATCAACGCCGATCCGGAGGCCGGAACCGACCCCGACGGCGGGATCGGCGGACCGACCGGCACCCGCATCGAGACCCGCCCCTCGGTGCTGGCGTTGTGGGAGAAGGCGCGGCTCGACCTGGAGGCGGCCGGCGCCGAGGTCGTGGAGGTCGACTTCCCGGCGGTCACGAACTACGAGGGCGACCGCCCGGGCGCCCCGACGATCACGACGCGCGGGCTCGTGACCGAGGCCTTCCTCCAGCGCGAGATCGTCGACCTGTCGGCGTGGGCGTGGGATGACTTCCTGCGAGCGAACGGCGACCCGGCGCTCGATCGACTCGACGGCGTGGACGGCGCGACGATCTTCCCGCACCCCGACGGCGCACTGCCCGACCGGTACACCGGCTTCGACGACGACATCGCGACCTATCCGGCGCAGGTGCGCGAGCACCCGTACCGCTCGTTCGCCGACATCCCCGAGATGGCCGACGGCGTCCGCGGCCTCGAGGAGACCCGGCGCATCGACCTCGAGGACTGGATGTCGATCCTGGGTCTCGACGCCGTGCTCTTCCCCGCGGTCGCCGACGTGGGCCCCGCCGACATGGACGTGAACGAGGCATCCGCCGACCTCGGCTGGCGCAACGGCGTGTGGGTCGCCAACGGCAACCTCGCGATCCGCCACCTCGGCATCCCGACGGTCACCGTGCCGATGGGGACGATGGACGACATCGGGATGCCGGTGGGCCTGACGATCGCGGGGCGCGCGTACAGCGACACCGACCTGCTCGCGTGGGCCGCGGCGTTCGAGGCCCTGCGCCCGCGCCGCACCGCTCCCCCGCGCACGCCCGAGCTCGGCTGAGAACCCATGGAGCTCCGCACCTTCACGTCCACGACCCCCGATGCCTCCACGCGTGGCGCCGAGCTGGGAGCGGCTTTCGCACCCCAGTACCGCCGCACGGCGGAGCTGTACCTCGCGCACTTCGCCGAGCTCGGGATCGCGTCCGACGCGGTGAGGGCCATCGCCGAACGCACCCACGCCTCGCTCACCGGCTGGGCACCGGGCCTGGCGGCGGAGGCCGAGGCCATCGCCGCGGCGGCCGGCCTCGAGCCGTGGCGGCTCGCCGCCGTCGGCGGACGCACCGAGATCCTCGCGGTGGCGCCACCTCCGCGGGAGGGCGAATGCTCGACCGCGGTGCATGTCGGCCCCGGGCACGCCGCCGAGACCCTGCAGACGTGGGACTGGCACGACTTCCTGGTGCCCCAGGGGCTGCTCGTGGAGTTCACCGCCGCCGGCGGGATGCGCGTGAAGATGTTCACCGAGTTCGGCACCGCGGCGAAGATCGGCGTCAACAGCGCCGGACTCGGCCTGCACTTCAACATCCTGTCGCACCAGACGGACTCGGACGCCGGCGGCGTTCCCGTCCACGCGATCGCGCGCCGCGTGCTCGAGGAGGCCAGGACCATCGAGGATGCGCGCGACATCGCGGCGAGCGCGCCGGTGAGCGCCTCGACGGTGCTGACGGTCTTCACGACCGACGGTGCCGGATCGCGAGCGGCGTCGCTCGAACTGTCGCCCGCGGGTCTCGGCGTGGTCGAGCCCGCCGCGGACGGCTGGCTCTTCCACACGAACCACTTCCTCGACCAGGCGCTGTACGTCGGCGACACGATGCCCGCCGATTCCACGACCGTGGAGCGCTTCGCGCATCTCGACGACGTGCGGGACGCCCTCGCCGGCCTGGATCCCACCGCGCGGGCGCTCGCGGCGTGCGGCGGACACGGCGCCGCCGCCGAGATCTGCATGACGCCCGACCCGACCCTCCCCCGCGTCGATCAGTGGGCGACCCTGCTCACGGTCGCTGTCGACACCGAGGGCTTCGCGCTGGAGGTGTTCCCCGGCCGACCCGACGAGGCGGCCGCGGGCCTCGCCCGCTTCTGACCCGAGGGGTCAGCGCAGCCCCGAGCGCAGGTCCTCTCCGGCCTCGCCGATGGCCGACGCCGGCGACGGCACGGCGGGCGCAGCAGCCGTCCCCTCGGCGTCGGTGTGGAGCGACGGCGGCGCTGCCGCGTACGCGTCGGACAGCTCGCGATAGGGCTTCGACACGAAGGCGAGCAGCACGACCAGCAGGAGCACCAGGCTCGCGCCGACGAACGCCAGCGCGATGCCGCGGGCCTCACCCTCGCCGAGCAGCCAGCCCCACGCCTGCTGACCCTCGGGCGAATTCATGTACGGGATGAGCCAGAACTGCGCGATGGGTCCGATGAGGAAGGCGGAGACCGGCGCCGCCGCGGATTCCACGCTCGCGGCGAAGCCGAACACGCGTCCCTGCTTCTCGAAGGGCACGACGCGCTGCACGATCGTCTGCTCGGAGGCCTCGGCGATCGGCATGAGAGCCATGAAGATCAGGATGCCCAGCCCATACAGCCACCACCACTCACGGATCGCGAAGGTCATGCCGAGCAGCGCGATGCCGATGTTCACGAGCAGCATCGTGCGCACCGGGTTCTTGCCCAGGCCGAACTTCGCCACGAGCGCGCCGCCGATGATGAACCCGAAGCTCGTCACTCCGAGGACGATCCCCCACATCTCGACCGAGAAGAGCGTGAGTCCGTACGGGTCCATGAGGGCCATGAAGACCCCGCCCACGAGGTTGTTGAACGTGGAGAAGAGGATGAGGGCGAGCAGGCCAGGCACCGCCATGACCGCCGGGATCACGCCCCTGAAGCTGAACCCCTTCGGCGCCTCCCCCTCGACGTGGGCGACGCCGCGCTCGGGGATCGGGACGAAGATCAGGTGGATCAGCGCCACCCCGGTGGCGGCGATCGCGATGGCGACCGTCCAGCCCATGCCGAGCAGCCCGATCGACAGCCCCGAGAACACGCTCGTCACCATGAAGGCGATGCCCTGCACCGCACCGACGAGGCCGTTCGCCTTGTCTCGCCGATCCCCCGGCACCAGCAGGGTCACGGTCGTCGACAACGCGATGTTCCGCAGGTTCTCGACGACCCCGCCGATGAGGATCACGCCGGCGAACGCCCAGAACCACGGACCGGTCCAATCGAGCAGCGCGCTCTCGGGGAATGCCAGGAACATCGCTCCGGCGACGACGTACGCCGATGCCGTCACGATGCTCGAGAGCAGCATGACCGACTTTTTCTTCATGTGGTCGACGATCACGCCGAACACGACGCCGAAGACCGCGACGAGCAGCATGTACGACCCGCCGATGATCGCCGTCGCGAGCACCGACTTCGTCTCGAGATACACCCAGAAGGTCAGCGCGAACCAGAGGTAGCTCGAGGTCACGTTGGCGAGTGCGGTGTTGACGAGCACCTGGTGGAACGCGCGGAGCGTGCGCGCATCGGGGCGGTGCTGGACGGGATCTTCGGATGCTGCGGGCCCGGCGGGGCTCGGCTGGCTCATGACGATTCCTTCGGCGTGTTCGCGGAACAGGCAGTGGGGGCGAGGGTCTATGGTGAATGTGGACACTGTTCACATTCGGTGTTCACAACGTACACACCCGGCCGGGAGGACGCAATGACTTCGCCCGTGCGCACCTATCATCATGGCGACCTCCGACACGCGCTGATCGGCGAGGGCCTGCAGCTCGCGCGCACCGGGGGCCCGGCCGCGGTGACCCTGCGCGAGGCGACCCGCGCCGTCGGGGTCTCGCCCAACGCCGCCTACCGTCACTTCGCCGATCGCGACGCACTGGTGCGCACCGTCGCGCGCGAGGCGCAGCTGGCACTGGCCGCCGCGATCACCGCACGCGTCGAGTCCACGCCGGCCGGCCGCTCGCCCGCGGCGGCCGCGATCGAGCGGCTGCGCCGCGTCGGCCTCGCGTACATCGACTTCGCGCGCACCGAGCGCGGCTGGTTCGAGACCGCCTTCTTCACTCAGGACACGGACGCGAACGACGGCATCGTCACCCTCGACGACGAGATCGTCGCCCCCTTCCGGCTCCTGATGGACACGCTCGACGCCATGGTGGAGGCCGGCGCACTGTCGCCCGACCGCCGACCGTACGCCGAGTGGGCATGCTGGTCGGCGGTGCACGGCTTCGCCGACATCGCCGTGCACGGCCCGGTGCGGTGGCAGCCGGCATCCGTGATCGATGCCCTCGCGGCATCCGTCGTGGAGTCGGCCATCACGGGCGTCCGCGGCACGCCCGACGCCCCGGCCGCGGACTGACCTGCGCCCCTTGCCGTCGCCCCGCGATCCGGCCAGACTCGCACCGACGGAGGGGGATGCAGATGGCAGGTTCAGGGACCGCCGAGGACCCGTGGCTGCTCACCACGGCGCCGGGGACCAGCGAGTACACGATGTACCGCGACGAGGCGGCGGACCCGCCCGCACTCGTCTGCCAGGTGGGCTCGACGACACTGAAGTACCACCTGAGCGCGATCGACGACCTCGCGGCCTGGCTGCGCGAGCAGGGCGACTGGGTGCCCCTCGGCGCCGCCGATGAGCAGAAGCCGGCGGCCGACGGCACCGTCGAGGCGTGGGGCCGTGACGAGGGCAACCCGGTCGGCGGCTGGTACGGACTCCGGAAGGGATACCGCGGACGGTTCGGGATGTACCTCCCGCCGCTGCTCGAAGAGCTCGGCCTCGCCGAGCTGACGCACGACAAGCGCAACAACAGCGTCCGCGCCGCGTGACCCGCATCGACACGACCGGTACCGCGGGCGCGGGGGCTTCTAGACTTTCGCCCATGCCGCCCTCGCCGGAAGCGAACACGTTCGTGCGCCCGTCGATGGTGGGGCGCGGCCTGTCGTGGGTCGCCGACTACCTCTACGCCGGTCGCCGGCAGCTCGCCGTGCTCTCGCTCCCGTGGGCGATCGGGCGACCGCGCCCCGTTCCGCCGTCGTGGCGCCGCGGCGACCCCGCGCTGCCCGAGGTCTATCTCATCCCCGGCGTGTACGAGCACTGGACGTTCCTGCGCCCGCTCGGCGACGCGCTCGCGGCCGCGGGTCACCGTGTCACGGTCGTCCACGGCTTGGGAGTGAACCGCCGGACCATCCCGTCGACCGCCGACCGCCTCCGCGAGCTGCTCGCCCGCACGCCGGCTCCCGACGCCGGGCGCGTGCTCGTGGCCCACAGCAAGGGCGGACTCATCGGCAAGCACCTGCTCGTCTCGTCCGGCGCCGCCGCGCGCGCCGCCGCGGAGGCGGCCGCGGGCGGGGACCCCGCCGAGGGTGCCGCGGCCGCGACCGACGGCGGGCGCCCGCTCGGCCTTCTCGGACTGGTCGCCGTGGCGACGCCGTTCGGCGGCTCACGGCTCGCCCGTCTCTTCGTCGTCCCGAGCATCCGCGCCTTCAGTCCCAAGGACGAGACCATCCTCACTCTCGGCCGCGAGACCTCGGTCAACGGCCGCATCGTGTCGGTGTTCGGGCCGTGGGACCCCCACATCCCCGAGGGGAGCGCCCTCGACGGCGCGACGAACATCGCGGTCCCGACGTCGGGCCACTTCCGGGTGCTCGGAGCCCGCTCGACCGCGCGCGCCGTGCTCGACGGCATCGCCGTCCTCACCGGGACGGGACCCGTCGAGTAGCCCCGGTCACACCTCGGGGCGGTGCGGCCACCAGTCCGGCAGCAGCGCGAGATACACCCGGAGGAAGTCCTCGACCCGCGGGGACGGATGCCGCAGCCACCCATCGATGATCCCCACGGTGCCGTCCGCGAGGAAGCGCGCGGCGGCGTCCGAGACGCTCGCGGCGGTCGCGCCGGCGACCGGGACCGCGATCTCGACGCGCCCGCGGTCCAGCAGCGTCTCGGTGGTGCCGCGGAAGTGCCGGCTGAGCATCGCGTGCAGCGCTCCGCCGCCGTCCGCGAGCTCGCGGCGGTAGATGTCGACGTGCCGCAGGATGTGGTGCAGCACACCTTCGGTCACGGTCGCGACGGCGGTGGCGGCATCCGCCCGGTCCTTCATGAGGTCGCTGCGCAGCACGTCGAGCTCCGCAGTGAGCGCGGCCTCGATGAGCCCTTGCGCCGAATCGGCGTGCTCGTAGAACGTCGAGCGGTGCACGCCGGCCGCGTCGGCGATCTGGGTCACCGTCAGGCTCGAGATCGGCTGATCCGCCGCGAGAGTGAGCGCGGCGGCGTACAGGCGCTCGCGACTGCGCTGCTTTCGGGGGTCCATCGCGCCTCCGGGAATGTTTCCGACAGGTGTAGGTTAACTCATACAGAACCGACAAATGTCGGAGAAGTGATCGGCGCCACGCGATGACGCCACCAACGGAGGTAATCATGGCTACGTACGATGTCGCGGAGCGTTCCGCCATCGTCACCGGCGCAGGATCCGGCATCGGCCGGGCGGTCGCCCTCACCCTCGCCGCCAACGGCGCGGCAGTCCTCGTCGCGGACGTGCGACAGGAGGCCGCGGACGCGGTCGTCGCCGAGATCACCGGCGCGGGCGGCGTGGCCGCCGCGTTCGTCGGCGACGTGTCGGACCCCGCGGTCGGGCAGGCGGCCGTCGAGGCCGCAGAGACCCTCGCTCCCCTGCGGATCGCGGTCAACAACGCCGGCATCGGCGGCGCGGCGGCACCGATCGGCGAGTACCCGATCGACTCATGGCAGAAGGTCATCGAGATCAACCTGAACGCCGTGTTCTACGGCACGCGCGCGCAGGCGCCCGCGATCGCGAAGAACGGCGGCGGCTCGATCGTCAACATCTCCTCCGTGCTCGGCTCGGTCGGCATCCCCATGTCGTCCGCGTACGTCGCAGCCAAGCACGGTGTGGTCGGCCTCACCAAGAACGCCGCCCTCGAGTACGGCACGCAGGGCGTGCGCGTGAACGCGGTCGGCCCCGGCTTCATCCACACGCCGCTGGTCGACGCGAACCTCGATGCCGACGCGCAGACGGCTCTCGCCGCCAAGCACGCGCTGGGCCGCCTCGGCGACCCGCAGGAGGTCGCCAACCTCGTGGCCTTCCTCGCGTCGGACGCCGCGACCTTCGTCAGCGGCAGCTACCACCTCGTCGACGGCGGATACGCCGCGCAGTAGCATCCGTCCCTCCGGAACCGGCGGCCCGCGTGCACCCGAAGCACGCGGGCCGCCTCCCATTCCGCGCGATGTCTACAGCTGCGGCGGGGTCCAGACGAGAGTGTGTCCGGTCGCGGTGAACATCTCGTTACCGGCGAGCTTGCCGGTCGTGGTCGACTCGAGCACGAAGCCTAGCGCCTCATAGAAGGCGCGCGCCGCGTTTCCGTCGAGCACCTCGAGCTCGACCCGTCCGCCGGAGCGCGCGACGAAGTGCTCGACGAGCGCGCGGCCGACACCGCGGCGATAGAGGCCGGGGTCGACATAGATCCAGGTGATCTCGCCGCCGTCAGGGCCGACACTGCCGGCGATGAAGCCCGCGACCGCACCGTCGGTCTCGGCGACCCAGACCTCGTCGTCGAAGAGGCCCTCGTTCTCGTACGTGGCGGCGAGGTCGAGGTAGGCCTCGAGGAGACCGGCGCCGCGGAGCTCGTCGAGCCGGGCGGCGTCGTGGATGCGCTGGATGTCGCCCCAGTCGGCGCTTTCGTATGGACGGATGCTGACGGTCATGGTGTCGCCTGAGGCACGGAGGCGTTGCCGCGCCACGCGGCGAGCACCTCGACGTGGCGCAACAGGAACGCGCGCTCGTCGAGCCGCTTGCGCCGCAGCCATCCGGTCACCTCGTCGTTGCTCTTGCTCGCGTTGCAGGAGCGGCACGCGGGCACGACGTTCTCGAACGTGTAGCGACCGCCGCGAGAGATGGGCAGCACGCAGTCCTTCTGGAACGGACCCGCCGTCATGCCGCAATAGGCGCACGCTCCCCACGCCTCGACCAGGGCCTCCCACTCGTCGAGCGTGAGGTCGTTGTCGGCAGCGGCCACCCGGCGGGCGCGGCGTCTCGCTGCGCGCGCACGCCTGGTCTGACTCACCGCCATGCCCGAAGGCTACCGACTCCGTCAGGCGACGGGGTCGGGCACGCCGTCGAGGAGCTTCTCGATCGTGGTGATCACACCGTGGTCGAGGTTCGACGGGGCGCGGAAGCGCGCCCTGGCCGCGACGAGCGGGTGCGCGTTGGCCATCGCGAATGACAGGGACGCGGCATCCATCATCTCGAGGTCGTTGAGGTAGTCGCCGAACACCGCCGTCTGCTCGGGCGCGATGCCCGTCGCCGCCTGCAGCCGCCCGAGCGCGACGCCTTTGTTGACGCCCTGGTTCATCACGTCGATCCAGTGCTCGCCCGACACCACCACCTGGTGCGTGGCTCGCAGGTCGTCGAGCGCGGGGGCGGTGGCCGCGGCATCCGCGAAGTCGAAGATCGCGACCTTGAGGATCTGGTCGTCGACCGCGAGCAGGTCGGGCACGGCCTCGAGGCGGGCGTAGTACTTCTCGGCCTCGGGGAGGAACGCGTCGCCGGCGCGCTCGATATAGGCGGACCGCTTGCCGCACACGACGACGCCGAGGTCGCGCCCCTCGGCGGCGAGCGCACGCAGGCGCGTGACGAGGGACGCCGTGAACGAGGCATCCATTGCGTCCGAGCTGATCTCGGTGTCGCCCTCGACGACGTACGCGCCGTTCTCGGCGATGAACACCATGTCGTCGAGGTGCTCGGCGAACGCACGCTGCAGCGTCGCGAGCTGGCGTCCGCTCGCCGGCGCGAAGCGGATGCCGTCCGCGTGCAGGCGGTCCAGCAGCGGCCAGAGGGCCTCGGGGATGCGGCCGTCGCCGTCGAGCAGGGTGCCGTCCATGTCGACGGCGATCAGGCGAAGGTCGGGCGAGGGAAAGGGCATGGTGCTTCCACCCTACGGTCGGCTTCCTGAACGCCGGGCGGGACTCCTGCTCACAACAGCCGCCGGAGGTCGGTGAGTAACGCGTAACCAACACGCACACCCGCGCGGGTACCTTGGGGTGCGTGACAGCTCCCATCGATGCCACCACCACGTCCGCCTGGGCCGAGCTCAGCTCGCTCCGCGACTCGTTCGCCCCCGATCTGCGCGACTGGTTCGCCATCGATCCGCGTCGCGCCGAGCGCCTCAGCTTCGAGCTCGCCGACCTGCACGTCGACCTGTCGAAGAACCTCGTGACCGACGAGATCCTCGCGGCGCTCGTGAAGCTCGCCGCCGAGACCGGCGTCGCCGAGCGCTACGCCGCGATGCTCGCCGGCGAGCACATCAACACGACCGAGGACCGCGCGGTGCTCCACACCGCGCTCCGCCGGCCCCCCGGCGCTTCACCGGCGCTGGTGGTCGACGGCCAGGACGTCGACGCCGACGTGCAGTCGGTGCTCACCGCGATGACCGCTTTCGCCGACCGGGTGCGCTCGGGCGAGTGGCAGGGCGTGACCGGCAAGAAGGTCACGCACATCGTCAACATCGGCATCGGCGGCTCCGACCTCGGCCCGGTCATGATCTCGGCCGCGCTCGAGCCGTATGCCACCGCCGGCATCCAGGCCCGGTTCGTCTCGAACATCGACCCGTTCGACATCGCGAACAAGACCAAGGACCTCGACCCCGAGACCACGCTCTTCATCGTCGCGTCGAAGACCTTCACCACCCTCGAGACGCTGACCAACGCGCGCCTCGCGCGCGACTGGCTGTGGGCCGGTCTCGCGGCGTCGGGTGCGATCGACGGTTCGGACGAGGCGAAGACGGATGCCGTCGCCCACCACTTCGTCGCCGTCTCGACCGCTCTCGACAAGGTCGCCGCGTTCGGCATCGACACCGACAACGCGTTCGGCTTCTGGGACTGGGTCGGCGGCCGCTACTCCGTGGACTCGGCCATCGGTCTCTCGCTCATGATCGAGCTCGGCCCCGACGTGTTCCGCGAGCTGCTCGCCGGATTCCACGCGGTCGACGAGCACGTGGCGAGCACGCCGCTCGAGCGCAACGTGCCGGTGCTGATGGGCCTGCTCAACATCTGGTACTCGAACTTCCTCGGCGCCCAGTCGCACGCGGTGCTCCCCTACGCCCAGCAGCTCTCGCGCTTCGCCGCGTACCTGCAGCAGCTGACCATGGAGTCCAACGGCAAGTCGGTCCGCTGGGACGGCTCCCCTGTCACCACCGACACCGGCGAGGTGTTCTGGGGCGAGCCCGGAACCAACGGCCAGCACGCGTTCTACCAGCTGATCCACCAGGGCACGCGCCTCATCCCCGCGGACTTCATCGCCTTCGCGAACCCCGCGTACCCGCTCGAAGACGGCGGCCGCGACGTGCACGGCCTGTTCCTGTCGAACTTCCTCGCGCAGACCAAGGCCCTCGCCTTCGGCAAGACGGCCGAAGAGGTCGAGGCCGAGGGCACCACCGGCGCCCTCGTCGCCGCGCGCACGTTCGCGGGCAACAAGCCGACCACGTCGATCTTCGCTCCGGCGCTCACGCCCGCCGTGCTCGGCCAGCTCGTCGCACTGTACGAGCACATCACCTTCACGCAGGGCGTGATCTGGGGCGTCAACTCGTTCGACCAGTGGGGCGTCGAGCTCGGCAAGCAGCTGGCGCTGCAGATCGCGCCGGCCATCGAGGGCGACGAGGCGGCGATCGCGACACAGGATGCCTCGACCCGGGCGCTCCTCGCCTACTACGCCACGCATCGCAAGTAGGCCACACGACGTCGAGGGGTGGATGCCGAGGTCTCGGCACCCACCCCTCCGTCGTTCCCGCGGCCGATTCCCGCAGCCGCTGCCGTTCTCGCCCGACCCCATTCGCCCGCGCTATAGGAATCGGCATCCGCGGTTGTTTCACACAGCCGCGGATGCCGATTTCGCTAGCGCGAAGCCGACACCGGCCTACGACGCGGGCTTGGGCTCCACCGTGATCAGTGAGCCGCCCACAGCGATGTCGCCTTCGAGCACCGGCGACACCTCGCCGAAGTCGTCGGCGTTGAGCACGATGACGGGCGTGATGAGCGGGTAGCCGGCCTTCTCGATCACCGCGCGATCGAACGTCACCAGCGGCGTGCCGAGCTCGACGCGATCGCCGTTCTTCACCTTGACGTCGAAGCCTTCGCCCTTCAGGTTGACCGTGTCGATGCCGACGTGGATCAGCAGTTCGACGCCGCCGTCGAGGACGATGCCGAAGGCATGCCCGGTGGGCTGTGCCGCCGCGATCACGCCCGCCCCGGGCGAGAACACCGTGTCGCCGACCGGTTCGATGGCCGCGCCCGGGCCCATGACTCCGCCCGCGAACACCGGGTCGGGGACCTCCGACAGCGGAACGACCTTGCCCGCCAGCGGCGACAGCACCTCGATCGACGCCTTCTCGAGCACGGCGGTGGCCACCGGGACGGCGGCCGCAGCCGGGGCCGCCTCCGACGCGTCGATGGCACGCGGCTCGCTCGCCTCGACGACCGCGGGCGCGATGTGCTCGGCCGCCGCCGCAGCCTCGGCCGCGTCGCGCGCCGCCTCGAACTCGGCCTGCTGCTCGGGCGTGCGGAAGTTCGACCAGATGACGAGGAACATCGACGTGAAGAACGCGAGGCCGATCGCGATCGCGTACAGCCCGATCGGGTTGAACGCCGGGATCGTCAGCAGCGACGTGAACACGAACGCCTGCGTGGTCACGCCGTCGGGCAGGCCCATGATGAGGCTGCCGATGCCGATCGTGAGTCCGCCGACGAAGCAGCCGACGAGCATGCGTGGATAGATCCGCTTGAACCGCAGATGGATGCCGTACAGCGACGGCTCGGAGATCCCGCCTAGAAGACCTGCCGCGAGCGCGCCCGTCGCGGTCTGGCGCATCTGCGTGTCGCGGTGACGGAGCGAGAGCACGAGCACGCCGGCGGTGGCGCCGAAGCAGGCGAAGTTCCACGCGCCCATCGGGCCCTGGATGAAGTCGTACCCGAGGGTCTGGATGTTGAGGAGCATGACCGCGTTGATCGGCCAGTGCAGACCCAGCGGAACCATGAACGGATAGGCCAGCGGGATCACGATCGCGAAGATGAACGGCGAGAAGTTGTTGATCGCCGCGAGGGCCTGCGCGAGGGCGGCGCCCGCGTAGACGCCGATCGGGCCGATGATGAACGCCGTCAGCGGGATCATGACGAGCATCGCGAAGAACGGCACGAAGATGAGCTGCACGTTCGCGGGGATGAGCTTGCGCAGCAGCTTGTACAGCGGACCGAGCACGCCCGCCATCAGCAGCGGCGGGAACACCTGCGAGCTGTAGTCGAAGATCGTCAGCGGGAAGCCGAAGATCGGCACGATCGTGACGTCGACGCCGAAGATCTGCGTCGGCTCGACGCCCTCGCCGAGTGCGAGGAACCCGGGCAGCATCAGCACCGCCATGATGCCGAAGCCCACCCAGGGGTCGGCGCCCACCTTCTTCGTCGCGTTGTACGCGACCATCAGCGGCAGGAACACGAAGATGCACTGCCACATCAGGTTGACGAACGCCCACGACGGCTCCAGCGTCACGCCCGGGGCATTCCAGTCCGGGATGGCGCCCACGGTCGCGAGCAGCGCCATGAACGTGATGAAGAACGACGCGCCGAGGAGGGCGCCCAGGAGCGGCCGGAACGAGTCCGACAGGAACTCGAAGAAGGAGTCGATCCACGCGACCTTCCCGCGCACCCCCTTCGCACGCTCCCGTGCTTTGATCGCGTCGATATCGTCGGCATCGGATGCTGCAGCCCCGCCGCCGTCCTTCATCTCGGGCAGCGCCATGATGTCGTTGTAGACGTTCTGCACGCCGCCGCCGATGACGACCTGGAACCGCTCGCCGGCCTGCGGCACGGCGCCCATGACTCCGGGGATCGCCTCGACGGCCTTGGCGTCGACGCCGGACGCGTCATGGAGCTGGAATCTCAGCCGGGTGGCGCAGTGCGTGAGGCTCTCGATGTTGCCGGCGCCGCCGACGGCCTTGACGATGTCTGCTGCGGACGATGTAGCCATGGATCTCTCCTTCGCGAGGTGTCGTGCGCGCACCGACGACGCACCGCACCACGCCGTGCCCCGTCGAGCGCAACGCTAGCGCTCGCCTGGTGGCGCGGGAAACACCCACACGCCAGGATCTTCGTTACGCAGTCATGCCCCCAGACGGCCGGCGAGACGGGTCGCCGTCATGTAGGCGATGGCCTCGATGGAGATCATCGGGTTGACGCCGGAGGCCGTGGGGAACGTCGAAGCGTCCGCGACGACGAGGTTGGGCACCTCCCAGGTGGCGCCGTCGGGGTCGACCGCGCTCGTGGCCGCGGAGCCGCCCATGCGCGATGACCCCATGATGTGCAGCGCCGCCATGGAACACCGACCGGGACCGTAACCCGCCGCGGCGCAGCGCGCGATGAAGGCGTCGAGCGGCTCGCCGCCTGCTCGGGTCCACTCGATGCCCGCCTGGTGCCCCGAGAACATGCGCAGCGCTCCCGCCGCCTCGAGGATGCGGGACGCGCCCGCCACGCCCGCCTGCACGCGGGCGGCGTCGCGGTCCGACAGGAGGTAGTGCATCGTCGGTTCGCCGGACTTGTCGACCCGCACCTCACCGGAGTCCTGGTCTCGCGTGATGACTCCGACGCTCGAGTAGTGCGCGAGGCGCTTCATCACGTCGAGGTGGGACTGCGCGCCGCGCCACGACTGGAACGCCACCGAGAGTCCCGGGTTGGCGGCCGCGGTCTCGTAGACGGCGCCGTAGCCCGAGCCGTCGAGGTCGGCGTGCTGGGCGGAGTAGCGCGCCTGCATGGCACCCTCCCACGGGCGAACCTCCTCGTCGAACTCCGCCCACACCGCCGTCGCCGGGTGCAGACGGAGGTGCTTGCCGATGTTCTGATTCGTCAATCCCGAGCGACGCAGCAGCGCCGGCGTCTGGACCGCTCCGCCCGCGACCACGACCGCGCGGGCACGGACCGTGACGGAGTGCCCGGCCGCGGTGCGGCCCGTCACCCCTGTCGCCCGGCCCTCCGAAGTCTCCACCTTTCGCACGTCGACGCCGGTGTAGAGCCGCGCACCGGAGGTCTCGGCATCCGTCAGCCATGTCTTCGTGACCGACTGCTTCGCGCCGATGCGGCACCCGTAGCCGCAGCGGCCGCATTCGAGACCGGTGTCGCAGCCGACGACGTTGCGCTCGAGCGCGCCGACATGCCAGCCGAGGCTCGTGAGTCCGCGCTCCATGATGCGGTCGCGCGCCGACGGCGCGCTGTACGCGCCGTTCACGCCGAGCCGCGCCCACACCGCGTCGAGGGCGGCGTCGTACTCGGGCGACGTGAATTGCGGCACCCCGTGCGCGGCCCATTCCTCCCGCACGTGGTCGGGCGTGCGGAACGAGGTCGAGAAGTTCACGACGGTGCCACCGCCGAGGCATTGCGCCGACAGGATGCTGAGCTGCCCCTCCGCCGTGGCCGAGGGCCCTGGCGCGTACAGGCGGGCGAGGCCGCCGAGCTCGCTGCCGTCGAAGTCCCGATCGTCGTAGTAGCCGCCCTTCTCGAGCACGATCACGTCGAGCCCCCGCGCGGCGAGCACCGCGGCGGCCGTCCCGCCGCCCGCGCCCGAGCCGACGACGACCACGTCGCAGTCGAGCGAGAGGTCGGACTCCGGCGTCTGCGGGTGCAGCGGCGGAGGCGTCGCATCGGTGCGCGGACCGGGAGGAGCGGGATAGCCCATCGACGTCCAGAGGGGTGAGGCGCCGTCGGCTCCGGGGGCGACGTAGTACGACAGCATCGCGGCGGACTTCAGGTTCTGGAACAGCACGCGCTTGAGGGGCACGCGCGAGTCCGACAGCGCGATGAGCGCGGCCTCGCGCTTCGCGGCCGGCAGCGTCGAGAACCGGCGCGGGCCGATGCCCAGGAGCACGCCGCCGAGCGGCGTGTCCCACAGCGACAGCACGCGGGCGAGGAGCTCCGCCTCCTCCTTGCGCGGGTTCGCCTCGAGCATGCCCTCGGCGATCGGGACCGCACCCAGCCGGGTGGCCGAGGGGATGCCGTTGCCGTCGCCGGGAGCGAAGGTGTCGAAGATGGACTCGAATGTCGCCCGCTGCGCTGCGGTCAACGTCATGGGTGCCTCCAGGTGCGCCGTTGCTGCGGCCAGCATGCACCATCCGTCAGGCTCCGGACAAGGGTTAAGTGAACTGAAATTCACTGCCGTCGACTGCACGCTGATGCCATCCGATGCACCTGAATGAGAAGATTCTCATTGTCCGATCAGGCCTTTCCTGCAAAAGCGCTCTCACGTTCCGTCCAGGAAAACACCGGGAACCGTCCAGACACGATGAGGCAGACTCGGGGACTTGTGCGTCCGACCCGAAGACGCACGGGCGCCGATACCCGCGGCGCGAAACCCGAAGGATCGTACGTTCGTCATGCATTCAGACCAGTCACCCACGCCTGCCCGCCGTTCACGCCGCCGCTTCTTCGTGCCCGCCGTCGCCACCGGGGCCGCGCTCGGCGTGCTCCTCACGACGGGCCTCACGCTCGCTTCCCCGGCCCTCGCTGCCGCCGCTCCGCTGGCCGCCACCGCGATCGCCTCGGCCGCCGCGCCCGAAGCGACCGCAGACTCCTTCCGCGACATCCGCGTCGATGCGCAGGGCACCCTCCTCTCGGCCCGCGTCGCGCTGAGCGACGCCGCCTCGGTCACCACCGACATCGCCGCCGCGGGCCTCGACCTGGGCATCGGCGACACGTCCGTCGACACCGCCGGCCTCGAGCAGGCGGCCGACCGCCTCGCGAAGCTCGACCTCGTTCCCATGCTCCTCATTCCGGGACTCACCGCCGACGCGAGCGGCGCCACCGAGACGGTGAAGGCCCGGGTGGCAGAGCTCCGCGAGCACCTCGACGCCGCCAAGGAGAAGAAGGCCGCGGAAGAGGCGGCGGCTGCCGCTGCCGCCGCTGCCGCCGAGGCGCAGCGCCAGGCCGAAGCGGCCGCCGCCGCCCTCGCCGCCGCGAACACACCCGAGGGCGCCAAGGCGACCGCGCGTCAGATGGCCGCCTCGCAGTACGGCTGGGGCGACGGCCAGTTCTCGTGCCTCGAGTCGCTCTGGGAGAAGGAGTCGAACTGGAATTACCAGGCCTACAACGCCGGCAGCGGCGCCACCGGCATCCCGCAGTCGCTGCCCGGCAACAAGATGGCCAGCGCCGGCGCCGACTGGCAGACCAACGCCGCAACCCAGATCGCGTGGGGCCTCGGCTACATCGCCGGCTCGTACGGCACGCCGTGCGCCGCCTGGGGCCACTCGCAGACCACCGACTGGTACTGATCAGCCGGCTTCGATCTGAGACGGATGCCGCACCCCGGCCGCAGTCGCGGGGTGCGGCATTCGTCTTCTTCATGCGTGCGTGTGCGCGCCGGGTCCGTACAGCTCCGCGACCTTCTGCGACGTGAACCACCCGTCGTAGGCGTCGGTCTTCGGCCACCCTTCCGGCGAGTCCTGCCATTCCTCCTGACGGCCGTACGGGAGCACGTCGATGAGTGGGAACGTGTGGCTCAGCTGCTCCGTGCCCCGGCCGTTCGTGTGCCAGGTGCGATAAACGGTGTCGCCGTCGCGGAGGAAGACGTTCACCGCGAAGCCGCCTCCGGCGGGCGCGTCGACGTCGGCGCCGAACGGGCTCCCGGCGGTGGAGTACCACTCCATGCGGTTGCCCGTGCGCTCCTTGTACTCGAGCGCTTCATCGATCGGACCCTGCGTCACGATGACGAACCGGGCGTCGTACGCGTCGAGGAAGTCGAGCCGGGTGAACTGCGACGTGTAGCCGGTGCAGCCCGGGCAGTGCCATTGCTTCCCCTCGAACCACATGTGGTTGTAGACGATGAGCTGCGACTTTCCCTCGAAGACGTCGACGAGGCGCACCGGTCCGTACTCGCCCATCAGCGTGTAGTCGGGCATCTGCACCATCGGCAGCCTCCGGCGCTGCGCCGCGATGGCGTCGAGCTCTCGCGTCGCCGCTTTCTCGCGCACGCGGAGCTCATCGAGCTCGCGTCGCCATTGCTCGGCATCGACGACGGGCGGAAGGGCATTCTGGGTCGAGCTCTGCATCGGAACCTCCGAGTGTCGAGTGCGTATGTTCACACTGTACACATCTAGGTTTCATCGTCAAGGCATACAGCCGATCAAGTACCTGCATTTTTATACGGGGTAGCGATAATACTCGCCGTGTTCATAGCCTGGGAGGCAGTAAATCCACCTCGGAGAATCATCTGGAGGATGATCGATGGAGATCACACGACGAACGGTCTTGACCGGCGCAGCCATTCTGGGCGCCGCTGCGGCGATCGGGGCACCGAACCCCGCGACCGCGGCGACGCCCGGGGCGCAGGGAGAGAGTGCGAACAATCCCAAGACGGTCGAGCGCTGGGGCATGCACGAGATCGTTCTGCGCGGTCCCGACAAGGGCAACCCCTACGTCGATGTCGCGCTCGCGGCCGTGTACCAGGGCGCGGGCCAGACGATCACAGTGCCCGGCTTCTACGACGGCGACGGCACCTTCCGGGTGCGGTTCTCGCCACCTCAGACGGGCGAGTGGACCTGGGCCGTCGACAGCAACCAGCCTGCGCTGCGCCAGACGGGCCGACTCACCGTGGTGGAGCCGTCCGCGGGGAACCACGGCCCTGTGCTGGTCGTCCCGAACGGGTACCACTTCGTCTACGCCGACGGCTCGCCCTACCGCCAGATCGGCACCACGTCGTACTCGTGGGCGCTGCAGTCCGACGAGAAGTGCGAGGTGACGCTCGACACCCTCAGCACGTCACCCTTCAACAAGATCCGCATGCTGGTGTTCCCCAACGTGCCCGCCGAAGCGACCGACCCCTTCGTCCGCACCGGCCCGGGACTCAAGGACTGGGACCCGACGCGCATCGACCCCGCCTACTTCCGCCGCTATGAGAGCCGCATCCAGAGACTGCTCGAGCTCGGGATCCAGGCCGATGTCGTGCTCTACCAGCCCTACGACACCGCTCGCGGCTACTCCGACATGGCACGCGAGCACGATGAGCGCTACGTGCGCTACATCGCCGCCCGGTTCGGTGCGTACCGCAACGTGTGGTGGTCGATGGCGAACGAGTACGACGGCATCAAGACGAAGAAGCTCGACGACTGGGACCACCTGTTCCAGGTCCTGCAGTCAGCCGATCCGCACAACCGACTCCGATCGATCCACAACAAGAACATCTACTACGACCACCGCAAGCCCTGGATCACGCACGCGAGCATCCAGAGCGCCGGTGCCGCATTGGACGGCCTCCGCGCCCACTTCCACCGCCAGTTCGCCTTGAAGCCGGTGATCTTCGACGAAGTGGCATACGAGGGCAACATCAGCGAGCGCTGGGGCCAGCTCTCCGGCGAGCAGATGACCCACCGGTTCTGGAACACCTTCGTCGGCGGCACCTACTGCGGGCACGGCGAGACGCTCAACCCCGAGCAGAAGCCGAGCATCTCATGGCTCGGGCAGGGCGGCACGCTCAACGGGAACAGCGCGCCCCGACTGGCCTTCCTCAAGCAGGTCATGGAAGACGGCCCGGCGCCCGGCATCAACGCTCTCCAGCCGGACTGGGACTACGACATCGCGGGCGTCGACAACCAGTACTACGTGAAGTACTTCGGTGAGGACACCCCGACAGAGTGGGAAGCCATCCTGCCGAGCGGTGCGGGCCGTTCCTACAAGGTCGACATCATCGACACCTGGAACATGACGGTCACCCCCGCCGGCGTGTTCAACATGGCGAAGGTCCCTCGCGGCGCGCAGGACCCCGCGCGTCCGTCCATCGGTCTGCCCGGAAAGCAGTGGATCGCGGTGAGGTTCACGCAGGCCTGATCGGCCCCGCGGACCTCTCAGGAAACCGATCACGAAAACATAACAGCGGACTCTTGTCAGCGTTATCTGGCCGTTATAGAGTGCGTGCACGGTAGTTGTTTTGCTGTGGCAGCTACCGGCATGTGATTGCAGGACACTCTTGGTGCAAGGGACAAGGGCCGGTCGGTAGCCTCTCCGACCGGCCCTTCACTTTTGCCTATTTACCAGGACATCTGAGATCACTCGGCCGCTCTTCGGCGACGACCCTCGACGCCCCGACGCCCGCCTGTCGAGCGGCGCCTGGGAAGATCACGAAAAGATCACAGAAAACGCTTGTCAGCGTTATCTCACCGTTATAGAGTGCTTGCACGGTAGTTGTTTTGCTGTGGCAGCTACCGGCATGTGATTGCAGGACACTCTTGGTGCAAGGGACAAGGGCCGGTCGGTAGCCTCTCCGACCGGCCCTTACTCTTGCCCTCTGCGTCAGTGGCTGACCGCCTTCTCCGCGCCGATGCCGGTGAGCGAGCGCACCTCCATCTCGGACTGCTTCTTCGGGTCCTCCGGCGTCTTGTCGAGCACGCTGACGATCCAGCCGAGGAAGAACGCGAGTGGGATCGAGACGATGCCGGGGTTCGACAGCGGGAACCACGCGAAGTCGATCGCGTCGGTCTTCAGCATCGACGTCTCGGAGCCCGAGACCACCGGCGAGAACACGATGAGCAGGATCGCCGAGGCGAGACCGCCGTACATGCTCCACAGAGCGCCCTTGGTCGTGAACCGCTTCCAGAACAGCGAGTACACGATCGTCGGGAGGTTCGCCGAGGCCGCGACGGCGAACGCGAGGGCCACGAGGAACGCGACGTTCTGACCGTTCGCTCCGATGCCGCCGATGATCGCGACGATGCCGATGATGACCACCGTGCGGCGCGCGACCTTGACCTCGGCACCCGGCTCGGGCTTGCCCTTCTTCACGACCGACGCGTAGATGTCGTGCGCGAACGACGCGGCGGCGGTGATGGTGAGGCCGGCGACGACCGCGAGGATCGTGGCGAACGCGATCGCCGAGATGAGGCCGAGCAGCAGCGGTCCGCCCAGCGAGAACGCGAGCAGCGGGGCCGCCGAGTTCGGGCCGCCGGGCGCCGCGGCGATGACCGCCGGGCCGACGAGAGCGGCGGCACCGTAGCCGAGGACCAGCGTGAAGACGTAGAAGATGCCGATCAGCCAGATGGCCCAGACGACGGACTTGCGCGCCTCTTTGGCCGTGGGCACGGTGTAGAAGCGCATCAGCACGTGAGGCAGCGCCGCGGTGCCGAGCACCAGGGCGAGACCCAGCGACAGGAAGTCGATCTTCGAGGTGTCCGAGACGCCGTACTTCAGGCCCGGGTCGAGGATCGCCGGGTTCTCGGCGACGGCCACGGCCTTGTCGAGGAGCGCCGAGAAGTCGAAGCCGTTGAGCGCGAGCACCCACACCGTCATCACACCGGCGCCCGCGATGAGCAGCACGGCCTTGATGATCTGGACCCAGGTGGTGCCCTTCATGCCTCCGATGAGCACGTAGAGGATCATGAGCGCGCCCACCACCGTGATGACGACAGCCTGGCCCAGCTGGTCGCCGATGCCGAGCAGCAGCGACACCAGGCCACCGGCGCCCGCCATCTGCGCGAGCAGGTAGAAGAAGCACACGACGAGCGTGGTGGTCGCCGCCGCGATGCGCACCGGACGCTGCTTGAGCCGGAACGACAGCACGTCGGCCATCGTGAACTTGCCGGTGTTGCGCAGCAGCTCCGCGACGAGCAGGAGCGCCACGAGCCATGCGACGAGGAATCCGATCGAGTAGAGGAACCCGTCGTAGCCGGTCATCGCGATCGCGCCGACGATGCCGAGGAACGACGCCGCCGACAGGTAGTCGCCCGCGATCGCGGAGCCGTTCTGGCCGCCCGTGAACGAGCGGCCGGCGGCGTAGTAGTCCGCCGCGGTCTTGTTGTTCCGGCTGGCGCGGAACACGATCACCATCGTGACGGCGACGAACGCGCCGAAGATGGCGATGTTGAGCCAGGGCTCACCGGGCGACGTGGTCGCCGCTTCTGTGAAGTGCCGCATCAGCGCGTCTCCCCCGCCTTCTCGAACTCGCCGGTCTCGATCTCGTCGCGGATCTCCTCCGCGAGCGGGTCGAGGCGCTTGTTGGCGTAGTGGACGTACCAGGTCGTGACGGCGAACGTCGTGACGACCTGCGCCATGCCGAGGACCATCGCGACGTTGACGCTGCCGAACACCCGGATCGACATGAAGTCGTGGGCGTAGCTGGCGAGGAGGACGTACGCGAAGTACCAGGCCAGGCACGCGCCCAGCACCGGGAAGACGAAGCTCCGATGCGTGCGCCGGAGCCGTTGGAAATCAGGTGATGCTTGCACCGCGCCGTAGTCGACCTCTGCGAGGTCCGTCGCGGCGCTGGGGGCTTCGTTGCCCATGGCGTCTCTCCTTCGAGGGGGGTCGGCGCGCCCGTCGGCCGCGCCGCTGCGTTGACAGTGCGACCATGCTCGCGTTCGGCAGGTGCGGCCGGGGGCGGTCGCCGTTCGTCGTCGGTGAGCGGCGTCCACGGTGCGACGAACGGCGGTCGGCTGACGACGAACGACGGCTACGCTGGCCGCATGCCCGAGTCGATGCTGCTCGCCGCTGCCGCCGGCGTCCTCGCCGGGGCGCTCGCGGTCGGCGTCGTGATCCTGCTCCGGCGCATCGTGGTGGCATCCAAGGAGCTCGGCACCGACGTCGAGCAGGCCACGTACCAGACGCTCCACCTCGCGAGCCGCGCCGCCAAGCACCTGCGCGGCGGCATGGCCGAAGGCGACGCGACCCGGGCCGGCCGCCATCTCAAGGCCCTCCTCGGGTGCGAGACACTCGCACTCGTGGACCCGTCGGGTCACGTCACCGTCGAAGGCGACGACGCCGTGCGCGAGGTCGCCGGACGGCTGGCCGCGGAGGCCCGTGCGTCGGGTCGCACGCAGATGCAGCGACGGGCGCGGATCGGCGAGCCGGAGACGGATGCTGTCGCCGCACCGATCCTCGCGAGCGGCGCGCCTGCGGGGGCCATCGTCGCGTTCGCGCCCCGCGTGCGGGCCGGGCTCGTGCGCGCGACCGGCGAGGTGGCGGACTGGGTGGCCGCCCAGGTGGAGCTCGGCGAGCTCGACGCATCGCGCGCGGCCCTCGCCGAAGCCGAGGTGCGCGCGCTTCGCGCGCAGATCAGCCCGCACTTCATCTACAACTCGCTCAACGCCATCGCCTCCTTCATCAACACCGACCCTGCGAAGGCCCGCGACCTCGTGCTCGAGTTCGCCGACTTCACGCGGTACTCGTTCCGCCGGCACGGGGATTTCACCACCGTCGCCGAGGAGCTCCGCTCGATCGACAGCTACCTGAAGCTCGAGCGCGCGCGGTTCGGCGAGCGCCTGAAGGTGACCCTGCAGATCGCACCCGAGGTGCTGTCGACGGTGGTGCCGTTCCTGTCGATCCAGCCGCTCGTCGAGAACGCGGTGCGCCACGGGCTCGAGGGCAAGGAGGGCGGCGGACGCATCACGATCGAGGCCTCCGATCAGGGGGCGTTCGCCGAGATCAGCGTCGAGGACGACGGCGTCGGCATCGACCCGGTCGTGCTCGAGCGCGCACTCGCCGGCGGCGCGCCGGGTGAACACGTGGGCCTTCGCAACGTCGACGCACGGCTCCGGCAGGTCTACGGCGACGAGCACGGCCTCGTCGTGGACACGAACGTCGGCGCGGGCACGCTGGTGCGGATGCGCGTGCCGAAGTCACAGCCCGGCCGGGTCGCGGCATCCACGGGTCCCGTCCGTGCGACGGCGACCCTCGAGCGGCCCGAGGGGAGGCGCGAACCGTGATCTCCGTGCTCATCGCCGACGACGAGCAGCCCGCGATCGACGAGCTCGCGTTCCTGCTCGGACAGGACCCGCGCATCGGCGTCATCCACCAGGCACCCTCGGGGGCCGAGGCGATCCGGCTGCTGACGCGGGAGAGCGTCGATGCCGCGTTCCTCGACATCCACATGCCCGGCCTGAGCGGCTTCGACCTCGCGCGCGCCCTGCAGCGGTTCGAGCGCCGGCCCGCACTCGTCTTCGTCACGGCTGACGAGGAGAGCGCCCTGGAGGCCTTCGACCTCGCGGCGGTGGACTACCTCCTCAAGCCGGTGCGCACCGAACGGCTTCACCGGTCGGTCACGCGCGTCCTCGAGGCGATGAAGGCGCAGGCTGCGCCGGCGACGGATGCCGCGGCCTCCGCCCAGCCGGAGCTCATCGCCGTCACGCTCGGCGGGACGACGCGCATGATCCGGCGTGACGAGGTGCGGTACGTGCAGGCCCAGGGCGACTACGCGCGGCTGCACACCGAGGAAGCGAGCTACCTCGTGCGCGTGCCGATGTCGGATCTCGAGCGGCAGTGGTCCGACGCTTTCGTGCGGATCCACCGCTCCTACCTCGTTGCGATCCCCCACCTCGCGCGCCTCCGGCTCGGGGGCGACCACCCCAGCGTCACGGTCGGCGGCGCCGAGTTGCCGGTGAGCCGGCGGTGCCTGCCGGCGCTCCGCGAGAGGCTGGAGTCGACGACGATCCGGCCGCGCGCATGACCTCGGGCGACGCCGACGCACCCCCCGACCCGCGCCCGCCCTCGCCGGGCCGGGTACGCGTCACCGCTCCGCACGCGGGCTCCCCCGCAGCATCCGTCCGCTCGTCGTCGCCGGAGGCGGAGGGCGGTCCCACGAGCGACATCGCCGGCGTGTACGTGCGCTCTCTGATCCGTTCGCAGCTGCGCCTCGGGATCGTGTTCGCGCTGGGATTCGTCGTCGCCACCGCCCTGTTCGTGCTGGCCATCGCGCTCGTGCCCCAGCTCGACACGACGTTCGTCCTCGGCGTGCCGCTGTCGTGGCTGCTGCTGGGGGTCGGCGTGTACCCGCTCGCCATCACGGTCGGCGGACTCTACGTGCGTGCGGCGTCACGCAACGAGGCGCGCTACCGGGCACTGGCGGAAGACAGGTGAACCCCGCGATCGGCTACGTCGCGATCGCCGCGGTGGCTGTGGCGTCGGCGCTCATCGGCTTCTACGGCCTGCGGGTGTCGCGCACGACGAGCGACTTCTACGTCGCGAGCCGCACGGTGCGTCCCTGGTGGAACGCGTCGGCGATCGGCGGGGAGTATCTGTCGGCGGCGTCGTTCCTGGGCATCGCCGGCCTCATCCTGCTCACCGGATCGTCGGCGCTGTGGTTCCCGATCGGATACACGGCGGGATACCTCATGCTGCTGCTGTTCGTGGCCGCGCCGCTGCGCCGCTCGGGGGCGTACACGATCCCCGACTTCACCGAGGCGCGGCTGGACTCCCTGTGGGCACGGCGCGTGACGAGCACGCTCGTGATCGTCATCGGGTGGTTCTACATCGTGCCCCAGCTGCAGGGTGCGGCCCTCACCGTGCGGATCACGACCGGCCTGCCCTCCTGGGTGGGGTCGCTCGCCGTCGCGGTCATCGTGGCGGTGGTGGTCGCGGCGGGCGGCATGCGCTCGATCACCTTCGTGCAGGCGTTCCAGTTCTGGCTGAAGCTCACAGCCCTCGCGATCCCGGTGGTCGCGATCCTGCTCCTCGTCGGCGACGTGCGGCCCGCATTGCCGCCGGTCGAGGCGTTCCCGCCGAGCGCGGGCCCCGGCGACCTCGAGGTCTACCGCACCGTGTCGCTGATGGTGGCGCTGCTGCTCGGCACGCTCGGACTCCCCCACGTGCTCGTGCGCTTCTACACGAACCCCGACGGTGTCGCCGCACGGCGCACGACGGTCATCGTGCTCGTGCTCCTGTCGGTGTTCTATCTGTTCCCGACCGCGTTCGGGTTCCTCGGCCGCGCGTTCGCGCCCGACCTCGCGCAGTCGGGCGATGCCGACGCGCTCATCCTGCTGCTGCCCGACCGACTGATCGCGGGGCCGCTCGGCGAGGTGCTGACGGCCCTCGTCATCGCGGGCGCGTTCGCGGCGTTCCTCTCCACATCGTCGGGGCTCGTGGTGTCGCTCGCCGGAGTGATCAGCCAGGACCTGCTCGGCGGCAGCGTGCGCGGCTTCCGCATCGCCGCGGTGCTCTCGTCGTTCGTCCCCCTGGTCGTCGCGCTGGCCACCGAGCCGGCGGGGCTCGCCGGCAGCGTCGGCCTGGTCTTCGCGTTCACCGCGTCGACCCTGTGCCCCGTGCTGCTGCTCGGCATCTGGTGGCGGGGCCTCACGGCACGCGGCGCGATCGCGGGCATGCTCACCGGCGCGGTCCTCTCCGGCGTCGCGATCCTGGGCGGCGGACTCGTGACGGCGGGATTGCCCGCCCTGCGTCCGTTCCTCGAGCAGCCCGCCGCGTGGACCGTCCCGATCGCGGTGGTCGTGACCGTGGTCGTCTCACTCGGCGATCGCCGCGGCATCCCGCGCGGCACCGACCGGTTCCTCACCCGGCTCCACGTGCCGGAGCCGACGGCCGCTCACCCGCACGAAGGCTGAAGCGAGCGCGGTCCCCGAGGGGCAGCATCCCGGATCAGACGCCGCCGCCCCCGCCTCCGCCGCCACCGCCGCCCGCGGAGCCGCCGCCCGACGACCCGCCGGACGTGGACGACGACGAGGCCGACGTCGACAGGTTCGAGATCCCGGCCGAGAACGCCGCCGCGTTGAATCCGGTCGAGCCCGAGTACCAGCCCGGGGAGTTGCCCGAACCGTAGAGCACGGCGAGCTCTTCGGCCCACTTCTTCTCCTGGCCGAACACCACCGCGTACGGCAGCAGCTTCTCGTACAGCTTCAGCTTCATGCGCGGGTCCGAGACGTCGACGCGCACCCGCTCCGCGCCCTGCGGAGACTGCAGCATGCGGATGCGGTCGGCCTCGGCCCACTCGATGAACTCCTTCAGCCCGAGCAGGTGGTCGCGCGTCTCGGCACCGGCGGCGGTGAGGGGCTTGCGCGACACCATCGCCGCCACCAGCAGCACGACGAGCACGGAGCCGATGATCAGCAGGATCGGCACCCACGCCGTCACGTAACCCGCCAGCGCGCCGATGCCGAAGAGCAGCACGAGGACCGCGGACAGGATCGCGATGACGACCGGCCAGGCCCGGGCGCCCAGCGGCACCTTCCGCCGCAGTCCCCTCGACGACAGCTCCGCCGACGCCGCCTTCAGCACCTTCTGCGCCGTCGTCGAGAACCTCGTGTCGGAGCGGCCGAACTCGAACTCCTCGCCCGGGAGGCCCTGAGGGAACAGGCCGGGCAGCAGCATCCGTCCGTCCCCGTCGGCGAGGGACGGGTCCACGAGCACGGCCTTCAGCTTCGTGCCGCCGAACCACTTGGGCGGGCCTTCTTCGATACGGATGCTGCCCACCACCGCCTGCTCGAGCACCTCGGCCGGGATCGCCTTCGTGGTGCGGCCGAGCAGCACGGCGCTCTCGAGCGCGTCGATGCCGCGCGGTGGCGTGTACTCCGCGATGATGACGGGGCGCCCGGGCTCGTCGCGGAGATGGCGACGGCGCGTGACCGCCGCCAGCACGAGGGCGGTGCCGAGTCCGAGCACGGCCACCCCGCTCTGCAGCCAGCCCCACGGCGAGGCGAGATAGTTCGGGTCGAACTCGGTGAACGTGTCAGGGGCGAACCCGATCGCGATCGTCATCGTCTGGTACGGCTGCACGTTCTCGGCCGAGGCCGCGATCGTCCCGTCGGCATCTTCGATCGCGCAGGTCTGGGTCGAGCCCTGGGAGCCGATGTAGCAGGCCTGCGCACCGGTGCGCGCGGCCTCGAGGTCGTCGGGCATCGTCACACGCGCGGTGATGCGGCCGAAAGGCTGCCGCCACTCGACGCCGTTGACGTTCCAGTAGAACTCGTCGACCCCGGTGTCGGCGAAGTGGTGCGTGACGTTCTGGAGCGTGTAGGTGAAGACGTACGTCTGCCGGCCGTGGACGAAGTCGTCGGCGCGCGACGTCATGGAGTAGTAGCCGTCCTCTGATTCCGTCTCCTCGGCACGGGGAGCGCCGGTCTCGTCGGTGATCGAGACGAGCTCGGGGTGCAGCGGGGCGCCCAGGTAGCTGTCGGGGATGGCGCGGCGCATGCCCCGGTTCTGGTCGAACTCGGGGAACAGTGCCACGAACGTCTCGACGACCGTCAGGGTGCTCGTGCCATCCTCGGCGCGGCCCAGCTGGTACTCCACGTCGAGGCTCTCGAACGAGAAGTCGTCGACGCCCGCGTGCGCCGGGCTCGGGGTCAGGCCGGCGAGCAGCACTCCGGCGAGCAGGGCGAGCACCAGACCCACGGATCCGAGACGATGCGTGCGCCACGACGCGACTGCAGAAGACGCCATGGGGCCAGCCTAGGGTCGGTGCGAGGCTCTAATCTTGACGCTATGACCGATCGCCGTCTCGCCATCGACGCGTGGGAGAGTCTCTTCCGCGCGCAGCACGAGGTGTTCGGCGACATCAACGACGACTTCGACGACGAGACGCTGAGCCAGGCCGAGTACGACGTGCTCCTCACGGTCACCCGCGCCGATGACCTCACCGCGCGTCTGCGCGACGTGACGGCGAACATGCTGATCAGCCAGCCGAGTGTCTCACGGCTCGTCGACCGCATGGTCGCGCGCGGACTGATCACCAAGTGCGCCGACCCCGACGACGGGCGCGGAGCGCTCGTGCACGCGACGGATGCCGGGGCCTCCTTGTTCCGCCGCATCGCCAGTGCCCACGGCAAGGCGATCGCCGAGCGCATGTCGCTGCTCTCGGACGACGAGCTCTGCCAGCTGCGCGACCTCACCGCGAAGCTGCGCAAGAAGCAGCCCAGCTGCTGACCTCGGGGCGTCGGGCTATGGCGTCCGGCGCCGGAGCGTGAGCGACGCGAGGATCAGCGCACCCACGGCGAACGCGACCACGATGAGCAGAGGCCCGAAGACCTCCCAGCCCTCGTCGCCGTCGGTGACCGCGTTGATCGTGTCGATGGCGTAGCTCAGCGGCAGGATCTTCGAGATCTGGTACAGCGCCTCGGGCATGTCCTCGCGGGGCATGAACAGCCCGCCCAGGATGATCTGCGGGAACACGATGAGCGGCATGAACTGCACCGCCTGGAACTCGGTGCGTGCGAAGGCGCTCGCCAGGAGCCCGAGCGCGGTGCCGAGGATCGCGTCGACGACGGCGACGAGCCCGAGCTGCCAGAGCGGGCCGTCGACCTGCAGTCCGCACACCCACACCGCGAAGGTCACGGTGATGACCGCCTGCAGCGTCGCCATGAGCCCGAACGCCAGCCCGTAGCCGACGATGAAGTCGGCCTTCGCGATCGGCGTCGTCATCAGCCGCTCGAGGGTCCCCGACCGTCGCTCGCGGAGCGTCGTGATCGAGGTGATCAGGAACATCACGATGAAGGGGAACAGCGCCAGGATCGGTCCGCCGAACTGGTCGAACACGCCCTCCTGATCGCTGAACAGCCACGCGAACAGGCCCACGAGCAGGCTCGGCGCGACGAGCATGAGCGCGATCGAGCGCGGGTCGTGGCTGAGCTGCCGGAGCACCCGCCCCGCGGTCGCGAGGGTCAGCACGCCGTTCATGAGGCGCTCCCCTCGTCCGCGTGGTGCGCATGCTCGGCCTGCTCGCGCGCCTCACGCCGCGTGAGCGGATGCGGCGCCTCGGCCGCGGCGCGAGCGTTCGCGTCGCGCTCGATGAGCGTGAGGAACGCGGCATCCGGGTCCGTCGTCCCGGTGTCGGCGAAGAGACCGTCGGGTGTCGTGTCGGCGATGATGCGGCCCGCGCGCATGAGCACGATGCGGTCGCACCGGAGGGCCTCGTCCATGACGTGGCTCGAGACGATGAGCGTCGCGCCGGCGTCGGCGAGGCCGCGGAAGACCTCCCACAGCTCGGCGCGCAGCAGCGGATCCAGGCCCACCGTGGGCTCGTCGAGCACGAGCAGCTCGGGCACCCCGAGCATGGCGACCGCGAGCGAGACGCGGCTCTCCTGTCCGCCCGAGAGCGAGTCGATGGTCTGGTCGCGCTGGTCGGCGAGGCCGACCTGCTCGATGACGCGATCGACGTCGGTGCGGGGCGCGTCGACGAGGCGCGCGAAGTAGCGCAGGTTCTGCTGGATCGTGAGATCGCCGTAGACCGAGGCAGCCTGCGTGTCGTACGCGACGCGCTTGCGCAGCGCGCGCGAACCGGCGGGTTCGCCGAGCACCGTCACGTGGCCGCCCGCCACCTTCTGCACGCCCACGATCGAGCGCATCAGCGTGGTCTTGCCGCACCCCGACGGGCCGAGCAGGCCGGTGATCTGCCCCCGCGGAATGTGCAGATCGAGCCCCGTGAACACCTCGGTCCTGCCGCGCGTGACGTGCAGACCACGCACGCTCACAGCATCCGTCTCCGCATTGTTCGTCACGAGATGAATAGTGCCCCGCGGCCGGCATGCCGTCCAGGGGCGAGATCGAGATCCGCGCCGGCGTGATGCCAGGATGGGGCATGCCCTTCGGGATGACGCGGAACGTGATGAGGCCGACGGACACTCCGCGCGCCGACCGGGTGACGTACATAGAGCTCTTCTTCGACCTCGTGTTCGTGTTCGCGCTGACGCAGCTGTCGGCCTACCTCTACGAGAACCAAAGCCCGCTCGGAGTCCTCGAGGGCGTGATCGTCGTGTGCGCGCTGTGGTGGGCGTGGGTGTCGACGACCTGGGTCACGAACTGGCTCGACCCGGTGACGCTGCCGGTTCGCGGCGCGGTCATCGGCCTCGCGTTCGTGTCGCTCGTCATGAGCGTCTCGATCGCCGAAGCCTTCGGCGAGCGGGCGTGGGCCTTCGCGATCGCCTACGTCATCCTTCAGGTGGGGCGTACGGCGTTCATCGTCTGGGCGACCGCCCGCCACGATCCGGCCGTGTCCAGGGACTTCACCGCGGTGCTCGCGTGGACGGTCGCGAGCGCTGTCTTCTGGTTGGTCGGCGCACTGCTGCCTCTCCCGTGGCAGCTGCCGCTGTGGGCGATCGCGCTCGGGATCGAACTCGCGGGAACGCTACTCGCGTTCCCCGTCCCGGGCCTCGGCAAGGTGCGCCTCGATCGCTGGGATCTGTCGGGTCCCCACATCGCCGAGCGGACCGCGCTCTTCGTCCTGATCGCCCTCGGCGAGGGCATGCTCGTCACCGGCCTCGTCTTCGCCGAGACCGAGTCGTCCCCGGCATCGGTCGCCGCGCTCGTCGCCGCGTTCGCGACCGCTGCCGCAGCGTGGTGGATCTACTTCGACCACGGCGAGCGGGTCGGCGCCGAGACCATCGAGGCGTCGGACACACCGGGTCGCCTGGCACGCACCGCCTACACGTGGATGCACCTCCCGATCGTGGCCGGGATCGTCGTGATCAGCGTGGGCGACAAGGACGCCCTCTCGCACCCGCACGACCACGACGTCGCCGCGACGATCGCGGTCATCGGGGGGCCGATGCTGTTCCTCGCGGGCACGGTGCTGTTCCGCCACCTGCTGGAGCGGCGCTGGGCGCGCGCACAGCTCGCGGGGATGCTCGCGCTCGCGCTCCTCGCGGCCGCCGCGAGCGTGCTCGACACGCTCACCCTCTCGGTCGCCGCGGGCCTCGTGCTCACCGGCGTCGCCGTCGGGGAAACGGTCGGGCGTGTGCGGCGAGGACGCCGCGCGGGGGGCTGATCCGCCGTCCTCGCTCCCGGGTGCCCCCCGGCCACCGTCGTTCGCGCGTCGTCTCGTGCGCCTCGCGCAGAACCGGACATAGGGTGGCGGCATGCGTGCAACCAGGCAGTCCCGGCTACAGGTGGTGTGCGGCCCGATGTTCGCCGGAAAGTCGGAGGAGCTGCTGCGCCGCGTCCGCCGCGCGCGCATCGCGGGGCTCGAGGTCGAGGTGGTGAGCCACGCGCTGGACGATCGGCGGGGCGAGGGACTGGTGAGCTCGCACTCCGGGCTGAGCGTGCCCTCGCGCTCGGTGCCCGACGTGGCGACGCTCGTCGCGGGCGTCAAGGGCCGCGGGCTCGACCTCGTCGCCATCGACGAGGCGCAGTTCTTCGGCACCGACCTCGTCCCCGCCGTCGACGGGCTGGTCGCCGACGGCGTGACCGTGGTGGTGTCAGGGCTGTGCGTCATGTTCGACGGCCGGCCGTTCGAGCCGCTGCCGGCGCTGATGGCGATCGCCGAGGACGTCGTCAAGCTCACCGCTGTGTGCGCGGTCTGTGGCGAGGATGCCGCGTTCCACCAGCGCATCGCCGAGGCTCCCACCGGCGATGCCGGTGTGCCGGCGCCTGCGCACGTCGGAGGGATCGAGTCCTACCAGGCCCGGTGCCGCAGGCACTTCACCGGAACCGCACGAGCGTAGACGACAGAACGGATGCCTCGCCGCCGCGTCGGCGAGGCATCCGTTCTGGAATGGTCCTACTGCTCGATCGGCTGGGGCGCGTCGGACTCGTGCGCCGTGATCGTCGGCGCGCCGCCCTCGGACATCACCTCGATCTTGCGCGGCTTCGCCTTCTCGCTGACCGGGATCGTCACGCTCAGCACGCCGTTGTTGTAGCTCGCGGAGATGCGCTCGGTGTCGATGCCCTGGCCCAGATTGAGCTGGCGCAGGAAGCTCGCCGCCTCTCGTTCGCGCGTGATCCACTTGACGTCGTCGCCGCTCGTCAGCGTGCGCTCCGCGCGGATGGTCAGCAGCTGTCCGTCGACGTCGATGTCGACCGAACCCGGGTCGATGCCCGGAAGGTCGGCCGTCAGGATGTAATGGTCGCCGTCGCGGTACAGGTCCATCGGCATGCGGCGGGGGCCGCGGCGCGTGTCGAAGAGACCGGCAGCAAGGCGGTCGAGGTCCCGGAACGGGTCGTTGGTGGCCATGATTATCTCCTCTCGTCGAAAGTTGAGCCTCACCGGCTCAACTGTCACCAGATTAGCACTCTCGATATGCGAGTGCTAAGCCGCCGAGCGTTCGCCGTGAACGAACGAGACCGCCACCGGGCTCCGGAGGTCAGCACTCGGCTTCAGCACTCGATGACGTTGACCGCGAGACCGCCTTCGCTCGTCTCCTTGTACTTGTGCGACATGTCGATGCCGGTCTGGCGCATGGTCTCGACGACCGCGTCGAGCGAGACGTAGTGCGAACCGTCGCCACGCAGCGCGAGCCGCGCGGCCGTCACCGCCGTGGACGCGGCGATCGCGTTGCGCTCGATGCACGGGATCTGCACGAGTCCGCCGACCGGGTCGCAGGTGAGGCCGAGGTGGTGCTCCATCGCGATCTCGGCGGCGTTCTCGATCTGCCGGTTCGTGCCGCCCATCACGGCGGTGAGGCCGCCCGCGGCCATCGCGCACGCCGATCCCACCTCGGCCTGGCAGCCGCCCTCTGCGCCCGAGATCGACGCGTTGGCCTTGAACAGCGAGCCCAGCGCGGTCGCTGTGAGGAGGAATCGACGGATGCCTCGGCGACGGTTCGCCTCCGCCACCTGTTCGTCGTCCCAGCCTGCAGCCTCTTCGGTGGTCGCCGCGTGACCGTGATAGCCGAGCAGTGCGCTGCCGACCAGCTCGCCGTAGGGCGTCACCGCGTTGCCGGCGCCGAGGCCGGAATCGGCGAGGAAGCGCCACCAGTACATCGCGACGGCGGGCAGGATCCCGGCAGCACCGTTCGTCGGAGCGGTCACGACCCGCCCGCCTGCGGCGTTCTCCTCGTTGACCGCGAGCGCGAAGGCGCCCAGCCACTCCCCCGGCAGCTCGCGACGGCCGTCGGCCTCGGCGGCCTCGAGCTGCTCGCGGATGGATGCTGCGCGGCGCTTGACCCCCAGCATCCCGGGGAGAACGCCCCCCGCCTGCAGGCCGGCCTCGACGCACGCGGCCATCGCGTCCCAGATCGCATCCAGCCCCTCGGCGATGTCCTCGTCGGGGCGCAGCGACTCCTCGTTGATGCGCGCGGCCTCGGCGATCGTGATGCCCCGCTCGTCGCACACGGCGAGCAGCTCCTCGGCGCTGGAGAAGTCCAGGGGGAACGCGCGCGGGGGCTCCCCTGCGGCCGCTGAGCCGGGCGCAGACTCACCTTCGCGGCGGATGAAACCGCCGCCGACGGAGTAGTAGGTCTCGCGGACGAGGAGTCCGGCATCCGTCGCCGCCACAGGTTCGAGAGCCGCAGGCGAGCCCGTCTCGCGCACTCCGGGCGCGGAGAGCGCACGCGCAGGTCCGTCGTCGGGCGAGGTCCACGCTTCGAGGGTCATGGCGTTGGGGTGGCCAGGCAGCCTGGTGCGCGGCGCGAACACGACGTCGCCGCGCCGGAACGGGACCGCGTGCCTCCCGGCGAGCTCGAGCGCGCGATCGTCGGGCCAGGCGCTCCAGGCGGAGCGCACAGCATCCGGATCCACCGTCTCGGGTTCGAGGCCCTGCAGCCCCGCGACGACGGCGTCGGGTGTGCCGTGGCCGATGCCCGTGGCGCCGAGCGAGCCGTACAGCGTGCAGGTGACGCGGCCGACCTGCGGCAGAACCCCGCTTTCGCGCAGGCGGACGACGAAATCGTGGGCGGCCCGCATGGGACCGACCGTGTGGGAGCTCGAGGGTCCTACGCCGATGGAGAACAGCTCGAACGCCGAGACGTAGGCGCTCATCGCGACCAGGCTAACCCGACAGGAGCGTGCACTCTGACTCCCGTTACCGACTCGATACGAGCAGGATGCCTCATCACGCGGGCATCCATCGTGCAGCCTGGCGGTCTCAGGAAGCGACGGGCCGGAACGAGACGAGGCCGACGGTGTTGCCCTCGGAGTCCTCGACGAAGGCCTGCCACTCGTCGTGCCCTGCCGGCCCGAGAGTGTCGTCCTCGTGGGTGAAGATCACGTGCGGCGGTGAGACGACCTCGGCCCGATCGCCGATCCGCTCGAGGGCCGCCGTGACGTCGTCGACATGCAGGTACAGCAGCGCGGTCGGGGCGTTGCGGTCCAGCAGCAGCCGCACGCCGTCGAGGTCGAAGAACAGCAGGCCCGGCGGATCGAACACCGCCGTCGCGTCGCTGCCGAGGAGGGAGGTGTAGAAGCCTGCGGCGCGCTCGAGGTCGTCGGCGTGCTGAGCAACCTGCACGAGTCTCATGGCGCCATTCTCGCGCCCGCCCGAGACCGATGCCAGGGACACGGCCCTTCCCGCGGCGGGCCGGTGAGGAGTATCAATGAGGGAGGCGATCCTGGAGGTTGGCGATGCTGCTTTTCGTGCTCTATCTGATCCTGATGGTCGGCGGAATGGTGATCCTGGGGCTGTCGTTCGCGTCACCGGTCCTGCCTGCGCTGGTGTTCGTCGTGGGCCTGCTCTGCATCGTGGCGGCCGTCGCGATTCCGGTCACCGCGGGAGCCTTCGAACAACGCCGGTAGCGAGCGCCCGAGCAGCCGGCGCCTGCTCGCGGTGCACCCCTCGTACGCCGCGCCGAGCGGTGCGACGATCGGGAGCAGTGGCGGACGCGGTCCCCCACCTGTGAACTTCGCGCTGGCGCCGGCGCGGCGGGCGGCCCTAAGGTGTCGGTCAGCGCGTCCAGGACAGCACACGACGCGACTTTGATCATCCGCAGCCGCCTGGGGGCGGCGCAACAGATGGGAAGTCGAATGTCAGAGAGCAAGCCGACCATCGTCCTCGTGCACGGCGCGTGGGCTGACGCCTCGAGCTGGAACGCCGTCAGCGTTCCACTTCAGGCCGAGGGATTCACCGTCCTGGCACCGCCGAACGAGCTGCGCGGGCTGACGTCCGACGCCGCCTACATCGCGTCGTTCCTCGCGCAGCGGACGAGCGGGCCCGTCGTGCTCGTCGGCCACTCGTACGGCGGCGCGGTCATCACGAACGCCGGCGCCCACGGCGGCGACGTGAAGGCGCTGGTGTACGTCGACGCGTTCATCCCCGACGAGGGCGAGACCGTCGTCGGCATCCTCGAGGGATCGGGTTCCGCCTTGGCGGTCGCGGATCCGACCACGGTCCTCGACGTCGCGGGCTACCCAGGAGCTCCGGAGGGCGCGGCCGAGGCATTCCTCAAGCCGCAGACCGTGCATGACGCGTTCGCACAGGACCTCCCCGAGGCCGACCGATGGACCATCGTCGCGACGCAGCGTCCGGCGTCGTTCGTCGCGAACGTGACGCCGTCGGCGGCGCCGGCGTGGAAGACGATCCCGAGCTGGGCCGTCCTCGGCACCGACGACCGCGTCATCCCGATCGACACGCAGCGTCGTATGGCAGAGCGTGCCGGTGCCACGATCACCGAGGTGGATGCATCCCACGTCTCGATGGTGTCGCAGCCGCAGGCGACACTGGACGCGATCCGCGCGGCGGCGGCCTCGATCAGCTGATCACGCGGAGGGCCCAGCTCACCAGGCATCGAGACTGCCCGTCCCCTATACTCCACTGAAGTATCCCCCCAAATACGACGCCGTATTCCTCAGATACGTCGACGTATCCCCGAAGCGGGCCCCACCCGCCGTCCATCGGAGTGCATGTGGTTCGAGTGCAGCCGAACACGCCCATCAACAGCGACGCCCCCACGCGGGCGGCCGTCCGCGCCGCACAGAGGCGGCGGCGCTCCCTGCTGCTGCTCGGAGTGATCCTCGTCCTCGTCGTGGCGATCGCGGTCGTCCTCGGCATCTTCCTCACGCGCGGGACCGGCACCGAGCCCGACGACCAACCTGCGTCGACGGGCGGGTGCGTGCCTTCGAGCTTGCGCGTCACCGCGGACCCAGCGCTCGCGGCAGCGCTCGAGGCGATCGTCGCCGATCTGCCCGACACCCGCGCCGACTGCCCCGATGTGACGATCGTCGCCGAAGACAGCTCCGTCACCGCGGCGGCGCTGGCTGCCGGGTCATCGCCGGACTTCGACGTCTGGGTGCCAGACTCCGCGATGTGGCCCGAGCGAGCGACCCGCCAGGCGGAGCTCACCGGCGTCGACGCGGCGGAGCTGGTCGTCAGTGCCCCCGTGGCCAGCACCCCGGTCGTGTTCGCGGCGACGGAGCCCACGGCGGCTGCGCTCGAGTCCGCAGGCGCTGGGTTCTCGAGCCTCGCGGGGCGCGCGGTCGCCGCCGTGCTGCCGGATCCGGCGGCGGTCGCGGCGAGCTCCGCCGCGCTGCTCGCGCTGCAGACGGCGGTCGGCGGGGATGCGCGTGCATTCACGGCGCTCGTGCTCGGCCTCGACACCGGCGTCGTCCCGACCGCCGCCGATGCGCTCGCGGCAGTATCGGCGGCGGCGACGCCGACGATCGCCGTGACCACGGAGCAGGCGCTGCTGGAGTACGGCCGCGAAGCGCAGACCGCACTCGTGCCGATCTACCCCGCCGATGTGAAGCCTGTGCTCGGCGTGCCCCTCGTGACGCTCGCAGACACTTCGGCCGACACCCTCGACGCCGTCGAGATGTTCGCCGCCGCCGTGGCGAGCGGAAGCGACCACCTGGCCGAGCACGGCCTGCGCGACGCGGCGGGGAACGCGCCGGACTCGCTTGCGGACTCTGACGACGCCGCCGTGGTCGCCGAGCCCATCGACAGCGCCAACCAAGCCGAAGCGCTGCGCACCTGGCAGATGCTCACCGCGCCGTCGAGGATGCTCTCGCTCAACGACGTCTCGGGCTCCATGCTTCAGCCGGCGACCGCCGACATGCGGCGCATCGACCTGTTCGAGCAGGCCGCCGTGCGCGCCGTCAACTCGCTGTCGGACGACTCGTCGCTCGCGACCTGGGTGTTCTCGAGCCGGCGGATCGGCGGACAGGACTGGCAGGAGATCGTCCCGTTCGGCCCGCTCGGCGATCCGGCGCACAAGCAGCGCACGATCGACACGGCCAACGGGCTCGACAGTCTCGTGGGCGGCGGCACAGGCCTGTACGACAGCGTGCTCGCCGCGGTGCAGTACATGCGCGACACCTATGTCCCCGGGCAGGTGCATCTGGTGCTGCTCAACACCGACGGGGTCAACGAGGATGATGACGGCCTGGACCTGCCGGGACTGCTTGCGCAGCTCGAGACTCTGCGCGATCCGGCGAAACCCGTCGCCGTCATCGCGATCGGCTACGGACCCGACACCGACCAGGCCGCTCTGGAGCAGATTGCGGCCGCCACCGACGGCGCGGCGTATCAAGCCTTCCAGCCGACCGACATCGGCACCGTGCTGATCGATGCGGTCACCCAGCGCGGCTGTCGCCCGAACTGCGGCTGAGGGCCGCAGTCCGCGCGGCGGCAGTCGCTAGCGCTGTGCCGGGCGGAGCGCCGCGGCGGTGAAGTAGTTCACCTCACCGCGGGCGTCCTCGACTCCGAAGACCCACTTGCCCGAGGGCGTTGCGCGGACATCGATGACGATGCCGCGTGCGTTCGTGGTGAAGACGTCGTCACCCGGCTTGAAGACGGAATCGGTCATACCTCGGATGCTACGAGCGGCAGGTCTCGGCTCGCCTCCCCCGTGAGGAGGATTTCGTCCCGGCGCGAGGTACTCGTCGACGTCGAACTGCTTCGGTTGCGGGCTCTGCACGCTGGCGAGACCCGGGCGGGTCGTCGCGTCGAGTCCGTCGCACAACCCGCACGCTCGTTCGGCGGGCAGTTGACGGGCGCCGACCAGTGAGGAATAGTTAGGCATATGCCTAACTATTCCGGAGAGCTGGATGCTGTGCTCCGAGCTCTCGCGGACCCCACTCGCCGCACGGTCGTGGAGCGCCTGGCGAAGTCCCCGGCCGTCGTGTCCGACCTGATGGCACTGTTCTCGATGGCGCTGCCGTCGCTGCTTCAGCACTTGCGGATCCTCGAGGACGCCCGAGTCGTCACGTCGAGCAAGCAGGGGCGCGTCCGGACCGTGAGCCTGCGACCGGGCGCACTCGACGTCCTGCACCTCTGGCTCGGCGAGCAGCGAACCTCTGCGGAACGCCAGGCGGACCGCCTTGGCATCCACCTGGCCCGCACCACCCCGAAGGAGATCTGAAATGACCCGTGTCCGCGTCGACCTGTTCTCGTCACTCGACGGCTACACCGCTGCGCCCGATCCCGAGGCCGACAACCCCATGGGCGAGGACTGGGGACCCCTGACCGCGGCCTACGCAGCCACGCGCACCTTCCGGCAGAAGGTCTTCGGCGACACGAGCGGCGCGGGAACCACCGGGATCGACGAATCGTTCGCCGCCTCGTTCTTCACGGGCGTGGGCGCCGAGATCATGGGCGCGGCCATGTTCGGTCTGCACGCGTATTCCGATGACCCGGACTGGAAGGGGTGGTGGGGCGACCAGCCGCCGTTCGGGTACCCCGTCTACGTGCTCACGCACTCCGCGCCACGGCCGTCGATCCCGATGGCCGGCGGGACGACGTTCGAGTTCCGCGCCGGCGCCATCGAGGACGTGCTCGCCGAGGCGACCACCGCCGCCGGCGGTCTCGACGTCCGAGTCGGGGGCGGCATACGCACCGCGCGCGAGTTCCTCCGCGACGGACTCGTCGACGACCTTCACGTCGCGATCGCGCCGATCGTGCTCGGCCGGGGCGTCCGCGTATGGGACGACCTGCGAGGCCTCGAATCGACCCACCGGGTGCGGACCCTGGTCGCCGAGAGCGGCACGATCCACGTCACCTTCACCCGCGAGGACACAGCCCGATGACGGTCGATCGGCGCCTCGCCCACTCCGGTTTCACCCTCACGCGCGAGTACCCCGCGCCCGTCACCAGGGTCTGGCAGGCGTTCGCCGACGGGGAGCAGAAGCGTCGCTGGCTCAGCGACGGAGACGCGTTCGAGTCCGGCGAGTGGACGTTCGACTTCCGCGTCGGCGGACGCGACATCGACGAGGCGAAGTTCCACGGAGGCCCGCTCTCGCGGTACGAGGCCGTCTACACCGACATCGTCGAACACGTCCGCATCGTCACGACCTACGACATGTGGCTCGATGGCACGCACATGTCCACGTCGGTGGCGTCCTTCGAGTTCGAGCAGGTAGCGGGCGGCACCAGGCTCACGCATGTCGAGCACGGCATCTTCTTCGACAGGTTCTGGGCCGACGGCCCGAACCGCGAAGAAGGCACCCGAGGCCTGCTCGAAGCCCTCGCCCGTCACCTCGGCTAGCGTCGGGGCGGCAGGATGCTGCGCCCTCGCGTCTGGGGAGCAGACCTACCAGACGGTGCCGCCGCCGATCGAGATCCCGCCCCACGTGAGCGCGATGAAGATGGCGGCGAAGACGACCGGCGCGATGCCCGTACCGCCGCGTGCGAGGCCCTTGAGAAGGCCGATCACCGCGAGGACGGCAGCGACGATGGAAAGGCCGCCGCCCAGTATCAGCCCGATGAACAGCGGAATGGGCATGAGCACGAGGCCGGCCAGCGCGAACCAGAACGCGGCCCAGGCCGTCGGGTTGGAACGGCGTTCGACGGAGGAAGACATGGCTCCATCATCGCGTGCCGGGGAATCACCGGCGGCACGCGGCTCACCGCGAATGCGCGTGCCGGTCGCCGAGCAAGCCGCCGGGGCGGTTCTCAATCCAGGAACGTGGTCGGGTCGAATTCGCCGATGGGGATCACCCGGATCCGTGACAGTGGAGCGTCGAAGACCCGCGCGTCGTACTCGAGGTCGAACTTCTCCAGCCCGGCGAGCGAGTTGAAGCCGATGTTTCGGAACTCTGCGAAGGAGACGACGCCGACCCGCCGCGGTGGACCGATCAGGCCCGCGATGTCTTGGATGAAGTCGCCGTCGTGGCTGACGAGCATCACGTCGGCGGAACGGCTGTCGAGAGCGCGCAGTGTGCGCTGGATGGCGATGTCGACGACCTTCTCGTCAGGCTCGCCGGACAGCGGGACGACGACGTAGTCCATCGCCTTGAGCGCCTGGACGAACGCCATGGGAATACCCGATGACGCGTTGAGGAAGAAGACGCCCCGCGCCGGCTGGGCCCACTCCCTTCCGGCGAAAGCGAGGAGTCGATCCCACCGTGGCCGCTCGTCCGGCTGCGGCCGCCGGTTGAGGATCGAAGTGCCGAGAGTCGCGTCGATGTTCTCGCCGTCCACGAGCACCCATGTTGTTCGAGAGTCTGCCGCTGACAAATCCGTCTCCTTCGTGAACGCTTCAGAGCGAATCATATGTGGAGCACGGATCCGCCGAACTCTGGCGTAGACGGCCCGCTTCGCGAGGGTCCGGTCGTCGACCGGATCCTGGGTCATGACGGGGGCGCTGAGGCGCGTCCAGCTGATTGACTGTTGCCCATGGACGCCGTCGCGATGTTCCCGCTCGGTAGTGTCCTGCTGCCATACACGCCACTGGTGCTGAGGGTGTTCGAACCGAGATACCTCACCATGATGGGACGCCTGCTCGATGTGGAGGATCCGGAGTTCGGGGTTGTCCTCATCGAGCGGGGGCTCGAGGCAGGCGGAGGGGATCAGCGCTCCTCCATCGGCACCATGGCGCGGATCCTGCAGATCGAGGCAGGCGCCGCGGACCTGTACGTGATCGCCGTAGGCGGGGAGCGGATCATTGTCGACCGATGGGGCGAAGACGACCCGCACCCCGTGGCCGACGTGTCGACGATGGCCCCGCTCGTGTGGGACGAGGCGCTCGCGCCACTCCACCGCGAGGCTGAGCAGGTCGTGCGCCGGCTCGCGACGCTCGCCTCCGTCCTCGATGAGGCTCGATGGGACCCCGCGACGGACCTGTCCGAAGATCCAGTGGAGTCGTCCTGGCAGCTCGCCGCGATCGCGCCGCTGGGCGAGTACGACCGGTTCCGCCTGCTGAACTCGACCAGCCTCGGAGGCCTGCTGCGCGGCATCCTCGACCTCTGCCTCGAGGAGGAGCCAGCGCTCATCGCGCGCGTCGCCGATGCGCGGGATGCGGATGCCGGCGACCCCTGATCACGTAGCTGGAGCAAGCGCGTCCGCATGCTCGCGGAGACCCGAGCGGATGCAGATCAGGCGAACAGTTCGTCGAACGCGTCTGTGCGCACGCGCGGCGCCGCGACGGCTCGCTTGATCGCGGCCTCGGGGGTGACGGCGGCGGTGCTCACCGGCTCCATGAGAGCGCGTGCGGGCTCGGTCAGGAACCTGCTGGGCTTGGCGGCGACGTGCTTGGCCAGGAACGCGGTGGGGTGCGTCGGCAGCTGCGAGGGCACGTACACGTCGAGGGTGTCGCGTGCGCGGGTGATCGCGACGTAGAAGAGGCGCTGTTCCTCGGCGAGGCCGGCGCGCGAGGTGAGTGCCATGTCCGAGGGCATTGCGCCGTCGTTGGCGCGCAGGAGGTGGACCGTGTCCCATTCCAGGCCCTTCGCGGAGTGGATCGTCGACAGCGTCAGCCAGTCCTCGTCGAGGTGTGGCTGCTTCGCCCAGTCGCCGGCGACGTTCACGGGGTCGATCGCCTGCTCGCTCACGAACGTGCGGAGATCGCTCTGCCCGGCGGCGGCCTGCGCGATGCCGTCGACTTCGGTCACCCGACGGTGCCAATCCGGGTAGTGCGCGCGCAACAGCGGATCCACCGCACCTCTGCATGCCTCGACCAGCTCCGGCACGGCGGTCGTGGAGTCGACGCCGCCGAGCAGCGACAGGGTCGACGCGAGCCCGGTGCGCGCCTTCGCCGGTGCCGCCGCGACCGCATCGGCCGCGCGGTCGACGCCCCCGTCCGCGAGGATCCTGGCCAACCCGCGGGCGCTCGCCTTGCCGATCGCGCGGTGCCGGGTGAGCAGGCGATACCAGGACACCTCGTCCGCCGGGTTGAGCACCACGCGGAAACTCGCCAGCAGGTCGCGCACATGCGACGTCTCGAGGTAGCCGATCCCGCCGAACTTGTGGAACGGGATGCTGCGTACTTTGAGCTCGACCTCGAGCTGCGCGCTGTGGGATCCGGTGCGCATCAGCACGGCCTGTGAGCGCAGCGGCGTGCCGTCGACGTGCGCGGCGAGGATGCGGTCCGCGATCGTGCGGGCCTCGTCGTCGGCGTTGCGGCAGGTGACCAGCGTCGGCCAGGCGCCTGGCAGTGGACGGTCGGCGACGAGCCTCAGCTTCAGTTCGCCCGGGCGCACCTGGTTCGCGAGGTCGAGGATCGGTCCGGTGGAACGGAAGTTGCGTTCGAGCCGCACCAGCGTGGCGTCCGGGTACGCCTCCATGAGTTCGAGCAGGTGCCCGGCGCTCGCGCCCCGGAACGCGTAGATCGCCTGCGCGTCGTCGCCGACGACCGTGAGCCCGCGGCCGTCGGGACTGAGCCCGCGCACGATGTCGACCTGCAGCTGATTGACGTCCTGGTACTCGTCGACCAGCACCCAGTCCCAGCGTGCCCGCAGCCGCGCCCCGACATCGGGATCAGCGACCAGCGCCCGCCAGGCGATGAGCAGATCATCGAGGTCGAGCAGGCCGCGCTCGCGCTTGCGGTCGCGGTAATGACGCAGCAGGCCGGCGATCGCGTCCGCCTGCTCGAGCGCCCACGGGAACTGCTCTTCGATGACGGTGCGGGCCGGGGTCGCGGTGTTGATCGTGCGGGAGGCGATGTCCGCGATGGTGCGCGTCGTGGGCAGCCGTACCTCGGTGCCGTCGAGCCCGTGCTCCGCGCGCAGCAGGTCGAGCAGGTCGATGACGTCGTCGGGATCGATCACCGTCACGTCCTCCAGCCCCAGGTGCTGTGCGTGCTCGGCGACGATGCGGTGCGCGACGGCATGGAACGTGCCGCCGGCGATGCGCTGCGCAGCCTGCGCGTCGCCGCACATCACCGCAGCTCGAGAGAGCATCGCGGACGCCGCACGCCGGGTGAACGTCAGCAGCAGCATCCGTTCCGGGACGACCCCCGCCTCGAGCAGCCGCGCCACCCGAGCGGTGAGCACGCGGGTCTTCCCGGTGCCCGCGCCCGCCGCGACCACCAGCGGCCCCTCACCGTGTTCGACGGCCTGAAGCTGCGCCGGATCCAGCCCGGCAAGTGCATCACTTACTGCCACGGAGGTGACCGTAACGAGAACCCCCGACATCCAGTCATCGGCTCTGTTCTCGCGTGGCCTGTCGGAATCCACGACGGGTGGGAGATCTTGCAGATGCGAGAGACCTCGGAGCGTCCTCAGGTGCCGATCGTGGAGACCAGCACGCCGCCGTCGATCGGCAGCACCCGCCAGACGCTGCCATTGCCTTCAACCCGGAGCGTGCCGTCGCCAACGATCAGGGCCGTGCGCTCGTCGATGCCGAGCCCGCCCGCGATCAGCCCGGACTCGACGGCGGCGACCAGCCGGGACAGCATTCCGCGCTGGGCCACGTGCACTTCGATGGCCACGTCGACGAGGCCGATGCCGGCTTCGATCTCCAGCTCGTCGCCCGCTTCGTCGGGGTCCTCCGGTGAGACGACCACGCCGCCGATGCGGGAGCCACCCCCGAGCGAGCCCTCCGCCGCGATCATCGCACCGGCCGAAACGCCGAGGTAGGGCACACCGTCGGCAACCAGCCGACGCAACTCGCTGAACACCGGCTCGAGCCCTGCACGCACGTCCTCGACGACGCCGCCCCCCCACCGCAATGCCGTCGACGTCGGCGACCGCGCCGAGCCCGATCGGCTCGTCCGGCCGACCCGCCGTCAGGTGCAGCTCGATCGCGGATCCGGTTCCCGCCTCGATCAGAAGCTCGCCGAGCGCCGCCGCCTTCTCCTCGGCCTCGGGGTGCAGTGAGATCACCGCGATGCGCGGCCGCGCGCGGCCCGCGTCGGCCGCTCGCAGCGCCGCTTCGGCGACGAACGGCGCGTAGAGCGGGGCATCCGCAGCCGTGGTCGCGCCGCCGCCGATGAGGTGCACGCTCACGCGACACCGCTCTCAGCCGCGATGGCAAGCGTTGGTGCCGCATCGCCGAACCGGTCCCCGCAGAGGATCTCGCGGCGGAATCCGTCGACGCCGGCGCCCGCGTCGTTCGCATCGAAGGTCATCCGAAGAGCCTACGCGGGGCGTCGCGCACCACCGAGCAGACCCCTGACCGGCCCCGTTCGCAACCCGGTCGTCCGCCTTGTGCCGGCGGTCAGCCTTGGCTGATCAGCTTCGCGACCGACCCGGCCAGCTGCTCGAGCGGTGCGTTCGCGTCCAGATGCTCATGTGCACCGCCCCACGGCTCGAACTCCGCGGCGCGTCGTCGGACGTCGTTCCAGGTGGGTTCTGCAATGTGGCTCAGATCGCGGCGTCGACCTCGGAGGCGACGATGGTGCTCGGCCTCATCGTCGAGGGTCAGCAGCACGAAGGTCAGCGAGACCCCCGTCGCCGTCGCGGCGTGGCGCCACGTCGCGCGAGCGATCTCGCTGTCATTGACTGCATCGACGATGACAGAGCGGCCGAGCGTCAGGTTCTGTTCCGCGGCCGCCCGCACCGCCTCGTAGGCAGCGACCCCCGTGGTCCACGAGCTTTCCAGCCCGGCGCCGAGAAGCGCGTCTTCGATCGCGTCGACCGACAGATGAACCGCGCCGGTGAGGCGCGCGACCTCGGTCGCCACGGCGCTCTTTCCCGTGCCGGGCAGCCCTGACAGGACAAGTAGCATCCGCCCATTATCGGACTCGAGCCGGCACCGGCGATGGGCGTGTGCACGCTGAGCTCCGGACGACAGCAGATCCGCGAGCTCGGCCGCGTTGCGCCGATGCCGATCCCTCGGCGCACGCGCCTACGGCTCTTCGGCGTTCCCGACAGCTTCGATCCAGTCCACGGCCTCGTCGGACAGGAAGAAGCCGTCAGGTCCGTCTTCGCCGATCCACCACGCATTCGACGTCACGATGCCGCCGGCTGCAACAATCCTGCCGAGCACTTCGGCCGGCAGCGCCTCACCGTTGTGCGTGATCAGCCAGTCCTTGGTCGCCGCATCCAACGACGGCCACCATTCGATGCTCTCCACCGACGTAGGGTCTCATGCCGAGACCGCCGACATAAGGGTGTCCTTCCACGTTCGTCGTCGACTCGTCATGTCGACGGCACGCATGGCCCGTTCGAGCGCTCACTTCCTCGGTGGACTCTTGTTCCTCCTGGCCGGCGCCTTCGTGTTGACTGACTTTCAGCCGGTCTGGTGGTCGATCGCCACGGTCGTCGTCGTCTTCACCGCGGCCGCGGTGTTGTTTCTCCATTCGGTGCTCGAGTGGCGGAAGTCCCACACCCTGGAGACACGCGGTTCCGCGTCTGAGCTGAGGTAGCAGAGCCCGTCGCACTTGCCGTGGCAGACGCGGCTCCGCGGACGGGTGGCGTCGGGACCGCCCACAGCCCTGGCCGTTCGGCGCGCGTGGGACTGACCTCCCGGCGAGGCGGGCTGACTGGACAGTGCGGGTGACGTCCCCTGCTCCAGCAGGGCTTCCGCGGTATCCCGTGCCTGAGCGTGGAGTCATGGGCGTTCACGCGATCACCGACGCCGACGCCGACGCCGACGTGATGGTGGCGACGCTCTCGAGGCTGCAACGGGCCGGAGCGCCCGTCCCCGCCGGATCGGGAGACGGACGCTCAGCTGTTCGGGCGGGCGCCGTCGAGCACCCAGCCCCTCACCTCAGCATCCGGCCCCGTCGTACTGCACACTCCGGGAGAGCTGGAGCTCCTCGCCGTCGACCGTGGCCGCCGCGCTGACCGCGACGCTGCCGGCCGGCATCTCCGCGAGGCGGGTCGTGAACGACTGCGATCTGCTCTTGTCGGCTGGAAGGACCGGCAGCTGCTTCGACCCGTACGGAGTCTCCAGCCTCACCGATACCGGCACCTCCTCGCCGTTCGTCACAGTGATCACCAGCACGACCTTTCGCGCGACGCATCGGGTGTCGATCTCGGTGGTGACCGCGAGCTGCGGCTCGGCGGCAGCCCGGTCGATGACGACGACGTAGATTGCGGACTCGCCGGCGAAGGAGCTCACTGTCACCTCGAAGCGGTTCTCGCCGTCCTCGAGCGGAAGTGTTGCGCCGGTCGCGCCGGCGTCGACGTCCACGCCGTTGACCTGCACCTGCTGACCCTCCCAGCCCCGTCGCCACGAGAGATCGACCGAGGCCACGGAGGCGTCGAGCTCACCGTCGATGCGGTACGGGTTGTCGCCGCCGGTGCGGTCGCGGGCGAACTCGGGCGTCAAGAGGTGGCCCACCACCTGCAGGTCGCGCAAGGCGGCCAGCTGGCTGGGATTGACGCGCGAGATCGACACGGTGTGCGTGCGCTCCGAGCCGTCCTCGGCTTGCACGACGACGGGGATCGTCGTGACGACGTCCGGGTCGCTGGGCGATCCGGCTGCCAGCGGCACCGTCACGGATTCGCCCGGTTCGACGGCAGTGCCGTTGACTTCCACGGTCGCGAAATCACTGCGCGCCGCGGCCGAAATCGCGACCTCCTCGACGAAGGCGTCGACTTCGCCGCTGAAGATGCGTCCGTCGCCGGATGGGGTGAGCTCGACCTCGCCATCGGCGGTGGTGGCGCTGACCGTCGCGAGGGAGGCGTCGGCGTAGTCGAACGGTGTGCCGGTGTTGACCCGGAAGTAGTCGACCAGCAGATCGCCGACGTTGGACCCGTTGATGAAGAACAGGAAGTAGTCGAGGTCGTCGACATTCGTCCGCAGCGGCTGGTCCGCCAGCACCGGCTTCGACATGTCGTCGACGTAGAAGTCGAAGGTGCCGGTGTCGAGATGAACGACGTTGCGAACGGTGTACCACTGGCCAACGCTGTACGGCGCCACCGTGCGCACCGAACTCGAGCCGGTGACGTTGTGCGTGATGATGTTGCCGCCCGCGAAGCCGATCGTCGCCGACGGGTTGGACGACCCTGCCGGGTTTGCGGCATTCCAACTGCTCTCGGTATACGAGTACAGCGCCAGCTGGTTCGGCGTGCCGTTGGTCGTCGTGCGCTGCAGGCGCGCTTCGACCGTGACGGTGCCCGTGAGATTGAGCTCGGCAGTGTTGTGCAGACCCAGGGTGGCCGACGTGCCGCTGGCCTTGTTGATGCGCAGGTACTTGTTCCCTTCCTCCGCGGCGTCGGCTACGACCTCGATCGTCCCGGCCACCGGGGCGGTGCGAGCGGTGAACACTCCGTCCGCGGTCCCAGCGAAGGCGCCCGTCGCCTCGTCGTCGAAGGTCTCGTTGATCACGTAGCGGGTCTCCCCCGCTTCCCTGCGCAGCACGAGGTTGATGGTGACCGTGCGCGCGGGGACGACTTCGACCTCGGCCTGCGACGCGGGGTCGTAGCCATCCTTCGTCGCGACAACGGTGTAGCCACCGCCCATCGCGACGCCGGGAAGCGAGTATGCCCCTGCCGCGTCGGTCGTCGCGCTCGCGACGATCTCATCGCCCTTGAGGACCTCGACCGCGACGCCGGCGAGCCCCGCTCCCGAAGACGTTACGGCACCGGCGATCGTCCCCTCGGTGGCCGTCGTCGCGCCGAGCACGAGCGGCGCGGCCAGCGTCTGACGGTCGGCCAGGGTCACGGTGACGGGGGCACCGTCGGTGTAGCCGTCGGCCGAGGCGACAAGGGAGTAATCGCCGGCGGGGATCTCCAGCGAGTACCGGCCGCGCGCATCAGCCGTCGTCGTGCCCGCGCCGTACGAGACGGTGGCACCGGGAACCGGCTGGCCGTCAGCGGCTGTCACGATGCCGGAGACGACACCGTGCCCCTCCGCGGGCTCGTACGACGTCGGACCGATGTGCGGCGGCGTCGACAGCGACCGCCCGAAGAAGTCGACGTCGAGCGGCACCTGGCTCTCGTCACGGTTGCCGGTCACATCGAATCCCGGAGCGATCTGTGCGAGATCGACCGTTCGACCCGCGTTGATGAGTGGGGAGTCGCCGGAGCCGAGCATGGCGTTGGCGACGCCCGATACGAGGTCGCCCTTCAGCAGCGGGTCCGCGATGGTGGCATGCTCGTCGGCGCTGGGCGCCGTCACTCCCGGCCCGAAGTAGGAGTTGTTGTCGAAGCTCACTCCCGGGAACTGGGTGCGGAAGGCGGCGCCTGCGACGTCTGCACGCGTGTTGAGGAAGACGTTGTTGAAGACATAGTGCGGGTTGCGAGCGTTCAGGTACGTTGCGGCATTTCCCGACGACTCGAAGAAGCCGACGGTGTTGTTCCGGATGGGCTGCACCGAGTTGTACATCAGGTTGTTGTAGACGACGTTCACGCCGGTGTCGCCGTGCGGGTTGATGTAGTTGCGCTCGATGTCGCGGATGATGTTGTAGCGCACGACGGCGGTGCTGAAGCCGAAGCCGCACAGCAGAATGCCTTCGCCGGACTCGTGGATGTAGTTGCCCTGAATGAGGATGTTCGACGTGCCGCGGTCGGGATCGATCCCGTTGGAGTCGGCGGCGCCTGTGCGTCCCTCGAGCTCGGCGACCTCGTTGTTCTGCACGACGATGTCGTCGGCGTAGTACATCTCGATGCCCGACACCCCCGCGCCGTCGATCATGTTGTCCTCGACATGCGCGCCCCGCACACTCGTGAGGTACATCGAGTCCCAGCCGTACTGGGTCTCGCGGTTGGTCAGGTAGTTGCCCGTGATCTCAACGTTCGAGTGGGGCCGCCAGTCCGGATCCTCGGTGATCGTCCCGTCGGGAGCGGCACGGCCGGCGGCCCGATCGCCCCAGCCCGGGGGCAGGTCCTGGTATCGGTTGGTCCCCATGCCTGCGAACTGCTTGAAGACGAGATTCGCGAAGGCAGTGTTGGCGATGTAGTTGTCGCGGATCGAGATGTCCTCGAACTGCGACACGGTCTGCGCGTCACCCTTCAGCCCTTCGAAGAGGATGCCTCCGGTGCGCTTGGAGCGATCCAGACCCGCCGCGCTGACCGACCACGTGTAGCCGGTGACGTCGCGGATGAACACGTTGTGGATGTCGAAGCCGCGCAGCGTGCCCGCGTTCTCGGCTTGGACGTGGATGCCGCGCAGGTCGCCGGTCTCGGGATTCTCTTCTCCGGGGGCCTGGCCGTTGTTGCGGGCGGGCTGGAACGTCGTCGCGTCGAACCCTTCGGTCTCGTTGCTGATCTCGAGGTTCGAGATGTCCCAGTGCTCCTGGTTCGTGAGCTGCAGGACGTCGTTGACGACACCGCGGCCGTCAAGCTCGGGCGCGGCGCCGTCGCCGTAGCTCGAGAGGACGATCGGAGCCTCGGCGGTTCCCGACCCGCGGGGAGCGAGCAGCGCCGTTCCGTCCGGGCCCGCCACGTGCGTCGGCTGACCGCCGGTCCAGGTTGTGTAGTCGTACGCCTCACGAGCGACCTCAGTCCCCGACGCCGACCATGAGCTGCCCGCCCTGAGGAGAATGCGGTCGCCCGGCTCGAACTCGGTGCCGTTGACGTTCGCGAACGTGCGCCATGCCGTGCCTGCGGAGGTGCCGGATGCCGCGTCGTCGCCGGACTGCGCGTCGACGTAGTACGTCGTTCCGAAGCCCTGTGGCGCCGAGCCGTCCGCGACGAGGAGCTCCTCCCCGGCGACGACTGATCGGCCGTCGGCACGCAGTTCGGACTTGTCGGTGAAACCGACGAAGGAGGCTTCAGCGGTGGTGGCGGAGGCCGGTGCGGTCAATGCGGGCAGACCCACTGTCAGCATGGCGCCGACGGCGAGTCCTATCGACAGGACCGAGGGTCGTCTGGAGAAAGACAGGGACATCGATGTTCCTTTCGGCGTTCTACAGTGAACGTTCACTTAAGGCCTGCCGACGACAATAGTGATCGATCACTCAGCTCGTCAAGGATCACCAAGGCAGGAGCGAACCTCAGAACGCGCCGTCGCCCGTTGGGAGCAGGAAGCAACGAGAGCCCCGCTCGATGCACTTCGCGCACATCGACACCGACACGTCCCGAACCCGTATCAGGCCAGACTCGAACGGCGCAATCGCGCGCCCGAACGTCGGGCGGCGGACGCGGCGCTGAACCGTGAGCATGGTGTCACCCCATACCCGATGCCCGCCGATGGACCCCGTTGAGGACCCCCGCGACCGGCCGGACGACCTCATCGACGACGCCGCGCACCCCGACGCGGTTTCGGCTCCGAGGATCCCCGGGCCCGTCGGCGCGTTCGGCAGCAACATGACAGAGTTGACCCTGGAATGACCGAGACCACGCCTCTGATTCAGTCGGGCGCACAGCTGGAGCGCCTGTACACCGGTATGGCGTGGGCCGAGGGACCGGTCTGGCTCCCGGATGCTGGAGCCGTGCGCTGGAGCGATATCCCGAACGACAGGATCCTGCAGTTCGACGCCGCGACCGGGCGCGTAGACGTGTATCGAGCCGGAGTCGAGTTCACGAACGGTCGGACCCTCGATCTCGAGGGTCGGGTCGTGCAGTGCTCGCACGGACTGCGCCGAATCGAGCGCGACGTCGACGGGGTCGTGACGCCGATCGTCGATCGGTGGGACGGTGTGCGCTTCAATTCGCCGAACGACGTGGTGGTCGCTTCAGACGGCGCGATCTGGTTCACCGATCCGCCCTACGGCATCCTCTCCGATCACGAAGGACACTCCGCGGCGCCCGAGTACGAAGGATGCTTCGTGTTCCGCTTCGACGAGCGGAGGGGAGAGCTGCGGCCGGTGATCACCGATATGGTGCATCCGAACGGACTCGCGTTCTCACCGGATGAGACGGTCCTCTACGTGTCGGACACGGCAGGGGCCACGCAGCCCGGCGTCCCCCGCCACATCCGCCGCTACCGCGTGCGCGACGGCGCATGTGATCAGGGAGAGACCTTCGCGCTGATCGGGGACGGAGTGTGCGACGGCCTGCGCGTCGACGCCCGCGGGCGCGTCTGGGCATCCAGCGCCACCGGCGTCGTCGTCTTCGATGCGGAGGGTGCCCGTGTCGGCGTGATCCCCGTTCCCGAGATCGTGTCCAACGTCTGCTTCGGAGGCGAGGACGGTGCGACGCTTTACATCACCGCATCCACCAGCCTCTACCGCATCCACATCAACCTGTAACGCCGAGGACCGGGAGGTCCAGTATGCGGATCGTCGTGGTGGGGCGACCTGGCGCGTCGGGGGATATCTGATCCCTGGGCTGGTCACAGCTCGCGAATGCTTGGGGACCTGCGAGGCCCGGCAGGGATTGCACTCTGGCGGATTGCGTAGATTTTCGCTAAGGATGGCGTCATGCAGTTCGCCGGAGTTCTTCCCGAGGATGCGCCTGACCCGCGGCTCGAACGCGAGGAGCGGCTGAAGGACATGCCGGTCCCGATTGTCGGCCTCGTTCCGCAGCCGTCCGTGGAGTTCGTGGATTTCGGTATCTCCACCACCAGTAGCGGTAGCGGCGTCGATGCGATGACTGTCAGCATGTCGGCGACGCTGTGGCGGAACCCGGTGAACAAGTCCGACCCGGTGAACCTCGCGGACCTCGACGAGGCCACCCGCCGTGCGCTCGACGAGGTGCCGCCCTGGCCGCGCCCGGCCTGGTTGGTCGAGTCCGTCGAGCGGATGCGGTATCCGATGCTCTGGGAGGCTGTGCAGACGACCTGGCATCGTGAGGAGACCGATCGCAGCACCCTCGATTCGTTGCTGGTGCAGCACACGAACCACGTCCTCATGAACCAGTTCCGCGAGCAGCTCGGGCTTGGTGTGCACGATTGGTCGTCGGCCGCCCTGACCTCAGAGCGGGTTGTGCGTCGCGGTGTCGCCGTGTCGATCGATGGGACTGTCGTCTCGGGTTCGGAGATCGACACCGACCCATTCGCCTACGCAGTAGGTGCAAAGCTCCCCAGCGGCGGCGCCCTTACCGCCGTCGTTCCGCGAGATCACCTGCCGTACCTCACGCTTGCGTTCGTGCAGCGCCCCCGCTGACACCCACGTCACGCACAGCGCCCGCAGGACGACCGATATTCGCACGGCGGACGAAGGGCTCGTTCCGTAGCGTCCCGACACTTACCCGCGTTCGCGCCCGGGCAGAGCCACCCCAACGAGAAACGCCTCGTACTGCTCACGGCAGTCCTCGTCGACGACCGGTTTGTGATGGCGATAGCGCGCATCGGTCTGATCCCGCTTCGGTCCCGAAACCCAGTAGCGCTCGTCGGACTCGACGTCGTAGAAGTTGCTGTCGTAGTTCGCGTAGGCGGTGCCCGTGACCCTTCGGAGCGTGCGTCCGTGAAAGTAGGCGGTCCGCCATGTGTTCGTGAACGTCACCATGCTGATCCAAGACGGCCCGGCATCGGTGTTGTAACCAGTCTTGAGCTGGACGAACATGATTCGATCGGGCATGCCGCGATCCTATGCCGCCAACCGTCGGCCGTCAGGGGCGCCAAACTCTTCAACTTCCAGCCGGCCGTGCACGCGCAAGGACCGGCATCCGGTCCGCGCTTTCGCGGGTCGGCTAATCGACGAGGTCGATAGGGCCGAGGAAGGCCGTGAAGTCGCGGGGGCTCGCCAGTTGCGCTGCCGCCTGACGGGAGTTCATCTCGTCCGAGTCGTCGGCGATCAAGCGTGCAAGGTCGAGCCGCTCCGGATTGTTCACAAGCACGTTCCACCGGACCACCGCTGATCTGTCGACCGCCAGCATCGCCAGCGTCTCCGGCGCCAGCCGCCGTGAAGCCGCGGCGGAGGATCGAACCGCGGCCACCGGATCGTGTGCGAGCCGTTCGACATCCTCGACTGGCAGTGCGGGGTTGTGGATGATCCGTCCGCGCATGCGCGGATCCTCGTCTTGAGCGAGCGCGCGAGCGAGCTCGCCGCTTGTAGTGACGTCCGCTACCTGCTCGCGGACACTGCGAACGGGATCGCTGACCAGCCTGCGAAGGTCTTCCGCATCGACGTCATCCCGCGCAGCCGCGAGCTCACGGGTACGCGCATCGGACGCGGCGATCGCGATCGGACGTGCGAGCGGGCTGGGGTTCATCGCGACCGCCCAACTGACCGCGGGCTTGTGATCGGCGACGAGCATCTGCAGTGCGTCGGCAGGGGTCGCGGGATTGCTCGCGACTGCCTCGCGCACTCTGGGGGAAGCATCGGATGCGAGTTCCCGCAGAATCGACGGAGGAGTGCTCGGGTCGACCGCCGACGCTGCTCGCTCATTGACCTTGGACACCTGTACAGCGTGCCGCACGAACAACTCGCCCTGGTAGACCGGAGCTGCGCCGGTGCAGGAGGTAGCTGTGCCGGTGCAGGCTGCGCCCGCGGTCGAGAGAGGGCGTGACGGCGCCTTCAGCCGAGGATCGCGTGCCCCTCGAGGAGCGCTTTCGCGCGAGCAAGCCCGGTGCTCAGGTTGGTGCGCACCATCTCGCGGATCAACGGTTCGACGAACTGCATCAGGCCCTCGGGCGTGGCTTCGATGGTCGCGCGCACGTCGCAGGCGTTGCCAGAGGCAATGAAGTCCATCACCAGCGTTGTCGGCACCGGCCCGGAGGTACTCACCGTTGCCATCCGCGCGGGCGGATCGAACTGCATCACCCGCCAGCGAAAGTCGTTCTCGCGACCCATCGCACGAAGGCGTGAATGGATGGTGGTCCCGACGCCCACGGGCAGCGGCGAGGTGAGTTCCTCGAAGACCACCGACTCGTCCCACTGCGATCGCGACGCGGCGTCGGTGAGGAAGTCGAAGACCTCCTGAGTGGGTCGTTCGATCAAGATCGTCTCAGTGACGGTGAACATGGGGCTCCCAGCGGGCGACGATTGAGATCTCAGCCTCACACGAAGTGAACAGCGGCGAACAAGGCGGACGCCGCCACAGTGTTGTGAGGCCCGAGATGCACGCAAAGGAATCCCTAGCGCTCCCCCGAAACATCGGCCACGGCCACTGCACAGCGGCCACCTTCTAGTGCACACATGCGTGCACACACCGGACGGCGCCCCTTCTGATTCCGACGATGTCGACTCGCGGCATCCTTGGAAATCCACAGCTCTGCCGGCAGACCCTGCGATTCGCGGTCAGACGGAAACGCCCGCAGGATCAGAGGGATGCGACCGGCACCAGAAACACGAAAACCCGCGGAAATCCGCGGGTTTTCGATGGTTACTGTCTCAACACAGTGCGCGCCCGAAGGGACTCGAACCCCTAACCTTCTGATCCGTAGTCAGATGCTCTATCCATTGAGCTACGGGCGCATGTTGCTTGCTCTCGCGCACAACGTCGTCAAGAATACCTGACGGATGCGCGCCGCGCGAATCGGCGGTCGGATGCTGGTTTCCCGGGCGTGTCCGCACTCATCAGCACTCCCCTACTCGCCGTCGAGAGCACGCAGCTGTCGTTGCAGCGCGACCTGTCGATACGAGGTGTCGATGAGCTCGGCAAGGAGCTCCCAGTCACCGGCATCCGGTTCCACACGCAGCGCGAGCCACCCGTACGCGCCCTCGTAGGGCGGCACGAAGACGTCGTCGCGTTCGAGCAGCACCGGACGCTCCAGGCCGTCGGGGATGAACTCGACTGCTCCGGCGTCGTCGTGGGCGGCGCCGACGATCGCGAACTGGCGCTTGCCCGCTCGGAAGGTCGAGCGGCCGTGCGCCGGCACTTCTGCCGCCTCAGGGTAGGGCAGGCAGATGGCGCGCACCCGCTCGGTCAGCGGATGATCCGGAGGAAAGCGCATCGGATGCGGTGGGGCTGCGTCGGCCACGGCTCGAGGCTACGCCCGGGCACAGACACGCGTCAGGAGTCGAGCTCGCTCACATCGATGCCCGAGATGCGCGGCGAGTGTGCTGCGGGCTCGGCCGGGGGCGCAGCATCCGTCTCCGGATCGTCCTGATGACGCTTGTGGGCGGCGAGGCGCGGGAGGTCGACGAGGCGGATCGACTGCATGCGGGCGGCGCGCATGCGGTCGTAGTCGGGGTCGAGCTCGGGGCGCATGCCCTCGACCCGCAAGCGGCGCTGGAGATTGGCCTCGACGTCGCCCCACGCGGCGTCACGCGACTGCTCGATGAACGTGCGCACGACGTGAGGGTCGTCGGCCATGCGCCGGAGTGCCGTCGCGACGCCGGCGTACTGCCGGCCGCGCCGGCGGAGGTTGCGGGTGTCGCGGTCGCGGTAGTCGTGGGTGCCGTCGGGATCGGTGAACTTGCCCCACGCCTTCTTGCGCTGACGCTTCACGAGCGCGGCAGCCTGCTCCTGCTCGTCGGCGAGGCCGAGAAGGGTCTCTCGCGCGAACGGCGTGAAGGCCACCACGTCGAACGCCTCATCGTGCGCGATCGTCTCGACGAGGATGCGGTTGCGGATCGCCAGGCGCGCTGCGGCGGACGCGATGGACACCCCTTCGGCGATCGCCTCTGCGGTCTTGCCCATCGAACCTCCCCTTGAAGGCTAGCGTCCGTCGGGCACTCCCGAGTCAGCGAGAATCGTATGCGCGGCTCGTCGACGGCGACGACCGGACCGAGAGGCATCACATGGCGAAGCAGCCACCGCTGGACGTGCGCGGGCGCACCACCGTCATCACCGGCGCCGCCGCGGGAATGGGTGCCGATGTCGCACGGCAGCTGGCCGCGCGCGGAGCGCGCATCGCCCTGCTCGACCGCAACCCCGAGGGCCTCGCCGCGGTGGCCGCCACCCTCGACGGCACCGGGCACACCACGCACGTGATCGACCTCACCGACGACGACGCGGTCTCGGCGGCCGTGGCGGAGGTCGAGGCATCCCATTCACGCATCCAGGCGCTCGTGACATGCGCCGGATCGTCGATGCTCGGCGACATCGACCAGGTGACAATGGCCGAGATGCGCTGGCTCATGGACGTGAACCTGTGGGGCACCGTCAACGTCACCCAGGCGCTGCTTCCTGCACTTCGGCGCGAGCCGGCCGCCCACATCACGCATCTCGTCTCGATCTACGGGCTCGCGGCTCCTGCAGGGCGCATCCCCTATGCCATGAGCAAGTTCGCGGTGCGCGGGTTCACCGAGTCGCTGCGTCACGAGCTCGAGCGCTCCACGATCACCGTCGGCGCGGTCTACCCTGCGGGGGTGAAGACCGGCATCATCCTGCATGGCCGGTACGCCGCGGCGATCGATCCCGCGGTCGCGCAGCGCGCGGCGGCCGCTCAGGCCGCGATGTACCACACCGAGCCCGCGGACGCGGCGGCGCGCATCGTCGAGGCGACGATCCGCCGGCGTCCGCGCACGATGATCGGCCGCGAGGCGCGCCTGGTCGACGTGCTGGCCCGGGTCACCCCGACGCACTACTGGGCGCCGATGCGCCGCCCGCTGCGCGACGCGATCGACACCACGACACCGGTCCGCTGACGGCGCCACCCACGCGCAGAGCTCTCAGCGACGCGGCCGGGGCGGCAGCATCCGTGCGTCCGTTATCAATGGTCACGCGCCGAATCAACCCCCTGACCGGTCCTGCCCCTCACGCGTAGCGTCGGTGTCATCCCTCATGAGAGGAGAGATCGATGGGATTCATGGAAGACGCGAAGGAGACGGCCAAGGCCGTCGGCGAGAAGATCCAGGACGCGTGGGAAGACACCACCGATCGAGTCGGGGACAAGGTCGACGAGATGAAGGCTGATGCCGACGTCAAGAAGGCCGAAGCGGAGCGCGACTCGGTGAAAACGCGCAACGAAATCAAGGAAGACCTGCGGGACAGCTGATCCGCAGACGATGAAAGCGGAGCCGACCGGGGGGCCGGCTCCGCTTTCGCTGCGTCACGAGACTCAGTCGATGGCGGCGATGCGCCACGAAGCCGTGACGGATGCCTCGGGCTCGATGACGATGAGCCCTGCGTCGTAGTCGTACGACCCGGCGTTGAACGCATCGGGCGCGCACGTCATGGGCTCCACGGCGAGGCCCAGGCGGCTCTGCGCGGGGTCGGGCTTGTCGGCGGTGTGGACCTGTACCCACGGGCACGCGGCATCCCACGACATCTCGACACCCGAGCCCGCGGCATCGGTCACGCGCACCGTCGCGGTGCCGTCGGCGTCGCGGATCAGGCCCGAGTACGCGTGGTCGATCTCGGCGGCGCCGATCTCGCGGGCGGAGCGGAAGTCGAAGCGCTGCGGGTCGTCGACGTCGACGGCGACGAGGTCGGTCGGGATGAGTCGGTCGGGCGTGACGGCCAGCACCCGGGCGGCGGGCAGCTCGAGCGTCCAGCCGTCGACGCGGCCGTCACCGGCGACGAGGTAGGGGTGCGGGCCGGTGCCCCACGGGGCGGGCTCGTCGCTCTCGTTGTGCGCCGTCACCGACTGCGTGAGCCCGTCAGGGCCGAGCGAGAACGTCGTGGTGATGACGAGGCGCCACGGGAAGAACGTCTGCGGCTGGATGACGGCCGCCAGGGTCACATGGTCGGGGCCCTTGTCGATCGCCTCGAAGTCGAGCCACGTGGCGAGGCCGTGCAGCGCGTGCGAACGCGCGGGCTCGGTGAGCGGCAGCTGGAAGTCGCGGCCGCCGAACGAGTAGCGCCCGTCGACCACGCGGTTCGGCCAGGGGGCGAGGGTCGCGCCGCGATGCGCGGGACGAACCTCGTCGGCCTCGAACGGCACGACGAGGTCGCGACCGCGATACGCGAGCGAGCGGAGCGTCGCGCCGACGCTCGCCACGACGGCCTCGTAGTCGCCGGCGCGGAGTGCGTGCTGGGTTCCGGATGCGGGGGGACGTGCCATGAGGGCTCCTTGGGGATCGGGGATGCCGCCAACCAGAGTAGCGGCGAGGCGTGGGACGCTTCGAACCAAGGGATTCGCGCTGAGACCGAGGGCGATGCCCTCGGGTTCGTGCGGAATCCCCGGTCTCGTCGAGACCGGGGATTCCGCGCCGGGGTCAGAAGCCCTGGGCGAGGCGGTAGTACGCCTGGTTCCAGCGCAGCTCCCGCTGGAAGCCGCGCACCGTGGTGTCGTCGTCGATGACGACGAGCTCGGTGGCGGCGATGTCGGCGAAGTCGCGGAAGACGTCGATGCCGACCGCCGTCGTCATGACGGTGTGGTGGGCGGCGCCGGCGGCGAGCCAGCAGGCGGCGCTCGTCGCGAAATCGGGCGCGGGCTTCCACACCGCGCGGCCGACGGGCAGCTTCGGCAGGTCGGGGGCGTCGACGTTCTCGACGACGTTGGCGACGAGACGGAAGCGGTCGCGCATGTCGCTCATCGCGACGACGAGCGCGGGGCCGGGGTCAGCGGTGAAGACCAGGCGCACCGGGTCCTCCTTGCCGCCGATGCCGAGCGCGTGCACCTCGAGGCGCGGCTTGGCGGTCGTCAGCGACGGCGACACCTCGAGCATGTGCGCGCCGAGGATCCGCTCGCCGCCCGGCACGAGGTCGTAGGTGTAGTCCTCCATGAGGCTCGCGCCGCCGGGGAGGCCCGCGCCCATCACGTTGGAGACGCGTACGAGGATCGCGGTCTTCCAGTCGCCCTCGGCGCCGAAGCCGTAGCCCTCGGCCATGAGGCGCTGCACCGCGAGACCCGGGAGCTGCTTCAGTGCGCCGAGGTCCTCGAACGAGGTCGTGAAGGCGCCGAAGCCGCCCTCCTCGAGGAACGAGCGCAGGCCGAGCTCGATCGCGGCGCCGTCGCGCAGCGACTGGTGGCGGTCGCCACCGGGCAGCAGCTCTTCCGCCACGTCGTATTCGGCGAGGTAGACCCCGACGAGTGCGTCGACGTCGCCGTCGGTCTGCGCCTCAACGGCGGCGACGAGCTCGTTGACGCCCCACGTGTTGACCTGCACGCCGAACCGCAGTTCTGCCTCGGTCTTGTCACCCTCGGTCACCGCGACGTAGCGCATGTTGTCGCCGAAGCGCGCGAGCTTGAGCGAGCGCGAGGCGGCCCAGCCTGCGGCGGCGCGCTGCCAGTCCTCGATCTGCTGCAGCACGACGGGGTTCGACACGTGGCCGACGACCGTCTTGCGGGCCACACCGAGGCGCGTCTGGATGTAGCCGAACTCCCGGTCGCCGTGCGCGGCCTGGTTGAGGTTCATGAAGTCGAAGTCGATGTCGGCCCACGGCAGCTCGACGTTCGCCTGCGTGTGCAGGTGCAGCAGCGGCTTCTGCAGCGCGTCGAGGCCGGCGATCCACATCTTCGCCGGGCTGAACGTGTGCATCCAGGCGACGACGCCGATGACCTCGTCGCGGGCGTTCACGTCGAGGGCGAGTCGGCGGATCGAGTCGGAGTCCTTGAGAACGGGCTTCCACACGACCTTGACGGGAAGGCCATCGAGGCCGGCCGCGACGGCCTGGGACTGCTCGGCGACCTGGCGGAGCGTCTCTTCGCCGTACAGCGTCTGGCTGCCGGTGACGAACCAGATCTCGTAGGCGTCGAGCGTGGTGGACAGGGGCGTGCGGGTCATCGTGGGTCCTTCGTGGGTCAGAGAGCGGAGACGGCGGCGGCTTCGACGGCGAGGCCGGCGCGATAGCGGTCGAGGTAGGCGCCGAACCCGGCGACGTCGGCGGGGTCGGGTTCGGCGGTGGAGATGGCCGCGTCGGCGAACACGCGGTCGTCGAGGAAGGAGGCGAGGGTGATTCCGGATGCTGCGGCCGCAGCATCCTCGTTCCTCACTGCCCGTGCGTACGCGGCGAGCACCGCGATGCCCCACGCGCCGCCCTCCGAGGCGGTGTCGCCGACCGACACGGGAGCACCGAGCGCGCCGGCGAGGAAGCGCTGCGCGACGCCGGCGGTGCGGAACATCCCCCCGTGCGCGAACATGCGGTCGAGGGCGACACCCTCGTCGTCGAGCACGCGCATGCCGAGCGCGAGCGTGCCGAACACGCCGTAGAGCTGCGCGCGGATCGCGTTGGCGAGCGTGAGGCGGCTGTCGGGCGTGCGGACGAAGAGCGGACGCCCCTCGGTGAGCCCGGCGATCGGCTCGCCCGCGAGGTGGTTGTACGCGAGCAGCCCGCCGCCGTCGGCCTCGCCGTCGAGCGCTTCGCGGAAGAGGGTCTCGTACACCGCGTCGTCGGTCAGCGGGGTTCCGGCCGCCTCCGCGAACCGGGCGAACATGCCGGCCCAGGCCGCGAGCTCGCTCGCGCCGTTGTTGCAGTGCACCATCGCGACGGTGTCGCCGACCGGGGTCGTGACGAGGTCGAGCTCGTGGTGCACCTCGGCGAGCGGACGCTCGAGCACGACCATCGCGAAGATGCTCGTGCCGGCGCTGACGTTGCCCGACCGTGGTGCCACGGCGTTGGTCGCGACCATGCCGGTGCCCGCGTCGCCCTCGGGAGCGCAGAACGGGATGCCGGGACGCAGGGTTCCGGAAGCGTCGAGCAGCGCCGCGCCCTCCGCCGTGAGCGCGCCCGCCGGCGCGCCGGCGACGAGCGACGTGGGCAGGAGCTCGGCGACGTGCGCGACCGGCAGCCGGTCGGCTGCCAGCGCGTCGTACCGTGCGAGGAGGTCGGCGTCGTAATCCTGTGTCGCCGAGTCGATCGGGAACATGCCCGACGCGTCGCCGACGCCGAGCACCTTCTCGCCCGTCAGTCTCCAGTGCACGTAGCCCGCGAGCGTCGTGACGAACCGGATGTCGGACACGTGCTCCTCGGCGTCGAGCACGACCTGGTGCAGGTGCGCGATCGACCAGCGGAGCGGGATGTTCACGCCGAAGGCATCGGTGAGCTCGGCGGCGGCCACGCCCGTGTTCGTGTTGCGCCAGGTGCGGAACGGCGCGAGCAGCTCGCCGGCCTCGTCGAACGCGAGGTAGCCGTGCATCATCGCCGAGACGCCGATCGCCCCGAACGAGTCGGGCGCGACGCCGTGGCGCTGCTGCGCGTCGGCGACGAGGTCGGTGTAGGCGGCCTGCAGTCCTGACCACACGTCCTCGAGGGAGTAGGTCCAGAGGCCGTCCTCGAGCCGGTTCTCCCAGGCGTGCGAGCCGACCGCGAGCACCGTCGCCGGATCGTCGGCGTCGACGAGGCAGGCCTTGATGCGGGTCGAGCCGAGCTCGATGCCGAGTGCGGTGCGGCCTTCGCGGATGGCCTCGGCCGCAGCATCCATCATCGCTCGCCCTCTTCGCGACGCTCGTCCGAACTCTGCCCGTACACGTTCTGATACCGGTCGTAGAGGCTGTCGATCGCCTCCTGCGGGATCGGGATCAGCGGGCCCGCCTCCCGCGCGTAGTGCACGGTGCGGGCGACGTCCTCGACCATCACGGCGGCCTTCACCGCGTCCTTGGCGGAGACGCCGATCGTGAACGGGCCGTGGTTCTGCATCAGCACCGCGCGCGAGCGGTGGCCGGTGAGCGTCTCGACGATGCCGCGGCCGATCGAGTCGTCGCCGATGATCGCGAACGGACCGATCGGGATCGGCCCGCCGAACTCGTCGGCCATCGCCGTGATGACGCAGGGGATCTCCTCGCCGCGCGCCGCCCACGCGACGGCGAACGTCGAGTGCGTGTGCACCACTCCCCCGACCTCGGGCATGTTGCGGTACACGTAGGCGTGCGCGGCGGTGTCACTCGACGGGCTCCGCTCGCTGCCGAGGCTGCCCGCGACGACGTTGCCGTCGAGGTCGCACAGGATCATGTTCTCGGGCGCGAGGTCGTCGTACGAGACGCCCGAGGGCTTGATGACGAACAGGTCGGCGCCGGGCACTCGACCCGAGACGTTGCCGCCGGTCCAGACGATCAGGTTGTAGCGGACGAGCTCGGCGTGGAGGGTTGCGACGTCGGCGCGGACGGCGGCGATGGATGCCTCGACCTCCGGGCTGAAGGCAGCGGTCGCCGGTTCGGGGCTGGTCACGGGGTCCTCCGTCGGGTCTCGTGTGAAGAGGGCGGGCCCATCGGGCCTCGGCGATCTATGTTACCGGTAACAACGACGATTCGCACCGTCGCTTTCCCGCCTTCGAGGTCAGCGCGGCGGCGCGGTCGAGGCCCGCACGACGAGACGCGGCGGAGCGGGGACGGATGCCGCCTCCCCGAGCACCTCGGCGACGGCGCGGCGCGCCTCTCCTCGGAGGTCGAGACCGACCGTGGTGAGCGCCGGACGGTAGTACGCGGCATCCGGGTTGTCGTCGAAGCCGACGATGCTCACGTCACCCGGCACGTCGACGCCCGCCTCGCGGAGCCCGGCGATCAGCCCGAGGGCCATCTGATCGTTGGCCGCGGCGATCGCGGTCGGGCCGCCGGCAGTGCGCACCTCCGCCACGATCGCGGGGGCCAGGGCGGCGCCGTCGGCCGCCGTCCAGTCGCCGCTCCAGCGCGGGCCCGGCTCGACCCCGGCGTCGGCGAGCGCGCGCAGCATGCCCGCCTCGCGGGAGCGCGCCTCGAGCCACTCTCCGGGCCCGGCCACCCGGCCGATGCGCCGGTGCCCCAGGGCGACGAGGTGCGAGATCGCGAGCGCCGCACCGGCTTCCTGGCGCTCGGCGCCGGATCCGGTGTGCAACGCCGCGATCGCGACGCCGGGATGCGCGTCGGTCAGCGCGGTGAGCGTCGCCGCGTGGGGCGCGAGCACGATGAGGCCGTCGACCCCCTGCGCGAGCAGGCGGTCGGCCGCGTCGCGGACGGATGCCTCGACCGAGGCATCGGCGTAGGCCGTCGCGATCCACCGCCCCGCGTCGCGCGCCGCCGCCTCCAGCGCCGCGATGCCGACCGCCGGGCCGTACAGCGTCGCGTCGGACGCGATGACGCCGAGCGTGCGCGTGGTCCGCGTGCCGAGAGTCCGCGCGGCGTTGTTGACGCGATAGCCCAGGTCGTCGATCACCCGCAGCACGCGGTCGCGGGTCTCGGGTCGGATGTTCGGGTGCTGGTTGATCACGCGCGACACCGTCTGGGTCGAGACCCCCGCGGCGCGCGCGACGTCACGCACTCCCACCCGGGCGCCGGGCGCCGCGTCGCTGTCGTCCATCGCGGCAACCTTAGCCCTCGCGCCCCGCGCGCCTCGGCGCAGTGGCAGGCTGGATCCATGCGCATCGCTCTCACCGGTTCGTCCGGAAAGCTCGGAACCGTCGTCGCCCGCGAACTGCGCGCGGCCGGCTACGACGTCATCGGCATCGACGTCGTCGGCACGCGCGGCCCCGACTTCGTGCAGGTCGACCTCACCGACTACGGCCAGGTCGTCGACGCCCTCTCCGCCGTGAACGACCGCCACGACGGGGTCGACGCGGTCGTGCATCTCGGCGCGATCCCGGCCCCCGGCATCCGTTCCGATGTCGCGACGTTCCACAACAACATGAACGCGACGTTCAACGTGTTCTGGGCGGCCGTGAGGCTCGGCATCCGTCGCATCGTGTACGCGTCGAGCGAGACGGTGCTGGGACTCCCGTTCGACGTGCCCCCGCCGTACATCCCGGTCGACGAGGAGTACCCGCCGCGGCCGGAGTCCGTGTACTCGCTCGTGAAGACGCTCGAGGAGCGCATGGCCGTCGAACTCGTGCGCTGGCACCCCGATCTGTCGATCACGGGCCTGCGGTTCTCGAACGTGATGGTGCCGGAGGACTACGAGGCGTTCCCGTCGTACGACGACGACGCGCTGAAGCGCAAGTGGAACCTGTGGGGCTACATCGACGCGCGCGACGGCGCGCAGGCGGTGCAGCGCGCGCTCGAGGTCGCGCCGACGGGCTTCGAGACGTACATCATCGCCGCGGCCGACACCGTGATGTCGCGCCCGAACGCCGAGCTCGTCGCCGAGGTCTTCCCCGGCGTCGAGACCCGCGAGTTCGGCGAGCACGACACCCTCCTGTCGATCGAGAAGGCCCGGCGACTCCTGGGCTACGACCCGCAGCACTCCTGGCGGGACCACGTCTCGGGCTCATGACCGAGAACCCCCGTGAAGCCGCCGAGCGCTACCGCTTCGAGAAGTGGCAGCGCGAGCAGGGGTTCGCGTCCGAAGATGAAGGCGAGGAGACGGATGCGGCCGCGCCGGCGTCGAAGGCCGCTCGGGCGTACTCGGCGGCCGATCGCGCCGCCGTGGTCGAGACCGCGATCCAGCAGGCCATGCGGCGCGGCGACTTCGACGACCTTCCCGGTGCGGGCAAGCCGATCCCGGGCCTCGGCGGGAGTCACGATCCCGACTGGTGGATCCGCCGCAAGATCGAGTCCGAGAAGCTCACCGGCCTCGGCCCGCCCGCTCTGAGGCTGCGGGTCGAGGACGCCGAGTTCGACGCGCGGCTCGACGAGCTGTCGCGCGAGGTCGACGTGCGCGAGGCAGTCGAGGACTTCAACCGGCGCGTCATCGAGGCCAGGCGGCAGCTGCTCGGCGGCCCGCCGGTCGTGACGCCCACTCGGGACGTCGAGGCCGAGGTGACCGCGTGGCGCGAGCGCCGCGCAGCGCGAGTGGTGAGAGCTCACCAGGAATCGGATGCCGCGGCCCGACGTCGCCGGCCATGGTGGCGGCGTCCGCGGGGGTGACGGCCGTCACTTCACCGCGCCCAGAGTGAGTCCGGCGCGCATCGGCGTCCGCAAAGCGGTCTCGCGGTCTATTCCTCGGTTTGGGGCGCGTCCCGTGCGTTCGGGGCGCGGACCGTGCGCCCCGAATGCACACGCTGCGCCCCAAACCCGACGACCGAGCCCGGAAGCGGCCCGGCGCTGACGAACGGCGCACCGGTCTCCGGGCACGGCTCAGCCGCGCCGCTCATGGTGGCGGCGCGGCTGAGGTCGGCGTCACTTGCGGATAGTCACCGCCCCCGACGAGACCGTCAGGGTGGCGTAGCCGGCGCGGGAGCCGGTCACCGCGACGGTCAGTGCCTTGCCGCCGAGACCCGACGGGACGACGAGGCTCGCGCCGGTGGCCCCGGCGATCTCGGCGCCGTCGGCGTACCACTGGTATGCGAGCGTCGTCGGCTGCGGTGTCCACGTGCCGACGGTGACCTTGAGCGTCGTTCCCGCCTTCGCATTGCCGCTGATCTTCGGCGTCGCCGCGGTGAAAGCGGCGGGCGAAACCGGGCCGACGTCGGCCGAGAGTGCCGAGGCGCCGACGAGCCGGTCGCCGTAGCCGCTGACGCGCACGCGCAGCACGGCGCCCTCGAGGGACGGACCGATCGACAGCGTCGAACCCGTCGCGCCGGCGATGTCGGCTCCGTCGGCCTGCCACTGGTAGGTGAGCTTCACGCCCGCCGGGCCCCAGCCCGTCGCGGTCGCCGTGAGCGATCCGCCGACGATCGGGGCTCCCGTGACCCTCACCGATCCGACGGCGACCTGCTGAGGCGCCGGTGCGCAGTCAGGCACAGGGAACGCGTAGGAGTACGTCACGACCTGCGTCACGCCGTCGAAGACGTACCCGGTGACAGGCCGCGCCTGCACCGAGGCCGACGTGGCGGGCGCCATCGGCAGCGCGCCGGTGACCTCCGTCCCGCCGATCGTGTAGCGCACGCCCTCGACCGTCGGGATCGTCAGCGTTCCGGTGGTGGGTGCTCCCCCATCGCACTTCACGGCCGTCGACGTGGGCGCCTTCGGCGCCACGACGACATCAGGCACGGGGCAGGGCTCAGCCGCGAACGCGTGTGTCCACTCGGCCTGCGCCCCTTCAGCGAGCGTGTAGCCCTCCGCTGCTTCTGCGACGACCGTGGTCTGCGCGTTCGCGCCGATCTCGACCGTTCCCGAGGCGATGGAGCCGTCGACGCGGTAGACCACGCCGGTGACCGCCGGCAGGGCCACCGTGGCCGTTGCCATCGTGCCGTCGACACAGCCGGGCGACTCGGTGAACGTCGGGGCGGCCGGCGTGACCACCGTCGACGTCTGCTCGGCGGCGATCACCTGCCATTCGCGGATGCCCGTCGAGCCGCCCGCGCTCGCGGCACCCCACGACTGCGACACGATCCGCAGCGCGGTCGTCGTGACCGGCGCGAAGTCGACGCGGTCGAACCCGGTGCCGGTGCGTCCGTACTCCTGGCCGCTGTCGAGCGTGACCTCGCGCCAGGTCGTGCCGTCGGCGTCGAGGTACTGCAGCACCCAGCTGGCCGGCGGGATCATGCCCGCATTCGCCGTGTCGGGGCTGTCGCGATACCACCACACGCCGATCGAGTCGACGTCGACCGCGAAAGACCACGTCAGACGAGCGGTCTGCTCGCCGACCTGCGGCCACGTTCCCCAACTCGACCCGTACTTGCCGGCGGCGTTCTCGAACGGCGCGTTGGTGCCGTCCTTGAGGCCGTTGACGTTCTCCCAGCCGCTGGTGAACGACGCCGTGGCCGTCGCGTACGACGAGAGGTTGCCCGTGAGCTGCGCGTTGTCGTCCTTCGGGATCGTCACGGTGCCGTTGGCCGCGTTGCCCGCCGTGTCGCGCACGCGGTACATGAGATGGTGCGGCAGCGCATCGGGTGCCGCGATCACCGCCCCGGCGGTGGTCTGCTGCCACGCGCCGGCGCCGTCGAAGCGGTACTCGACCGCGGCCACGCCAGAGCCGGCGTCGCTCGCGGTGATCGACACGGTGCGGGCCGCAGCATCCCACGCGGCATCCGCCGTCGGGGCCGTCTTGTCGATCTTGACCGTACGGCTCACCTCGCTCGACACGTTGCCCGACGAGTCCTCGGCGCGCGCGGTGACGGTGCTCGTGCCCTCGGCCGTCAGCGACACCTCTGCGAACCGCGCATTCGGCGTCGACGTCCAGTCACCGGCACCGATCCGCGTCGACACCGTCGTCAGGTAGTCGACCGCGTCCTCGGCGGAGGCGCGCACCGTGACATTCGAGGCGAACCATCCGTCGGCTCCCGACGCGCCCGATGCCGACAGCGTGACCGCCGGCGCGTCGTGGTCGGCGGGCGGCGGAGGCGGGTCGCCCGCGGCGACGGTGACGGATGCCTCGACCAGCCCGGCCGCGACGCCCAGCGCGCGACCGGTCGCGGTGAAGGTTCCCGCCTGCGCGTAGTCCGATGCCTCGACCGGCAGCCAGGTGACGGGTGCCCACTGCGGCGTGCCGTCGACCGTGATCCGCACGGCCGCGGGCAGCGAAGGCGCGACGCCCGGCTTCGTGTGGACCTCGACGGGCGCGGGGGCTGCCGCCTCGCGAGCGTAGACCTCCCACTCCGATACCGACACCGAGTGGAAGTACGCCCCGTTGGCCTGGCCGGCGAAGGTCGCGCGCAGCGCGGTCGTCGTGACCGGCGTGAAGCTGACGGTGAGCCACGTGTTCACCGTCGTCGGATAGGTCGCGCCCTCGACTGGCCGCCAATCGCCCTCCGTGTCGAGGAACTCGAGGTTCCACGACGCGGGCGTACGGATCCAGTTGGAGTCCTGATGGAACTGGATGCCGACCGAGTCCGTGCGCACCGGCGTCGACCACTGGTACGACACCCAGTCGGTCTCGTTGGCGCTCGTCGTGCCCCGGTAGTTGCCCCACTGGTCGGGCGGCAGCAGCGCCGTCGTCGCGCGGAATCCGTCGTTCACCGCGCCGAGGCGCATCGGCGGCTGCTCGGTGAACGAGGCCTTCGCCTGCGCGTCCAGCGCGAGGTTCGCCGACGGGATGAGTGCGGGATCCTTCGCGAGGGTCTGCGTCACCGGCAGGATCTTCGCACCGTCCCACTGCACCTCGTCGATGGCGACCGAGCGGCGGAAATGGCCCCCGCCCGCAGCATCCTTCGTGTGATAGGTCAGGTACGACTTCCCCTCGAAGTCGATCAGCGACGGGTGCACGGTGGTCGCCGACGTGCCCGACAGGATGATGCCCTGGTAGGTCCACGGACCCGTCGGGCTCGCCGAGGTCGCGTACGCGATGCACGCCTGGTAATTCGACGGGGTGCACTCGCTGCCGCCGGCCTTCCAGTCGTACAGCAGGTAGTACCGGCCGTTCTTCGCGAACACCCACGGCGCCTCGTAGAACGAGGTGAGGCCCGACATGGTCGAGATCGCGCCGTCCAGGGCGGTCATCGACGACGTCAGCTTCACGACCCGCGCGACGCCCCACGAACCCCAGTAGAGGTAGACGGTGCCGTCGGCATCGGTGAAGACGTGCGGGTCGATGACCTCCTGGCCGTTCGTGCTCGAGCCGAACACGTCCGACCACGTCACGAGCGGCTCACCGACGGCGTCGGTCCACGGCCCGACGGGCGAGTCCGAGACCGCCACGCCGATCGCCATGCGGTTGGCCTGGGTCGTGTCCTTCGATTCGACGGGCACGTACCAGTAGTACTTGCCGTCAACGCCCCGCACGGCGTGGCCCGCATACGCGGAGTTGCCCGAGGCCCACGCGAACACCTCGTCGGGGTCGAGCGCGTCTTCGTAGACGTCCCACTCCCCCGAGGCGACGTCGTCCGTGGCAAGCACGGCGTAGTCGTGCATCTCGAAGCCCGCTTGCTGCGGCGCCGCCTCGTCGTGCCCGGTGTAGATGTACAGTCGGCCGTCCGCGCCCACGAGGGGTGCGGCATCTGCCGTGTACAGCGAGCCGTCGGCGATGATCGGGTTTCCGTCGGACGTGACGGTCCGCGTCGGCGGAGGGGCATCGGCAGCGGATGCCGGAGCCGCCGCAGCCGTCAGGACCAGGGCTGCGGCGGCGGCCGTGGCCACCGCAGCCCGCGAGAGGACGTGTTTCACCATCTGAACCACCTTGTTCGTCGGATCGATCGGATCAGCGCTTCGGCTGGACCTGGACCGGGTCGGAAGCCACCCACTCGGTCGACGCGAAGCCCTTCTGCGTCGCGCGCACCTCCACGACGACGGACTTGCCGACGTCGGCGCCGCGCGGCGAGAAGGTGTCCTTCTTGGCGCCCGGAACGAGCAGGCCGTTGGAGCGCCAGCGGTACTCGAGCTTCACGCCCTCGGGCCAGTCGCTGACCGCTGCCGTGAGCTTGGCGCCCTGCCGCGGAGTGCCCTCGATCGAGACCTGCCCCGCCTCCAGCGCCGGCAGCGTGACCGGGCCCGCGGGAGCGGACTCGGCCGACGCCGACAGCATGCCGTCGGCGAAGCCGGTCACCCGGACCACGACGCTCTTTCCGCTGTCCTGCGCCCGGGGCACGAAGGTCGGGCCGTCGGCGCCGTCCACGATCGAGCCGTCCACGAACCACTGGTAGGCGTACGACACGTCGGCGGGCTCGAAGCCGGTCACGTCCGCGGCGAGCACGCCGCCGATCGTCGCCGATCCGGTGATCGAGACGGAGCCTGCCACGACCTGGCGCGGCTCGTCGGACTCTTCGACCGTGATGGTCGCCTCGTACCGCTCGTCGCCGCGGCTCGCCCGCACCGTGTACTCCCCGGCGTCGAGGCCCTTCGGCAACGCCGAGGTGTAGAGGACGCCCGCACCGTTCGACCCGGTCGTCAGCGTGCCGAGCTCGATCCCGCCGGGCTCCAGCGTCACCGCATAGTCGGCGTCGGCGGTGCCGTCGGTGAGGGTCACCGGGAACCCGGTGCCCGCGGTGACGGGTCCGGCCGGCACCTCGAGTGTGGGCTCGGCGGCGGCGGGCACATCGAGCACCTGCCACTCCACGATGCCGACATAGGCGGACGTGGGCTTGGTGAGCGTCGCCCGCAGCGCCGTCGTCGTCACCGTCCCGTGCGTCAGCACATCGAACTGGCCCACCGTCGTGGTGTAGCCCGACGGCTCGGGCACCTCGACCCACGAGTCGCCGTCGCGGTACTCCAGCTTCCATGCGCTCGGGAGGCCCATGCCGCCCCCGTCGTCGAAGAAGAGGATGCGGCTGGTGCCCACCGTGACCGGTTGATCCCACGTGAGCTGCGCCCACTGCGTGTCACCGGTGAGACCCCACGTGCCCCACGCGGTCGACTGCACCGTGACCGGGTGGTTCGCCACTCCGTCGTTGATGCCGGCGGCACGGTTCCACGATGTCGAAGCCGAAACGGTCGCCGTTGCGTTGCCTGCGACGTTGAGCGACTGACCGGGCTCACGCTCGGGCACCTCGATGGTCTTCTGCTCGGAGAGGTTCCCGGCGACGTCGACGGCCCGGTAGGTCACGGTGCCGGCATCGGTCAGGGTGACGGCGCCGGTGTACGTGCGCCACTCGCCGCCACCGATCCGGTACTCGCGCTTGGCGAGCCCCGAACCGCCCTCGACCGCCGCGATCGTGAGGCTGCGGGTCGCGGTGTCGAACGCAGCGCTCACCTCGGGCGCCACGGTGTCGATGCTCACGACGACCGAGACCACCGACGACACCAGACCGCTGTCGTCGGTCGCACGGGCACGGAGGGTGGTGGCACCCTGCGCCGTCACCTCGACCGGACCGGAGTAGGCGACCCACTCCGTGCCCGTCTGCACCTCGATCGCCGGCGACGCGTCGTCGTCGTCGACCGCGGTCGCCGACACTGTGACCGGTCCGGCGAACCAGCCGGACGCGGGCGCCGCCGGCGCGGTCGAGAGCGTCACGACGGGCGCCTGATCGGCGGTCGCACGCACGGTGACCGTGGCCACGGGGCGCTTGTCGGTGCCCTCGACCGCGCCTTCGACCGTGAACGTGCCGACCGTCCCGTACGAGGCGGGGTCGATCTGGTCCCACGCCGCCGACAGCGACGCCTGGCCGCCGTCGTTGTACACGGCGATCACACGGGCGGGCAGCACCGGCGCGGCGCCCCGTGCCGTCGAGACCTCGACCGGCTCGAAGGTGTTGATCTGCACCGCGGTGTTGGCACGCACCCACACGGTGGCCCGGGCGAGCGTCGAGGTGCCCTCGACGAAGCCGAGCACCGGGAAGGACGACTCCCCCGCGTAGGACGCGGGGTCGATGGCCTGCCAGCTCACCTCCCGCTGCTCGCGGGAGCCGTCGGCGAAGGCGACCTCCACCTCGGCGGGCATCGCAGGTGCCGTGCCCGGCACGGTGCGCACGGCCACGGACTCCACCGAGACCGGCGCCTCGGCGAGCGCCTGCCACTCCACGATTCCCGGGTACGACGCGCCGTCTCGGACGAGCGTCGCGCGCAGCGCCGTCGTCACGACGGGCGCGTGCGTCACCGAGTTGAAGACGCCGGCAGTCGTGCCGTACGCGCTCGCGTCGGGCACGTCGCGCCACGTCGAGCCGTCGAGGTACTCGAGCTTCCACGACGAGGGCGGGAGCACGCCGTCGGACGCGCCGTTGCTGTGGAACAGGATGCGGCTCTCGTCGACCCGCACCGGCGTCGGCCACGTGAGGGTCGCGGCGTACGAGTTGTTCGTCGCCGCGGTTCCCCACGTGCCCCAGGCGTCGGTCTCGGCCGACACCGGGTACGGCGCATTGCCGTCGTTGATGGCCGCGACGCGGTTCCAGCCGGTCACGGCGGATGCCGAGGCCGTCGCGTCGACGGCGATGTTGGTCTTCTCGGTCTCGCCGCCCGTCACGTCCAGCGTGACATCGCGGCTCGAGCTGAGCTCGCCGTCGTTCGCCGTGAGGCGGACCGTATAAGTGCCGGCTTCGGTGAACTGGACGACGGTGGTCGCGCTCGCCGGGTTGGCGAAGATCGCCTCGCCGCCCTCGGGGCCCGACGCGAGCGTCCACGACGAGATCAGCGCCAGCGACGGCAGGCCGTCGTCCGACACCGTGCCGATGATGCGCGCCTGCGAGGGCTGCGAGAACGTCGGATCGACGTACGCGCTCACGCTGGGTGCGGCGTTCGTCGACGGCGGCGCCTCGGCGCCCGTGGCGCGCACCTGGATCTCCTTGAGACCCGTTCGCGCTCCGGCGGCGTGCGTGACCGTCAGACGCACCTTGCTCGCGGTGACCTCGGGGAATCGCACGACGTTTCCATTGGCGGTGACGTGCGAGGGCGTGCGGGACTGACCCGGCACGGCGACCCACTCGCCGCCCGACTCGTACTCCAGTCCGTACATCTGAGGCAGCTCGTAGCCCGACACCGTCGCGGACGTCGACGTCTTGTAGAAGTCGAGTCGCACCTCGTCGATCTCCTTCGCCGAACCGAGGTCGACGACGAGGCTGTCGCTCGTGTTCGGCGACCCGGCCGTGCCCCAGAAGGGCTCGTTCGCGGTGGACCCGTCGACCGCGCCCTCGACGGGGCGTCCGTTCGCCGCGAACGTCGCGGTGATCGCGGCGCCCTCGGCGAGGTTGGGGGCGGCGGTGGTGGCCGTCGCGATGTCGGCGCCAGCCTTCGCGAACATGTCCACGACGCGTGCGTCGTCGGCGAACCGGATGTCGGCGGCGCTCGACAGGGCACCGGGCTGCTGCGTGACGACGGTCGCGCCGTCCTCCGGCAGTTCGACCGTGCCCGTCGCGGGGTCGTAGACGACGTGGGCGAGGTCGCTCACGGTGAAGGCGAGCGCACCGTCGAGGTACACGGAGTACCCGGCAGGTCCACCGTAGGCCGAGCCGTCCTCGTCCCACACGACGGCGAGGTCGCGGTCGTGGTAGCGGATGTTGTCGACGGCGAAGCTCGGCCACCCGATGTCGATCGGGTCGAGCTCGATCTTCGCGTCGGCGCGGGAGCGCACGCCCATCGCGTCCTCGATCACGGTGAAGTTGGTCGCGCCCAGGATGGTGTGGTGGATCCACGAACGGTAGCCGATCGATCCGCCGTCCTCGGCCGAGCCGTTCGACCAGAACTCGTTCTGGTTGGGCAGGCGGTTGTCGCCGTTCTGGTAGTGCGCCCACGCGTTCCAGTACAGGAGCTGCTTGTACATCTCGGGGGTGACGTAATCCTGGGGGTAATCACGGAGCACGGACGACAGCATCCGGAACCACACCGTCGAGTTGATCACCGAGAAGTTGTTCGATCCCGGCCCGCCGTAGTCCGCCTGGTCGACCTGGTTGGCCGTGTAGAAGGGGAACACCGGGTACTGGTCGGCGTCGGCGAACAGGCGCAGAGCCTCGACGTACGGCTGGTCGTAGTCCGCTTCTCCGGGCTTGGGCATGAGGCCCACCGAGAACGGGTAGTAGTTGTTGATCTCCTTCCACGGGTTCAGCGCCCCGTCGCTGGTCATGCGGTGCTTGAGCAGGTTGCCCTTGAGCCCGACCTGGTCGGCTGTGGCCTGCTCGGGCTCCCACAGGTACTCCAGTACGGCTGTCTTCACGCGCTCCGCGAGCGCGTCCATGTGCTCGGCGCCCTCGGTGTCGCCGGCGACGCGGTAGAACTCCGCCGCCGCCTTCGCATTCGAGTAGAGGTAGGCGCTCTCGGTGCGGTCCATGTTGGGGTTGTTCGGGCGCCAGTGGAACGACACGGCGTCGGCGTCGTTGCCGGTCATCGCGCCCCACGAGTACTCGATGAGGCCGTTGTCGTTGCCGTCGTAGGCCTCGAGCAGGCCCTCGACGTCGTCGCGCGAGTGGTCGCCGAGCTTCTCACCGATCGCGCCGGGGCCGCCGTGCAGCTCATAGGCACGCCACGCAGCCTCGGTGATGTACTGCGTGTAGCTGTTGGACCAGTTCGCCGGGTCGCCGGGGTTGTCGACGAACTTGCCGCCCTTCGACGTCTCGCCGACCGACACCGCGGGACCGTACGAGTAGGCCGGGTCGCGGAAGTACTTGAGGTCGTCGATGAACATGCCGACGGTGAGGACGATGGCGTTGTTGTACCCGAGCACGCCCTCCATCGACGTGGGGAACTGGTAGTCGTTGCCCGGGATGTCGGCGTCGAGGAAGTTGTAGCGCATCAGCCACCAGCGGTAGAAGAGCGTCTTGTCGATGTTGTCCTCGGGGGTGTCGAGGTACGGGATGTTGTCGACCCACCACTGGTTGTAGGCGCGCACGTGCTCGATGTACGCGGCGTCGGGAGTGAGGGCCCGGTAGTGCTGGTATTCGGTGGTCGAGGCCGGCACCTCCTCGGCGATGAGGCCGAGTTGCAGCTTCGTGGCGACCAGCCCGCCCGCGGGCACGTCGAGCGTCGCGACCAGCGAGCTGCCATCGGCCGCGAACCCGTCACCCGAGAGACGTGGGAAGAGGGTCGTGAGCTGGTTGTACGCGCTCACGACGCCGACAAGCTCATCGCCCTCGGCCCGGGTGGCGTGGGGAGACGTGGCCGTGATCTTCACGGTGTGCGCGGACGCGCCGGTGACACGGATGCCGGCGACCATGACGTTCTGGTCGGTGATGTACTTCGTCTGGGTCAGCGTGATGCCGCCGCCCGTGAACACCGAGGTGAAGTAGCTCGGAGTCTGGCGGCGCTGGCCGCTCTGCTCGGCAAGGGTCACGGGCGTGCCGTCGACCGTCACGGTGTAGGCGAAGCCGTCACCCTTGCCGGTGGTGTCGACGTACGCGGTGTCGCCGCGCCAGCCGAGCCCGGCGGGGTTGTGCGTCTTCATGAACGCCGTGCGCCCCCGCGTGAAGGCGACGGCGTTCTCGGTGCCGTCGAACATCGTTCCGGTGCGGGCGAGCATCCGGTCGAGCCAGAAGTCCTGACCCGGCGCCGAGCCGGCGCCGGCGGCGAGGTCGGCCGCGAAGACGGACGACAGATAGCCGCCCGGCGCGAACGCGACGCCCGTGTCGGGAATGGGCTCGGCCGAACCGACGAACGCCGGGTACCCCAGAGCGCTCTGGGACACCTCGGCGCCCGGGACGGCGACCGCCGCGGGTGCAGCGGCGGTCGCCAGCAACGATCCGACAAGGACCGAAACCGTTGATACCGCGATGAGATTCAAAGACCGCCGGCGGCGGTTCGGGGAATGGGGGACGCTCACAATGGCCACCTCTCGACGCTGAGATCACGCGTGAGCGGCAGTTTGGCAGTGTCCCCATCGTGAGCGCAATGGTTTTCGAAGATTTCGAAACTCAGGACCGCCGATGAGGGAACCCCGCGTCAGCGACGCGGGATCGTCGACCCCCTGATGACCAGACGGACCGGCAGATGGTGTGTTCCGTCACCGATGTCGACGCCGTCGATCGCGTCGAACACGCGCTGCGCGGCCTGACGCCCGAGCTGCTGGAGGTTCGCGTCGATGCTCGTCAGCTGGGGGCGCGAGTTCGTCGACAGCACCTCCCAGTTGTCGTAGCCGATCACCGCGAGATCCTCCGGAACGCTTCGCCCGAGGTCGCGGGCCGTGTCGAGCACGCCGCGCGCGATCTGATCCGAGCCGCAGAAGATCGCGTCAACCTCGGGGTGACGCTGCAGCAGCAGGGCCGCAGCATCCCTTCCCCAATGCTCGGTCCACTCCGCGAACATCGGCTCGCCGACGAGCTCGAGCCCCCCCGCCGCCAGCGCCGCCCTGGCTCCCGCGATGCGATCTTGCGCGGCGGCGTAAGACGGGTCGCCCGTGATGTGGGCGATGCGCGTGCGCCCACACGAGATGAGGTGCTCCACCGCCATGCGACCGCCGGTGTAGTTGTCGGGGGTGAGGGACAGGTCGCGGGGGTCGTCCGACGGCGCGTACGCGTAGACGACGGGCACCGGGATCTCTTGACCGAGCGACGGCCGCGGATCGGTCTGCCGGCCGACGACGATGATCCCGTCCACGCGGCGGCTGAGCAGCGCCCTGAGGTGGTGCTGCTCGCGGATCGCGTCGCCGCGAGCGTCGCACAGGAAGACGCTGACCTGGCCCGCGCCGAACGCATCCTCGGCACCCATCAGGATCGGGATCATGAAGCGACCTTCGAGGTCGCTCGTCAGGAGTCCGACCGTTCCCGTGCGACCGGCGAGAAGGCCTTTCGCCATCGCGTTCGGCGTGAACGCCAACTCTTCCGCGGCGCGCAGCACGCGCTGCCGGGTGGCGACGGCGACGTCGTCGCGGTTGTTGAGCGCCTTCGAAGCGGTAGCTATCGACACTCCCGCCCGTCGAGCCACATCGCTCAGGGTCGCGGCCTTGGAGCCGGTCTCGTTCGCTGCCACGGGCACCTCCTTCGGTGCTGAAACGTTATCGAAGAACCTACTTGACGTCATGATAATCGCCGCGATAACTTGCTCGAAATGGCTTTCGCTCATTTCGAGAGCCCGTGCACCCCACCGCAGCGGTGCCGACCCGATCGGCGTCATCCGCTCGAAGAAGAGCCAGAGGAGACAGTTGCATGAACACCACCCGACGTCGTGCCGCGCTGCGAGCGGCCACGGCCCTCGTCACGGCGGGCGCGCTCATCGGAGGCCTCGCCGCCTGCGCCGGCAGCGACACCCCCGCCCCGGCCGAGTCCATCCCCGCTGAGGGCGTCGACGACGGTTCGACGCTGACGCTGTGGACCCGCGCCCCGATGGAGGCCCAGGCGAACCTCCTGGTCGACGCGTACAACGAGAGCCACGAGAACCAGGTCGAACTGACCGTCGTGCCCAACGACGACTACGTCGCGAAGGTCGGCGCGGCCGCCGGATCCGGGGGTCTCCCCGATCTGTTCGCCGCCGACATCGTCTACGTGCCCAACTGGGTGCAGCAGGGGCTGTTCGCCGACATCACGGAGCAGATCGACGGCCTTTCCTTCAAGGATTCGATCAACCAGGGCCACCTGTCCGCGGGCACCTACGAGGGCGCCGAGCACGTGCTGCCTTTCGTGCTCGACCTGTCGATGCTCATGTGGAACAAGGAACTCTTCGAGGAGGCGGGCCTCGACCCCGAGAAGGCCCCGGAGACGCTCGCCGAGTTCGCCGACGCCGCGAAGGCGATCCAGGACCTCGGCAAGGACGGCGTGTCGGGCACTTCGGCGGGCCTGAACTGCGGCGGATGCCTCGTCTTCACCTGGTTCCCGACGATCTGGGCCTCGGGCGACGAGGTGATGAACGAAGACGGCACCGAGTCCCTCCTCAACAGCGACGCCGCGCAGGAGGTCTACTCCACATGGAAGGACCTCTACGACGCGGGCGCGGTGGCACCGGGTTCTGCCGATGAGACCGGACCCACCTGGGTCGCAGGCTTCCAGGAGGGCAAGGTCGGCATCATGCCGTACCCGGCGACGCTCCTCTCGGGGCTCGAGTTCGACGCCGGCGTGGCCGGCCTTCCGGGTATCGACAGCGGAGCCTCGACGTTCGTCGGCGGTGACGGCATCGGCATCTCGAAAGACTCGAAGCTGTCGCCCCAGGCGTGGAACTTCCTCGCGTGGATGATGTCGGAGGACGCCCAGGTGCAGGTGCTCGCCAAGGCGGGCAACGCCGTCTCGCGCTCCGACCTCGCTGACAACGAGTACGCCGCCGAGGACCCGCGCCTCGTCACCATCAACGAGGTGGCCGGCCAGGGTGACACGCCCGTGGCGCTGCAGTTCCAGCAGGCGTTCAACGCCCCCGGAAGCCCGTGGCTGACGCTGGTGCGCAACGCCGTGCTCGAAGGCACCGACACGGTCGACGCCGACAACGACGAGATCACGGCGGTCCTCAGCCAGTGATCCTCGCGGGCGGTGCGCATCGCACGGCGATGCGCACCGCCCTTCTTCTCCCTCCCCTCCCGCATTCCCCACCCGAAGGAGCGACGTGGCCTTCTCCACCGTTGCGCGCCGAGCGAGAGCACCGCGCAAGAACCGCCCGAGCCGGTCGGCCCTCGGCGGCCCACTGCAGGGTTGGCTCTACGCCCTGCCGACGGCGCTGTTCGTGGCCGCCCTGTTCCTCATACCGCTGCTGCTCGTGCTGCAGATGTCGGGGTCGGACTGGCCGCTGCTGCGCGGGAACCAGGGCTGGAACTTCCCGCAGAACTACACCGAGGCCGTCGACCTGCGGCTGTTCTGGGACTCGATCTGGTTCACGCTGAAGTACACGATCATCACGACCGTGCTCCTCATCGGCCTCGGACTCGGACTCGCCATGCTCGTCCAGGAGTCCACGGCGTGGAAGGGCTTCCTCCGCACGTCGTTCCTCATCCCCAGCGCACTGGGCCTGGCCTCGGCATCCCTCCTCTTCTATGTGCTGTACTCCCCGTTCGCCGGGCCGTTCGCCGATCTCATGCAGAAGTGGGGATTCACCTTCCTGGGCACGCCCGAGGGTGCGCTGTGGTCGACGGTGTTCCTCATCGTGTGGCGCTACGCGGGGTTCTACATGCTCCTGATGCTCGTCGGCCTCCAGGGCATCCCCGACGACGTCTTCGAGGCCGCGCGCATCGACGGCGCCTCACGCTGGCAGACCTTCCGGCACATCACGGTCCCGCTGCTGCGTCCCACCTTCGCGCTCACGATCGTGCTCTGCGTGACGGGGTCGCTGCTGGCGTTCGACCAGTTCTACATCCTGACAAAGGGCGGACCCGACAACAGCACCATGACCATCGTGCAGCTCATCTACAACGTCGCCTTCCAGGGCCGCAACGACCTCGGCATCGCCGCCGCTCTGTCGGTCATCGTGCTCCTGGCGCTCATCGTCATCAACGTGATCCAGCTGCGGGCGTTCCGCAAGCCTGAGGAGGCGTGACATGGCCCTCACCGACACCACCTCGACCCGCACGATCGTCGCTCCCGACCATCGGCCGACGCGCGCTCATCACGGCGCCGGACGCCGGGTGCTCGGCATCCCTTATGCCGTCTTCACCGGCGCGCTCGCGATCATCTTCCTCTACCCGCTGGTGTGGACGACCGTCTCGTCGTTCAGCCCGCAGGCCGGCTCCGCGCAGACAGAGGGCTGGGGCTTCGGCAACTACGTCTCGCTCGCGAACTTCCAGGCGGGCATCTGGGTCTACCTCGGCAACTCGCTGTTCGTGTCGCTGCTCACCGTCGTGCTGACACTCATCACGTCGTTCCTCGGCGGCTACGCGTTCGCGCGGTTCTCGTTCCCCGGCAAGAACCTGCTGTTCCTGCTCGTGCTCGCGATCCTGATGGTGCCGTACGCGACGCTGCTCATCCCGCTGTACGTGATCCTCAACGCGATCGGCCTCAACAACTCGCTGGTAGGCGTAGCGCTCGTGCTCACGATGTTCCAGCTGCCGTTCTCGATGTTCATGATGCGCATCTCGTTCGAGTCGATCCCGCGCGAGATGGACGAGGCCGCCCTCGTCGACGGCTGCAACAGCTTCTCGGCGCTGTGGCGGGTGCTGCTTCCGGCGGTCAAACCCGGACTCATCACCGTCGGCCTGTTCGCCTTCCTCACGGCCTGGAACGACTTCATCGCACCCCTCATCCTCATCAACGACACGAACCGGATGACGCTGCCACTGGCAGTCGCGAACCTCCGGGGTCAGGTGATGGGCGTCGTCGACTACGGCGCGACGGAAGCAGGCGTCGTCGTGCTCGCGCTGCCGTGCGTGGTGCTCTTCCTGGTGCTTCAGCGCCACTACGTCCGCGGATTCATGTCGGGAGCCTTCAAGGGATGACCATGCAGATCACCACCACCGCCCCTCACGCCCCCGTCGCGCCCTCGCGCGGCCGCCTGCGCCCATTGGGCCAGGACGAGGTCCGCATCACCGGCGGCTTCTGGGGTGACCGCCAGGCGGTCAACGCGGCGGGCACGTTAGCCCACATCGGCGCACGACTCGAGTCGGAGGGCTGGCTGCCGAACTTCGACCTGGCCGTCTCGGGCGGGCTGCCCGAGGGGCGCCGCGGCCGCGAGTTCTCGGACTCCGAGGTCTACAAGTACCTCGAGGGCCTCGCCTGGGAGATCGGTCGCACGGGCTCCCCCGAGCTCGAGCAGCGTTTCCGCGAGGTCGTGTCGCGGGTGTCCGCGGCCCAGGAGCCGGACGGCTACCTCAACACCAGGTTCGGCCGCCCGGGTCAGGGCGCACGGTGGTCCGATCTGGAGTGGGGCCACGAACTGTACTGCCTCGGCCACCTCTTCCAGGCGGCGGTGGCGCGGGCACGCACCCGCCCCGATGCCGACGACGGGCTGCTCGAGGTGGCGCGGCGTGCCGCCGACATGGTGTGCCGCGAGTTCGGCGCCGACGGGCGCGACGCGATCTGCGGCCACGCGGTCGTCGAGGTCGGCCTCGCCGAACTCGCCCGCGTCACGGGCGACGACCGCTACCTCGAGCAGGCGCGGCTGTTCGTCGAGCGGCACGGCCGCGGGACCCTCCGCGACATCGAGTGGGGCCGCAAGTACTACCAGGACGATGTCCCGGTCCGGGACGCCGAGGCGCTGCGGGGCCACGCCGTCCGGGCGAACTACCTCTCGGCGGGCGCCACGGACGTCGCGGTCGACACGGGCGACGTCGAGCTGCTCGAGTCCCTGCGCCGTCAATGGGACCGCACAATCGCACGCCGCACCTACATCACGGGCGGCCAGGGCTCCCACCACCAGGACGAGGCGTTCGGCGAGGACTGGGAGCTGCCCGCAGACCGCGCCTACTCCGAGACCTGCGCGGGCGTCGGATCGATCATGTTCTCGTGGCGACTGCTGCTGGCGGAGGGCGCCCCGCGCCACGCCGACCTCATCGAGCGAACCCTGTACAACGTGGTGGCGACCTCACCCGCGCCCGACGGCCGCTCGTTCTTCTACGCCAACACGCTGCACCAGCGCGTGCCCGGCATCCCCGCCGACCCCGACACGACGTCGCCGCGCGCCTCGTCGTCGCTGCGCGCGCCGTGGTTCGAGGTGTCGTGCTGCCCGCCGAACGTCGCCCGCACACTGGCGAGCCTCGACACGTACCTCGCGACCGCCGACGACGAGGGGGTGCAGCTGCAGCAGTACGCCCCGGCGTCCGTTCGCACCACGCTGCCCGACGGCCGTGTGATCGCGTTCGATGTCGAGACGGACTATCCGGTGTCGGGGCGTGTCCGGGTGATCGTGACGGATGCTGCGCCCGACGCCGATTGGACGCTCACGCTCCGCGTGCCCGGGTGGGCCGACGGTGCGCGCCTGCGGGTCGTTCCCACGAGCGGCGATGTCGCCGGCGAGTCGGATGCCGCGCCCGGTGCCGTCGAGGTGCGACGGGCCTTCCGGGCGGGAGACGTGGTCGAGCTCGACCTCCCCATGGCGCCCCGCCTGACCGCTCCCGACGAGCGCATCGACGCCGTGCGCGGATGCCTCGTCATCGAGCGCGGCCCGGAGGTCTTCGCCCTCGAATCGGTGGACCTCGCCGTCGCCGGCGTCGACGACGTGGCCCAGGTCGCACTCGCACCCGGCGCCGCGCCCGTCGAGCGCGACGGCCGCGTGTGGATCGACGTCGTGCGACACGGCGAGAGCGACGCCCGCTGGCCGTACGGCGAGCCCGGTGACGGGCTCGGAGGCGCAGCATCCGTTCAGGTTCCACTCGTGCCTTATCACGAGTGGGCCGAGCGAGGACCCTCGACGATGCGGGTGTGGATCCCGGCTGCCAGCTGAGCGTGCGGACCCGTCAGAGCGGCGCGCTCACGAGCTCCGCGACCCGCGGGAGGTCGTCGAGTCCTGTCGTGGCATGCACCGCGAACCGCAGCCGATCGTCGCCGTGCACCGTGACGGCCACGCCGTGCTCGGCGAGCCGGCTGCGGCGCTCGGGGGCCGAGCCGTCCGCCCACCGCGCCACCACGATCCCGGCGCGGTCGGCGGGCCGCCGGGGAGAGAGGACGTCGACGCCAACGGCGTCGAGCTCCGAGATCAGCGTCTCGACGCGCTCCGAGATCCGCCGCTCGACCGCGGCGACCCCGACAGTGCCGACCAGCTCGAGCGCCTGCGCGAGCATGCGGGCGGAGGCGGGCGATCCATTCGTGAGGCCGAGGTGCTTCGCCCCGGGGAGCACGGGATGCCGCACGCCGTCGTATCCGGCCGGCCGCTCGACGCCGGTCCACCCGCTCAGGCGCGGCACCATCGCGGCGAGCGCACGGGGAGACGCTGCGACGAAGCCGGTGCCCCAGCCCGCGCGGAGCCATTTCTGTCCGCCCGCGATCACGATGTCGGCGCACGCGAGCGGGAGGTCGACGGCGCCGGCCGCCTGGATGGCGTCCACGATCAGCAGACGGTCGCCGATGGCTTCCCGGATGCCCGCCAGGTCGGCGCGCCACCCGGTGCGGAAGTCCACGGCGCTGACCGCGACCGCCGTCGTCGAGTGAGCGAGCGCCGCAGCGACCCGCTCCGGGGTGACGGGCGACGTCAGGCTGTCGCCCGGCAGATCGCGCACGCGCAGGATCCCGACCTCCTGGGCACGCCACCACGGGTACAGGTTGGCGGGGAACTCCCCCCGCGACACCAGCACCTCGGCGCCTCCCAGCGCGAAGGCGACGTGGAACAGCCCGAGCGACGTGCTCGACACCAGGGCGACGTCGGCGGCCGGCATCGCGAGGAGCCGCGCGACCTGCTCGCGCGCGGCGAGGTCTTCAGCCGCCTCGTCGACGTCGCCGGTGGCCGCGGCGCTCCAGACCTCCGACGCGGCCTCGCACACGCCGCGTGAGGGCGGACCGAAGCGCGCGAAGTCCAGGTGGCCCGGAGTGGGCTCGAACGCCCCGAGGTAGCGCTCCATCGGGGCGGCGCCCGCCACGTGTTTCGCGGGTGTAAACATCGGACCTCCAGAATGACGATTCGGTCACAGCCGCTGCAAGACGGCCGCCCGACGAGATAGAAAACATTGGGTATTAAGTGCAGTTGTACATTGCACCGTCATGTTGTTTCATTGTTGAGTCACTCGACGCAACGGAGCAAGAGGAAGGAATGGTCGACCAGATGACCGCCAAGATGAGAGCCGCCGGACTACTCGCCGCCGGCATGACCGCAGCCCTGCTGCTGGCCGGATGCTCGGGAGGAACGTCCTCCTCCGCCCCCACCGAGGCCGCGTCCGGCGAGCCGCAGAAGGGCGGCACCGTGCACATGCTGCAGAACGCCGACTTCTCGTACCTCGACCCTGCCCGCGGCTGGGATGGCGGGGTCAACGCGTTCTACCGCCTGCTCTACCGCGGCCTCACAATGCAGGCGGCCGGAGACGCGGACGACCCGAACGCGATCGTCCCGGATCTGGCCGAATCGCTGGGCACGGCATCCGACGACGGTCTGACGTGGACTTACACGCTCAAGGACGACCTCGCCTTCGACAACGGCGACCCGATCACCTCGGCAGAGGTCAAGTTCGGCATCTCACGTGCGTGGGACCCGCAGATCGGCATCGGCTCCCCCTACCTGAAGAACGTGATCGACGCTCCCGCCGACTATGAGGGCCCCTACGTCTCCGGTGAGATCCCCACGATCGAGACGCCGGACGAGAAGACGATCGTCTTCCACCTCAAGGAGCCCTTCCCCGAGTTCGACAACGTGCTCGCGCAGTCGAACGCCGTGCCGTTCCCCCTCGGCACCGGCGGCGGCGACGAGTTCATCAACGACGTGATCGCCTCGGGCCCCTACACCGTCGACAGCTACACCCCGGGAAGCACCATCAAGCTCGTGCGAAACGAGCACTGGAACCCCGACACCGACGACGTCCGCAAGGCCTATCCCGACGCGTGGCAGTTCGACATGGGCATCGACGCCGCGACGATCGAGGAGCGCATGATCGCCGGCCAGGGCGACGACGTCAACGCGATCGCGGGCAAGATCAGCGGCGCCGCGCTGCCGCGCATCCAGACGCCCGAGCTGCAGGAGCGGGCGATCAAGGCGCCGGCGTTCTGCACGACCTACATGTCGATGAACACGACCAAGGCGCCGTTCGACGACGTGCGCGTGCGCCAGGCCGTCAACTGGGCTCTGGACCGCACCACCGTGCAGAACGCCTCGGGCGGCAACCAGCTGGCCGACGTCGCGACGACGATCATCCCGCCGGCGGTCAACGGTCACCGCGACTTCGACCTGTACCCCGCCACCGACGAAGGCGGCAACGCCGAAGAGGCGCAGGCACTGCTCGCGGAGGCGGGCCTGGCCGACGGCTTCGAGTTCACGCTCGACATCCGGTCGCAGCCGGCCATGCAGGCTCAGGCCGAGGCGGTCCAGGAGTCGCTCGAAAAGGTCGGCATCACCGTGAACCTCAACGTGATCGACACCGCGATCTACTACGAGACCATCGCGACGCCGGCGAAGCAGAACGACGCCGCCATCACCGGCTGGTGCCCCGACTGGGCTTCGAGCGCCAGCACGTTCATCCCGCCGCTGTTCGACGGCGCCATGATCACCGAGAAGGGCAACCAGAACCTGGCGCAGCTGAACGATCCGGCCGTGAACGAGCGCATCGCCGAGGTGCGCGCCATGACCGACGTCGACGAGGCCAACGCCGCGTGGGGCGACCTCGACGAGCAGATCATGGAGCTCGCTCCGATCGCGCCGCTCGTGTTCGAGAACGGCATCTTCCTGCCGGGCACGAACATCGCGGGCTACTTCCCCAGCACCAACATGACCGATCTCACGATCATCGGTCTGAAGGACCCCTCGAAGGGCTGAGCATGACCATCCCCTCGACCGTCATCGAGGTCGAGGCCACGCCGGGCGGCGACCCAGTACTCGAAGAGTCACTGGAGTCCCGCCCGGCCACTGGCCGGAAGCTTCTGCGCGGATTCCTCACCGATGTGCCGGCGATGCTCTCGCTCGGCTACATCGTCCTGATCCTGCTCATGGCGATCTTCGCGCCGCTCATCGTCCTGGTGAGCGGCTGGGGACCGTACGAGTTCGACCAGAGCGCGATCGACCCGAACATGGGCGCTATCCCCCTCGGTCCGCTCGGCGGCATCAGCGCCGAGCACTGGTTCGGCGTGGAGCCCGGCAGCGGCCGCGACATCTTCGCCCGCATCGCCTACGGCGCGCGCGTGTCGATGACGGTCGCCCTGTCTGCCACGTTCCTCACCACGATCCTCGGCGTGGTGTTCGGACTGCTCGCCGGCTACTTCGGGGGCTGGATCGACACCGCGATCTCGCGCGTCATGGAGTTCCTCATGGCGTTCCCCGCGCTCATCTTCATGATCGCGATCCTCTCGGCACTGCCGTCCGACAACCGCATCGTCCTGCTCGTGGTCGTGATCTCGCTGTTCGGGTGGCCGTACCTCGCGCGCATCGTGCGGTCGCAGACCCTGTCCCTCAAGGAGCGGGAGTTCGTGGAGTCCGCGCGAGCGTCGGGCGCCTCGGGCGCGCACATCATCTTCCGCGAGATCCTCCCCAACCTGATGTCGACGATCGTGGTGATGGCGACCCTCGCGGTGCCCGGCTACATCGGCACGGAGGCCGGCCTGTCGTTCCTCGGCGTCGGCGTGGTTCCGCCGACCCCCAGCTGGGGTCAGATGATCGCAGCGGCCGCCCCCTGGTACGCCGTAGATCCGATGTACTTCCTCATCCCCGGCACCTTCCTCTTCCTGCTCGTGCTGTCGTTCACGACGCTGGGCGACCGCATCCGCGCCCTCATCGGCAGTTCGGAGGTGCGCGCATGATCCGCTTCGTCGGCTCCCGCGTCCTGGGCATGCTCGTCGTGCTCTTCCTGGTGACCCTGTTCACCTACGTCATCTTCTTCGTGCTGTCGCCGGACCCTGCGGTGCAGATCTGCGGCAAGAACTGCACGCCCGAGCGCATCGAGCAGATCCGCGTCAACCTCGGCCTCGACCTGCCGTTCTGGCAGCAGTTCTGGGAGTACGTCTCGGGTCTGTTCACGGGGCGGGAGTACGTCGTCGCGGGTGCCGTGGTCTCGTGCCCCGCCCCTTGCCTCGGCTACTCGTTCCAGACGGGCCAGCTCGTGAGCGAGATGATCGTTCAGCGCCTGCCCATCTCGGCGACGATCGCCATCGGCGCCGCCATCCTGTGGCTCATCGGCGGGCTCGTCGGCGGCGTCCTGAGCGCCGTGCACGAGGGGAAGTTCACCGACAAGTTCTTCGCCGGACTCACCCTCGGCGCGATGTCGATCCCGAACTACGTGCTCGCGCTCGTGCTGCAGTTCGTGCTCGTGGTCGCGCTCGGCTGGCTGCCCTTCCCGCAGGCGGTGCCCTTCGCAGAAGACCCCGGCCAGTGGTTCCTGAACTTCCTCATGCCGTGGATCGTGCTGGCGGTCGGCTACGCCGCCGTGTACACGCGGCTCACGCGCGCGAACGTCATCGAGACACTGCAGGAGAACTTCGTCCGCACCGCGAACGCGAAGGGCCTCAGCTCCTCGCTGGTGTGGCGGCGTCACGCGCTCCGCCCGGCGCTCACGCCCATCGTCACGATCTTCGGCATGGACATCGCTGGACTCCTCGGCGGGGCCGTCATCACCGAGACGGTCTTCGGCCTCAACGGCGTGGGCAAGCTCACCGCCGACTCGATCTCGTCGAACGACCAGCCGGTGATCATGGCCGTGACCCTGCTGTCGGCGTTCTTCGTGATCGTCGGAAACCTCGTGGTCGACCTGCTGTACACGGCCATCGACCCGCGCGTGCGGACGGCGGCACGCGCATGACGGGAGAGAACGTGAACGACACGACCGGCGACCTGCTGCGCGTCGAGGATCTGAGCGTCGAGTTCCGCACCGCCGCCGGTGCGACGCGCGTCGTCGACTCCGTCGGCTTCGCGGTGCCGCGCGGCGGAGCCCTCGGCATCGTGGGAGAGTCCGGCTCGGGCAAGTCCATGACGAGCCTGGCGATCATGGGGCTGCTCCCGAAGGGCGGCACCGCGACGGGCTCCATCGTCTTCGACGGGAAGGATCTGCTGGCGCAGCGCGAGAGCGCGATGCGCCGCATCCGCGGCGATCGCATCGCGATGATCTTCCAGGATCCGCTGTCGTCGCTGAACCCTTACTACACGGTCGGCGTCCAGATCGCCGAGGCGTACCGCTCGCACCGCTCCGGCGTCTCGGCGCGCGCCGCGAAGAAGGTCGCCATCGAGGCGATGGAGCGCGTCCACATCCACGACGCGGCCCGTCGGGCGGACCACTACCCGCACCAGTTCTCGGGCGGCATGCGCCAGCGCATCATGATCGCGATGGCCCTGAGCATGGAGCCCGACCTCATCATCGCCGACGAGCCGACGACGGCGCTCGATGTCACGGTGCAGGCCCAGATCCTCGCTCTGCTGGCCGAGATCCGGCGCGACACCGGCGCCGGGCTGATCCTGATCACGCACGACCTGGCCGTCGTGAGCGAGGTGGCTGACCGCATCGTCGTGATGCGCGGCGGACGCCTCGTCGAACAGGGGTCGGTCGAGGACGTCTTCAGCGACCCCCAGCACGAGTACACACGGCGACTGCTCGACGCTGTGCCCCGCATCGACGACGAGATCGGCGAGCTCCGCACGACGGCGATCCCGGTCCTGCCCGGAATGGAGAAGCGATGACGGATGCTGCGCCCCTGTGCCGAGCGACGGCTCTGGTGAAGGAGTTCACCAGCCATGGACCGATGCTCAGCCGCCCCACGACCTTCCGCGCGGTCGACGACGTCTCGTTCGAGGTGTTCCGTGGCGAGACCCTCGCACTCGTCGGGGAATCCGGCTCAGGCAAGTCGACCACGGCTCGCCTCGTCGCACGGCTGATGGAGCCCACCTCCGGAACGGTCGAGTTCGAGGGTCAGGATGTCACGAGCCTGAAGGGCCGCGCACTGCACTCGTTCCGCAGCGACGTCCAGGTGATCTTCCAGGACCCTTACTCCTCGCTCAATCCCCGGCACACCGTCGAGGGCCTCGTGACGGCGCCGCTGCGCTACCAGAAGCGCCGGATCCCCGGCGGCGCCCGCGCGTTCACGCGCAGCCTGATGGAGCGGGTGGGGCTCAACCCCGACCACTCTGGTCGCTATCCGGCGCAGTTCTCGGGAGGGCAGGCGCAGCGCATCGGCATCGCGCGTGCACTCGCGGTGAGCCCGAAGCTGGTCATCTGCGACGAGGCCGTGTCGGCGCTCGACGTGTCGGTCCAGGCGCAGGTCATCAACCTGCTGCGTTCGCTCCAGCGCGACGAGGGGTTCGGCTACCTGTTCATCGCGCACGACCTCGCGGTCGTGCGCCAGATCGCGACCCGTGTGGCGGTCATGAGCCGCGGCCGGATCGTCGAGCAGGGCGAGCGGGACCGCATCTTCGCAGATCCCCACCACGAGTACACGCGCACGCTCCTCGCGGCGGTGCCGCGCATCGATCCCGAGTGGGACGCGCGCCGACGCGAGGCGGAGCGACGCCGCGCGGCGATGGCATCGGAGGCCTCATGACGACGACGTACCATCTGCCCGGCATCCGCGTCACCGAGACGCATGTCGACGTCCCCCTGGACTGGGACGAGCCGACCGGACCGTCGATCGCGGTTTTCGTGCGCGAACTCGTCGATCCCGATCGCGCAGGCGACGACCTGCCGCTCCTCACCTATCTGCAGGGAGGTCCGGGCGGCGCAAACCCCCGTCCGCTCAAGCGGGACGGATGGCTCGAGGAGGCGCTCGCGCACTATCGCGTCGTGCTTGTCGACCAGCGCGGAACCGGGCGCAGCCACCCCCTCGAAGCGGCCGACGTCGCACCGCTGGGCGCAGAGGCCGGCGCGGAGCTGCTCGCGAAGTTCCGCGCAGACTCGATCGTCCGCGATCTCGAGCACGTGCGCGTGACGCGGTACGACGGCCGGCGGTGGGCGACCCTGGCGCAGAGCTACGGCGGATTCCTCACGCTGACGTATCTCTCGATCGCCCCCGAGGCCCTCGCCGCCTGCTACGTCTGCGGCGGCATCCCGGGCACCCCGCCACGCGCGGACGAGGTGTACGCGCGAACGTTCGACCGCGTGGCCCAGAAGACGGCCGAGCTCTACCGGCGCTTCCCCGAGGACGCCGAAGCAGTCGGCCGCATCGCCGACGTGCTCTCGCAGGAGGACGTCGTCCTCCCCGACGGCGATCTGCTGACGGTGCACCGGTTCCAGTCACTCGGCATCGACCTCGGCATGAAGCCCGGGCACGAGCGTCTGCACTGGCTCGTCGAGAAGGCGTTCACGAGAGCGGGGCGACTCTCGACCGCGTTCCTGCAGGATGCGATGACCCTCACCTCGAGCGCGGGCAACCCGCTGTTCTGGACGTTGCAGGAGTCGATCTACGGCGACCCCGGCAGCGGACCGACCGCGTGGGCGGCGCAGGCCGCCCGCGAGGCGCGGCCGGAGTTCGGCCCGGACCGGCGGCCGCTGCTGTTCACCGGCGAGATGGCGTTCCCCTGGATGTTCGACGAGGTCCGGCTGCTGCGCGGCTTCCGCGACGCCGTCCACGCGCTCGCCGAGCGGACGGAATGGAGCCCGCTGTACGACGCCGCAAGACTGGCCGACTCGGAGGTGCCGCTCGCGGCGGTCGTGTACTACGACGACATGTTCGTCGATGCGGGGCTGCAGCTCGACTCGCTGTCGCGCATCGGCAATGCGCAGTACTGGGTCACCAACGAATACGAACACGACGGAATCGGGTCGGGCCGGACGTTCACCGCGCTGCGGGAACTCGTGCGCGACCGCGGAGGAGAGACACGATGACGCACCACCACACCGCTCCCGTGCGCCCGCGGTTCGCGGGCACCCGCTATCCGCGGCTGGCCGAGATCCCCGCCTTCACCGAGTTCATCGCGTCCGGCTGGGACGACGTGGCCGTGCACCCGACGCTCCCGGCGGGGACCGCGGCGGCCGCCGCGTCCCACCGCGCCCGTCTGAGCGCGGCGCTGCCGGGGAAGACGCTCGTGGTCGCGGCGGGCGCCGCGCCCATCCGCAACGACGACGCCGCCTACGGCTTCCGCGCCGACAGCAGCTTCGTGTGGCTCACCGGTTGTCAGGTCGAGGGGGCCCTGCTCGTGATGTGGCCCGCCGCCGGGGGACACGACGCGGTGCTCTACCTCCCGCGGCCGTTCCGGCCCGGCGACGCCGGCTTCTTCTCGGACGCTGCGCACGGGGAACTGTGGGTCGGCCCCTCGGCCGGCCTGCCGGAGTGGAGCGATGCCCTGCAGGTGACCGTCGAACCGCTCGAGTCACTCGAGGTCCGTCACGCCGACCTGCGGGGCGCGCAGGCCGCCCGCTCGGCCGCCCCGCTGGCGACGACGGCGGGAGCGAGCGTGTCGCCCGAGCTCGAGCGCACGCTGTCGCGCCTGCGCATGGTGAAGGACGAGTGGGAGATCACGCAGCTGCGAGCGGCGGTGGACGCGACGGTCGGCGGGTTCGCTGCCGTCGTCGCCGAGGTGCCGCGGGCGATCGCCGACAGTCTCGGCGAGCGATGGCTGCAGGGGACGTTCGACCGCCACGCCCGAACGTTCGGCAACGGCCCAGGCTACTCGACCATCGTCGGCTCGGGCGCGCACGCCCCGATCCTGCACTGGGTCCGCTGCGACGGGCCGATCCTGCCCCACGCCGCGCTCCTGCTCGACATGGGCGTCGAGACGCATTCGCTGTACACCGCCGACGTCACGCGCACGGTCCCCGCCGGCGGCACGTTCACCAGCGCCCAGCGCGCCGTGCACGACCTCGTCGAGAAGGCGCATCGCGCGGGCCTCGAGCAGATCCGTCCCGGCACGCCGTACCTCGACTTCCACTTCGCGGCCATGGAGGTCGTCGCGCAGGGTCTGCACGACTGGGGTCTGCTGCCGGTGTCCGTCGACGAGGCCCTTTCACCTGAGGGGCAGCAGCACCGCCGCTACCTGGCGTGCGGGATCGGGCATCACCTGGGCCTCGACGTGCACGACTGCAGCCAGGCGCACTACGAGGACTACATGGGTGCGGACCTCGAGCCGGGCGTCGTGATGACGGTCGAACCGGGGCTGTACTTCCACGCGCACGACCTCACGCTGCCGCCCGAGCTGCGCGGGATCGGCGTGCGGCTCGAGGACGACATCCTCGTCACGGAGTCCGGCTCGGAGGTGCTCTCCGACGGCCTCCCGATCGACGCAGACGGCATCGAGCAGTGGACGCGCGGGCACCTCGGGTCCGGCGCATGACGACCGCGACGACTACGCCGCGCGCCCTGGACTTCCCACTCTCCGACGTACGGCTCGGCGACACCAGCGTCTTCCAGCGCGCCCTCGTCGAGATGCTGCACCTGGCCCGGGTCTATCCCGTGGACCGGCTGCTCGCCGTGTTCCGCGCGAACGCCGGGCTCGACACGCGCGGCGCCCTGCCTCCGGGGGCATGGGAGGACTTCGGACACCCCGCAGAAGACGCGTGGAGCGAGCACGACTACCCCGGACGTGAGGCGGCACAGACCGCGAATCTGCTGCGCGGCCACTACGCCGGCCATTTCCTCTCGATGCTCGCGATGGCTGCCGCGGGCGAGGCCGACCCGGCGCTGCGCGCGAAGACCGACGAGTTCGTCTCCGGCCTGGCCGAAGTGCAGGCGGCGCTCGCGGCCACCGGCCGCTACTCCCACCCCGGGTTCCTCGCGGCCTACGGGGAATGGCAGTTCTCACGTCTCGAGCACGGCGCTCCCTATGGCGAGATCTGGGCTCCGTACTACACGTGCCACAAGATCATGGCCGGGCTGCTGGACGCGTACGAACTCGCAGGCAACGAGGAGGCGCTGCGCGTCGCCACGTCGATGGGCCACTGGGTGCACGGCCGGCTGTCGCGGCTCGACGACATCACGCGACAGCACATGTGGTCGCTCTATATCGCCGGCGAGTTCGGCGGCATGAACGAGACGATGGCCCGCCTCGCCGTCGTCGCCGACGAGCCGGTCTTCCTCGCCACGGCGCGCATGTTCGATCAGCACGACCTCATCGCCGCGGGCGCCGCGCGCCGCGACATCCTCGACGGCATGCACGCCAATCAGCACCTGCCGCAGCTGATCGGCTACGTCCACGAGTACGAGGCGACCGGCGACCGCGCATACCTCGAGGCGGCCGCGGGACTCTGGGATCAGGTGGTGCCCGGGCGCATGTACGCGCACGGCGGCACCGGCGAGAGCGAGATCTGGGGACCCGCCGGGCGCGTCGCGGGCGACATCGGGCACCGCAACGCCGAGACCTGCGCGACGTACAACCTGCTGAAGCTCTCCCGCCTGCTCTTCCAGCACACGCTCGACCCGAAGTACATGGAGTACTACGAGCGAGGGGCCCTCAACCACATCCTCGCGTCGCGCCGCGACGTGCGCTCCGACACGAGCCCCGAGGTCGCCTACATGTTCCCGGTCCACCCGGGCGCCCTTCCCGAGTTCGACAACATCGGCACCTGCTGCGGTGGGACAGGCCTCGAGAACCACGTCAAGTACCAGGACTCGGTGTTCTTCCGCGGCGCGGCCGCCCGCGCCGAGCTATGGATCAATCCCCACACGTCGGCCGAGCTCACGTGGCGCGCGCAGGGCCTCCGCGTCGTCGTCGAGTCCGCGCTCCCCCTCGCGTCCGAGGTGCGCGTGCGCGTGGAACGGATCGACGGATGCCTCGACCCAGTGCCGCTGACCGTGCACGTGCGCGTCCCAGGATGGGTCGCGGGCGCCGCGTCCGCCCGCATCGGCGCCGAGCCGCTCGCCCTCGACGCGAAGCCCGGCCGGTACGCGGACGTCGAGCGCGACTGGACGCCGGGCGATGAGCTGGTCCTCGACCTGCCGATGAGCCTGCAGGCGCACGCCGCCGTCGACGACGCCCAGGTGCGTCACCTCGCGTTCGGCCCGAACGTGCTGGTCGCCCGCTCCGACAGCACCACGTGGCTCGAGCTGGCGCTGGATCGCCGGCGCCTCCTCGACGGCACGATCCTCGCCGACGACCCCGATCCGCGCGGGTCGCTGCTCTCGTCCGGTGCCGTGCGGGTCGACGGCATCGCCTTCGAGCCCGTGTGGACGGGATCCGACGCCAGGTACCACATGTATGTGCGCTCGGCGGATGCCACGATCGGCTTCGCGGGTGTCGACACCGGCGTCGCCGCACGCCGTCGCGAGGATGACACCACGATCCTCGCCGACGTGTGGGCCGCGCCGCTTCCCCGAACGCGCAGCGCGTTCGTCGCGCGCGTGCTGGATGCGGTGCGCCGCGGTCATGCCGAGGGTCTGCTCGGTCTCGGCGAGGCGCGGACGGTCCTCCTCGGTGCGATGGAAGTGGATGCGGCGGCCCTGCGCGCGACGGCCGAGAACGCGCCGGATCTCGGCCCCGCCCAGGAATGGCTCGAGCAGACGGCAGACGCCGAGGACGCGGCATCCGTCCCCATCGTCGAGATCCTCACCCCCGAGCCCGCTTCGTCCGGTTGGCACACGTCGCCGCCGCGGATCGGCGTGCGCGCGACGGCCGGCCCCTCGAGCGTCGACGACGTCGAGGTGCGCGTCGGCGAGCGCGACTGGCGGGCGTACGACGGGGCGTTCTCCATCGAGGTCGAGGGATCGGTACGCGTCGAGGCGCGCGCGACGGCAGCGGGCCGCACGGGATTCGCGGCGCGCACGCTGCATATCGACACGTCTCCCCCGACCACCGAGGCCCGCGTGAAGACGCTGGGTTCCAGCGTGGAGATCACGTTCGTCGCGCGCGACGACGTCTCGGGCGCGGAACGCGTCCAGTGGGCGGGCCCCGGCACGTTCTGGGCGACGTTCCAGGAGGCTTTCGTGCGCGCGCTCACCGACGAGGAGCAGATCATCGAGTACGCCGCGACCGACCGCGCCGGCAACGAGGAGCCGCGTCGGAGGCTCGTGCTGCCTGCCCGCCCACCCGGGTAGACGCGGTTGCCCCCATCCGATTACAATTGCAATTGCACCTTCGACACTGGAGACACGATGACCGACCGCAAGCCCTGGCACGGTGTGAACCTCGCCACGACCCTCCCCTTCAACCCCGACTTCTCGGTGAACTACGACGCGTACGCCGAGCACGTGCGCTTCACCACCTCGAACGGCGTCACGGGGATCATTCCGAACGGGTCGCTCGGCGAGTACCAGACGCTCACCGATGACGAGCGTCGACAGGTCTACCTCACCGCCGTCGAGGCGGCTCCGGCGGGCACCGCCGTCATCCCGGGCGTCGGCGCCTACGGCGCGCTGGAGAGCGTCCGCCTCACCGAGCATGCGGCCGAACACGGAGCCCCCGCCGTGATGCTGCTCCCGCCGAACGCGTACCGCGCGAGCGACGACGAGGTGGTCGACCACTTCCGCCGCGTCGCGGCGGTGGGCCTGCCTGTGCTGGCCTACAACAACCCCATCGACACGAAGGTCGACCTGCGCCCCGACCTGCTGGCGCGGTTGTACCAGGAGGGTCTGATCGTCTCGGTGAAGGAGTTCTCGGGCGACGTGCGCCACGCGTTCGAGATCCGCGAGCTCGCGCCGGGCCTCGACATCTCCATCGGCTCCGACGACGTCGTGCTCGAGCTCGGGATCAACGGCGCCGTCGGTTGGGTCGCCGGCTACCCGAACGCGATCCCCGCCTCGACCGTGGAACTGTACAACCTGTCGACGTCCGGCGATCCCGCGGACTGGATGAAGGCGCGCGACATCTACCGCGACCTGCACGCGCTGCTGCGCTGGGACTCGAAGACCTGGTTCGTCCAGGCGATCAAGCTCTCGCAGGAGGTCGCCGGCGTCGCGCCCGCGGGCATCACCACGCGCCCGCCCCGCCTGCCGCTTCCCGCCGACGTGCGCGCGCGTATCATCTCCGACACCGAGGCCGTGCTGGCCAAGGGCTACCGCTGATCCGAGGACCCGAATGCGATCGCAGCGCGTGTTCCACGCCGTCGACTCCCACACCGAGGGCATGCCCACCCGCGTCATCGTCGGCGGGATGGGCGTGCTTCCGGGCGCGACCATGGAAGAGCGTCGTCAGTGGTTCATGGCGAACAGCGACGACGTCCGCACCCTTCTGATGAACGAGCCGCGCGGGCACAGTGCGATGAGCGGCGCGATCCTCCAGCCGCCGACGCGCCCCGACGCCGACTTCGGCGTGCTGTACATCGAGGTGTCGGGCTGCCTCCCGATGTGCGGGCACGGCACGATCGGCGTCGCGACGGTACTGGTCGAGACCGGGATGGTGCCGGTGGTCGAGCCGGTGACGACGATCCGGCTCGACACCCCGGCCGGTCTCGTCATCGCCGACGTCGCCGTCGCGGACGGGCACGCCGAGCGCGTCACGATCCGCAACGTGCCGTCGTTCGTGGTCGGGCTCGATCGCACCGTCGAGGTCCCCGGGTACGGCGAGGTGTCGTACGACCTGGCGTTCGGCGGCAACTTCTACGCCATCGTGTCGCTCGAGCGCCTGGGACTGCCGTTCGACCGCGCCCGCAAGGACGACCTGCTCGCCGCGGGCCTCGCGATCATGGCGGCGATCGACGACGCCGATTCTCCGAGGCATCCGGTCGACCCCACGATCCACGGCTGCCACCACGTGTACCTCGAAGCGCCCGGCTCCACCGCGCGCCACTCCCGTCACGCGATGGCGATCCACCCGGGGTGGTTCGACCGCTCACCGTGCGGGACCGGGACGAGCGCGCGCATGGCCCAGCTGCATGCACGGGGCCTGCTGCCGCTCGGCACCGACTTCGTGAACGAGTCCTACATCGGCACCTCGTTCACGGGGCGGCTCGTCGAGGAGACCTCGGTCGCCGGCATCCCGGCGGTGGTCCCCACGATCACGGGCAGGGCGTGGGTCACGGGCACCGCGCAGTACATGCTCGACCCGTCGGATCCGTTCCCGCGGGGGTTCGTGCTGTGACCGTCTCATCCACCATCGGCATCCCGGTCGTGAGCGCGGCCGAGATCGACGCGGCCTTCTCACGCACGGACGCGATCGAGGCGATCACGACGGCGCTGCGGGCAGGGTGGGACATCGAGCACGACCACGACCGCCTCTTCGCACCACTGACCGGCGGCGAGTTCCTGCTGATGCCGGCCGAGTCCGCGTCCTCCGCAGGCATCAAGGTCGCCACCATCGCCCCCGGCAACACTCGGCGAGGCCTGCCGAAGGTCCACGCATGGTACCTCCTGTTCGACCGGGAGACCCTCGAGCCGTGGGGGGGGGGGGGGGGCGCCGGGGGGGCGGCCCCCCGCAACCCCCCCCGGCGCGGCCGGGGGGGCGGCGCCCCCGGTCGGCGGGGGGGGGGGGGGGGGGGGGCCGCGCCCCCCCCCCCCCCCACCCCTCGGAGTACGTGTCAGGACGCCAGTTCGTCCGGCTGCGCCTGCGTGGTCAGCGAGATCACGCCGTAGTCCCAGCCCTTGCGGCGGTATACGACGCTGGGGTGGTCGGTGCGGGCGTCGATGAACAGGAAGAAGTCATGGCCGACCAGCTCCATGCGGTCGACGGCCTCCTCCACCGACATCCATTCGGGGTGGAACTCCTTCGTGCGGATGACGACGGGTGTGTAGCCCTCTTCCTCCTCGTTGCCCGTGATGATCGGGATCTCGCCGGTGGCGACGGCGCGGAGCACGTCGACGGATGCCGGCTGCAGATCGATCCCCTGGAGCGCACCGCTGCCCTTCTCGAACTTGGCGCCGCGGGGGTGGTTGCGCGCGTCGACGCGCTTGTCCTTCGCGCGGCGCAGCTGTTCGCACAGCTTGTCGACCGCGAGGTCGAGGGCGGTGAACTTGTCGCCGTCCGTCGCCTCGGCCCGGATGACAGGGCCCTTGCCGTTGACGGTGAGCTCGACGGTCTCATCCTCCATGCGACCGTTGTGATACGCGCGATGCGTCACCTTGACCTCCACGCGTTGAGCGCGGGGCGCGAGGTTCTCGATGCGGAGGGCCTTCTCCTCGACGACACCGCGGAAGCGATCTGTGATCCCCACTCCCACGCCGACGATGCTGGTTTCCATCCTTGACCTCCTTGTTCCGGTCCGCCCGGCCAAGGGCGGACCATCAGTCGCCTTGTCCCCCCACGCTAGCCGGGCGTTCGGACTCTGTCACCTGTGAGTTTCGATTGCGTCGGGAAGCCGTTCACCGACGTGTTGCACGCCTCCGCGGAGTGGCTGCGACGGTGACCGCGGCCACCACCACGGCGCCCCCCGCACGCAGTGCCCGCACCGCTTCGCTGAGACTCGCACCGGTGGTCACGACGTCGTCGACGACCACGACCCGCTGCCCCGCGCCGCCCGTGGCCACGAGGCTCTGCGCGACGTTCCGCGCCCGGGCGTCGCGGTCGAGCCCGCGCTGGTCCCCGGTGCGCCGGGCGTACCGGAGCAGGCGGCTCGGCCGCCGGCCGACGCGACGCACGAGCAGATCGGGCACTCGGTAGCCGCGCCGGCGATACGACCGGCGCGAGGTCGGCAGGGGCACCAGCACGGCGTCTCCGGCACCGGCGCGGGCCAGCGCCGCCGCGAGAGCGGGAGCGAGCGCCTCGGCGAGGCTCGTGCGCCCCTCCTCCTTGATCGCGCGCAGGACGCGCGCCGCGACCCCCTCGAAGGCCAGGCCGCTCCACACCGCGACGACGCCGCCCGGCGCCTCGATGGACTGCCTCCGGGGGGCGGGAGCCAGGGCGAGCGCGCAGCGCTCGCACAGGGCGACGTCGGGCTCGTCGCACCCCGCGCACGAGACGGGAAGCAGCAGCGCCAGCGCATCGGCGCACGCCTCCCGCACGGCGACGAGGATCTCCGGCATCACCGCCCCAGCATCGCGGGCACGCGCGGTGGTCTCGGTGCCGGCGTGTCGGATCGGTGGACCGCCGTCGCCGGTGCCGGCCTGGGGAGGAACCTCCTACTGCGGGGCGCCCTGCTGGGTCGCGAGGACCCCGATGCCCGTCGCGGTGGGCTGCCAGCTCGTGCCGCGCTTGACGTAGAGCGTGCCGTCCTCGGCCCGAAGCCGCAGACTCGAGATGCCACTGCCACCCGCGATCGAGGCCACGCCCGAAGGTGCCGTCGACGTGGAGGTCGGCGCGCCGACCACCTGCTCGATGACCGTCGAGTCGGCGTCGGCGCCGCTGGTCAGCACGCCGACCGAGACGTCGTCGATCCACGTGACGCCGATCCGTGTGACGCCGATCACCGCACCACCGGCGACGGCGAGCTGCATGGACGGACCGAGGCGCACCGGCGCGATGTCGTCACGGATGACGCCCGCCACCGACACCACCGACCGCCCGCCCGCGCTCACCAGGGCGGCCAGGCGCGTGCCGTCGCGCGACAGCGCCATGCCGGCGATGGCCGTCCCTTCGCCCCACGCCTCGGCGACCTCGATCACATCGCCGTTGGGCAGGTACGCCCGCAGCGCGGCCGGGTCGTCCTGGGGGACGCTCCATACGACTCCGTACGGGTCGATCACGGGATCGACCAATCCGGGCCGGGTGTCCAGCACCTCGGGCTCGGTCCCGGCCGAGTTCAGCCTCACCACCGCTCCCGAGGCGAGGCGTGCCGCGGCGAGGTCGCGCTCGGCCCCGACCTGCACGCTCAGCGGCGACGCGGCTTCGACGGCAGCCGAGAGCCCGGGGATCTTGTCGATCTCATCGCCCGTGAGGAATCCGAATCCGGCCTCCGTCAGCACCAGGGGCGTGGCCGGCACGCGGGTGGAACGCACGGCGACGGGCTCCGCGTCGATCGGGGCGGAGTCCACGGTCATCACGACCTCGGCCACGCCGGCGGCCCGCAGGCTCTCTTCGAGCTGCGTCAGCATGCGGTTGCGGGCGTCACTGCTCGCGGCCAGCATCGCTTCGCCTGTGAGAGCGACGTCGGACACGCCCTCCTCGGCGGTCGGCACGACGGTGACCGCTGACACGCCATCGGGGAACGCGGTCTCGACCGATTCGGCCAGCCACTCGCTCTTCGGCTTGTTCACCAGCGCGAGAGCGATGCTCCCCGCCGCCTTCGTCACCGGGAACCAGCGCACGTCGGGCACGAGGTACTGGTACGACGGGTCGAAGTACATGAGCGGGTAGCGGTGGAACACCTGTGGGAACTGCGCCTCGTCGAGCCAGACCCCGTCGGGGGCCTCGGTGATGCGCCACTCGCCATCGTCCTGCTGTGCGAGTTCGAACGTCCAGTTCCCGGGAGACAGGTCCGCCCGCTGGTAGGCGCCGCTGTCGTCGACCGTCCCTGCCACCTCCGAGGCGAAATCGACGATGCCCTCACCAGTCTCGACGTAGTCCCGCTCGGCTCGCTCGTCGACGATCACCCCCGCATCCGGATTCCATGTCTCGGCGAGGGAAGGTGCCAGGAACTCGCGGGCGACGGCCCAGTTGCCACGCACGCCGGGACCCGAGCCTGCATCGATGAACCCCTCGACGATCTGCTGCGGCGTGGCGCCGGGCTGCGGCCGGTTCGGGATGAACACCACGTTCTGCGAGCCGTTGCCGGTGTTGCCGTTCTCCAGCCCGTACTCCGGCGGCCCGCTCGTGGGGAAGCCCGCGCAGCCGGTCACGACGACCGCGCACAGCGCCAGGACGAGGGCCAGGATGCCGCGAACCCGGGTCATGCGGATCCTCCTCGGGTGCCGGCATCCGTGTCGGTCGCGCCGTCGCGGGGCAGCTCGATCGGCGCGGTGAGGCCGAGGTCGTCGAGGGCGGCGACCGCGTCGTCGCCCGGATCGACCGGGATCGGCGACTCTCCCGCAAGCGGTATCGCCTGTCTCGGGAGGGTCAGGACGAAGTTCGTGCCGCGGCCGACCTCCGACCACACCGCCAGTTCGCCGCCGTGGAGCTTCGCATCGCCGAGCGCGATCGACAGGCCGAGGCCGGTGCCGCCGATCGTGCGCTTGCGCGAGGGGTCCGCGCGCCAGAAGCGGTCGAAGACGTGCTCGACGTCCTCGGGCTTCATCCCCATGCCGTAGTCGCGCACGCCGATGGCGACGGCCTGCTGGTTGCTGTCGACGCTGACGACGATGGGACGCCCCTCGCCGTGCTCGATCGCGTTGCCCAGCAGGTTGCGCACCACGCGCCGCACCCGCCGCGGGTCCATGTCGACCGGGGAATATCCCCCGGGAGCCACGAGACGCACGTCCGTGCCGTGCTGTTCGGCGAGCTGCTGCATAGACCCGATCACGTCTTCGGCGAGGTGGGCGAGGCTCGTCGGCTCCAGTTCGAGCTGCACCGAACCCGCGTCGTAGCGGCTGATCTCGAGCAGGTCGGTGAGCAGGGTCTCGAAGCGCTGCACCTGCGCGTTCAGCAGCTCGGCCGCGCGCGCCGTGGCCGGATCGAAGTCCTCCCGCTGGTCGTTGATCATGTCCGCGGCGAGGCGGATCGTCGTCATCGGGGTGCGCAGCTCGTGCGACACGTCGGAGACGAAGCGCTGCTGCACCAGAGAAAGGTCGGCGAGCTCCTTGATCTGCGACTCCATGCTGTCGGCCATCGCGTTGAACGACCGGCCGAGGGTCGCCAGCTCGTCCTCGCCGCGCACCTCCAGACGCACGTCGAGACGACCCGCCGCGAGCTTCGCGCTCGTGTCGGCGGCCTCGCTGATCGGAGTGGTCACGGACCGCAGCACGAACCACGCGATGCCGCTGATCAGGAGCACGAGGCCGATGCCGACGACCCACAGCGTCCGCTGCACGAAGGTGAGCGTCTCGGGTGCGTTCGCGAGGTCGTACGCGAGGTACAGCTCGTACGACGCGACGCCCTCGATGGTGAGCTGCTGCCCGACCAGGATTCCCGGGACCGTCGTGTCGTCGCCGTCGGGAAGGGCGACCGGCTGCCAGATCTGCTGATCGGGGTTGGTGCGCACGAGCGCACGCATCGGCGTGGTGAGCAGCTCGTTCATCACCTCCTCGTTCGTGCTGAAGTCCTGCGGCGCGTTGGGCACCAGCGGCCCGATGCGGTAAGCGCCCACGATCACGGCCGAGGACTGATCGCGAAGCGCCGTGAATGCCAGAGCCATGACGTTCTGCAGCTGGATGGAGTCGTTCTGCACCGAGGCGTCGAGGGTCCGCTGCGCCGCGGCGCGCGCCTGCTCGGCGTCCAACAGCACCTGGTCCTTGCGCGAGGCGAAGAGATCGTTCTGGATGGCGAGGGTCATCCAGACGCAGGCGACCACGACGGCGAGCGCCGTGAGACCGATCGTGACGAGGAGGGTGCGGAACCGGAGGGAGCGCCGCCACAGGCCCGCGATGTCAGCCGGCCAGGCCCGCCAGAGGCGCCACCACCGCACGCGGGCGCGCGCCGGCGTCACGGCCGTGATGGGCGCGGTCATGGCCGTCTAGACGACGGCGCCGGCGCGGTATCCGACACCGCGCACGGTCGTCACGATCTTGGGGTTGTCGGGGTCCATCTCGACCTTCGCCCGCAACCGCTGCACGTGGACGTTCACCAGGCGCGTGTCGGCCTTGTAGTGGTAGCCCCACACCTGCTCGAGCAGCATCTCGCGCGAGAACACCTGCTGCGGCTTGGATGCCAGGGCGACGAGCAGTTCGAATTCGAGGGGGGTCAGGGCGATCGGCCCGTCGCCGCGGCGCACCTCGTGCGCGGCGACGTCGACGGTGAGGTCGCCGATCCGCAGCGAGTCGTTCGCCGGCTGACTCGCCGGGCGCAGCCGGGTGCGGATGCGGGCGACGAGCTCCTTCGGGTTGAACGGCTTGACGATGTAGTCGTCGGCGCCCGACTCGAGGCCCTTCACGACGTCGGCGGTGTCGGTGCGGGCGGTGAGCATGATGATCGGGATGCCGGACTCCGCGCGGATCCGGGTGCAGATCTCGATGCCGTCCATGCCCGGCAGCATCAGGTCGAGGAGGATGAGATCAGGACGCTCGGTGCGCCACGCGTCGACAGCCTCTGCACCGTCCGCGCAGAAGACCGTCTCGAATCCCTCCGTGCGCAGCACGATCCCGATCATCTCGGCAAGGGCGGTGTCATCGTCGACCACCAGGATGCGTGAAGTCATCGCGCGCGTTCGTTCCTTCTGTCCAGGCGCAGAGGACGACGTGCGCGTCCCCGTGCGCTTCCCACAGAGTAGTCGACCTGGGCTGTGGACCGGCCGAAGCTCGCCCGAACGCATACCGAGAAGCTCATCCACACGGCGGCTGCGGCATCCGTCCGATATGGAACGATAGGGGCAAGCGCCGTCCTGAGGGCGCGGCCGACGCGCCGCACAGCCCGCGACGCGCCGCCGACCGAGAGGGGAATCGTGTCCGCATACCCGGCCTGGACGCCGGCGTCACGCCCCGGGATCATCCCGCTGCACCCGCTGTCGTTCGGCACGATCCTGGGCCGCTCGTTCTCGGCGCTGCGGCAGAACCCGCGCGTGCTGCTGGGCTTCGCGCTCGTCGTGCAGACGCTCGCGTACATCGTCGTCCTCGGCGGTGTGCTCGCCATCGGGTGGGCGTCGTTCTCGCGCCTTGACACACTGCGGCCGGGCACGGAGGAGTACGACACCGTCATGGCGGGGTCGATCGCGCTCACCGCCGTCGCCGGCATCGTGCTGTCGCTGGCCGCGGGCGCGCTCAGCGTCATCGTGCAGGGCATCGTCGTCGTCGAGGTGACACACGCCGCCGTCGCCGAGAAGCAGACCCTCGGCGCGCTCTGGCGTCAGGTCAAGCCGATCGCGTGGCGGCTCATCGGTTACTCGCTGCTCGTCGTCCTGGCGGTCATCGCCGTCGTCGCGGTGGTCGTGCTCGGGATCGTGGGCATCGCGATGGCGGCGCCGCCGGCGGCGATCCTGCTGACGATCCTCGTGATCCTCGCCGCGATCCCTCTCACGTGGTGGCTGATGATCAAGCTCCTGCTGGTGCCGGCCGCCATCATCATCGAGCACGCCACGATCCTCCAGGCACTGTCGCGCTCGTGGACCCTCACGCGTCGGCGCTTCTGGCCGGCCCTGGGCATCATCCTCGTGATCAGCGTCATCTTCGCGGCCGTCGCGCAGGTCGTGAGCCTGCCCATGAGCTTCCTCTCGATGGGGCTGACGACGATCATCGCTCCCACGGGCGATCCCGAGCCGACGGCCATCATCGGCTTCATCGCCGCGACCCTGCTCACGCAGGTGCTCACGCTGCTCCTGCAGTCGGTCGCCGTCGTCGTGCAGTCCACCGCGACGGCGCTCATCTACATCGACTGCCGCATGCGCCGCGAAGGGCTCGACCTCGACCTGCTGGCGTACGTGGAGCGACGGGATGCCGGCGCCACCGCTCTCGCCGATCCCTATCGCGAGCACATCGGGCGCGAGATCGCGCCGCGGGGTGTTCCCGGGGCATATCCGGTGCCCGGTCACGCACCGTACCCGCCCGGGTATGCGATCCCGGGGTACCCGCCCGCGCCGGCCGGCGCGGTGTTCTCCACGGCGCCGGCGCAGCCGGGCTACGGGCCACCCGCAGGGTACGGACCGCAGCCGGGCCACGGCGTGCCGCCGGCGTACGGAGCACCGGCGCAGCCGGGCTACGGCGTGCCGCCCGGGTACGGCGCGCCGGCCCAGCCTGCGCACGGAGCGCCGGCGCAGCCAGCGTACGGTGCCCCGGCACAGCCTGCCTACGGTGCGCCCGCGCAGCCGGCGTATGGTGCGCCCACGCAACCCGCCTACGGTGCGCCCGCCGACCGCCCCGCGGCCCCGGCGCCCGCGCAGCCGCCCGCGGCCACGCCCGCCGCAGCCCCCGCACCGCCGGCGCCCGCGGACGAGCCCTCCCCCACCCGCTGGACCGCCCCCGGCGCCGCACCCGACGGCACCGACCGCGAGTCGCCGTGGGCCTGATCCCCGCCGCTGTGCGCGCGCTCGCGCGCGCGTCCGACGCCGTCCCGCCGCTCACGCCGGACGGTGACGCCGCGCGGCGGTGGGCGGAACAGGAACTGTCGGACCCGGCGTACGACGTGGCCGAACCGACGCCGTTCGACCGCATCGCGCGCGCCGTCGGCGACTTCATCGCGTCGCTGCTGAATCCGGACCTCTCCGGCGGATGGGGCTCGACGTTCGCGCTCGTCGCCGCGATCGTCGTCGCCGTCGTCATCATCGCGGCGTTCCTGCTGTGGGGCGTGCCGCGGGTGACCCGGCGCGCCGCGTCGCGGACGCCGCTCCTGTTCGGCGAGGCCGAGCACCGCTCGGCCGCCGAGCTTCGTGCGGCCGCCGCGGAGCGCGCCCGTGCGGCGGACTGGGACGCGGCGATCGTGCTGCGTTTCCGCGCCCTCGCCCGCGGCTGCCTCGAACGCGGTGTCGTCGACCCGCCGCCCGGCGCGACCGTGCACGCGTTCGCTCGAGCCGCAGGCGCGGCCTTCCCCGCGCTCGAGGCCCGGCTCGAAGCTGCGGCCACCGCGTTCGACGACGTCCGCTACCTGCGGCGTCCGGGGAGCGAAGACCTCTACCGTCTCGTCGAGTCCGCCGACGACGCCGTCTCCGCCGCCCGCCCGGTCGCCCGGGAGGAGGTCCCCGCATGAGACTCCCGCACACAGAATCGGAGATTCTGGTCGACACCCCGTGTGGCGCGACCACCGGGCGGCGTGTCGCCGAGTGCCTCCGATTCTGTGCACCCGCCACGAGCTGCCGAGGCACCGCATGACGGCGGCGGCGCTCGACACGTCGACTCCGGTCCCCGCGTCCCCTCCGCCCGGCGGCGGCGCGCCGGGCGGATCCTCCGGGCGCGTGGGTCCAGCTGGGCCCCGGCGCGGCCGCCGGTGGGCGGCGTGGGTCTCGATCGGGCTCGCCCTGCTCGTGATCGGCGGGATCGGCGGGGCGGTGTCGGCGGCCAACCAGTGGGCGCAGCGCGACGCGCTCGACCCGGACTCGACCGGCCCGGGCGGCACCCGCGCTCTCGCCGAGATCCTGCGCGGCCACGGCGTCGACGTGCGGGTGGTGCGAGATCGCGCGGCCGCATCGGAGATCCTGGCCACGGCACCCGCAACCCTCGTCCTCCCCGACGCGCCGGCGCTCTCGGACGACGCGATCGCCGACCTCGCCGCCGAGGCCACGGACATCGTGCTCATCGAGCCCCGTGCCCGCACGCTCGATCTCCTGCTCCCGGGCTCGGCGCCCGCCGGGGTCGCCCCCGACACGGCGATCGAGCCCGACTGCGACGTCGACGCGGCGCTGCGCGCCGGGTCCGTCGCTCCGGGGGCGGTCTACAGCGCAGGCGATTCCGAGGCGTGCTACCCGGCGGAGGCCGGCTCCGCTCTCCTCGTCCGTTCCGCCGATGACGGCCGCGTCGCCGCGGTCGATGCCCGACCGCTCTTCGCCAACGAGCACCTCGCCCAGAACGGCAACGCGGCGCTCGCGGTGAACCTGCTGGGGCGGCATCCGCTCGTCGTCTGGTACGTCCCGAATCCCGGCGACACCGACCTCGCGAACGCGAACCCGTCGCTCGGCGACCTCACGCCGCCCTGGGTGAGCGCGGTCATCGTCCTCCTCCTGATCGCGGGCATCGCCGCGGGCGTCTGGCGCGGCCGCCGGTTCGGCCCGCTCGTGGCGGAGACCCTGCCCGTGACGGTGCGCGCCTCCGAGACGACCGAGGGGCGCGCCCGCCTCTACGCGCGCGCCGGCGATCCGCTGCACGCCGCGGACCGCCTGCGCATCGGCGCACTGCGGCGCATCGCGGCTCTCCTCGGCCTCGGCGCGAACGCCGCCGCCCCCGAGATCGCCGACGCCGCCGCGGGCCGCACCGGGCTCGACCGCAGGATCGCGCGCAGCATCCTGATCGACGACATCCCCCGCAGCGACGCGGATCTCGTCGCCCTGAGCACCCGCTTGAGAGACCTCGAGGACGCCGTGCGTACGGCCGTCCGCCCCGAAAGGAGTCCCCGATGACGGACACGCCCGCCACTGCGAGCACCGAGGCGCCCGCCGCGACGGACCGCCCTCCCCTCGACGACGCCGCCCTGCGCGAGGCGATGAACCGCGTGCGTCTGGAGGTGGGCAAGGCCGTGGTCGGGCAGGACGGCACGGTGACGGGCCTGCTGATCGCCCTGCTGTCGCGTGGTCACGTGCTCCTCGAGGGGGTGCCCGGCGTCGCGAAGACCCTCCTCGTCCGCGCGTTCTCGACAGCGCTGGGTCTCGACACGAAGCGCATCCAGTTCACGCCCGATCTCATGCCGGGCGATGTATCGGGGTCGCTCGTGTACGACGCGAAGACCGGCGAGTTCGAGTTCCGCGCAGGTCCGGTCTTCACGAACGTCGTGCTCGCGGACGAGATCAACCGCACGCCGCCCAAGACGCAGGCGGCTCTGCTCGAGGCGATGGAGGAGCGCCAGGTCTCGACCGACGGGGTGACCCGCCCCTTGCCCGACCCGTTCCTCGTCGCGGCCACCCAGAACCCGATCGAGCACGAGGGCACCTACACGCTGCCCGAGGCGCAGCTCGACCGGTTCCTGCTGAAGCTCATCGTCGAGGTGCCGGCACGGGATGCCGAGCTCGCGGTGCTGCGGCGCCACGCGAGCGGCTTCGACCCGCGCGACCTCGCGGGTGCGGGCCTGCGCCGTGCGGCGAGCGCCGACGAGATCCGCGCGGCACAGCGGGCCGCGGCATCCGTCACCGTCTCGGACGATGTGCTCGGCTACGTGGTGGATCTCGCGCAGGCCACGCGCCGGAGCCCCTCGGTGCAGCTCGGGGTGAGCCCGCGCGCGGCGACCGCGCTGCTTGCGGCGTCGAAGGCGTGGGCGTGGCTCGGCGGGTACCCGGCGATCACGCCCGACCACGTGCAGACGATGCTGCTGCCCACGTGGCGCCATCGGATCCGGCTGCGCCCCGACGCGGAGCTCGAGGGCGTGTCCGTCGACGCCGTGCTGGGCTCGGTGCTGCAGCAGACCCGCGTCCCGATCTGAGCCGCATGTACGTCACCGGTCGTCTGCCGCTGCTCGTCGCCCTCGGCGCGCTGCCCGTCGCGCTGCTCTCGGCGGCGGGCGTCGACGCGTGGATCGCGGCCGCGGGGTGGGTGCTGCTGTGCCTCGTCGCGCTGCTCGGCGACGCCGTGGCGGCACCGGACCCCCGCCGGATCGCCGTGACGCGGCGCATGCCCGGGCGCGCGCTCCTCGGCCAGCCCGTGGTCGCCGAACTCGTCCTGCGCAACGGCGGCGAGCGCACGCTGCGCGGCCGGATCCGCGACGCGTGGCAGCCGACGGCGGGGGCTCCGGCGGAACGGCCGGCCGTCGTCATCCCGCCCGGCGAGGCCCGGACCATCGCCGTCGCGCTCCTCCCCCGCCGCCGCGGCGAGCTGCGCTCACGCTTCGTCGTCGTACGGTCCGACGGACCGCTGCGCCTCGCCGGACGCCAGGCCCGCCTCGACGAGCCCGGCGCCGTGCGCGTGCTGCCGCCGTTCACCGCCCGCCGTCATCTGCCGTCGCGGCTCGCCCGACTGCGCGAGCTCGACGGCAACACCAGCGTGCAGGTGCGCGGTCAAGGCACGGAGTTCGACAGCCTGCGCGAGTACGTCCGCGGCGACGACGTGCGATCGATCGACTGGCGAGCGACGGCGCGGGCGAGCACGACCATGCTCCGCACCTGGCGCCCCGAGCGCGACCGGCACGTCGTGATCGTGATCGACACCGGACGCACGGCGGCCGCGCGCGTCGGCGACGGGGTGCGGATGGATGCCGCGATGGAGGCGGCGCTCCTCCTCTCGGCGCTGGCCACCCGGGCGGGCGACCACGTGCACCTGCTGATGTTCGACCGCACGATCCGCGCCCGCGTCACACGCGTGGACGGACCCGGTCTGCTGCCCGCGCTGGTGGACGCGATGGCGCCCGTCGAACCCCAGCTGATCGACACCGACTGGGATGCCGCGTTCGCGCAGGTGCGCGTGCTCACCTCCCGCCCGTCCCTGGTGGTGCTCCTGACCGCGCAGGACGCGGCGGAGGCGGCGCGCGGATTCCTCGGGTCTCTGCCCGCTCTCGCCCGCGGGGCGCACGTGCTGGTCGGCACCGTCACCGACGAAGAGGACCCGCTGCCGGAGCGTCCCGACGCCGCCGACGTGTACCGCGCCGCCGCCATCGAGCAGAGCGCCCACGACGCCGCCGCCGTCGCGGCAGCGATCGGCCGGGCCGGCGGTGAGGCGATCGCCGCGACACCCGAAGACCTGCCGCCGCGGATCGCCGACCGCTACCTCGCGCTGAAGGCCGCCGGTCGCCTGTGAGGCACCGGACTCGCCGCACCAGGAGCCGCCTCTCCGGGTTTGGGGCGCGCCCCGCGCCTTCGGGCGCACCGCATGCGCCCCGAACGCAGCCCGTGCGCCCCGAACCGCGGGCGACGCCACGCAGAGCGGACCAGCGGAGGGGACGGATGCCGCGGGCGACAGCATCCGACACCGCAAACGGGTGGCGACCATCGCCTGAACCACGGGGGAAACTTGGGGAGATCAGGCGTTATACGCGGACACTCCGCGCGCGGTTCCTGGGAAACCGCTGAACATGCCGCTAGCCTCGCGGCGAGGAAAGGAGTCCGCCATGTCGGATACCACCATCCCGCCCACCACGGTGAACAGGCTCGTCGCGGAGGCATTGGGAACGTTTCTGCTCGTCTTCGGCGGTGTCGGCGCGGCGCTGTTCGCGGCCAACTTCCCGGCCGGAGACGAGGGCAACCCGCTCGGCATCGCGTTCGTCGGCGTCTCGCTGGCGTTCGGCCTGACCGTCGTCGCGGGCGCCTACGCATGGGGACCGATCTCGGGCGGCCACTTCAACCCCGCCATCACGCTCGGTCTCGCCGCGGCCGGTCGATTCGAGTGGAAGAACACGATCGGCTACATCATCGCCCAGGTGATCGGCGGCGCCCTCGGCACGACCCTCATCGTGCTGATCGGCATCTTCGGCACGGATAACTGGCTCGCCAACGCACAGGACGGCGGCTTCGCGTCCAACGGCTACGGCACCGGCGATTTCGGTTCGCCCGGCGGCTTCGAGCTCGGCGCGGCGATCATCGCAGAGGTCGTGCTGACGGCGATCTTCGTGCTCATCATCCTCGGCGTCACCCATTCCACGCGCGGCACGGCGGCTCTCGCGCCGCTTGCGATCGGGCTCACGCTGACGCTCATCCACCTGATCTCGATCCCGATCGACAACACGTCGGTGAACCCGGCCCGCTCGATCGCGGCGGCGATCTACGGCGGCCCCGGCCCGCTGTCGCAGCTGTGGGTGTTCATCGTGTTCCCGATCGTCGGCGGCCTCATCGCCGGTGTCCTGCACCGGGCGCTCTTCGAGCCCAAGGGCACGCTGCCCCCGGTTCAGGCCGAGGCGCGGGTCAAGTAGGCACCGCACGCACCACGAGAAGCGGCCCGCCCCCTTTTCCGGGGACGGGCCGCTTCTCTGTTCAGCGAGTGTCAGACGAGGTCGAACCGGTCCAGCTCGGTGACCTTGCCCCAGGCCTTGACGAAGTCGCGCACGAACTTCTCGTTCGCGTCGTCGGAGGCGTACACCTCGGCGACGGCGCGCAGCTCCGAGTTCGACGCGAACAGCAGGTCGACGCGCGTGCCGATGCCCACCGGCGCGCCCGAGCCGTCCTTGACGCCGGCGAAGGCGTGCGCACCCCGGTCGAGCGGCTTCCAGGTCGTGCCCAGGTCGAGCAGGTTCACGAAGAAGTCGTTCGTGAGCACGCCCTTGCGGTCGGTGAACACGCCGTACTCCGAGTCGTCCCAGTTCGCACCGAGGACGCGCAGGCCGCCGACGAGGACCGTCAGCTCCGGCGCGCTCAGCGTGAGCAGGTTCGCGCGGTCGATGAGGTGGTGCTCCTCGGGCATGAACGCCTGCGGCCCGTAGTAGTTGCGGAACCCGTCGGTGGTCGGCTCGAGGAACGCGAACGACGTGACGTCGGTCTGCTCCTGCGTGGCGTCGGTGCGGCCCGGGTGGAAGACCACCTCGGCGTCGACGCCGGCGTCCTTCGCCGCCTTCTCGACCGCCGCGTTGCCCGCGAGCACGATGAGGTCGGCCAGCGACACCTTCTTGCCGGAGGCCTGGGCGTCGTTGAACGACGCCTGGATCTGCTCGAGCTTCGCGAGCACCGTCGCGAGCTGGGCGGGCTTGTTGACCTCCCAGTCCTTCTGCGGGGCGAGGCGGATGCGGGCGCCGTTGACGCCGCCGCGCTTGTCGCTGCCGCGGAACGAGGATGCTGCCGCCCACGTGGTCTCGACGAGCTCCGACACGCTCAGCCCGCTGTCGAGGATCTGCGCCTTCAGCGCCGCCGCGTCCGCCGCGTCGATGAGCTCGTGGTCGACCGCGGGCACGCGGTCCTGCCAGAGCAGCTCCTCGGCGGGGACCTCAGTGCCCAGGTAGCGCTCGATCGGGCCCATGTCGCGGTGGGTCAGCTTGAACCAGGCGCGCGCGAACGCGTCGGCGAAGGCCTCGGGGTCGTCCTTGAACTTCCGCGAGATCGCGTCGTACGCCGGGTCGGTGCGCAGGGCGAGGTCGCTGGTGAGCATGCGGGGCTCGCGACGGCCGTTCGAGTGCGCCATGGGCACCATGTCGGCGCCGCCGCCGTTGATCGGGCGCCACTGGTGACCCCCGCCCGGGCTGCGCATGAGCTCCCACTCGTAGGCGTAGAGGATGTGGAAGAACTCGTTGTCCCAGCGCGTCGGGTGGTACGTCCACGTCACCTCGAGGCCCGACGTGATGGTGTCGTCGCCGTGGCCGGTGCCGTGGCCGTTCTTCCAGCCGAGGCCCTGCTCCTCGAGGCCGGCAGCCTCGGGGTTGTCGCCGACGTTCGTGTCGGGTGCGGCGCCGTGGGTCTTGCCGAAGGTGTGGCCACCGGCGATCAGGGCGACGGTCTCCTCGTCGTCCATCGCCATGCGGCCGAACGTCTCACGGATGTCGCGCGCGGACTTCAGCGGGTCGGGCTCACCGTTCGGGCCCTCCGGGTTCACGTAGATGAGACCCATCTGCACGGCGGCGAGCGGCCGCTCGAGGTCGCGGTCGCCCGAGTAGCGCTCGTCGGCGAGCCACGTGGTCTCGGGACCCCAGTACACGTCGGCGTCCGGCTCCCACACGTCGGCGCGGCCACCCGCGTAGCCGAAGGTCTCGAAGCCCATCGACTCGAGCGCCACGTTGCCCGCGAGGATCATGAGGTCGGCCCACGACAGCGACTGGCCGTACTTCTTCTTGACCGGCCAGAGCAGGCGGCGCGCCTTGTCGAGGTTGACGTTGTCGGGCCAGCTGTTCAGCGGCGCGAACCGCTGCTGACCGGCGCCGCCGCCGCCGCGGCCGTCGGTCACGCGGTACGTGCCGGCGCTGTGCCACGCCATGCGGATCATGAGCGGGCCGTAGTTGCCGAAGTCGGCGGGCCACCAGTCCTGCGACGTGGTGAGGGTCTCGGCGATGTCGGCCTTGACCGCGGCCAGGTCGAGCGCCTCGAAGGCCGCCTTGTAGTCGAAGTCCTCGCCCAGCGGGTTGGCGATCGCCGGGTTCTTGGCGAGGATCTTGAGGTTCAGCTGGTTCGGCCACCAGACGCTGTTGGCGTTGCCCGTGGTCGGATGCGGCTGACCGCCGTGGATGACGGGGCAGCCTTCGGTCTCGTTCGGGCGCGGACGGGTCTCGCCGTCCTCTCGCTCGTCGACCGGGGTGTCGATCGGGGTGACCGCCTGATCGGCGTCGGTCGGGTTCTCACCGATCTCCGGGATCGTGTCGTTGGTGTCGGTCATGGCTTCCTTCCAATCGGATGGGCTGGGAATCGGACAGATCAGGATGCTGCGGCCTCGGCCCGCGCGCCCGCCCCGGCGTCGGCCGTCGAGCATGCGGGACAGATGCCCCAGAAGGTCACCTCGGCCACCTGCACGGCGTAACCGTGCGCGTCGGCGGGCGTCAGGCACGGTGCCGCTCCGACGACGCAGTCGACGTCTTCGACGGCGCCGCACTGCGAGCAGATGAGGTGGTGGTGGTTGTCGTCGACCCGCAGCTCGAACAGACCGGGGCGTCCCGCGGGCTCGATGCGGCGTGCGAGGCCGGCGTCGACGAAGTCGCCGAGGGCGTTGTACACCGACTGCAGGCTCGTGGCGGGGAGCGTCCGGGCGACGACGGCGAACAGCTCGTCGGCGCTCGCGTGAGGACGCTCGATCAGCGCATCGACGACGGCGCGCCGCGAATCGGTGACCCGCAGGCCGGCGGCACGCAGGCGCGCCGCCGTGTCGACGGCACGCGCATCGACGTCGGTGTGCGGGGTCATACGCTGAGCTTAGCTTTGTTTTGAGTGACTCAAAACAGTGATATGCGGCATCCGTCTCGGGACTCAGCCCGCGACGAGCGTCGGGGTGCCTGCCTCGTACTCGGTGAGGTCGCCGGTCTCCCCCAGCCGGTGCGCACGGCGGCCGACCACGAGCATGTAGACGAGGAAGAGGGCGAGCGCGGCAGCACCGATGCCGATCTTGACCGGCCAGGGCCAGGGCTGTGCCGTCACGAAGCCCTCGATGACGCCCGACACGCCCAGCGCGATGACGAGGCCGATCGCGATGGTCGCGAGGGAACGACCCGCCGCGGCGAGCGCTTCGCCGCGCGAACGCGGCCCGGGGGCGACCCAGGCCCAGAAGATCTGCAGCCCCGCAGCCCCGGCCACGAAGATGCACGTGAGCTCCAGCAGGCCGTGCGGGAGGATGTACAGCACGAACACGTCGCCGCGGTCGAACGCCGCCATGATCGCCGCTGCGGTGCCCACGCCCACCGCGTTCTGCACGAGCACCATGATCGGCCAGATGCCGGTGATGCCGAACAGCACGCACTGCGCGGCGATCCAGGCGTTGTTGGTCCACACCGTGCCGGCGAACACCGCCGCGGGGTTCTCGCTGTAGTAGTCCGTGAACTGGTTCTCGGCGTACTGCTCGAGCTGCGCCTGACTCCCGAGGCTCGCGACCAGCGCAGGGTCACCGGAGACCCACAGCGCGACGACGACCATCACGATGACGAAGCCGACGGCGATCGCGAGCGTGGTCCAGCGCACGCGGTACAGCGCGGCGGGCAGCTGCAGCGCGAAGAAACGCGGGATCTGGCGCATGACATTCTCGGGCGCGCCGGTCAGTCGCAACCGTGCGCGGCCCAGCATGGTCGAGATGTGATCACCCTGGATGCTGCGGCCCGCCGACGTCTTCGCATCGGCGAGGTCGGCGGAGGCCGCGCGATACCGGGTGACGAGCTCGTCCACCTCGGCGCCCGAGAGACGGCGTGCGCGGCTGAGCTCGTCGAGGCGCGCCCACTCCTCGCGCCGAGCCGCCGTCAGCGCGTCGAGGTCCATGCGCTTTACTGTAGCCATGCCCGCCGAGCAGCCCGCCATCGTCGACATCCACCAGGACGAGGTGCTCACCGGCGAGGCGGTCGCGCTCGACGTGCAGCCGCTCGGCTTCTTCATGCGTGCACTCGGGGTGATCATCGACATGATCCTCGGCGTCGTGGTGTTCCTCCTGGTGGTGTGGGGCATCACCTGGCTCGCGGGGATCGGCGCCGTCGACGAGGCGGTGATGCCGATCCTCACGATTGTGCTGCTCGTGCTCGTCATGGTGGTGATCCCGACCGTCGTCGAGACCACCAGCCATGGGCGCAGCCTCGGCAAGCTCGCCGTCGGCGGCCGCATCGTGCGGGCCGACGGCGGCGCCTCGGGCTTCCGTCACGCCTTCATCCGCGCCCTCGTGGGCGTGTTCGAGCTGTGGTTCACGGTGGGCGCCGTCGCCGCGCTCGTGGGCGCCTTCACCCCTCGCTCGCAGCGCCTCGGCGACCTCCTGGCCGGAACCTACTCCGAGCGCACGCGCACACCGCGCCTGCCCGACCCGCAACTCGGGATCCCGCCTCAGCTCGCCGAATGGGCCGCCGTCGCGGACGTCGCGCGACTCCCCGAACGCCTCTCTCGACGCTTGGCGCAGTTCGCCCGATCGGCGGCGAGCATGGAGCCGTCCGCACGCGCGCGGGTGGCAGCATCCCTCGCCCGAGAAGCCGCCGAGCACGTCTCACCGGTGCCGTCCGTCGACCCCGAGACGTTCCTCATCGGGGTCGTCGCCGTACGCCGGGAGCGCGAGCTGCGAGCGCTGCGGCTCGAGACCGCACGCGCGGACGCCCTCGCGGGGCCGGTGTCGGCGCCGCCGCGCGGATTCCCCGAGCGCTGAGCACGGGGGCCCGCGCTCAGTACCGGTAGTGCTCGAGCTTGTAGGGGCCCTCGACCGGCACGCCGATGTACGACGCCTGCTTGGGGGTGAGCTCGGTGAGCTGCACGCCGAGCGCGTCGAGGTGGAGGCGCGCGACCTTCTCATCGAGGTGCTTGGGGAGCACGTAGACCGCGGTCGGGTACTCGTCGCGCTTGGTGAAGAGCTCGAGCTGGGCGAGAACCTGGTTCGTGAACGACGCGCTCATGACGAACGACGGGTGGCCCGTCGCGTTGCCCAGGTTCAGCAGACGGCCCTCGCTCAGCACCAGCACGCTGCGCCCGTTCGGAAGACGCCACTCGTGCACCTGGGGCTTGATCTCGATCTTCTCGACCCCGGCGAGGGACTCGAGGCCCGCCATGTCGATCTCGTTGTCGAAGTGGCCGACGTTGCCGACGATCGCGAGGTGCTTGAGCCCCAGCAGGTCGTCGACGGTCACGACGTCCTTGTTGCCGGTGCCGGTGATGAGGATGTCGACCTGGTCGGCGACATCCGCGAGCCGCGCGACCTGGTAGCCGTCCATCGCGGCCTGCAGCGCGCAGATCGGGTCGACCTCGCTGACGATGACGCGCGCACCCTGCCCGCGCAGGGCCTCCGCGGCGCCCTTGCCCACGTCGCCGTAGCCGCACACGAACGCGACCTTGCCGCCCATCAGCACGTCGGTGGCGCGGTTGATGCCGTCGGGGAGCGAATGGCGGATGCCGTACTTGTTGTCGAACTTCGACTTCGTCACCGAGTCGTTCACGTTGATCGCGGGGAACAGCAGATCGCCGGATGCCGCGAGCTCGTAGAGGCGGTGAACGCCCGTGGTGGTCTCCTCCGTGACACCGAGAAGACCCTCGGCCATGCGCGTGAAGCGCTGCGGATCGCGCGCGAGGCTGGCGCGCAGGGTCTCGAGGACGATGCGGTACTCGGCGGAGTCGTCGGCCGCAGCATCCGGAACCGAACCCTCCTTCTCGAATTCGACGCCCTTGTGCACGAGGAGGGTCGCGTCGCCGCCGTCGTCGAGGATCATGTTGGGGCCGTCGAAGCCCTCCGCGGTCCAGTCGAAGATGCGGTCGGCGAGTCGCCAGTACTCCTCGAGGGTCTCGCCCTTCCAGGCGAAGACGGGGACTCCGGCGGGGGCGTCGACCGTGCCTGCCGGGCCGACCACGACGGCGGCGGCTGCTTCGTCCTGCGTGGAGAAGATGTTGCAGCTGGCCCAGCGCACCTGCGCGCCGAGGGCGACGAGGGTTTCGATGAGCACCGCGGTCTGCACCGTCATATGCAGCGACCCCGCGATGCGTGCGCCCTTCAGCGGCTGCGACGCTCCGAACTCCTCGCGCAGCGCCATGAGCCCCGGCATCTCGTTCTCGGCGAGGCGCAGCTGATGGCGCCCCGTTTCGGCGAGCGAGAGGTCGGCGACCTCGTACTCGAACCCCTCGCGGGACTCGGTGACCTCGGTGGCAGCAGGCGTGGCGACGGGCGTGTGGGTCGGCATCCGCCCATTCTCCCACGCCGGCTCAGGCGCGGAGGGTCTCGTGCCTGACGACGACCCAGCCCTTGGGTACGGAGAGGCGGTCGGTGTGGATCGCGCAGAGGTCGTGGGCGTGCGGATCGCCGACGGCGCCGAGGGGGCCGAGGGCCGCCATCTGGTCGCCGTAGTCGTAGGTGAGCGTGGACACCGCCTCACGGGCGCATCCGACCTTGGAGCAGACTCTCTCGCGCATCGGGTAGACGCTATCGCGCACGACCGACAGGGGAACGGATGCCGCGCCGCACGACGTCGCGACTGTTCCGCGTCGCCGGATCCTCAGCTGAGGACGAGAGCCGAGCTGCGGAGCCGATCGCGGCGGGCCGCCCCTCATTTCGGCTCTGGCCCTCAGCCGAGGACGCCCCTCGCAGACCTAGGATGGGGGCATGGCGTGGCGTCGGAGCAAGACCAACGAGCGTGCGCCGCGGCGCGCGTCCCGTCACGGACGCCACGGACGCGAGGGGCGCAGCTCCGTCGTCCGCCCGCCGCTGCCCCCGCTCGACACCCGCGTCGACCGGTTCGACCTGTCGGTCGGCACCGCGGCCGAATTCCTGCGGTCGGCCTGGCCGGAGCTGCGCGACGTCCGCTTCGAGGTCGCCGACATGCCCGCCGCGACCGACGACGACGGGATCCCGCGGTGGACGGTACTGCCCGACGCGGGCCGCATCATCCTCTATCGCCTGCCGATCGAGCGCCTCAGCCACATGCATCGCGACGACGATCTGCACCGGCGCATGCTCGTGGAGGGCGCCGTGTTCCGTGCGGCGGCGGAGTATCTCGATCGCGACCCGTGGGACCTCGGCCCGGAGCGCTTCCGGTACTTCTGACTCCCCGGGGTCGGGCTCCGAGTCAGGGGTAGACGACGATCTCCGGGGTCGCGACGTCGGCCGGCCACACCGGCACACCGGCGAGCGCGCCATCGCCCGCGAACGACAATCCTGCGCGCACCGGAGCCGCAGGATCGAACAGGTACAGCGTTCGCGTCGCCAGACGCACCGCGACCGACCCGTTCGCCGGAACGGTCAGGCTGATGGCCGAACCGCCGTCCGTCGGGGTCACGTTCACCGTCACGGGCTCGCCGGAAGGGTTCACCACCGTGAGCGAGGGCGTCGGGCCACCGGGCGTCGCGAACAGCGATGGCACCGTCACCTCGGGCGCCGGGGTGTACCAGGCGAAGTCGTCGCCCGCCGCGATGCCCGTCGCCTGCCACACGGCTGCGACCACGGGGGCGTCCGCCTCGACCGTGACCGTGTAGGCACCGGGTGGCAGCCCGTTCAGCGCGAGCTCGAGCGGCTTGCCGGTCTCGAGGGACAGTTCCTGGGGCTCTCCGACCGTCTCGGTGCGGCCCGCGGAGTTGACCGACACGCGCGCCGTCGCGGGAAGGTTGGGCGACAGCATCCGCAGCACCGTCGTCTCGTTCGTCGCGCCGTCCTCGTCGGTCGGACGCGTGACCGTGATCCCCGTGATCACCTGCGTGTCCTCGGTGTGGGCGATCGGCCCGACCTGATCGACCCCGCCGGGTGTGAGGGTGCGGGTGATGCTCGTCTGCAGCGATGCGTGGATCGGCGCACCGATCGCCGAAACGCGGACGACCGGCGTCTCCTCACCGAGCGCGAGGCCGGCCAGCGGCACCACGCGCTGCGTTCCCGGTGCGATCACGAGGTCCGCGCCGCCGGGCGGCGTCTCCGCTCCGTCCACCCCGTACACCGTCAGCTGCACGGTGGCGGGAACCGCGCCCGGGTTGGCGAGCAGCACCAGATCCGCGGCGCCGGTGGCTCCCGATCCGCCGACCAGCCACGAGTCGAGGAGCGGGGGGCGGCAGGCGGAGACCGCGAAGCCCGAGAGGTCGTCGGCGTTGGCCGTCGCCGCACCGGTCGCGGCGATGTCGACCGCTTGGCCGCCACGAGGCTCCGCCGTGTACGCGAGCGGGCCGGGTCCGACCCCGGTCGTCTGCAGCTGCTGCTCCGCGGCTCCCTCGCCGTCGGCGGTGCCTCCGATGACCGACTGGGGCGCGGCGAGGGTCACCGTGGACGCTGCGGTGGGGTTGCGTCCGATCGACAGCAGCCCGCCGTCGCAGGCGATCACCGATGCGGCCGGTGCCGGAGTCGCGGGGATGCTGAGGGGTTCGCGCACGACCGTCGGCCACGGCACCGAGACCGCGGTCACCACCGCGACCACGGCCATGACCGATACGGCAGTGCCGATCAGCAGGCGCGCGCTCGTCGTCGCCCACCGGAACACGCGTCGGTCGCTCATCGGCCCTCCTGCCAGTGGGGTCCCACGACACGCGGGGTGCGCCGCGCCTCGCGGATCGAAGCGGCAGTGGGCACGGCCAGCAGCAGCGCGATGCCGAAGATCGCAAGCTGTCCGAACGCGATCCAGCGGCCCAGAATCGAGACGGATGCCGCCTCCTCGGCTCTCGGCGCGATCTCGTCGACGACGCGCCACAACTCGCCTTTGGCGGTGTCGCCCACCACGACGAGGGTGTCCCGCTGGCCGAGCGCGGTCATGGCCGAGAGCCGCATCGTGCGCGCGGCATCCGTCTCCGGCTGCGTACTCGGTGCGAGCAGGATGAAGCCGACTCCCCGGGCGGCGAGCTGTCCGACGACGTCCTCCGAGGAAGGGGTGACGAGATCGGCGGCGAGCTTCGCGAGTTCGTCGTCCTGCGGGGTCGGCTCGGTGCGCGTGGACAGCAGCGTCGTCTGCCCGCCGATGGTCTCGCTCGCGCCCCACACCACCTGGGCGGCGACCCCGGCGTCCGCCTGGGGGGTGAGCACGATCGTCCCGACGTCGGGATCCTCGCGCCCTTCCGCGGCCACGAACGCGGGAAGCGTACTCGCCGGACCGTCGGCGATGGTGGCCACCCCTCGCGTGAATGCGGTGAGCGAGGGAACCGCGAGCGCCACCGCGGCCGCGAACACGAGCGCGGCCGCCACGCCGCGTACCAGCGCGACGCGGGGCGCCAGCCCGGCGTCGAGCGCCACGAGTGCACCGCCGAGGCCGCCGAGCCACGCAAGACTCAACCCGGCGCCCGGCCAGAGCGGCACGGTGATCGACTGCGCGAATGCGACCGAGATCCCCACGGCGGCGAACGCGGTACCGAGGCCGAGCGCCGTGACGACGAGTAGCACGATCCCGGCTGCCCAGCGCTGGGTGAGGGGTGCGGCGAGGGCGAGCAGCGCGGGCGGCACGGTGAGCAGCGGTACCCACCACGTGGGCCCGTCAGGCAGGATCGTCGCCCACCCGGCGAGGTCAGGGGTCGGGATGCCGGCTGCCAGCAGCGCACGCCCAGCGGCGTCCGCGGCCACCTGCGGGCCCGCCCACGGCACGCCGGGGTCGGCGACGAGGCTCCACGCCTGGCCGTTCGCGAGGGCGTTCCAGACGAGCGGGAGCGCCAGCGCGGCGGAGGGGATGAGCGTCCAGATCAGACGTGCGACGCCACGACCCGCGCGCAGGATGACGGCGGCGAGCACCGCGCCCACCCACACCACCAGCATCGCCGGCGCGAGCGAAGGAGCGGTGGCCGCCACCGCCGCCAGCAAGATGGACGCCGCACCGGCGCCGGCCCATGAGCGGTGCGCGACCGCGCCCGCATAGAACAGCCACGGCAGCAGCAGGTGGAGGATCACGCCGGTCGGGCGCCCCTGCGTCAGGGCGACCAGCAGCGTGGGCGACAGCGCCCAGACCGCTCCCCCGAGAAGTCGGAGGCTCGCCCGTTCGGTCACCCGCGTCGCGGCGAACCATCCGCCGAGCGCGGCGAGGGGCAGAGCCAGCACCCAGAGCAGCACCAGCGCGCGGGACGGCGCCCAGGCCCAGAGCGAGCCGAGCACGGCGACCACGGCGGCGAACGGATCGGCGGGACCGATCGTGTCGATGCCGAGAGCCCGCTGGCCGTACATCGCGTCGTCCCAGAGCTGCCCCACCGTGGTCGCCAGCGGCTGGAGCGCTCCCCCACCGAGGACCGGCCACGCCAGCAGCGCAGGGAACGCCGCGACCGAGACGGCGAGCGCTGCGAGCACGAGCCACGCCGCGCCGCCCGCGAAGAACCTCAGATCGCTGCGGCGGTGACCACCGAGCATGACCTCGGGGTCGTCGTCCAGTCGTTCACGCAGCTCGCCCCGCGTCGTGCGCAGGGGCGCCACCTGCGCCCATGACCCCGTGCGCGTGTGCGCGAGGTGACGGCGTGCGCGCCAGACGGGCACCAGGCGAACGACGGCGACGGCCGCCGCCGCCCACTCCGCGGCGATGCGTCCGGGCTGTTTGCGGGCCAGATCCACGATCGAGCGCCACAGCGCGAGCGGAAGGATGGTGAGCCAGTGCAGCGGTGCGACGACCGCCGGCGCGTACACGAGCCGGCGGTGCAGCTGCGCGACGCGCTGCGCATACACGGCGCGGCGCTGTCGCTGAGGTGTGAGGGGTGTCGGCAGACCCGCGACGCCGTCGCCCGCCGTGGCGACGAGTGCACTCGGCACGAGCGAGACGCGCCCGCCCGCCAGGCGGGCCCGAACGCCGAGGTCCAGCCCCTCGTCGGCGCCGGAGAGTCCCCGATCGAGGCCGCCCAGCCGCTTCCAGGCGTCGGCACGGACCAGGATGCCGCGGACGTCGGCGCCGAGCACGTCCTCCCGCGCGTCGTGCTGACCCTGGTCGAGTTCGTCGTCGGCGAGCCCGACCGTGCGGCCGAACCGCGTCATCCCGACCCCGAGCGAGACGATCTCCGTGCGGTCGTCCCAGCGCACCAGCTTGGGCGCGACGAAGGCGACCGACGGCGACAGCTCGAGCGCGCCGGCCAGGCGCGCGAGCGCGTCGGGCTCCGGCGCGGTGTCCTGCGCGAGAAGCCATACGGCGTCGCCGTCGAGACGCGGCGCGACCAGGGCGGTCGCTGCGGCGTAGGCGGTCGACGCGCCGGCCCGGAAGACGAACTCGGCGCCCGCAGCATCCGCGATCTCGAAGAGATGGTCGTCGCCCCCGCACACCACGATCGTGAGGATGTCGACAGGACGCGTCTGCTCGCGAAGCGCCGCAAGGGTGCGCTTCAGATGGAATGCCGCCGGGGTACGACCGTCGGGACGAACCACCAGGATGGCGTGGACGCGGTTGGAGGTGACGGTGTTCGACGTGGCGGTGGGCATGTCCTGGTCAGCCTAGGTCGCGCTCGAAGCTCACGCCGGGCGCACGCGCCGGGTCGGCCGGATCGACCGGCCGCCCAGCGTGCGCGTCAGCCCGCTCGGCGCTTCAGCTTGCGACGCTCGCGCTCGCTGAGACCGCCCCAGATGCCGAACCGCTCGTCGTTCTGCAGCGCATACTCGAGGCATTCGCCTCGCACGTCGCACGACGTGCAGATGCGCTTCGCATCACGCGTGGAGCCGCCCTTCTCGGGGAAGAACGCCTCCGGATCGGTCTGCGCACACAGTGCGTCGGTCTGCCAGGCGAGCGGATTGTCTTCTTCCGCATCGATGTTGCGGCGTACCCCCGGAACCCCCAGTTGAACCGGATCGACGAACCAGTCGTCGGGAACGCCGGAACGGAATTGCGAAACCGTCATGTCGTTCTCACCCCCCGTGATCCTGCTCCACGCTGGTGCGTGTTGTACGGCTAATTACACCCGTGTAGTTCGACGAGGTCAAGTCGCAGATAGTAAATGCTCAACCGTCTCTTGAACCTTCACGACGCGCCGACGGCGTGTCGCTCTGTCATAACGGTCCGATGAGAAAGCGATGAGGCGGCGGAGAGGCGCGGCGGGTCAGCGTCCGGGAAGGGCGATGAAGAGCTCGCCTCCACCCCGCACGCGCAGGCCGCCCTCGTTCGGAGTGACGAGCACGGCGGCACCCGGGGAGAGCGTCGTCGCCTCCTCGCTGGTCAATCCCACCACCGCCGGAGCGCCCGCGGTCGCGACCGCGATCGCCGGGCCCTCGAGCGCCACCTCGACGCCCTCGGCGCTCGGCGAGACCGCGAGCAGCGCGAAGTCGGCGACCGGGACGTCGTAACGGCGCACGCCCGCCGCGACCTCGCGAGGCCGGATCACGGGTGGCAGCCCCGGCGTCGGGTCGAGCACGCTGACGAGCTCCGCCGCATCGACGTGCTTGGGGGTGAGGCCGCCGCGCAGGACGTTGTCGCTCGCCGCCATCAGCTCGACGCCGAGGCCTTCGAGGTAGGCGTGCAGCACACCTGCCGGAACGAAGAGGCCCTCGCCGCGCTGCAGGGTCACGAGGTTCATGAGGAGCGCGACGACGATTCCGGGGTCGCCGGGGAACGCCGCGTCCAGCGTGCGTGCGAGTGCGAGCTCGGCGGCGAACTCGTCGGACTCGGCGGCGACGGCTGCGGCGATCACGTCGCGAGCGGCGTCGGCGCCGTCGGACAGCAGCCAGCCGATGACGGTCGCGAGTGAGGCATCCGTCGCCTGCAGACGCTCGGCGAGCGGCGCTGCACCCGGCCCCAGCTCTGCGACGAGCCGTCGTGTCGCCGCCAGGTCGCGAAGACCCGCGAGCGCGCGGAACTGGTCGCTCAGCGCGACGATGAGCTCGGGCTTGTGGTTCGCGTCGCGGTAGGTGCGATCGCCGGCGTCGCGCGGGATGCCCGCGGCCTCTTCGCGCGCGAAGCCCTCCTCGGCCTGAGCCTTCGACGGGTGAGCCTGAATGGAGAGAGCGGATGCTGCGGCCAGCAGCTTGAGCAGGTACGGCAGCGGTTCGCCGACACCCGATGCGGCGCCCTCGTCCGCGATCCACTGGTCGAGCGTGCGACCGTCGGCGGTCTCGGACGGATCGCCGGGGTGGTCACCGAACCACACCTCCGCCTCGGGACGACCGGACGCCTCGCGCCCCTCGAGATCGGCGAGCAGGGAAGTCGAGCCCCAGGCGTAATCACGGGGGTCGTTCGCGAGCGGGATCAGCACCCGAACAGCCTAGCCAGCCGGGGGAACCTTGCCCCGTCCTCCCCCGGCCGCCCCCGCTCGTCGAGCGAGCGAAGCGAGTCGAAACGCCCGGGGTAACCTGAGAGCGATGGCCGTCCATTCGAAGCATCCGGCGTCGGCGCCGCCGGAACCGCCGGTCCGCGAGAACACCGGCCACCTCATGCTGCGCGGCTGGTGCATCTTCGTGCTCTTCATGTCGCTGTCGGGCACCGCGTGGGTGAATGCCTTCGGTCAGACGGCGGCGACGGTCATCACGATCGCGGGCGGCGTTCTTTCCGCCGTCCTGTGGATCGTGCTGCGGCCGCCCGTGCAGTGGCGGCGACTGCCCTGGTTCGTGGTCGCGTACGTCGCGTGGGCCACGCTTTCGATGACGTGGTCGGCCTGGCCCGGAACGACCGCGCTCACACTGCTTCTCCTGTGGATCACCACGCTGCAGGCGCTCTTCATCGGCAGCGTGCTGACCTGGCGCGAGCTCGTGCGCGCCGCCGCCTCGGCCCTCAAATGGGTGGTGGCGCTCTCCTTCGTGTTCGAGCTGTGGGTCTGGGTGTTCATCCGCGGGCCGATCATGCCGGGCTGGATCATCGAGAAGGCCGACGACCCGATCGAGTACTGGTCGCGCGGCAACCTGTTCGAGTGGGACAAGCGCATCCAGGGCATCATGGGCAACGCCAATCTGCTCGCCCCGGTGGCCCTGCTGGCGATCATCGTGTTCGGCATCCGTCTCGCCTCCGGTGCCCCGCGACGCACCTTCCTGTGGATCTGGATCGGGCTGTCGGCCTTCCTGTTCGTGCGCGCGGGGTCGGCGACCGCGTACCTCACTGCCGCCGCGGTGGTCGTCGTGCTGGTCACGGTGCTGCTGATGAGGACGGCGACGAAACCCGGCGAGCGCACGAAGTACTACGTCGCCTACGTCGTCGTGGGCTTGGGTGGACTCGTGGCCTTGTGGCTCACGCGCGACCTGATCTTCTCGTCCCTGGGCCGCAGCGCCGACCTCACGGGCCGCGAGGGCATCTGGGAGGAGGTGCTGGCACGCACCGGCGAGCGCCCGTGGACCGGGTGGGGCTTCGCGACTCCCTGGGTCACGGCCGACCCGGCGTTCGACATCCGCATCATCGACCACGGGCAACTCGTCATGCAGGCCCACAACATGTGGGTCGACGTCTCGATGCAGCTCGGCATCATCGGCGTCGTGCTGCTCGCGCTCCTCTACCTCGCGTTCGTGTGGCGCGCATGGTTCTTCGCGATCGACAGGCCGCGATGGGACCTCCGCGCCGATCGCCCCTACTCGCCGCTGACCCTGCTGCCCACGCTGGTGGGCGCCATCCTCCTGGTTCAGGGACTGGCCGAGTCGAGCCCGCTGCTGCTGTGGGGCTGGCTGTTCCTCGTGATGCTCGGCTCCAAGATCAAGCAGTCGCCGCACGTCGGCGTCGGCCCCGCCGAGGAGACGGCCGCGATCGAGCGCGGCGAGGCCGTCGCGCGTGACGAACCCGGTGGACGCGAGCCGGGGACCACCGCGGCCACGGCGGACCGCCGGCCCCGGGCTTCAGGGCGCGGCGCGTGACCGACTCGCCGCATGCCGCAGCTCCCGGGTGGCTGGGCACACTGCTGGCCTCGGCATCCTTCGCCCGCGCGTTCACTCTCGTCGTCTTCGCCACCGTCTTCTCGGCGTACGCGATCGAGCGGATCGCGGGCCGCGTCACCTACGTCACCATCGTCACCGGGCTCTGCGTCTTCGGTCTCGCCGTGATGATCTCGCGCCGCCGCGAGCTCTCGCTGCTGAGGCTCGTGCCGACGACGGTCCTGATGTTCATCGCCTGGGCTTTCGCCAGCATCTTCTGGTCGAGCGATGCCACCACCTCGTTCTGGAACTGGGTGTCGATGGCCGCACTCGCGTTCCTCGCGGTCGTGATCGGCCACGTCCGTGACACGCTGCAGACGGTGCGCGCTCTCGGCGATGTGCTGCGCGTGCTCCTCGGCGTCTCGCTCGCGCTCGAGGTGCTCTCGGGCATCCTGCTCGACGTGCCGTTCACGTTCCTCGGCATCCAGGGCAAGATCGCCGAGCTCGGACCGGTGCAGGGCATCTTCGGCACACGCAACCTGCTCGGCTTCGTCGCCGTGATGGCGCTCATCACCTTCCTCATCGAGTACCGCACGCAGTCGGTGCGCCCCGGCGTCTCAGTGGCGTCGGTGGTCCTGGCGGGGGGCCTCGCTGCCCTGAGCGACTCCCCCACCGTCGTCGTGCTCGCCCTGGGCGTCGGACTCGCCGTCGGCGCCCTCGCCCTCGTGCGCCACACCCGGCCCGAGCGCCGCGCCGGCCTGCAGCTCGCTCTCGGCGCCCTTGTCGTGGTCGGAGTGGTCGTGGGCTACACGGCACGGCACCAGATCATCGCGCTGCTCGGCGCCGGCACCGACTTCTCGATGCGCGTCGAGCTGTGGAACTTCATGGTCGACATCCTCCGCCAGAAGCCCGTGCAGGGCTTCGGGTGGTTCGGCGCCTGGGACCGGGGCGAGTACCCCTTCAACGCCATCAACTTCTGGCTCGACAAGGATCACGCCACCGGGTTGAACGCGTACTTCGACGTGGCGCTGCAGCTCGGGTGGGTCGGATTGGTGCTGTTCCTCGCGCTCGGGGCGCTGGCCTTGGGGCGGTCCTGGCTGGTCGCCGGCGAGCGGCGGTCGGTGGTGTACGCGTGGACGCCGTTGATGCTCGTGGCGCTCCTCGTGGACTCGATGTTCGAGAGCTTCACGCTCACAGGGCTCGGGTGGCTCATGCTCGTCCTGTGCGCGGTGCGCGCGGGCCAGTCGCGTTCGTGGCGCGAGACGCTGGACCGCGGGACGGATGCTGGGGATGGGGGTTCTGCGGAGGGGTCAGGGCTGCCGCACGCCCAGGGAGAGCAAGGGACGGCAGGGTAGGCTTCTCTCCGGCCCGACGTCTCGGCGCCAGCCATCGTTTTCCGGAGATCATCCCCGTGACCCACGTTCCGTCTGCCGCGCAGTTCGACCCTTCCTCCGCGACCATCGCCGTCGTGACCTACAACAGGTCAGGCCTTCTGACGCGGCTGCTGACGAGCATGACGACGATGGACCCGAAGCCCGGTCACATCGTCGTCATCGACAACGCTTCGACCGACGATACGACCGATGTCGTCGAGTCGTTTCGCGAGCGCCTTGAGCCGTCGACGCTGGTCTACCACCGCATGGAGAGCAACACCGGCGGCTCGGGCGGCTTCAGTGAGGGCATGCGAGTCGCGTATGAGCTCGGCTCCGAGTGGATCTGGCTGATGGACGACGACGTCGAGGTCCTCCCCGACGGCCTCGCCAAGATGGGCAAGTGGGCTCCCCGCTTCAAGAGCATCCAGGGCCGCCGCTACGACTACGACGGCAGCGAGTTCTACTGGCAGTACCGCGTCGCCGAACGCATGGGGATCCCGATCCCGTTCGCGCCCGCGACGTTCGACGCATCGGGGTACAAGCCGATGAACTCCGGATGCTTCGAGGGCATGTTCATCCATCGCGACATCGTGCAGCAGATCGGGCTACCCGACCCCCGCTTCTTCATCTACTGGGACGACCAGACGTACGGCTGGCTGGCCTCGCGGAAGACGCAGTCGGTCATCGTCGACGAATTCGTGCTGCGCCGCACCCGCGAGATCAAGCAGTGGGACATGGGCATCCGCCACATGAACGCGTCCAGCAACGCGTACCGCTACTACATCATGCGCAACCGGTCGATCATCAAGCGCTATTACCGGTCGCTGCGGGTCTACAACCCGGTGCTCTTCGGTCTCGGCACAACGTTGACGTTCATCAAGGAACTCGTCCGACTCGTGTTCGTGGAGCGCACCATCCGCGGCACGTCCAATCTGTTCCGCGGGCTCCGCGACGGACGCAAGATCGCGAAGGATGCCTCGTGGCAGCCGATGCCGCCGCTCGAGGCAGCGACGGCTGAAGCCTGATTCACACGCCCGTCGGATAGTCGGCGTTGTACCGGTCGAGCACTTCGTCGATCGGTGCGTCCATCGCCAGATGGTGCTTGTCGAGGTAAAGACCGCGCGTGCAGAAGCGGCGCAGGTCACGTTCGCTGTGTGACACGAAGAACAACGTCCGCCCGTCGGCGAGAAGTTCGTCGATGCGCTGGTAGCACTTCTCACGGAAAGCTTTGTCCCCGACCGCGAGAACCTCGTCGACGAGGAGGATCGGCTCTTCGAGTTGCGACACGACAGAGAAGGCCAAGCGCACCTTCATGCCGTTGCTCAGGTGCTTGTACGGTGTGTCGACGAAGTCGTCGAGTTCGGCGAAGTCGATGATCCCGTCGAATCGACGCGCGACTTCGGCCTTCGACATCCCGTGCAAGCCCGAGGTCAGGCGCACATTCTCGCGCACCGTGAGGTCGCCGACGAAGCCGCCGGTGATCTCGATGAGCGGTGCGACGCCGCCGTTGACCGAGACGGATCCTTCGTCCGCCAGAAGCACCCCGGCGACGAGCTTCAGCAGCGTCGACTTGCCTTGGCCGTTGCGTCCGACCACGCCGATGGATTCCCCAGGTTTCACGTCGAAACTGACATCGCGCAGCGCCCAGAACTCCCCCGGCTTCGATCGTCGCGTCGAGTCCGAGAACAGATCTTTGATGCTGCGCCGCCCCCGCCGATTGCGGCGGAAGCGCACGCCGAGGCCCCGCACCTCGATCGCCCGATCGGATGCGGTCATCACAGCTCCTTCAGCACGGGGCGCTCGAGCCGCCGGAAGACGACGATCCCGAGGGCGAGGAACAGGAAAGACATGATCGCCCCTATGCCGATGACCCACGGATCCCACTCCTCCGCGAAAAACCCGACTCGGTAGAGGGCGAAGATGCCCGAGAGCGGGTTGAACGCAGCGAGTGTCGCGAATGCGCCGGGAAGGTCCTCCACGCCGTAGATCACGGGCGATGCATAGAAGAGCGCGCGCAGGATGAGCTTCGTCGTGCGCTCGAGATCTGTCCAGAGCACACAGAGCGGCGCGACCAGCAGACCGAGCCCGACGAGGAGCACCGTCTGCAGCGCGATCGCGACGGGGATCCAGAGAAGGCCCCAGTTGAGTTGAGCGGGTGTGTCGGAGAATCCCGAGAGGAGCACGAAGAGCGCCAGCACCGGCAGCGAGCACAGGAACTCGATGCCCTTGCTGAGCACGATGCGATTGACCCAGATCGAGCGTGGGATAGCGGTGGAGCGCACCAGGCGCGCGTCCTTGTTGAACGCGCGCGTGAAGTCCGACACCGACGAATTGAACCAGACCCACGGCAGCAGAGCGGTGATGAGGAACACGATGTACGGCTCATGTCCGACCGTCCGCTGGAACACCTGAGTGAACACGAACCAGTAGATGGCGCTCATCACGAGCGGATCGAGGATGGACCAGAGGTATCCGAGAGCGCTCGTGGCGTAGCGCACCTTGAGGTCGCGCGCCGAGAGCAACCACAGCGAGTGGAGGTAGCGCCGGGCGGATCCGGGGGCGCCGACGGCGGCTGTGGTCACAGTGACGAGTCTATTCGGACGGTAGACACCAGGTTGCCCGAGGGATGCGGCGACTACATCGACGCCTCGCTTGAGAGGACGTCCGCCACGGTCCACTGCGCCGCGTTCGAGTGTTACGCACCAGCTCCCAGATCGCCCGCGATCCAGGTCTTCTCCCAGAACCGCCCCGGCTAGAATCCTTCTCGGACGAACCCGCGCATTCCGCTCGGTGGCGCGAAGCGGAAGGCTGGAGGGGCGTGATGGTGGAGGTCACCGGTAGTCCATCTCGTTGTGCCCGAGGTGGAAGCATCCTGTTCCGATCGTGAGTGCACAAGTTCCGAGCCGCAAAGCGGCCAAGTCAGGCTTCCGTCCCGAGATCCAGGTCTTGCGGGCGATCGCCGTCGGCGTCGTCGTGGTTTACCACCTCTGGCCCGGTCGCTTGCCAGGCGGCTTCGTCGGCGTCGACGTCTTCTTCGTGATCTCCGGCTACTTGATCACGGCACACCTCCTGCGCAGCAGCATGCGACCGGGCGGACTTCGCCTGTTCTCGTTCTGGGGAAATCGCGCCCGCCGCCTGCTTCCGCTTGCAAGCGTGGTCCTTGTGGTCTCGGTCGGGCTGGTCCTGGCGTTTCTCCCGCAATCCGAGTGGCGCGCGAACTTGCGCAACATCATCGCCGCCGCGTTGTATGTCGAGAACTGGGCACTGGCCAGCAGCTCTGTGAACTACCTCGAGCAGGATCAGCAGCCTGTGATCTCACAGCACTTCTGGTCACTCTCAGCTGAAGAGCAGTTCTACATCGTGTGGCCTCTCCTGCTGCTGTTCGCGATCTTTCTGGCACGAAAGATGCACCGAGGTGTTGGCCGACGATCGACGTTCGACTCCGCGGGCGCCCGGCTCGAAACACGCATCCGTCTCTTCGGGCTCGTCGCGATCGGATTGGTTTTCGCACTATCTCTGCTCGCCTCGCTGTGGCTGACCCACGCTGAGCCCGGTCTCGCCTACTTCGCCACGACGACTCGCGCATGGGAGTTCGCCGCTGGCGGCTTACTTGCCTTCGTCCCCCACGCGGGTTTTGAAACCGCACCACCTCGGCGCGCGCTTGTGGCCCGGACGGCCGCATCATGGGCATCGGTCGTCCTCATTTTGGGCTCCGCCTTCCTCATTTCCGAGACGACGCCATTCCCTGGCACCGCCGCTCTTGTGCCTGTGGTGGGGACGTGTCTGTTCCTTTGGGCAGGCAACGTACCGGGACCACTCTCGCCTGCAGCGACATCCCGCATACGCCCGCTCACCTACCTCGGTGATATCTCGTACGGGATCTATCTTTGGCACTGGCCGTTGATCATCGTCGCCCCCTTCGTTCTCGGCCGGCCGCCGGACACGTTCGGCAAGCTGGCGGTCATCGCCCTCACAATCGCGCTGGCCGCAGTCAGCAAGATCACGATCGAGGATCCGTTCCGATTCGGCGCGGTGTGGCGAGTCACCGTGCGCAGATCCTTTTATCCCGCGGCCGTCGGGATGCTCGCCGTTACCGCACTGACGGGGTCCGTCATCGTCGGCATGGACCAAGCGTCAGCGGCGGCAGCACGGCAACAGGCAGCGATGCCGGCGCCGAGCGTCGCTGCGACTACGGCCCCTGACACCCCGCTGACCCCACTGGTCGCCGACCGCAAGCAGGACTTCGGCGTCATGTACGACTGCTTCGACATGGCAGGCAAGGAGCCCCTGTCGTGCGAGTACGGAAGTCCTGACTCCGAGTTCTCCGTGGCAATTGTCGGCGATTCGCACGCCGCTCATCTGATTCCCGCAGCGAAGTCCCTTGCCGAACAGCGTGGGTGGCGCCTCACCACATACGTCGGTATGAGTTGCGACGATGGCCTTCGCGACTCGTGTCCGGGCAGCCCGGAGTGGTTGGGCTCGATCGCTGAGGGGGACTACGATCTCGTCCTCTACAGCGCGTTCAGGAACTCGGCGACGCCGGCAGATGATCGAGTCGCTTTTGTCGCTGCGCTGAGGGATGCGGGCGTGCCACTGGTTCTCGTCGCGGATGTCCCCTACAACCCCGCCGACTCGCAGGAGTGCGTCGACAACAGCGGGGGGTCCGCCGCCGCCGCGGCAAGTTGCACAACCTCACGGGCTGACGCACTTGATGTCTATCCGGATGCCATCCCGACCCTCAGCACAGACCTCGGCGTCCCGTTCGTCGATCTCACCAGCAACTTCTGCGACGACTCGGGCTGCAAGGCCGTACTCGGAAATGTCGTGGTATACCAGGACACGCCCGGTTCTCACCTCACGAACACCGTCTCGACAATGCTCGCAGGGCCGCTTGGCGAATCACTGGATGAGATGCGCGTCACGCCGACGAGCCGATAGCGGACAGCGACGTGTAGCCCCCGAGCAACGCGTACCCTCGACGCGTGCGCAACGGTGCATGCGTCGAGAATCGCGACCGCAGACTCGACGTCTACGGGCCGTCCGTGTTCTCCCGGGACCCGAGCCTCGAGCGCACGTTCCGCGGCACCTCGAACCTGATCCGCGGTCTGCGTGATGGACGGAGCATCGCGAATGCTGCGTCCTGTCAGCCAATCCCTCGACTCGAGGGCACGGACGCCGAAGTGACGCGCGCGGGCACGGGCACCTGTCGCAAGCAGGCCATCACGGACCATTAGTATGGGAGTCCCACTCGCCCGCCACGAACACAGCGCGAGGCTCCTGACCGCGGCGGAGGTCCCATGACTGAGCATGTCCTGATTACGGGCGGCGCGGGCTTCATCGGCTCGCATCTCGCACGCCGGTTCCACGAAGCTGGCCACCGGGTGACGATCCTGGACGCGTTCATCCCACAGGTGCATGGCGGCCCGGAGGCCTGTCTGGCGCACCAGCGGTTCCTCGAGGGGTTCGCGAACGTCGTGCGCGGCTCCGTCGCGTCGGCGGACGATCTGCGTCACGCGCTACGTGGGACGACGGCCGTCGTGCACCTTGCCGCGGAGACCGGAACTGCGCAGTCCATGTACGAGGTCGACCGGTATGTCTCCACGAATGTGGGCGGCACAGCGAAGCTGCTGGATTTGATCGGTGACGGCGGCCATGCCGTTCGGCGAGTGGTGGTCGCATCGTCTCGGGCGATCTACGGCGAAGGCGCTTACGTCACCGCGAGGGGAAAGGTGGTCTACCCGCCGCACCGTTCCGAGCGCGACCTGGCCGCCGGACGATTCGAAGTGGTCGTGCCCGGGGAAGGTCCTCTCACCCTGATCCCCACGGCGGAGAACGCTCGGATCCAGCCTGCGAGCGTGTACGGCATCACCAAGCAGGCGCAGGAATCCCTCGTGATGACGGTCGCGCCCGCCCGGGATGTTGAGGCCGTCGCGCTGAGGTATCAGAACGTATACGGGCCTGGACAGTCGTTGAAGAACCCCTATACCGGCATCCTCTCGATCTTCTCGACGCTCATTCGCCAGGGCAAGGAGATCAACATCTTCGAAGACGGCCGGGAGTCCCGCGACTTCATCTTCATCGACGACGTCGTCGAGGCGACCTACCTCGCGGTCGTCGAGCCCGCTGCCGCAGGCTCGGTGTTCAATGTCGGCTCGGGCGTACCTATTGCTGTCACGGACGTCGTGACCGGCCTCATGGACGCGTTCGGCGTAGAAGTTCCCACCCGCATCTCGGGCAGCTACCGCGTCGGCGACATCAGGCACAATGTCGCGGATACCCGCCGGATCCGCGACGTCCTCGGTTTCGAGGCCTCTGTCGATTTCGCCCAGGGGGTCGCAGCATTCGCCGAATGGGTACAGAACGAGCCCGCCCCAGATGACTCCTATGAGCGCTCACTGGAAGAGCTGACGAAGCGCCGCCTGCTGAAGTAGAACGCGCCCAACCCCTGCTCGCCCAGATCGCGGCACGCGCTCGCATCCGCCTGCGGAACCCGCGCAGAGCCATCGGCGATCAATCGAGCTCGCCGCACTGGTCGATCCGGTACAGCCGCGTCGATCCTTCCGAGGCGACGAGAGTGAACAGCCCCGCTGCAACCGCTTCGCGCGGACCGGGGAAGTGGTTGCCCGATGGGTCGCCCCCTCCCAACTCGTGCGTGTCGTAGACCAGATATCTCACTCGCAGCGCGTCCAGCGCGGTACAGACCGCCGGGTCCTCCTCGATGTCGGCCAACCGCCACGCGAGGGTGAGCCGATCCGCGTCCCATTGACCGTTGACGTGGGGGAAGACGGGTTCCACGCCGCCGAAGACGAGTGTCCATGCGGATCCGTCCCAAGGATCGCCCAACACGCGCTGCCCCTCGGGGACGACGTCGCCCATCCCATCGAAGAACTCGATCTGCGCGCGCGACACCACCTGCTGCCCCGCGTCATGCTCGGGGAGCGCGAAGACGGCGCCGATCGAGGCTGAGACTCCCGTCAGCGCCATCGTCAGCGCGGATGCGGCGGTGATGACCCACGCGAGCGCAACCGCGAGCGGGCCGCTACCGACGCCCACCCGGCGCGATCGTCTCGATCGCGCGATCGCGGCCGCCACTGTCAGCACGCCGAAGGCCGCAAGTGCCACGCCGAGCACGGGTAGCGCCGAGCTGAGCCGGTACTTGTCCTTGTACCAGAGGCCAGTCGCGAACTTCGTCAGTATGTCGTCCGAGCCGGCGGCGAAGACGAAGAGGACGGCCAGCAGCGCATAGGAGACGATCACCCACCGCAACCGGCCCCGCCACGCGCCGATCGCACCGCAGATCACGGCGGCCGCGAGCAGCAACGCCGGCCACGTCGGCGCGGCTCCGACGCCGGTGAGCCACGACTGCGAGAGCACCTGCCAGACGCCTTGCCAGATCGACTGCATCGCCTGTGCCTGTGGCCCGCCGAGGCGATCGTCCACCGGGCGCTCCAGCAGATCCACACGCGCGATCAGATACCACAGCGCCGCGACCGCGACACTCACGACGACGGCGAGGACGATGAGGGTGAATCCGACCGTACGGCGAAGAGAGGCACGGCGTCCCCTGCGAAAAGCCCCGCCGGCGATTCCGATCGCCGGCGGGGCGAGGAGAAGTGCCCACGTCGCCACGACGCGGGGCTGACTGAACATGACCGCGGACAATGCCATCACCGTGCCTACCGCCGTCCAGCCGATGATGCGTGCTCCTTCCGCCGGGGCGGCGTTGCGCATCGCACGCCACCCCAGCACGGGAACGGCGATCGCAACGGGCAGGAGGGCGGTCGCGAGGAAAGTGGGATAGAGGGTTCCCCACGCCAGCAGGGCATACGGCATCGCGCCGAAGGCCGCACCCAGCGGCAGCGCTACCAGCGCCACGGTCGTGCCGTGGGCACGCGGGATCACCACCTCAGCGAGCCAAGCCGCGCCGGGCAGCCATACCACTGCGGTCGTTGCGAGCCAGCCGGCATTGACGGCGGTCCCGATGGGGGCCCCAGTCGTCTGGATGACCGCCGTCGCCAGCGAATGCCACGCTGAGGGATAGAAGGCGAAGGAACGGTCGGTCTCGATGAGCCCACGCAAGGTCGCGGACGACGCGTCCCCGTGATCGAGGATCGAGGCAATGGCCGACAGATGGAAGACGTTGTCGTAGGTTTGGCTGACGAGGGACGGCTGGGGCACTGCGGCGAACGCGACCACGCCGATCAGCGCCGATGCCAGGACCCACGACACCAGTGTCGGCACCGGGCGGTTCGTCCGAGGTACCAGCGGGAGCGGCGCCCGACGAGCTATGAACCAGCATGCCGCCGCGAGAATGGCGGCGATTATGAGTGCCTGCCACGCTGCGAACGGGACTCCTGCGAACGAGAACACCACTCCTGCCGCTCCGATGGAGACGATGGAGACCGCGCCCGCCAGGGCGGTACGCGCGACGAGTCCGAGGCGGAGGGGCGCGAGGGCGATCTGCCCGGGCAACTGCAGGAACGCCGCCGCAGCGAACAGCGCGGGCAGCGCTGAGATCCAGCCGTCGTCTGTCACGTCAAGCGAGCTGGTTGTTCCACATCGACAGCGCCGAGCCGATCGCCATGTGCATGTCCAGGTACTGGTACGTCCCCAGGCGCCCACCGAAATGGACGTCGGGTTCGTCTGTCGTCGCATCGCGGTACGCCAGGAGTCGGGCGCGATCCTCGGGTGCGTTCACCGGATAATACGGCTCGTCGTCGCGGGAGGCGAACCTGGAGTACTCGCGGACGATGACTGTCTTGTCCTTCGGGTACCGGTCGGCACGCTCCGGGTGGAAGTGCTTGAACTCGTGAATGCGAGTGAAGGGCACATCCGCGTCCGCATAATTCATGACACTGGTTCCCTGGTAGTCGCCGATCTCCAACACCTCCTGCTCGAAGTCGAGAGTGCGCCACGAGAGGGCCCCCTCCGCGAAATCGAAGTAGCGGTCCACCGGACCCGTGTAGACGATCGGCACGCGGCCTACGGTGTCGGCTTTATTGAACGGTTGCGCCGGGTCGAAGAAGTCGGTGTCGAGGCGGACATCGATGTTCGTGTGGTCGGCCATGCGTTCCAGCCAAGCGGTGTACCCGTCGACGGGCAGACCTTCCCACGTGTCGTTGAAGTAGCGGTTGTCGTACGTGTAGCGAACCGGCAGCCGGCTGATGATCTCTGCGGGCAGCTCAGTCGGCGGGGTCTGCCACTGCTTGGCGGTGTAATCGCGAATGAACGCCTCGTACAACGGGCGGCCGATCAGCCCGATCGCACGCTGTTCGAGATTCCCAGCCGAGCGTGCGTCGTACTCCCCCGCGAGCTCGTGCACGAGCTCCCGGGCGGCGTCGGGGCCGTAGGCGGCCCGGAAGAACTGATTGATCGTGCCCAGATTGATCGGCAGCGGGTACACGACGCCACGGTGCGTCGTGTACACACGGTGCACGTAGTCGGTGAACGTCGTGAAGCGGTTGACGTAAGCCCATACGCTCGCGTTGGAGGTGTGGAAGAGATGCGCGCCGTACCGGTGGACTTCGATCCCCGTCGTGGCCTCATCCTCGCTGTAGGCGTTGCCTCCGATGTGAGGACGTCGATCGATGACGGTGACCTTCCGCCCAGACTCGGCCGCCCGTTCGGCGATCGTGAGACCGAAGAAGCCGGATCCGACGATGAGGAGATCCATACGAGTGTGCCGTGCCTTCCCGGCGCTTTCGGCGCCCACGACAGTCTACGGAGACGTGGGGGCCTCCCCGGAAAATCGAGAGCGCCAGGCGCGCGCCGATGACGATCCCGGTGCGGCGGCCCGGTATGTTCGCGCCAGTCGCCTCCAGCGCCACCAGAGCTTCCAGCGCGCGGCCACGGCCGCCTTCAGCTCCCCGATCGCACGCGACCGGTCGCGCTGGAAAACGAACACACCGTTTCCTGATGCCGAATCGACGACAGCGAGGTCCAGCAGCCCGATCGCCCACCACTTTCCCTCTTGCCTTCGAAGGCTTGCGTGGCGTCCGTCGTTGCCTCGGCGGAGCTGGTGCATGAGGACGCGCGCTGCCCGCACGGCCGCTCCTCCCAGGCCGCTCGGGCGCGCGACCTTTACGCGCTCAGCCGGCGGGGCAGCCCCACGCTCGACCGGCCGCTGGCCGAGCTGGCTGAGGATTGCCGCTGCACGCGCAGGCCCGGCGCGGAGCACTGGCTCCAGATGGCCCGGTCCCGAGAGGATGTCCCGCAACGCGGTGTTCCGCAGTCGCGCGGAGCCGTACTGTGCGCAGATGATGTGATTCACGTCCTGAGCCAGCGACCAGGCCAGCACTCCCCGCCCGCCATGCAGGAGCGCAGTCACGACGCGATTGCGCAGCTGGAAGTACGCCTGCCAGTCGAGTCCGTCGTCCTTCGCGGTCCATGGCATGTGCCAGATCGCGGCGCCCGGCAGACTCACGGTGCGTACCCCGCTCGCTGCCGCGCGAAGCCCGAACTCGGCGTCGTCCCACTTGATGAAGTAGGGCAGAGACGCGCCGTGGTCGCGCACCAATGAAGCCGGGACCAGGCACATCCACCAGCCGTTGAAGTCGACCTCTATGCGACGACTGAGCTGCGGCGTGCGGTCGATCGTGTGCACGGCGAGATCGATCCCCGACAGCGTCGGGTCGACCGGTTCCCACCAGAATCCACGCGCCGCGACGCGTTCGCCGAACGAGTGGAGCCTGGTCGGATCCACCAGGCTGAGCATGTGGCCGCCGACGATCGCAGGAGCGAGGGTGCGCCTGCCGAACTCGAGCAGGCGAAGCACGGATTCAGGCTCGATGCGGACGTCGTCATCGAGCAGCAGGACGAATGGGGTGGACTCCCCCTCCACGGTCTCGACCATGCCCCTGCTGAATCCGCCGGAGCCACCGAGGTTCGGCTGCCGCTCGAGACGAAGACGATCGCCGAGCGTCTGCGCAACGTCCGAAAAGCCCTCAGCCTCCGCCAACCGGCGAGTCCCCTGGTCGACCACGACGATCCGCTCGACCGCGGCCTTGACCGTCTCGTCCCGACCCAGGCGGGCGAGCAGAGCAATGCAGTCGGCCTCCCGGTCGAAGGTCGTGACGCAGACGGTCGCGGTACCCGGCCGAACAACGGGAGTCTCACCGCACCAGGCGATGCTGCGCAGCTCCGCTCTCCCACTCGGGGCCGCTGCCTCGAGCCAGAGCCAGCCGCCTTCGTCGTCCGTGTCGATCCGGATATCCAGGCTGACGATGCCGCTCGCGGCCTGCATCCGCGCGGCCTGCGTGATCTCGCCGTGCGCGTTCGTGCGTCGCACGACGATGTCGGCTGAACCGTCGACATCCATCTCCAGCCGCACGGAGGCGAGTCCGGTCCAATGCCGCCAATACCCGCTCGGGAACGCGCCGAAGTAAGTGGCGAAGGAGACTGTTGCACCTTCTCCGAGCACGACCCTGTCCCGCGACCAGGTGCAGTCCCCGGCTCCCCGCAGATACAAAGAGGCGGGGGACTCTTCGGCTTCGGATGGCAGCACCGTCCTCCACAACACCTGGGCGCCATCGATCATCTCGCTCAAGGCCTGTTCCTCAGTTCCTGCTCGGGTCCGACTCGGTTTCGAGGGTATCCCGCGGCAGATGGGCGGCCGTCATCGGCACCGCAACCGGTTCAGCCGTAGATCGCTAGCTCAACGCCCACGGCGTGAGCGACGCCAGTCGCGCACAGCTGCGGTCAGGTGCTGCCCGAGCGATCGACGCTCGTCGAGCTGTCGTGAGACCTCGTCCTGAATGAAGCGGGTCAGATAGAGCGGCAACCCCGGGCCATTCTGCAGGACATATGCGCGCAGGGCTTCGTCGCGCACGAGTTTGTCATAGTGCTCATGCTCGGCGGCGAGTGCGAACATGCTGTTTCCGAGCTCGCCCTGGACGCCCTGACGTTGCATCCAGAACGCGAGCGGTTCGCCACCCAAAAAGCCGATGTGATGCCGCAGCGCGGTGCGAAGATTGAACTCCCAGTCCTCCACCGCGTGGAGATCCTCGCGGTAATACCCGACCTCGTCATGTAGCGCGCGTCTATAAAGGTACGAGATCGGTACCGCTCGATTGACCTGGAGCAGGTCGGCATACGTGATCTCGGTCAAGTCCGCCCAGAAAGGCGACCTTCCGACCTCGACGAATTCCTCACCGTCCGCGCGCTCGTAGACGATCTCGGTCCGTGTCATCACCCCGATGTCGAGCGGCGTCGCGTCCAGATGACCAACCGTCCGGCTGAGGAATGACGGATGCCAGAGGTCGTCGTCGTCGTGCAGCACAACGAACTCGGTCATCAGAGCGCGGATCCCCAGGTTCGCCGCGGCTGAGCGACCCGTCGCGACCGGATTGTGGCAGACCGTGATCCGTTGTCGCGCGGCCGCTGCCGTTTCCGAGATCGCCGCCTCGACCGGCTCGGGAGGTCCCCCGTCGTTGACGATGCAGATCTCCCAGTCGGCATAGTCCTGGGCGAGAATGTCGCGGAGGGTCCTACGGAGGAACCACGGACGGTTCTTGGTTCGCACGACGACACCGACACGGGCAGGATGCAGGGGCTGGCCGGCCATCGATTCCCTTCGTCGGCGCATGTCCCGCCGACCTTACCACCGGGCCTCAGCCCGACGGTTGCCTATACTCGGGGGATGCTGAGCCGGGCACGCGCGTTGTGGCGCGCCTCAAGAACGCTTCCCCTCATCGGCGCGGCTCTCGCCGGGATCGACCGGCTCTGGTGGGCGAACACGATCCGACGGGCCGACATCGTCGACCTCGAGTTCGTCGCCGGCCAGGGGCACGCCATGTCATCGCGCGCGGCGATAAGGCGCTATGTGCGAGGAGGCTTCCGCTCCGGCTTCGCCCTGAATCCGCTGTTCATGGAGCGGACGGTCTCACGCCAACTCTCGGACGCGGATCGTGTGCCCGCGCTCTACGCATATCTGGTGAACGACCGGAGCGAGCTCGACACAAGTCCTAACTGGGATGCGCCCGGGCTCGCATCAGCCGTGCCCGAGTCCCTGGAGGACCCCGCGGGACCGCTCGGATTCGCCTGGCGGCGCGCCCGCCGGAATGGTTGGATCGACCTCGGCCCCAGCGAGGCTCCCGTGCGCGTGGGGTGGCGCGATGTGATCCACGCGACGACGTCCCGCACTCCCGCATCGACGGGTGCGGTGCCCAGCGGCTCGTCAACGCGATTCGTTTGCGTGCTCGGCCCAGAGGAGCAGGACCCCGATCGCGCGCTCACGCTGGCTGCGATCGCCGCGACGGAACTGGGTGCCAACGTCGATCTCATTCTCACGGGAGAATCGTTCGAGGAGATGGCACAGGCTGCGCTGCTTGCGATGCGACTGACGGCGGTCACGGTGCGGCGGGGCGATCCGGTAGCCTCGTCGGTTCCGCCAGGGGCTCCGTCTCATCTGACGACCGTCTTCCGTGGACCGGGAGCCGAGCTCACCGGAGACGGCCTCCGCCATCTCGCGAGGGAGGGCTCGGTGAGGCCCGCGGCTGCCCTGTGGCTGGCACCCGACGGCGTCATCGCGTCGGCCGGAACCGTCTTCGTGAAGGGGCGTCGCACTGCGCTGCTGAACGGACACCCTGCTGAGGATGCATACCGCGTCGGCTCACTGATCGACGTACCGGAGCTTGCCGGCCCCGCACGCGCCTGGCCTGCGGGATCTTCTCCGACGGCAGCCGGAAGGACGCTCACCAAGACGGTCGTGATGGCTGCGAACGCGCATGTTCCGCCTAACGATGCGGCTGCGACGCCGGATACCGACGTCGACGCGATCCTGGCACCTGCGGGACTTGCGGTCGCGGATCGCACAACTGACGGCGGCGTGCGCTACCGTCGCGTTGCGCCGGCAGGCGCGCACGGACGGCTGCGTCGCCGATGGGCCATCAAGACCGCCTCCCCCGCGGGCACGGCGGGCGAGTCGTGGGGGGACACACATTTCGCGCGCGGCATAGCGGACGCGTTGCGGCGCCTCGGGGAGGAGGTCGTCATCGATGCGTACGACGCTCGGAACCGGCCGACGACGAACCTCGACGATGTCACGCTTACCCTGCGCGGTCCGAAGAGGATCGAATCGCCGCCGACAGGCCGATCGGTGCTCTGGATCATCAGCCACCCTGACGAGATCACACGGGAGGAAGTCCATGGTTTCGATGTAGTGTTCGCGGCTTCGACGAGCTGGGCGGCAAAGGCGGGGGAACTCTTCGACCGTCGGATCGAGCCGCTGCTCCAGTGCACAGACGTCACCCGTTTCCACCCCTCTGGCGCTGCGCGTACCGACGAGATCGTCTTCGTCGGCACGGCGCGCGGCATCGCCCGCCCTGTCGTAGTGGAACCGCTCGCCGCTGGTGTTCCCGTCCGCGTATACGGACCGGATTGGCGCGGCTACATCCCCGCGACGGCGATCGCCGCCACAGGCATTCCCAATCACCTCCTCCCCCGCCTGTACGAGCGCGCGGCGGTGGTCCTCAATGATCATTGGCCGGCGATGCGACGTGAAGGTTTCGTCTCCAATCGTCTCTATGACGTCGTGGCCTCTGGCGGACGCGCGATCTCGGACGACGTCGACGGCATCGACGAGATCTTCGGCGCCGCGGTGCAGACGTTTCGGACGACACGTGAGCTGGTTGCACTGTTCCAGGACGACCTCGACACGCTCTTTCCGGACGAGGCAGAGCTCACCGAAGCAGGCGCGATCATCCGCGAACGGGATTCGTTCGACGCTCGCGCAAGGTCGCTCGTCGCCGCGGCCGACTCCCTTGAGGCGCAGGGGGGTCGCTCAGGGAGCGTGACGGTGCGGCAGGTAGACTGACGCGATGACCGAAGGCGCCGATCTGCCGATGGCGACAGGCGTCGCTTCACCTCGAGACCCCGCGTCACCACCGGAGAACAAGCCTCGCCGGAGGGGGCTGTCCGTGGTCCTGATAATCGTCCGGTATCTGCTCATCACGGCGGTCGTCGCATTCGCCGTGTGGTACTTCGTGCGGATCTGGGGCGATATGCAGGTGGCGATCCAGGAGATGCAACCCTGGCGCCTCGCCGCGTCCTTCTTCGTCCTCCTCATCGGCATGGCACTCAACGTCCTCAGCTGGACGACAATCCTGCGCGGGCTTGGTCACCCGGTGCCTGTGGTCCGCGGCGCGCAGATCATGCTCGTAGGGCAGTTGGGCAAATACGTTCCCGGATCCGTGTGGGCGTATCTCGCGCAGATGGAGCTGGGCCGTCAACACGGCGTCGCACGCGCGCGGGTGCTGGTGACGTCGTTGTACGCCGTGGGTATCGGGGTGGTGTGCTCACTCCTCCTCGGCGCGGTGGCGTTGCCGCACATCGCGTCCGGCCACCCTGAACTGCTGTGGCTGTTCGCCCTCCTCCCGATCGGGCTCGTGTGCCTGCACCCGGCGGTCATGACATGGCTTGCGAACCTGGCCCTGAGGATCTTCCGCCGCCCTCCGCTGGAGCACCGTGTGCAACTCAAGACGATCGCAGTCGCCGTCGCCTGGTGTCTCGCGTCCTACCTTGCCTATGGCGCACATCTCTGGCTTCTCTCCGGCGAGGGCGTGGAGATCTCGAACGTCGGGCTGATGTCCGCGGCGATCGGCCTCGGCTTCACCGCGGGACTGCTCGCATTCGTCCTCCCTTCGGGAGTCGGCGTGCGCGAAGCCGTGCTCATCGGGCTGATGGGCGCGGCGATGACCACCGCAGAGGCCTCGGCCGTGGCCCTGGTCTCTCGGGGCATGTTCACTGCCGGTGACCTGCTGATGGCAGGTACCGCAGCGCTCGCCGCCACCTTCATGCACCGCCGCCTCCATCGCGAGGACGTCCGCACGGCCGAGTACGCGGACGTCGCTGCCGAGCGGCCCTAGCGGCATTCGGAGCGCGCCGGACGCTCGGTTAGTATTGGCCCGGCTACATCGCCACTCACGGAACCCGATCAGCGATCTCCTGATCCCGGGAGCGGGCGCGGAGAGTGCCCATCCCGAGCAGGAGACCGGAAAGACGTGCAGAACTTCGTGCGCTTCGCGCGCCGTCAGGCGCCCCTCATCGTCGCGCTCGCCGTCATCACGGTGGCGTACGCATACCTCCTCCGGAGCGTGCACCGCGTGCCCGGCACCGACGACTTCACCTTCGCCGAGCACGTCGAGCCGTTCGACTCGGTGATCGAGTGGGTCGCTTATCGCTACGAGACGTGGAGCGGGCGCCTGCTGCCGGAATCGTGGCTGTACCTCTTTACGACGGCACCCCTCAACTTGTGGCGACTGACCTCGCTGATCCTCGTCGCCGCATTCGTCGCGGCTCTCATCGCCTACGCCCGCCTTCTGCGTCCGCGCACGAGTCCGGCCGCCGATGCGGCAGCCGCGCTGCTCGCCGGGGCCTTGCTCTTCCTGATGGATGCGGGGGTGCTGCGGGGCGGGTTCACCTGGGTGACCGGGAGCATGAACTACTTCTGGCTCGTACCCTTCGCGCTGATCGGGTTCTATCCTTTCGCCCGCTACGCCGTGCGCGGAAGGCTGCCGCATCCCGCGATCAACGTAGTGGCGGGTGTCGCGGCGGTGGTCGCGGGATGCTCAGCGGAGCAGGTGGGCGCGGTGCTGGTGGTGCTCATGGTCGTCGTGACGATCGACCGCACGATCGCCGCACGACGCACCGGCATGTCCCTCCGCGGCCCGTTGGTTCTCGCCGGATTGAGCGCCGCCACTGTGGCCGCGTTCCTGGTCCTCATGCTCGCGCCGGGAAACAGCAAGCGGGCGGTCCGCGACGCCCAAATCTGGCTGCCCGACTTCTTCACGACTCCCGGCCCCGAGCGATTCGGATACGCAGTTCGGTTCGTGACGGACGGACTCGTCAACCACACCGGTCTCGCACTGCCCATGGTGTGGGTTCTCATCACGCTGATGCTGGTCCGCCGCCGCACGTGGGACGGCCTTTCGGCGGCAGCCCTCGGAGTGTCGCTGACGGGGCTCGCCCTGACCGCGATCCGTCCGCTCGAATCCGGCGCCGTCTTCTTCAATCTCCACGCCGTGTGGAAGGGCGTCCCTGATGAGCCCGTGCCGGTGCTCGTGCTGGTGCTGTGGCTCGCGGTACTTCTCGCGACAGCTCTGCTTCCTTTGGCGCTCCTCAGGAACCGCATGGGTGGCTTCCTCACGCTTCTCATCCTCGGCGCGTACGCGAGCCTCGCCGCGATCTCGCTCTCCGCGTCCATGTACGCGTCCGGACCTCGCGTCATGTTCGTGCCGACGCTGTTCCTTCTACTGGCGGGTTACGCGCTCTTCTGGCGCGCCTTCTCCGTACCCGAGCGCATCGGGACTGCGGCTCTGGCGCTCGTGCTGCTGATCGCCACGACCCAGTACGTCTTCACAGTTACGACACTGCCGTGAATCACGTCCTCGCCCGCCACCTCTACCTTCAGGAGACTGCTCGATGAACCGCACGCTCGTGATCATCCCGACCTACGACGAGCGAGAGAACATCGAGTCGATCGTCCGACGTGCTCTGGGGTCCGCCCAGGTCGACGTCCTCGTGGTCGACGACGGCAGCCCGGACGGGACGGCCGACATCGTCGACGCGATGGCTCGGGCCGACGACCGCATCTCGCTCATGCGCAGAGCAGGCAAGGGCGGCCTCGGGGCCGCGTACACCGCCGGGTTCGCCTACGCCCATGAACGCGGCTATGAACTCGTCGTCGAGATGGACGCGGACGGCTCGCACCCGCCCGAGCGGCTGGATGCGATGATCGCGCGGTTCGACCACGACGCCTCCGACCTCGGCTGCGTAATCGGATCCCGCTGGGTGAAGGGCGGGAGCGTCGTGAACTGGCCGGCACACCGACGACTCATCAGCCGCGCAGGCAGCCTCTACGCCCGCCTCATGCTCGGTGTACCGGTGCGCGACGTGACCGCGGGCTACCGCGTATACCCGACGGCCGTACTACAGCGACTGGATCTGGGTTCGATCGAATCGAAGGGCTACTGCTTCCAGATCGACATGACGCGGCGGGTCCACGGAGCGGGGCTGCGGATCGTCGAACTGCCGATCGAGTTCCGGGAGCGCGAACTCGGCCAGTCGAAGATGAGCGGCGCGATCGTCGTCGAGGCGATGTGGCGCGTGACGGTCTGGGGGTTCCAGCGCGCCGCCGGTGGGACGAGCCGGGTGTTCGGCCAGCGCGGCTGACCCACCGAGTCGTCCCGAGAGTGTCAGGCGGACTCGATCGCCGTGCGTGCGGAGCTCTCGTGGTCGTCGGGGAATACCCAGCGGTCGTAAGTGACGAACCTGAACGCAGTCGCCAGCGCCTGACCGATGAAGGTCCCCGCGATGTTGTCGGCGAGGATTCCCTCGAATCCGAGGACGTACCGCGAGAACGCCAGGCAACCGAGCTGGATTCCGATCGCAGCGATGTTGAGGGCGACGAAGATCACGTACCGCGAGAACTTGCGCTGCAGGGCGCGGGTGCCGAACGTCCAGTAGCGGTTGCCGACGTACGTGACGACGGTCGCTACGACGATGGCGATGACCTTCGCAACGAGCGGCATGTCGTAGAGGGGGCCGTGACCGTCGATGCCGAAGGCCAGAAGGTTGAAGGCGACTGCGTCGACAACGAACGCTGCACCGCCGACGACGAGGAATGCGCCGCTCTTGCGCAGGAAACCGCCGAGTCGGGTCGGCTCGGTCATGTCACTCCTCTCGGCCGCCACGGCAGGATGGGCCGACCGCCCATGATAGCTTGGATGCCGCTTGCGCCCGGCGGGTCCCGGGCGGCTGAGAGGCAAGGAGAGCTGCTTGACCACGCCATCATCCACGATCGCCGCCATCGTGCCCTGCTACAACGAGGAGGCGGCGATTGCGCAGGTTGTCGCCGATCTGCGCGCCGCGGTTCCGGAGATGGCCATCTACGTCTACGACAACAACAGCACGGACGACACCGTCCGCGTGGCGACCACAGCAGGGGCGATCGTCCGTCGCGAGTCTTCGAAAGGCAAGGGGAACGTCGTTCGCAGAGCCTTTGCCGACGTCGACGCCGACATCTATGTGCTGATCGACGGCGATGACACCTATGCGGCCGCCGACTTGCCCGAGATGATCCACACCCTCCGGTCTGGGCCCTACGACCACGTGCTCGGAGTGCGCCGCCAGACGACGACCAGCGCGTATCGCCCGGGCCATGAACTCGGCAACCGCGGTTTCAACTGGTTCGTCGGCAGCGTCTTCAACTCCCCGGTCAGCGACATGCTGAGCGGCTACCGGGTCTTCTCGCGACGCTTCGTGAAGAGCTTTCCTGCGCTGTCCCGAGAGTTCGAAATCGAAACTGAACTTACTGTGCACGCAATGAGCCTTCGCGTTCCCCAAGCCGAGGTGCCGGTTGGCTTCAAGGACCGGCCCGCCGGCAGTGAGAGCAAGCTCCGCACGTATCACGACGGCTTCCGCATCCTGTCGCTTATCATCGGCCTCATCCGGCACGAGCGTCCGATGTTGTTCTACGGGATCGTGGGCGCCCTGCTCACCGTCGTCGCCCTCCTGGTCGGGCTCCCGGTCGTGATCGAGTTCTTCGACACGGGCCTGGTCCCCCGCCTTCCGACGGCGGTGATGGCCGTCGGTGTCGTGATCCTGGCAGTCCTCTCATGGACGATCGGTCTGATCCTCGACGGCGTGCTCAAGGCCCGCCGCGAGCTGAGCCGGCTCAATTACCTCACGTACTCGGCGCCGCCCCGCTGAGGGGCGCCCATCGGCATCGCGGTCACGAGTCGGCGCCACGGGCGCCGCCATCACGAAATGCTGATGGCGGCCGCGACCGTTCCGAGGTTCTCTTCGTGCGTCTTCACCGTGAAGCGGGCGCCCTGCCAGAGGATGTGGGAGTCGATGTCGATCACCTCTGAGGTGTTGGCGTTGACAAAGTACTGCCCCGCCCCAAAGCCCGCGCTCTGGATGTGGAAGTCCACGTGCGCATCTCCAGCAGCGATCGCGGGAAGCTCTTTCGACAGTCGCTGGGTGTTCGATGCGAGCACCATCTGACCCATCGGTGTGTCGATGCTGAAGCCGGCAGCCCACTGCGGCATGTCCTTGTGGGCGCGGACGTGGAGTCGGATGGTGAGGGGTCGCCCCGCCTCCACGACGGTGACCGGCCGCTGGTTCTCGTCGAGGAGCTCGATCCTCTGCAGCTGGATCGGTTTGTCGGCGTCGTCGAGAGGCTTCTCCCCGATGCGGCGCCCTTCGAGGACGTCTCGGAGTGCTCCGATCGCGTCGTTGGTGTCGCCGTCGAACACCAGCTGGCCGTCCTTGAGGACGATGCCGCGATCGCACAACTCGGCGACCTGCGCGGCGGAATGGGACACGAGGATGATGGTGCGACCCTCTTGGCGGAACCGCGCGATTCGCTCCATGCACTTGCGCTGGAACGCCTCGTCTCCCACGGCGAGGACTTCGTCGACCAGCAGGACGTCAGGGTCGGTGTGCACTGCTACCGCGAAAGCCAGCCGGACGAACATGCCGGACGAGTAGAACTTGACCTGTGTGTCGATGAAGTCGCCGATCCCGCTGAACTCCACGATCTCCGCGAACCGCTCTTCGGTCTCGGACCGAGTCATCCCCATGATCGCGGCGTTGAGATAGACGTTCTCGCGACCACTGAGGTCCGGATGGAAGCCGGCACCGAGCTCGAGCAGGGCTGCCATGCGACCGCGCGTGAGGATGGCCCCTGACGACGGCGACACGATCCCGCCGATGAGCTTGAGCAACGTGCTCTTGCCGGAGCCGTTCGGGCCCAGCAGACCGACCGTCGTCCCTGCGTGGATGACGAGATCCACGTCCGACACAGCCGTGAACTGCTCCCGGTGCGCACGGCCTCGTCGGCCGAAGTGGACGACGCGCTCCTTGAGCGAGTTGTCCCTGCGCACCACGAAATGCTTGGTGACGTTCTCGACGCGAACGACATCCGGACCGGGTTTCGACGAGACGACCATCACAGCTCCTGTGCGAAGTTACCCTGGAGGCGGCTGAACACGCGGTGGGCGATGACGACCAGCACGAGGCCGATCACGCCGGCGATACCCATGCGCATCAGCAGGTCCGGCGGATAGTCGGCGGGCGTGCCAGCTCCCCAGAAAGCCTTGTGGAACCCCAGCACTCCGAGCGTCACGGGGTTGTTGGTGTAGACCTCGAGCACCCAATCGGGCACGCCGAACTGCTCGAAGGTCTGCGTCACCATCGTCCACGTGTACACGATCGGCGATCCCCACATCGCGAGCATCATCACCACGTCGATGATGTATTGGATGTCGCGGAGGTAGACGTTCAGCGCGGCAAGCAGGAGCCCGAGAGCCAGCCCGTAGACCAGCATGAGCAGCACCGACGGGAAGAACCACAGCATTTGAGCGGGGGCGGGAAGCGCCTGGAAGACGATGGCGCCTATCAGCAGGACTGTGGTCTGCACGAGGAACATGAAGCCGGCGGCGCCGATGCTCGCCAAGGGGAAGACCTCGCGGGGGAGGTAGATCTTCTTGACCAGACCCGCATTGGTGAGGATGGACGCCGTCGCTCCGAACACCATGTCGGAGAAGAACGCGTAGAGCGTGAGGCCCGAGAAGAGGTAGATGGCGAACTGCGGCACGCCTTCGGCCGCTCGGAGGAATTGGCCGAGCACGAGGTAGTACATGAGGAACTGCACGATCGGCCGGATGAGGGTCCACAGGAACCCCAGCACGCTGTCGCGGTAGCGAGCCTGCAGGTCCCGCCGGATGAGCAGCATCAAGAGGTCGCGTCGGGCGTATAGCTCACCCAGCTTCCCCCCGCGGCCGGGGCCGCTGAGTCCACGCACGTCAGTCGTCGTGAATGGGGTCGCCTCGAGACGCGTGAATCGGGCAGTCGTGTCCAAGAAGCTCCACCTACGTTGCGGTCAACTTCCTCACTATACCCGGGCAACCTTCGCGTTCGAGCGAACACCCCACGGTAGGCTCTCGTGGGGCGTTCGCATGCGCTCTCGTTTGTCGGCAGGGCCGAGCGGTGAGGTCTTTCTCCCGCCCCACCCTCGGATCACAGGAGTCAAGCCATGAGTGCACGGCCGAAGGTCGTCGTGACCGGTGCGGGCGGTTACATCGGCCCGCACGTCGTACGAGGTCTGCTCGAGAGGGACATGGACGTCGTCGCGGTCGTCCGCCCCGGCAACACCACGCAGCTAGATCCTCGTGCGGAGCGCCTCGAAGCCGACATCCTCGCTCCTGGCTTCGATCCCGCCGTCCTCGCCGACGCGGCGCCGCGTCTCGTGCACCTCGCATGGAAGGACGGCTTCACACACAACTCCCCAGCCCACATGGGGCAGGTGTCGGGGCACTATTCCCTCCTGAACGCGCTGGCAGAACGCGGCGTCCGCCGCATCGTCGCCCTCGGGACGATGCACGAAGTGGGGTATTGGGAGGGCGCGGTCGACGAGGACACACCCACTAAGCCCCTGTCGCTGTACGGCGTGGCCAAGGACGCGCTCCGCAAGGCGCTGCCGCTTTCGCTGCCCGAGATGACGAGTCTGGCGTGGGCGCGCTGCTACTACATCTATGGCGACGACCGCCGGAATCGCTCGATCTTCGCCCGCCTACTCGAAGCCGTCGACGAAGGCCGCGAGACCCTCCCCTTCACCACCGGAAAGAACAAGTACGACTTCATCCGCGTCGAGGAGCTCGGTCGACAGCTCGCTGCGCTGACTGCGGCGGAGGAGGTGCACGGGGTTGTCAACTGCAGCACCGGCCTCCCGGTGTCGCTCGCCGAGAAGGTCGAGGAGTTCATAGCGGAGAACGAACTCCCCATCCGTCTGGAGTACGGCGCCTTCCCGGACCGTCCCTACGATTCCCCGGCGACCTGGGGGAACGCGACGCGCATCAACGCGGTCCTCGCGGCGCACCCGTCATGACCGCGGCATCCGAGGTTATGGCGACCCACGCCTCCCCGCTGCGACGTGTACGTGACTTCGCGGTTCGCAATGCCGTGTTCGTCGTCCCGCTAGCCGCCTACCTCATCCTGATCTTGTTCGGAGTCACAACTTCGAGCATCGGCGTCGGCCTGTTGCGCGAGGATCCGTCCGAGCCGCTCGGCTTCCAGATCGGCGGCTCGCAGCCTATCCGCTCCGACGAATACAACACTGAGTCGACGCTGTGGCTGGGCCAGATGGCTGCCGGGTTCGGCCACCTGATCGACCCTTTGAGCGTCTCACCCGCATTCTTCGCGCAGCTGCCGGTCGGGCTGGTCTCCGGCATCGTCTTCTTCGACGGCTCGTTGCTCATGCTGGGCCAGGTGCTGCCGAACGCCATGCTCTTCGCGATGAAGTGGTGGCTCCCCACGCTGCTGCTCTTCATCGGGCTCCCGGTGTGGTTCCGGCAGATCACGGGCTCGCTGCGGTGGGGATACCTGGCCGCGGTGCTCATCTTCCTCGCCCCGTCCTCGATCTGGTGGTCCGGACGCCCCGTCAACACGATCGGCTTCATCGCCGCCGGGTGCGCTCTCGGAATCTTCGCAGCGCGCAAGCTCATCGCAAGACGTTACGTAGTCGGCACCATCGCGGTACTCGGGGCAGGCGTACTCCTCGCTCGGTTCCCGTCCTACTACCAGCCGCTCGCGTTAATCGTCGGCATTCCGATCGTGCTCGCGACGGCCGGGTATCTACTCTTCCAGTACACGACGTGGCGGGACCGCCTGCTCGCGCTCGGACCGCTCTTCCTCTCAGGGGTGCTGTGGACGGGAATGCTGATGCTCGAGAACTGGTCGTCGCTGCAGGCGACGTTCGGCACGCTCTACCCGGGCGATCGACGCTCAACCGGTGAGGCTCACACCATCGGACGCGTATTCGGAGCCACCAATCTCGGGTGGCTCGAGTCGGTAGGCACCGAAGCGGTTGATACCAATCAGACGGAGATCGCGAGCTCGTTCACCGTTCTTCTCATCGTTCTGGCGATGGCTTTCGTCGCACGCCGCTGGAATGCCGGCCGTTCCACCGCGGCCGCCCTCGTTCCCCTGGTCGCAGTGGCGGCCTTCTGGCTGGCGTGGTGCACCCTCAATTGGGGGGCGATTGGCGAGCTGATCCCCCTCGCCAACCGCGTGCCCTCATACCGCGCGACCAACGCGATAGGCTTCATCGCCACCATCGCGTTCTGCCTCTACATGACCACGTGGAAGCGTTCGCACCGACTGGCCGTTCCCCTCGTTATCGCGACGATGGCGGCGTTCCTCTCGGCGTACGCAGGAGCCTCGCTGCAGCAGGGCTATCTCCCTGCCCTCACGACGTGGATGGTCGTGCTCAGCGCGGTCGTCACCGCCGCCGTCGTCTTCGCGCTCCTGTACTGGCCGGGGCGCGCGCTGTCGATGATCGCGGCCGGGGCCGCCTCTGCTGCGATGACGGCGACGGCGGTGCCGATCCTCTTCGGTCTGGGCGATCTGAGGGCTAGCGACACTGCACGGCTCTTCATGGAGTACGGAGCCGAGTCCCGCGCCGAAGGCACGGTCTGGGCGAGCGACTCGGGCTTCGTCGACGCGATGATGATGGCGACGGGCACCCCCTCGCTGTCGGCGCGCCAGCAGATGGGGCCGAATGTCGAGCAGTGGTTGCGGCTGGATCCCGGCGGGACCCACGAGGACGCTTGGAACCGCGCGGGCATGTACTACCGGTTCGACTGGCGGGAAGAGCCCGGCATCGACTTCACGAACACGAATCTGGACGCGCTCGTCATGTCTGCGTCGCCCTGCACCGTCGGCGAGCGCATGCCCGAGCTCGCGTACATCAGTTCGACACACGAGCTTGACCTGCCATGTCTTGAGCCCGCCGGCTCGTTCGGCTGGTCGGGCGAAGATCACTTCATCTACGCGATCGTCGACTGAGTAGGTCAGCCGGAGGCCCGTGCCCGCAGGTCTCCACACGTCACCTCGGCCGTGCGGAACGGGGCGATCGGGATGGCCTGCACGGCGGCGGCGTCGAGATCCTTGCACGATTCGAGCGCAACGGCGACACCATACGACCACTGCGACGCCGTCCAGCCGCGGATCGACACGGTCGAGGCCGACGCAACAGCCATCACCACGATCAGAGCGGCGAGAACCGCGGTGGAGCCCAACGCGGTCGAGAGCGCAGGCCGGGCACGTGCCTGACGCGCCTGAACCCAGACTGCCACTGCGAGTGGAATGGTCGTGAGCATTGCCATCTGAGGCAGCACGCCGTAGCGAGCGTTCTGGGCGCGCTCTCCCAGTCCGGTCGGGCCGTCCGCGTAACGGAAGGCGTCCGTTCCGTCGACGATCGCTCCAGCGCTGTACACCGCGACGGCCGTGAGCAGGAGCATGCCGAGCAGGATCCGCTGATCGGCTGTGCCCTTGACCGCCACGTACACGATCGCGAGGGCGAACGGGATGAGAGCGAGCAGCGGCACGAGTATGCCCGTCGCCGCGACGACGTCGCGCTGGGCGACGAGGTGGGGGACGGCCATCGGAAGCACGACGTTGAGCAACCAGCCCTTCACCAGGGAAGCGAGCCCGATCCATTCGAACCCGGATCCCGGCCGCGGAACGGTGAGGAACGTGATCATCTGCCAGATCACCCCCGCCAGGAGCGCACCCGCGATGGGAAGGCGGCGCCGATCGCGCAGCACGAGGAGCGGCGCGATCAACAGGTACAGCGCGAGCTGCACCTCCGTGGCCGCTGCCACGAACATCGCTGCCGCGAGGACCGCGCTGCTCCACCACGCCTTGGGACGTGCGCACAGCAGCCACAGCCCGAGCCACATCGCGTAGGTGTGAATGTCCGCCATGTTACCGAGCACCTCCTGGCCGGCGAGCGGAACGAGCGCGGTGATCAGCGCGATTGCGAGGCGGGCGGGAGGATAGGGCACGCTCGATCGCGCGAGGAGGTAGACCACTGCGGCCAGGACCCCCGTGACGGCCGCGCACGCGACGAACACCGTGATCGCGTAGTACTCGAGGGGCACCGCCGACACGATGAACGCTGTCATCGCACGAGGCAGCAGGTGCTGATAGCCCGCATATCCTTCGACCAGAGAGGCCGGTCCCAACCGAAGGAACTCGGGCAGGAACAGGAAGCCGTCCTCTGCCCACGGCACGTCGTACTCGCCGCGGGGGACGCGGACCAGGACCATGGCCGTGCCCAGCACGCCCACGATCGCCGCGGTGAGCCACTCGCTCAGACCGATGGGTGCTCCGGCACCGCCGGCACGGGTGCCGCTCACCGGGGAATCGCGCCCGGCTCCCAGTCGGTGCCGGTCTGCGCGACGCCGTCCAGGGCCTCGTCGCGGGCGTCCTCCATCTGGCGCCGCTCGATCTCCCGCCATTCGCCGGGATGCCGCATGCGCCACAACCAGTGATGCAGGATTCGGGCGGGGCGATCGAGGGGCTTGAGCATACGAGCTAAGCGGGGGTGGTTCAGCTTCAGGTAAACACGCGTGAGCGCCACGATCCCGCCGTGCCCCAGCCAACCCGCGCGGTGGAGGAACTGGATCTGGTCGATTGGATACCCGGGCATCGTTGCGCCCATCTGATCGAGCTTGAAGTCCAGTGCGGTGTGACTGATCGACATCTGCTCGAGACTCGCAATTGTTCGAGTGTGATACCCCCGCTCAGCGGCGGCGTAGGCGATGATCCGCTCCTGCACATGTGCGAGGCTGCCATCTTTATGGCGGGTCGGGGGCGAATAGTCCTCGTACCGCCATTCGCGATCCGTGAGGATCTTCAGAGCCTCCGGTCGAGCGAACCACATGCATCCGAACGGGGCGAGGGGGGAGACGTCATCGAAGGGAACGCTGATGCCGAGTTCGTCGCACAGCTCACGTGCCGGTTCCTTGTTCGCGTACCACCCACGACCCATCGTGGGGTAGCCGATATGAATCATCGGGGGAAACGCGAGGCCGAGCCCGGGCTCACGCTGGAACAGAGCCACGGCGTTCGCGGCGAACCCAGGCGAGTTCAGGACGTTGTCAAGCTGTTGGAGCTTGAACCAGCGTCCCGCATTGAACGAGTCCTGGACGGTCTTCTTCGAGTGGATCTTGACCACGAGGTCGTAGCGGCCGACCTCGAGCACGTCACGACACCCGATGAAGAACGCGCTGAGGTCACGGCCGCGGTTCGAAGGGAGTACGCGAACCTCGGCATGCGCCACGCGAGCGTCCGCGCGCCGCTCCAGCGCCGCCGAGATGGTGGCGGCCTTGTCGTGATCGGTTGTCGTGACGAACAGGTCGAAATCGGATGGGAGCATGACCAGGCGATCCATCAACTCATCGGTCATGTCGTCATAGAAGATGTGAACGACTGCAGCGATGCGCAGAGGATTCTGCGGGTCGTATGAGACGTCCACGTCCGGAAGCACTTCGAGCATTGCTGCATCCGCGTGTAAGGTCTTGGGCTGCGAATTGCGGACGAGATTGCTCCAGATCATGGCGACCGGATAGCCGTAACTCTCTGCTTTCTCGATGGTCCAGCGCCCGATCACCGCATGTTGATCCAGGTACGGCGGATAGTGGAAGAACGGACGTCGCTTCAGCACCGGGCACCCGTCGTCCAGGAGCAGATCCGCGTTTATCAGCGCGGGGTGCCCTGACGGATAGTCGGCTTCCGGGAAAGCCACGCCGGAAGTGAATCCAAGTTCCTCGAAGTAATGGGTGAACCGCGACTCGTGGTTCAGAATCGAGTCAACGTACGTGGTGATGGGCGGCATCTTCTGCCAGTAGTCCCGCCACTGCTGGGACAGGAAGAGCTCTCGACGCACGACGTTCCAGTGGGACTGGTTGTGGCGATGGAGGACACCCTCCTTGGTGAAGGGGTTCGGTGTTTCCTCACCGTAGTCGGTCATGCCCCAAAAGTGGACGGGTTCGGCGTTCATGCGGTCGAAGACGGGACCGAAGGGACGAACGGGCCCGAAGAACGTGTAGTTCATCAGTACGAGCTCGTCGTACTCCGCGAGCCTCTCTTCGCCGAACTCCTCCATCGCCGCCTTGTACGCCCAGACATCGAAGCCGGTGTTCTCGCGTTGCCACACCGTATCGGCGACCGCTTCAAGTCGCGCACGCCCTGTGTCCGTGAGATCGCCGTTGACGACCACGAAGATGTGATCGGAGTACTCCCGCAGCGCTTCCAGCTTGTACGGGATGTAGTCGTCGATCTCGCCCCGGTGGTCGTACACGAAGTAGAAGATGACCCGCCGGCCCCCGGCGGGAAACGGGGCAGGACTCGTTACGTCAGCGCGCTGCTCGATCTGCAAAAGCTCACTCCTCGACATGGCAGGCGCATCCCTCGTGCGCGCCTGGACCCGCCCACGCAGTGCAAATGGGCCCGTGCGATTCTACCTGCCTAACTGTGCAGACCTTGAGCGAGGATCTCCAGGAGATAGCGCCCATACCCGCTCTTCACCAGCGGCTCTGCCCTGACGCGCAGCTCGTCGTCCGTGAGGAAGCCCAATCGCCATGCCACTTCCTCGGGGCAACCGATTGACAGCCCCTGCCGTTTCTGCACGGTGGCGATGAACTCGGTCGCCTCCCGCAGGGAGTCGAAGGTCCCGGTATCGAGCCATGCGGTGCCGCGAGGCAGCACCTCAACCTGAAGAGCGCCGCGCTCGAGATACACACGATTCAGATCGGTGATCTCAAGCTCTCCTCGCGCGGAGGGGCGAAGGTCCTTCGCGATGGCGACAACGTCGTTGTCGTAGAAGTACAGACCCGGGATCGCGTAGTGACTGCGCGGCGCTGTCGGCTTCTCTTCCAGCGTGAGCGCGCGACCGCGCGCGTCGAACTCGACGACGCCGTATGCGCTCGGGTCCGCGACCCAATAGCCGAAGACCGCCGCGCCGTTCAGGTTCTGATAGCGACGCAATCTGGTGCCCATGCCGGGGCCGTAGAAGATGTTGTCGCCGAGCACCAGCGCGACGGAGTCGCTTCCTATGTGGTCGGCGCCGATGACAAAGGCCTGGGCGAGTCCGTCCGGCGACGGCTGCTGGGCGTAGGTCAGCGAGATGCCGAAGCGCGAGCCGTCGCCAAGGAGCCGCTCGAACTGCTCCGCATCGTGGGGGGTCGTGATGATGAGGATGTCGCGGATGCCCGCGAGCATAAGCGTCGTCAGTGGATAATAGATCATCGGCTTGTCGTAGACCGGCACGAGCTGCTTCGAGACCCCGAGAGTGATGGGATGCAAGCGTGAACCGGTGCCGCCTGCCAGGATGATTCCACGCATGCCGTCTAGTCTCGACCATGGGGCGCGATCCCGCCAAACCCACGTCGGCGGGCACAGTATTCTGGAACGATGCGCAGACTTCTCGTGACCGGGGGCGCCGGCTTCATCGGATCCGACTTCGTCCACTACGTCCTGGAGCACACTGACGACACCGTCACCGTGCTCGACCGGCTCACCTACGCCGGCAACACGGCGTCCCTCGAGGGACTCCCCAGCGATCGGTTCCGTCTCGTCCACGGCGACATCTGCGACGCCGAACTGGTCAACGCGCTGTTCGACGAGCACGACGCCGTCGTGCACTATGCCGCCGAGTCGCACAACGACAACTCGCTCACCGGTCCCGCACCGTTCGTCCAGACGAACGTCGTCGGGACGTTCACGCTCCTCGAGGCCGCGCGACTCACGGGAATCCGCTTCCATCACATCTCGACCGATGAAGTGTACGGCGACCTCGAGTTCGACGACCCCGAGCGTTTCACCGAGAGCACGCCCTACAACCCCTCAAGCCCGTACTCGTCGACGAAGGCTGGCTCCGACCTGCTCGTGCGAGCCTGGGTCCGCTCGTTCGGGGTCCGCGCGACGATCAGCAACTGCTCGAACAACTACGGACCACGGCAGCACGTCGAGAAATTCATCCCGCGTCAGATCACCAACGTGATCGACGGCGTCCGCCCACGCCTCTACGGCGACGGTCTGAATGTGCGCGACTGGATCCACGCCGACGACCACTCCTCCGCTGTGTTGCGGATCCTCGACGCCGGTGCGATCGGCGAGACTTATCTCATCGGCGCCGACGGCGAGAAGACAAACCGCGAGGTCGTCGAGCTGATCCTTGGGGTGATGGGGCAGCCCATCGACGCGTACGACCTGGTGGTCGACCGGCCCGGCCACGACAAGCGCTACGCGATCGACTGGTCCAAGCTCCACGACGAGCTCGGATGGCAGCCGCAGTTCCGCGACTTCGCCACGGGACTCGCGAACACCGTCGCCTGGTACCGGGCGAATGAGGAATGGTGGCGTCCGCAGAAGGCCGAGACCGAGAGCAAGTACGCGAAGGTCGGCCAGTGACCATCCGGTTCGGGCTGTCGCTCTCCGTGGAGGAAACACCCATCGCCGGGCTGCAGCGGTGGGACATCCCTGTGCACGGCGACAACCGAGGGTGGTTCAAGGAGAACTGGCAGCGGCAGAAGATGGTCGAATTGGGCCTACCGGATCTCGGTCCTGTCCAGAACAACATCTCGTTCAACCGCACTGCCGGGACGACCCGTGGCATCCACGCGGAGCCCTGGGACAAGTACATCTCGGTGGCCAGTGGCAGCGTGTTCGGTGCTTGGGTGGATCTTCGTGAAGGACCGGGGTTCGGCTCCGTTTACACGACGGTCATCGACCCATCGGTCGCGATCTATGTGCCGCGCGGAGTCGGGAACGCCTTCCAGACGCTGGAGGACGCGACCGCCTACACGTACCTCGTCAATGATCATTGGTCGGCGGGCGCTGAGTACACCTTCTTGAACCTTGCCGACGAGACGGTCGCCATCCCGTGGCCGATCCCGCTCGGCGATGCTGAGCTCTCCGACAAAGACCGCGCGCACCCGCGGCTCGGTGACGTCGTGCCGATGGCCTCCTGAATACGATCGTCGGCGGTATCAGCGAACGTACTGGCTGCTGACCCAGCCTGACCGGTTTTGATACGACACTTCGTACCATCCGGCCGTCTGCGAACGGACGTCGAGGGACGTTCCTGCGGGGATGATCAGGATCACCGGAGCGGTCGTCGAGGCGGAGGAGCGCAGGTTCACCGCTGCCGTCGTCGTCACCGTCTGGGACAGCGTCAGCCGGTCGGTGGGAATCCACAGCATCTGCCCGCCGACCTCCGCCCAGTACCAACTCGACCAGCGCGCGTGCAGCGTGACCGATGTGCCTGCGGCGGGGGAGACGACACCTGCGGTGCACAAAGTGGACGGCGCCGGACGCGCGGTGGCCCCCTCGCGGGCCGTAGCCGTCCCGGACGCGCCGACGACCTCCTCGTAACGTGGCTGCACGCACGTCGACGGCGCAGCCGCCGCGAGATCGGTGGCGCGGACCCACAGCTGTGCGCCGCCCGACTCAATCCAGTACCAGTCCGACCACTTCGCGAGGAGATCTACCCTCGTACCCGCCGAAAGCTGAGTCGACCCGGATTCGCACGCCGCGTCGGGTGCCTGGCGGGCCGTGATCGTCGTTGCGGCGAACATGGCGCCGGAAGCGCTCGAGACCTGTGCGAACGGCGGCTGAGTGCACGGGGCATAGGCCTTGAGCTGGGCCTTCGGGATCCAAACCATCGATCCCGAAGCGCTCACCCAGTACCAGTCCGACCATTCCGCCGAGACCGTGACTCGCACGCCCTCTGTCACGTTGATGGCTCCCGCCGTACAGGACGAATTGGGCGCGACCCGAGCTGTGAGGCCGCTCGCAGCCACCATCGTCCCCGTTGCGCCGCGAACCTGCTCGTACGGAGGCTGAGTGCAGGGGTCCGCCGCCGCTGCGAGCTGGGACTTGGGCACCCAGAGCATCGCGCCGTTCGCCGACACCCAATACCAGTCGGACCATTGCGCGGACAGCGTGACGCGCGTGCCCTTAGCGAGCGCGACCGACCCCGCGGTGCAGTCGACGTTCGCCGACGTCCGGGCCGTGACGCCCGCCGTCGTTACCATGGTTCCCGCGGCGCCCACCACTTCCGAATAGGGCGGTTGCGTGCAGGGCTCGGGAGGCGGCGCGAGCTGACTCTTCGGGATCCAGAGCATCGCACCTCGGTAGTCCGCCCAGTACCAATCCGACCACTCCGCCGCCAGCGTGACCCGGGCTCCCGCAGCGAGCTGTGCAGACCCGGCGGAGCAGCCGGTGCTCGCCGTCGCCCGTCCGGTGACCGCCGTGGCGGTGACCATCGTCCCGCTGGCTGAGCGGACCTGCGTATAAGGTGGCTGCGCACACGCATCGGATGCGTTGAGGTGCGACTTCAGCATCCAACGCATGTTGCCGCCGACATTGACCCAGTACCAGCTGTTCCACTCGGCCTGTACGCTCACTGCCAACCCTGCGGGCAGCCACAGCGCGTCGTTGTTGCAGCCCTCGCTCGGCGCAATTCTGGCCGGCACTGTCGCCGCGGCGGTCAGGATGCCCGCTGCGCTGCTCACCTGCGCAAACGGCGGCTGAGCGCAGGGGTCTGTTGTCGAGCCGAACCAATCCGTGAAGTACTGGAAAAAGTTGCGGTTGCCGTAGCTCGAGCACCCGTCGCCTTCGCCGTAGCCGGCACGCAGCGCAGCAGCGTTGGGCTGGTATGGCGTGTAGTAATAGAGGTCAGCCGTAGCCTGGTTCTGAATGTACACGGGTGACGAGCCGCACCCGGCATTCGGGTGCCAGCGCACATTCCACGTCTTGCCCGGGGCGTACCACGTGAAGTATTGACTCGTTCCCGGCGGGTTGGCGTACCGCTTCAGCTGCCACGCAGCGCCGTAGACCTGGTTGAAGAACCCGTAGTACCTGGTGTCGCACGCCGCAGTGTCGGGGCAGCCCTGCCCCATCGCGATCGTGTAGCGCCAGTCCGACGGCCAGGTATGGGTCACCAGTCCCTGCTCCTTCTGGAGCATCACCAGGATCACCTGCGGGTTGATGCCGCACGCCTGCGCGACCTTGTAGATGATCGCCGACGCCCGTTCACGGATCCCCCCGGAGTAGGCGCCGCACATGGCGTCGGGGCTCGTCGTCCGGGAGGTATCGTAAGCGTCCTTCAGGCAGGTGTACCCGGACTGGCAACTGGGCACCCTGGACTGCAGGAACGACTGGATCTGGGCCTCCGTCATCGTTCCGCGATCGAAGAACTTCGCGTCGCTGATGATGTTGCCAGGCTGAAACTGCGACAGGTCCGCCATCTTGGCGATCCCACTGGCCGCTGCTTCCGCCGCCACCGCGGCATCGACCTGCTCCGACTGAACCGCCGACGCTGTCGCCGGCGCCAACAACAACCCCGCGACGAGGCTCACCACCATCGCGACAACATCGACCCGACGTCGCGCAGGCGCGCGACGTGCCCCCCTGTAACCTGCAGCCACGCGACCAGTGTGACGCATGGGACACATGGTAACGCGGCGCCTCGCCGAAAGAATAGGCCGATCCGCGAGCTTAACGCACTGCTGTCAGAGCTCGGCGTGCAGCATCCACACCTTGTCGGCGGCCTCGCGCCACGAGAACGCGCGACCGCGATCCCCCGCGAGCACGCCGAGACGCTCGGCGGCGGCGGTCGATCCGAGCCCCGTCGCCAACGCCGCGCCGAGCGCGTCCGTGAGGCTCGCGGCATCCGTTCCCGAAACCAGCTCTCCCCCGTCGAACACGACCTCGTCGTGCACCGCTGACGAAGCTGCGATCACCGGCACACCGAGCGTCAGGGCATCGACCACGCGCCATGGGAACGCAGCCCGGCGCGAAGGCGCCACGAACGCGACCGCGGCACCAAACACCGCGGCCCGGTCGGAGGCATCCAGAACCCCACGCACGTGCAGCGCGCGCTCTGGCAACCCTGCCGCAGACGCGAGATCGGCAACCATCGGCTCGTGTCCCTCCTCGACGTCGATCACGACCACCGGCAGATCGACACCGGATACCGCCACCGCCCCGAGCCCGGCATCCAGACCCTCCGACCCCAGAGGTCCGCCCGCGAGCAGCACATACCCCTCCGGGAGACCGAACGAGCGACGCCGCCCCACCTCATCCGTCGGAACCGAGAACTCGAGAGGGGACGCCCCGGCGATGACCCTCACCCGGTCTTTCAAGTCGGGTGCGATCTCCAACAGCCGCGCTGCCAGCGAGTGCGTCGGCACCACCAGGGCGTCCGCGTGCTTCACCGCGCGCTTCAGCATCGCCTTGTGCCACGCCACCACCGCCCGGGGCAGCTCCGAGGGCGACTCCCACGGCCGAAGGTCCCAGACCGTGACGACGGCCTGATCGTGGTCGTGCACCCGATCGTGGCGCACCAGCGGCGCGAACAGCGTCGGCGAGTGGATCATCCCACCGCCAATGCCGGTACCCACGCCCAACTGCAGCGCAGCCGCGAGCTCGCGCCGCGGCAGGGCCGTGCGACGCACGCCCGCCAGACCCGGCACCGCGTCCAAAGCTCCATCCACCCCGCCGGCCGGCGCGATCGCCTCGACCTCGCAGCCCGACGGCGCTCCGAGCACCAGCGCCCGCGCGAGCTCGCGCGACGCCTCGACCAACTCGGGCTCGGAAGGCGCTACCAGCTGATCCAGCATGACGCGCAGCGTGGCGACCATCGATCAGCCCGCCGGAGTCGGGGTCGGCGGGTGAAGCGTCGTCTGCACGAGCTCCGCGATGTACGCCCAGTCGGGGCTGAACTCGTCGATGCCTTCGGCAGGCGTCAGCTCGAGCGTCTGCACGGGCTCCTCCTTCGCCTTGACCGCGAGGTCGACGAGCGTCGGGATGAGCGACTGCGGCAGGTCCGTCTCCACGATGTCGGCACCGGCGGCCGCGACGTCCTGGAAGCGGGTCAGCACGACCTGCGGCGTGAACTGGGCGAGGATCGCCTCCTGGAGCTCACGCTGGCGCCTCATGCGATCGAAGTCGCTGGTCGTGTACCGCGAGCGGGCGTACCACTGGGCGGTGTCGCCGTCCATGTGCTGCTGGCCGGCCTCGATCCAGCCGGTCGCCCACGCGTCGACGTTGTGCGGGTCGACGCCCTCGGGCGGGCCGCCCTTCGGGAGCCGCTCGACGACGTTGATGTCCACCCCGCCGAGCGCGTCCACCAGCGACGCGAACCCGTGCATGTCGACGAAGACGTAGTAGGGGATCTCGATGCCGAGGATCCCGGAAGCCGCGTCCTTCGTGGCCTCGATCGCCGGCGTCGAACCCTGAGCCTCAGCATCCGGATACAGCCCGGTCCCGCGATCTTCGCGACACTGCTCGACGGCATTCGTCAGCTGGTTGATCCCGCTCCCCCAGCCGCAGGTGGGGTCGCCGTGCCCTTCGAAGCCGTTGGGGTACTCGTCCTGCATCGGGCCCTCGGCGAACGGGAAGTTGGGCATGTCACGGGGGATGCCGGTGATCGTGGTCGCACCGGTAACGGCGTTCACCGAGACCACCGAGATGCTGTCGAACCTCATCGAGTCGCGGCCCTCGCCGCTGTCGGCGCCGAGCAGGAGGATGTTGTAGTAGCCGTCTGACGGGGGCACGGTCGGCCCGCTCGCTCCGAAGATGTTGCTGATCGTCGAGCGCACGGTGCCGACCGCGTTCGACGCGTACACCGCGGTTCCGCTCGCGACCACGAGAAGTCCGACGGCGACCAGCGCGATGGCGAACCGTGCGATGCCCCCCGTCTTGACCAGCCGCACCAGGCGCAGCGTGTCGATCGTCAGCACGACCCACAGCACGGCGTACGCGATCAGCAGCCCCTGCGCGATCAGCAGCGGCAGCGGGCGCAGCAGCCCGAGCCAGTCGGGAAGCCACGCGCTCGTCACGATGCTCAGCCCCGCCGTGGGGGCGAGCAGCGCGAACAGCAGCGCGACGACGAGCAGCGTCCACATCACCAGCGTCGCGGCGATCCCGAAACGGCCCAGCTTGCGGTTGCCCGCGAGCACCTGCGCAGAACCCGGGATGAGGAAGTTGAGCCCGACCAGCCACCACCCTCGGCGGGTCATCACGGCGCGGGACGAGGCATCCGGATTCCTCATCGGGCGCTCCTCGACCACACCCGGACGAACCGGGCGGGCCGTGGTGCGAGGTGCACTCATGACGCTCACAGCGACTCCTTGAGCCGCCGGTTCTTCTGCTCGACCTGCGCTTCGAGATCGCGGGCGTAGGCCTCGACGCGGTCCGCGACCTCTGCGTCGGCGCTGCCGAGGATGCGGGCGGCGAGGAGTCCGGCGTTCTTGGCGCCGTTGATGGAGACGGTGGCGACCGGGATGCCGGCGGGCATCTGCACGATGCTCAGGAGCGAGTCCATGCCGTCCAGGGTCGCCAGCTGCACGGGAACGCCGACCACCGGGAGGGCGGTGAGGGATGCCAGCATGCCGGGGAGGTGTGCAGCGCCTCCGGCGCCGGCGATGATGACGCGCAGCCCGCGCGCCCGCGCCTCACGCCCGTAGCGGACGAGCTTGTCGACCGTGCGATGCGCCGAGACGACCTCGACCTCGTGCGGGATGCCGAAGTCGGTGAGCGCCTGAGAGGCGTCGCTCATGACCCGCCAGTCGGAGTCGGAGCCCATGACGACGCCGACGAGCGGCGCCTCGGAGGAATGAAGGGGCGCAGTCACTCGTCAAGGCTAGGGGGCGTGGCTGGAAACTCCCCGCAACGGCGCGCTTCCGAGGATGTCAGTCCAGGAAGAAGGATGCTGCGGCGCGAGCCTGGTACGCCACGTCATCGAGCTCGTCGCCCACGACGTTGACGTGCCCGACCTTGCGGCCAGGGCGCGGCGCCTTGCCGTAGGTGTGGACCTTCGCCTGGGGGTGCTCGTCCATCGCCGCGGCGAACCGCGCGTCGAGGGACTCCTCCGCCGGGCCGCCGAGGATGTTGACCATCACGGCCCATCCGGCGACGGGGTCGGTGTCGCCGAGGGGCAGATCGAGCACGGCGCGGAGGTGCTGTTCGAACTGGCTCGTGACGGCGCCGTCCTGGCTCCAGTGGCCGCTGTTGTGCGGGCGCATGGCGAGCTCGTTCACGAGGAGCCGCTCGTCGGTCGTCTCGAAGAGTTCGACCGCCAGCATCCCGGTCACGCCCAGGCCCTCGGCGATCGAGACGCCGATGCCCGCGGCCACCTGCTGCAGGCGGTCGCTGGAGTGAGGGGCCGGCGCGATCACCTCGGCGCACACGCCGTCGCGCTGCACGGTCTCGACCACCGGGTAGGCGCGGACCGCGCCCGACGGGCGACGGGCGACCTGCTGCGCGAGTTCGCGCGTGAAGTCGACGAGCTCCTCCACGAGGAGGGCACCGCCGTGGGTGTCCTCGGCGAGCGTCGCGAACCAGTCGTCGGCCTCGGTGCCCGCCGACACGACCCGCACGCCCTTGCCGTCGTAGCCACCGCGTGGGGTCTTCACGACAGCGCGGCCGCCATGGTCGTCGATGAAGGCCTGCAGCTCGTCGGCGTTCGTGACCGCCGCCCAGTCGGGCTGCGGCATCCCGAGCTCCTGCAGACGTGCGCGCATGACGAGCTTGTCCTGCGCGAACTTCAGCGCATCGGGGCCGGGGTGCACGGAGATCCCCTCGCCGACGAGGGTCGCCAGCACATCCTGCGGCACGTGCTCGTGGTCGAAGGTGACGACATCGACCTCGCGGGCGAAGGCGAGCACGGTGGCGGCATCGCGGTAGTCGCCGACAGCGGTCGCGGCGAGCGATGCCGACATCCCCTCGTCTTCGGCGAGCACCCGGATCTCGACTCCGAGCTCGACCGCCGGCGCGATCATCATGCGGGCCAGCTGCCCACCCCCGACGACTCCGACTCGCAGCGCCATGCCATTCCCTCTCGTCAGCCTCCGTCCATCATCCCGCACCCGTGGGATGACGAACGAGCCGGGGTCACACCTGCGGCAGCGGGGGCCTGGGGGGAACGGTGGGCTGCGGCCCGGGAGGAAGCGGCTGCGCGTCGCGGTGCGCGAGGATCTGGTTCACCTCGACCTGGTCGACGAGCGCCTCGTGCACCAGCTCGGCGCTCGGGATGTTCGCGAGCCGGAGCGGCTCGTCGACACCGTTCGTCAGCGTGATCGTGCCGGCGCCCCACATGCGCTGCAGCAGGCCGCGGTGCACCTTGAGGGTGTAACCGCGGACGTGCGCCAGCTCCCGGCGCTTCACGGCGAAGATGCCGCGGCGCTCCATCACGCGCCGCGTGGTGACCGTGTACACGTGGCCGAGCCACGACAGATACGGCAGCACGACGAGCAGCAGCACCACGAGCGCGGCACCGGCCAGCAGCATCCAATTCTCGAAAGGTGCCGGCAGGTTGCCGTAGAAGTAGCCGACGGCGCCGGCGACGACGAGCAGCACCAGTGCCGACCAGGCGAGCCGCCGGGCGTGTGCGCGGAAGCGGGCGACGAGCAGCTCCGGGGTGGGCGCACCGGGGGCGGGCGTCAGCGGCCTGCCACCGTAGCTCGTCGGCTGCGTCATGTCCCCATTGTGCGGGTAGCGGCCGACAGTGCGCTGATCACCCGCCGTTTTGCGCCATGTGCCGGCGTTTCGACTCGCACGCTCGCTCAACGACCGAGAGGAGAGATCGCCCGCTGCGTTTCGACTCGCAAGCTCGCTCAACGACCGAGAAGAGAGACCGTCCGCTGGCGTTTCGACTCGCAAGCTCGCTCTACGACCGAGAGGAGAGATCGCCCGCGGCTTTTCGACTCGCGCGCTCGCTCAACGACCGGACTACGCGGAGCGGCTCCGCACGTGCACGACGTCGCCGGCGGAGACGACGCTCTCGAACTCCCCATCCTGGACCACCACCAGGCGCCCGTCGGGATCGATCCGCTGTGCACGGCCCCACAGCGTCTCACCGTTCGGCAGCGACACCGCGACGTCGCTTCCGAGCGTGCTGCAGAGCGACTCCACCTCCCCGAGCACGCCCGATGCGGCGGCGTCTCCGCCGGCTGCGCCGAGCGCCTTCAGCTGCTCGTCGAGCGCGCCGAGGTAGTCGGCGAGCAGGCGGTCGTCGTCGCACTCCAACCCTGCGGCGGCGAAGGAGGTCGCCGTCGCGACGGGGAGGTCGACTGCCGCCATCCGCGTATTCACTCCGGAGCCGATCACGACGACGTCGGCATGCCCCGGCACGACCTCCGCGAGGATGCCGCAGATCTTCGATCCGTCGAGAAGCACGTCGTTCGGCCACTTGAGCGTGGCGCTGTGCACCGACCCGACCAGCTGCGCGGCGATCGCGCGGGTCATCGCCGCTCCCGCGATGAGCGGGATCCACCCGCGGGCGGCGACCGGAAGAGCCGAGGCGTCGACCGCGACCGAGACCGCGAGCGCCGATCCGGGCGGAGTGACCCACGTGCGGTCGAGGCGCCCGCGACCGGCTCGCTGATCGTTCGTGAGCAGCAGCGACAGGTGCGGCCATTCATGCGGCGCGTCGATGACGTGCCGGATGACGTCGGCATTGGTCGAGTCCGTGGTCTCGACGACCTGGACGCGCGGACTCACGGCGGCGGTGAGCGGGAACCCCTCGGACGAGAACGTCATGTCGTTCACGCTACGCCCCTCGCTCCGGGGATGGACAGCGGATGCCGCAACCCCTTGTGCGAACCCTCCAACAGATCGACCGGGCCCGCCGATAGGGTGGAATCCGTGACTCAAGCGCCAGATCAGCCCGACCTGTCGACGACCGCCGGCAAGATCGCCGACCTCCGCGCACGCTTCCAGGAGGCCGTCCTCGATCCCGAGGAGGTCGCGAAGGAGAAGCAGCACGCGAAGGGCAAGGGCACCGCGCGGGAGCGCATCGAGATGCTCCTCGACACCGGCAGCTTCGTCGAGCTCGACGAGTACGTGCGTCACCGCACGACCGCCTTCGGCATGGACCGCTCGCGTCCGTACGGCGACTCGGTCGTCACCGGCGTCGGCACGATCCACGGCCGCACCGTCGCGGTGTACTCGCAGGACTTCTCGACGTTCGGCGGCTCGCTCGGCGAGGTCGCCGGCGAGAAGATCATCAAGGTCATGGAGTTCGCCCTCCGCAGCGGCATCCCCATCGTCGGCATCCTCGACTCCGGCGGCGCGCGCATCCAGGAGGGCGTGGTCGCCCTCGGCAAGTACGGCGAGATCTTCCGCCTCAACACCCGCGCATCGGGCGTCATCCCCCAGATCTCGATCATCATGGGCCCGGCCGCGGGTGGCGCGGTCTACTCCCCCGCTCTCACCGACTTCGTCGTGATGGTCGACAAGACCAGCCAGATGTTCGTCACCGGCCCCGACGTCATCAAGACCGTGACCGGCGAGGACGTCGGCATGGAGGAGCTCGGCGGCGCGCACACGCACAACACCCGCTCGGGTGTCGCGCACTACCTCGCCGAAGACGAGGACGACGCGATCGACTACGTGCGCTCGATGCTCGGCTTCCTCCCCGACAACAACATGGCGGAGCTGCCGGTCTACGAGACGGGCTTCGAATTCGAGACGACGGATGCTGACCGCGCGCTGAACGCGGTCATCCCCGACTCGCCGAACCAGCCGTACGACATCCACCAGGTGATCCGCGGCATCGTCGACGCCGAGGACTTCCTCGAGGTGCAGCCGCTGTTCGCGCCGAACATCGTCATCGGCTTCGGCCGCGTCGAGGGCCGCTCCGTGGGCATCATCGCCAACCAGCCCTCGCAGATGGCCGGAACGCTCAACATCGAGGCGGGCGAGAAGGCGAGTCGCTTCGTGCGGTTCTGCGACGCCTTCTCGATCCCGATCGTCACGCTCGTCGACGTGCCCGGCTACCTCCCCGGCACCGACCAGGAGTGGACGGGCGTCATCCGCCGCGGCGCCAAGCTCCTCTACGCCTACGCCGAGGCGACCGTGCCGCTGGTGACCGTGATCCTGCGCAAGGCCTACGGCGGCGCCTACATCGTGATGGGCTCGAAGCAGCTCGGCGCCGACGTGAACCTCGCGTGGCCGACGGCCGAGATCGCCGTCATGGGCGGCCAGGGTGCCGTCAACATCCTCTATCGCGGCGAGATCAAGAAGGCGGAGGAGAACGGCGAAGACGTCGCCGCCGTCCGCACGCGCCTCGCGAACGAGTACACCTACAACGTGGCCTCGCCGTTCCTCGCCGCCGAGCGCGGCGAGCTCGACGGCATCATCGAGCCGGCCGCGACCCGCGTCTCGATCGCCAAGGCCCTCCGCGCCCTCCGCGGCAAGCGCGCGAGCCTGCCGCCCAAGAAGCACGGGAACATCCCGCTGTGAGCCCAGCAGACGAGGGCATGGACGTGGATGCCGCGCCCCAGGGCCCGACCATCGAGGTCCTCCGTGGCGCGCCCACCGAGGTGGAACTCGCCGCGCTCATCGCCGTCGTGAGCGAGGCGTACACCGGTGAAGCAGCCGAAGCCGTCGCGGACGACCGCACGAGCCGCACCGGCTGGGAGCTCTCGCAGCGTGCGCTGCGGCAGCCACTCGATCGGGACCTCGGCTGGGGCCGGTTCGGGAGCGTCTGAGGGTGAACGCCGTCAGCGGAGGTTTATGGACCCGGTCCATCGCTCGGCGGGCTTGTCCCCCGAAATACCTACAGACACACCCCTTGCAACCCCGAGATACTTGACTCGCTGGAACGCTTCTGCGTTCGGTCGATCCGACACCGCTTAGCGGATGCCCCGGATCCGGCCATGCGGATGGTTTTCGGGTAACCTTCCGCGCAGGCGAGGGGCGGGCGGCTTCGCCGCCCCTCGCCTCCTTCATTTCCCGCTCTCCGCCAGGAATCCCCTCCCCCTTTCCGGCGGGGAGCGAGTCTGCCATCGGAAGCGGCACGGATCAGACGTCCGCGGGCGCGCCGGGTGGCAGCATCCCCCTCCGTCGAGAGGTGAGGGTCAGGCTCTGCCCGGGTGCGGGATCTCGCGCCACAGGTCGACGGAGTCCTCGTCGCTGGGTCCGCCCACGGAGGGCGAGCGGCCGACCACGGTGACCGCGATGCGCTCGTCGGGCGACGTGCGGATGTAGAGACGGTCCGAGCTCGCCGATCGCAGGGTCTCGGCCAGCTGCGCGCGGATGATGCCCAGCGTCTCGTCATCGACGTCGTCGAGTCCGCCCTCGTCGAGCACGGTGACGTTGGCGCCGCGGCGGCGCGCCCGCTCGAGCTCCGCGCGCACCTCGTCGTCGAGCAGCCGCGGGCCGCGCATCTCGTCGCGCAGCCGCCCCTCGGCGATGCGCGCCTCGAGGCGATCAGCCTCGGTGAGCACGCCCGCATGAGCGACAGTACGTGTGAGCACGGGGCCGGCGACGGCGAGCGCGCGCTGCACCTGCACGCGCCGCTCGCGCTGGCGGACCACCTGCGAGGTCTGCCATCCCGTCGCGGCGCGCTGGAGCCGCGTGAGCCGCGAGGTGTCGCGCGCGGCACGGTCCATCGAGAACACCAGCAGCTGGGCGCACGTCACCCAGACGATCGAGCCGACGAGCCCGAGGGCGAGTGCATTGAACGGGCCCATCCAGAGGAACGACGCGATCGTGAGGAGGATGATCCCCGCCCACGCCGTCCAGGGACGACGGCGCACCATGACGATGGTCATGAGAGCGCCGATCCCCCCGAGGTACCACGTCGCGAAGGAGACCGTGCGGGCGGTCTCGCCGACCGCGATGGGGATGGCGTTCGGCACGATCACCGCGCAGGCGAGGGCGAGGACCTGGGCTGTCACCGGCAACGGCAGCGGGCCCCGGATGCCTTCCCCGGCGGGGTGCGGCGCCGCCTGCGCCTCGAGACTCTCGAGCGACTCGCCGTCGGCCGAGCGGGCCGCGCGAGGGGACGGACTCGAGCGTTGCGATGACGGCTGCCAGAAGATGCACAGCCAGGTCACCGCGAGGTAGATCCCGACGGAGATGACGATGATGAGCGGCTGCGGGATCGGCCGCCCGGTCCACAGCAGACCTCTCGCGGCGAAGTAGGCGGTGAAGGCCACACCGAGCACCGTGAGGACGTTCTTGACGCTGATCATGCCGACGGCTCCCGCCAGATGAGCCGCACGACGGTGCCGTGGGGTCCCGACTCCAGTTCGGCGCGCCCGCCCACCGCGGCCACGCGCGCGACGATCGACGCGCGGATGCCCAGGCGGTCATCGGGGACGGCATCCAGGTCGAATCCCTCTCCCGCATCGTGGACTTCGACGCGCACCGTCCCGTACGCGGCATGAAGCACGACGCCCAGCCCGGCGCCACCCGCGTGCTGGACCGCGTTGGCGATGGCCTGCGTCGCGGCCAGGGTGAGGGCTCGGGCCACGCGCCCGGGGATGGACGGGGCGTCCGGGTCGATCTCGTTCTGCACATCGACGTCGACGCCCAGCTCGTCGGCGGCCTGAGCGATCTCCTCGGACAGCACGGCCGGCGCCCAGGGCTCGTCGGGCCCCTCGTGCTCGTCCTGCTCGGTGTTGGCCAGCCGGGTGAGCGCCTCGCGCGCCATGGTCGCCGCGAGCGTGCGCTCCCGGGGTGTCGTCGCCCGCTCCGCGGCGATCAGCGCAGCCAGCACGCTGTCATGCATGAGCGCCGCCACCGCCACGCGCTCCTGCTCCGCGGCGTCGGCGGCAGCCGCCTTCGCGTACGAGGAGACGGCCTGCGCCCGGGTCTTGTCGACGTTCACCGCCACCGATCGGAACAGCCACCCCAGGGTGAGGATGATGCCGCCGAGGATGAGCGCGAAGCTCACGTCGAGGATCACGACCGGCCAGTAGACGGGTTCGAAGCCGACCTGGATCATCCGGACGACACCGAACAGCAGCGGCAGGGCGATCGTGAACGCGATCTGGAGCGGGAAGGGAAAGGCGAGGACGGCCGCCAGCGTCGCGAGGTTGAGCAGGTACCAGATCCACGGCTCGTCCGGCGTCGGAGGTTCGACGCCCGCCGTGGCGATCGGCCACGCGAGCAGCACGAGGACGTAGATGATCGCGAAGACGCCCGCCGCCGGGCGCACACCCCGGCCGACCACGCACGCGAGCACCATCACGCCGAGCGCGCCGAACACCACGACCATGAGCGGCACGTGCCAGCCCGGGCGTTCCGGGGCGGGACCCAGAGCGCTCAGGAACGACTGGAGTCCGAGGATCAGCGAGCCGAAGCCGCCGGCGACGAGCGAGATGATGCGCTCGACGCGGGACCGGGTGAACGACCCGATCCCGGCGGTCGTCTGCGGCGAGTGCGCGATCTGCCCCCACGCCGTGTCGAGCACGCCGGTCTGTGCGTCAGCGGCCACGCGTGACGTCTCCCGGGTCCGCCGCGGGCTCGACCAGGATCCCGTCTTCGACGGCGCGATGCAGCAGATCGATCTTCGTCGGTGCGGGCCTGCCGACCTCGACGTACTTGACGCGGATGCGCGTGATGTTCTCCTTCGCCGTCGAGTACGCGACCCCGAGGCGATCGGCGACCACCTTGAGCGGCAGCCCGGCGGCGTACAGACGGAGCACGTCGCGCTCGCGCGCCGACAGCTGCGCATCGGCGAAGGCACGGTCACCCTCGACGGCACTGGCCCACTCGACGTTGTTGAGCGGCTCGCCGCGCGCGACCGTGTGCACCGCCGCGATCACGTCGCCGATGGGCGAGGACTTGCTGACGACGCCGGCGGCACCGGCGGAGAGCGCCTCTCGCACGGCCGCGGGCCGGTCGGCGACACTGTGGATGATGACGCTCGAGCCGTCGAGCACGAGGCGTCGCACGTTCTCGGTGACGGTGGTGCCGTCGCCGAGCGTCAGATCGAGCACCACCACGTCGGCGGGCGCCTGCCGCGAGAACGCACGCCAGTCGACGTACTCGGTGACGGTGCTGCCCGAGAAGGCGACGGTCATCGTCTCGGCGCGGGCGCACGCCGCCTCGAGGCCGAGCCGGACCGACTCGTGATCGTCGATGAAGGCCACCCGCGTCATTCCGCCAGCCTAGCGACGAGTGTCACGCGCGGGTGAGAACCGCCACGGCTTCGACGTGATGCGAATTCGGAAAAAGGTCCAGGCCATCGACACTTGCGACTTCGTACCCGCCGGCACGGAAGGTCGCGATGTCGCGCGCGAGCGCCACGGGGTCGCACGCGACGTAGACGACGGTCGCGGGCGCGAGCGAGGTCAGGTGATCGACGACCTCGCGGCCGGCTCCCGAGCGGGGCGGGTCGAGCAGGACGACCCCACGCGACAGCCGCTCGCGTTCGGGGACGGATGCCTCGGCCGCGAGCCGCGCGAGCCACCGGTCGACGCGCCCGGTCTCGGCGCGAGCCCCGACCCACTCGGCGAGGTTCTCCCCCGCATGCTCGGTCGCGCGCGCGTCGGACTCGACGCTCGTCACGCGGGTCGAGGATCCGCCCAGGTCGCCGAGCGTCGCGGCGAAGAGGCCGACGCCGCCGTACAGGTCCAGGTGCCAGGCGTCGGGGTCGACGGCGGCGGCATCGCCGGGGAGCGCGCCGAGCGCTGCGGCGACGGTGGTGGTGAGGGTGTGCGCCGCCAGACGGTGGACCTGCCAGAAGCCGCCGGCGTCGACGCGGAAGTCGCGGCCGCCGACGCTCTCGAGGACGACCTCGGGAGCGGGCGCCTTGCGATGCCGGGGAGTCGCCGCCCGACCGCCACGTCCGCGGCGGGCCGCAGCATCCGATGTCCGTACCGGCCGTGGGAGCGTGCGGACGCGACCGTCCGCCGGCTGGATGAGATCGATGCGACCGGGCTCGCTGGCGGCGAGCGCGAGCGCAGCGCGCTCGACGGCCGGCGTGGCGAGGGGCAGGTCCTCGAGCGGGACCACACGGTGGCTGCGCGCGGCGTACTGGCCGACGTTGCCGTCCGCGTCCACGTGCAGGCTCACCCGGGTGCGCCACCCGGTGCCGTCGACCGACTCGCCGTCGGCTTCGGCACCGTCGAGGGCGGGAACCGGCGCGACGCCGCTCATCGTGGCGACCGGGTCGGTGATGCCGCCGAACCGGTGCAGCGCGTCGAGCAGCACCTCGAGTTTGAGCGCACGCTGGTGCTCGAGCGCGATGTGGCCGAAGTCGGCACCGCCGGGCCGCTGCTCCGGTGGGATGTCGACATCGGCTTGGCGCCAGACGTGCAGCTGCCGGTGCGGCGACGCCTCGAGCACCTCGAGCGTCTCGCCGCGCCAGAACGACTTCTTCCCGGTGTCGGTGAGCCGCACGCGCACGCGCTCCCCCGGGATCGTGTCGGGCACGAACACGACGCGGCCTTCGTGCCGGGCGACGAAGACGCCGCCGTGGGCGACGCCCGTGATGTCGAGATCGAGGATGCCGCCGGTTTCACTCACCCGACGAGCCTACGTCCCCGCCCCGTACTGTGAGGGGATGCGCGTCTGCCTCGCCTCGACCTCGCCCGCCCGGCTCATGCTGCTCGGGCAGTTCGGCATCCGTCCGCTCACCATCGCCCCCGACGTGGACGAGGAGGCCGTCATCGCGGCGGTCGAGGCGGCCGAGGCCCGCACGCTCGCGCCCGACGAGCACGTCCTGCTGCTCGCGCGCCGCAAGGCGGCGGAGGTCGCGGCGCGGCTGCGCGACGACATCCCGGAGTTCGACGGCATCGTGATCGGCGGCGACTCGATGTTCGAGCTCGACGGCGAGGTGCTCGGCAAGCCCTACACGCCCGAGAAGGCTGCCGCCCGCTGGCGCGCGATGCGTGGGCGCACCGGCGTGCTGCACTCGGGCCACGCCGTGGTGCGCATCGAGCCGGGCGAACCCCCGCGCGAGGTGCACGCGACGGCTGCGGCATCCGTCTCCTTCGTCGCGGACGTGACGGACGCCGAGATCGACGCGTACGTCTCGACCGGCGAGCCCTTGCACGTGGCGGGCGCGTTCACGGTCGACAGCCTCGGCGGCGCGTTCATCGAGCGGGTCGAGGGCGATCCCTCGACGGTCGTCGGCATGTCGGTGTCGACGTTGCGGCAGCTCGTGCGCGAGGTCGGCGTGGAGTGGACATCGCTGTGGAACACGTCGGATCCGTCGCTCGGTCCCACCGAGATCGACGAGAAGTCGTTCGTGGAAGACGGGGCGCAGTGAGGGCGTTCCCTTTGTGGGGTACGGGGCGCAGTGAGGGCGTAACCGTTGTGGGGTACGGGGCGCAGTGAGGGCGTAACCGTTGTAGTAGGAATCCCACGTTTCTCGTCGGTTCTTGTACGAACCGCTCAAAAGCCCTCGGGATGCCGTCGGTAGGCTGGCACTCATGCCTCAGATCGCCAAGGTTCTCGTTGCCAACCGCGGCGAGATCGCCGTCCGCGTCATCCGCGCCGCACGCGACGCCGGGAAGGCGTCGGTCGCCGTCTACGCCGATCAGGACCGCGACGCCATGCACTCGCGCCTCGCCGACGAGGCGTACGCCCTCGAGGGCGCGACCAGCGCCGAGACGTACCTGTCGATCGAGAAGATCCTCTCCGTCGCGCGGCGCTCCGGCGCCGACGCGGTGCACCCCGGCTACGGCTTCCTCGCCGAGAACTCCGACTTCGCCCGTGCCGTCATCGCGGCGGGCCTTGTCTGGATCGGGCCGTCGCCCGAGGCGATCGAGGCCCTCGGCGACAAGGTGACCGCCCGCGCGGTCGCCGAGAAGGTGGGCGCGCCGCTCGCCCCGGGCACCCCCGGCCCCGTGGCCGGTGCCGACGAGGTCGTCGCCTTCGCTGAAGAGGTGGGTCTGCCCATCGCGATCAAGGCCGCATACGGCGGCGGCGGACGCGGCCTCAAGGTCGCCCGCACGATCGATGAGGTGCCCGAGCTGTTCGAGTCGGCGACCCGCGAGGCGATCACCGCCTTCGGTCGCGGCGAGTGCTTCGTCGAGAAGTACCTCGACAAGCCCCGTCACGTCGAGACGCAGTGCCTCGCGGATTCGGCCGGCAACGTCGTCGTCGTCTCCACGCGCGACTGCTCACTGCAGCGCCGGCACCAGAAACTCGTCGAGGAGGCTCCCGCGCCGTTCCTGAGCGACGAGCAGAACAAGACTCTGTACGAATCGTCGAAAGCCATCCTCAAGGAGGTCGGCTACGTCGGCGCGGGCACCTGCGAGTTCCTGATCGGCGCCGACGGCACGATCTCGTTCCTCGAGGTGAACACGCGCCTGCAGGTCGAGCACCCGGTCTCGGAAGAGGTCACCGGCATCGACCTCGTGCGCGAGCAGTTCCGCCTCGCCGAGGGTGAGGAGCTCGGCTACGACGACCCGAAGCCCGAGGGCCACTCGATCGAGTTCCGCATCAACGGCGAGGACCCCGGCCGCGGATTCCTCCCCCAGCCCGGACCGATCCACGTGTTCAAGACGTTCGGCGGCCCCGGCATCCGTCTCGACTCCGGCGTCACCGCCGGCGACAGCGTGTCGGGTGCGTTCGACTCGCTGCTCGCGAAGATCATCGTCACCGGCCGCGACCGCGCCGAGGCGCTCGAGCGCTCGCGCCGCGCGCTCGACGAGTTCGAGGTCTCGGGCCTGCCGACCGTGCTGCCGTTCCACCGCGCCGTCGTGCGCGACCCCGCGTTCACCGCGGAGGACGGCCGCTTCGGCGTCTACACGCGGTGGATCGAGACCGAATTCGTCAACGACATCGCCCCGTGGGACGGCGAGCTCAGCGAGCCCACTCCCGCCGAGGCGCGGCACACGGTCGTCGTCGAGGTCGCCGGCCGGCGCCTCGAGGTGAGCCTGCCCGACCGCGTCGTCGCGCCCGTCGGGGTCGCCGGACGCCCCGCGGCCGTGCCGCCCTCGCGCCGCTCGCACGCCCCCTCGGTCGTCGCGGGCGCCTCGGGCGACGCGGTGAAGTCGCCGATGCAGGCCACGGTGGTGAAGGTCGCCGTCGAGGAGGGCCAGCAGGTCGTCAAGGGCGACCTCGTCATCGTCCTCGAGGCGATGAAGATGGAGCAGCCCATCCAGGCCCATAAGGACGGCGTCATCGGCACGATCAACGCCGACCCCGGCACGACGGTGTCGGCCGGGCACCAGCTCCTCACCATCTCCTGATCCCGGTTCCGTCGTCTCGCGTCGTCGGGCGCGCCGAAACACGGGTCCGTCGCGCGACACTCCGGGGCGCAGCATCCATCACCGGCGTGTCGCCGTGATCGACCCGTGTTTCGGCATCACGGAACGGGCGAACGGATGCCTCGGCCCGCGGCGGCGGCGAGGGTGTCAGGATGGCGGGATGAATGCTCCAGACGGCGATGCTCCGGAGGTGTCGGCGCTCGCGATCAACGTCGTGATCCCGCCGCAGCTGCGTTGGCGGGACTTCCGCCGCGGCGAGGAGTTCGAGCTGCAGACGCTGACTGTCCGCCTGCTGCCCGACCTCTCGGTCGCGGTGAAGGCCTACGGCCGCCCGGTCGCGGGCGGCCGTGGTGCCTACGTCTCCTTCGCGATGCCCGACCGTCCGGAGCTGCGGGCGCTGGTCGACGCCGCCGCGAACCGCGCCGCGGACCTCTGGCGCGGCAACACCGGTCTCGGCTGACCCGGGTTCGTCCGGCACGCTGGCGCCGAGGCATCCGTCGCCCCCGCCCTCCACAGGTCAACCGGGCTTCCGCAGGAGAGGAAGCGCCTCGCGGGTCGTGCGGAGTCCCGGTTGACCTGTCGAACGGAAGGGACAGCGAGTGAGGGATGCCTCGGCGCGGCCGCCGCGGACCTCTGGCGCGGCAACGCCGGCCTCGGATGACCCCGGGATCGCGGTCCCCACGGCCCCTCCACGCGCCGCTCACGCCGGATGATGGATGCTGCGGGCCGCGGCATCCCGTTCACATCACGTGATCTCGCCGAGCGCACACGACATGCGCGCGAACATCGTGTGCGCTCGGTGAGAGCACACGATCCGAACGGGGGCGTCAGCCGCCGTAGACGTTGTGGTCGACGACGTGCATCGCGCGCGCGGCATCCGTGATGCTGCCCGACAGCGACGGGTAGACCGCGAAGACGCGGGAGACCTGGTCGACCGTCAGGCGGCGCTCGACGGCGATCGCGATCGGGTAGATCAGCTCGGAGGCGCGGGGGCCGACGATGACGCCGCCGATGACGGTGCCGCTGCCCTCGCGGGCGATGATCTTGACGAAGCCGTCCTTGATGCCCATCATCTTGGCGCGCGGGTTGGCCGCCAGGGGCAGCTTGTGGACGACGCCGTTGATGTGGCCGTCCTCGATGTCGTTCTCCTGCCAGCCGACGGTGGCGATCTCGGGGGCGGTGAAGATGTTCGACGTGATGCGGCGGCGCTCGAGCGGGATCACGACGTCGCCGAGTGCGTGGAAGACGGCGGTGCGACCCTGCATCGAGGCGACGGAGGCGAGCGGCACGAACGTGGTGCAGTCGCCGGCGGCGTAGATGTTCGGCACCGAGGTGCGCGCGACGCGGTTGACCTGGATGTGGCCGGACTCGGTCATCTGGACGCCGGCCTGCTCGAGGCCGATGCCCTTCGTGTTCGGGATCGAGCCGACCGCCATGAGGCAGTGGCTGCCCTCGACGGTGCGGCCGTCCGAGAGGGTCACGACGACGCCGTCGCCGGTGTTCTCGACCTTGTCGGCGCGCGACTTCGACAGCAGCTTCATGCCGCCGCGCTTGAACACGCGCTCGAGGACGGCGGCGGCATCCTTGTCTTCGCCGGGGAGCACCTGGTCGCGGCTCGACACCAGGGTGACCTTCGCGCCGAGGTTCATGTACGCGCCGGCGAACTCGGCGCCCGTGACGCCGGAGCCGACCACGATGAGGTGCTCGGGGAGCGCGGTCATGTTGTAGAGCTGGGTCCACGTGAGGATGCGCTCGCCGTCGGGCTTCGCGCTGGCGAGCTCCCGGGGCGACGCACCCACCGAGACGACGAGGGTGTCGGCCTCGATGCGGTCGAAGTCGGTGCCGCCGGGGCCGGTCGACACCACGACGGCGTTGCCGCCCTCGAGGCGGCCGTGGCCCGAGATGATGCGGACTCCCGCCTCGGCGAGCGACGCGCGCATGTCGTCGGACTGCTGGCGGGCGAGCGTGAGGAGGCGCTTGTTGACGGCGGTGAGGTTGATGGCGATCTCGGGCTTGAGCGGCTTGCCGTCCTTGCCCTTGGCGAACAGCTGCACGCCCAGGTCGCCGGCGCCCGCGATCGCGACGGCCGCGTCGGCGGTCGCGATGAGCGACTTCGACGGGACGACGTCGGTGATGACCGCCGAGCCGCCGATGCCGGCGCGCTCGACCACCGTCACCTCGGCTCCGAGCTGGGCGGCGGCCAGCGCCGCTTCGTAGCCTCCGGGTCCGCCGCCGAGGATGGCGACGGTCTGGGTGGTCTCGAAGCTGATCGACATGAATTCCATTCTCCCCTGCCGCGTGCCTCAGAGGCGACACCGCGACACTCCCGGGTGCGGCCCGGATACGGCTTCGCTGGCCCTCGTCGCCGTCCGTTCCTAAAGTGGTCCCATGTCAGACACCACCGGCAACCCTCTCGACGACCCCACGGCCGACCCGTTCGCGGTGGCCGCCGCCGCGGCAGAGGACATCGCCCGCATCACCGGCGTCGAGCGTCACGACATCGCGCTCACGCTCGGCAGCGGCTGGGGCAAGGCCGCGGAGCTCCTCGGAGAGACGACCTCGACGTTCCCCGCCACCGAGGTGACCGGCTTCAGCGCCCCGGCCCTCACCGGCCACGTCGGAACCCTCCGCAGCGTCGTCACGCCGAAGGGGCGCCGCGTGCTCGTGATCGGCGCCCGCACCCACTACTACGAGGGGCACGGCGTCCGCCGGGTGGTGCACAGTGTGCGCACCGCCGCCGCAGCCGGTGCGCGCACGATGGTGCTCACGAACGGCGCCGGCGGCATCAAGCACACCTGGCACCCGGGGCGCCCGGTGCTGATCAGCGACCACATCAACCTGACCGGCGACACCCCGCTCGAGGGCGCGACCTTCATCGACCTCACCGACCTGTACTCGCTGCGACTGCGCGACCTCGCCCGCTCCATCGACGCGAGCCTCGACGAGGGCGTCTACACGCAGTTCCGCGGACCGCAGTACGAGACGCCGGCCGAAGTGCAGATGGTCAAGTCGTTCGGCGGGCACATCGTCGGCATGTCCACCGCGCTCGAGGCGATCGCCGCGCGTCAGGCCGGCATGGAGATCCTCGGCTTCTCGCTCATCACGAACATGGCCGCGGGCATCCAGAAGCACCCGCTCAGCCACCAGGAGGTGCTCGAGGCCGGCCGCAACGCCGAGCCCGTCATCTCGTCGCTGCTGGCGCGCGTGATCGGGGCGCTGTGAACGGGGGTGCGGTGCAGGAGCCGGCTCCCGACGAGGTGTCGACGGGGGCGGATGCTGCGGCCGACGTCCTCGCGCGCGCACACGCGTGGCTCGCACAGGACCCCGACGGCGAGACGCGCGCCGAGCTGCGCGCGCTGATCGAGGCCGCAGAGTCGGGCAACCCCGCCGCGGTCGAAGACCTCGGGGACCGCTTCTCGGCGCGCCTCGCCTTCGGGACCGCAGGACTGCGCGGCGCCCTGGGCGCCGGCAGCAACCGCATGAACCGCGTGCTCGTCGCACAGGCCGCCGCCGGTCTCGCGGCGTACGTGCGTGAGCAGGCCGGACTCCCGCCGGTCGGCGTCGAGGCCGGCTCGCATGAGGACGACGCGGATGCTGCGACCGCCGCCCACGACGGCGCACCGGACGACGGTGTCGCGGTCGCACCTGCGGGCGATGTGCCGGCGGACGACGCGGCCTCCGCCGAGGATGGCGGCTCGGATGTCGAGGAGCCGGTGGAGACGGATGCTCAGGCCGCCGGCGACGCCCGCGGCGAGGATCACGACGCAGAAGCGGGCGTCGACGGCGAGGAGCCCGACGCCGAGGACGGCGGGGGCGATTCGCACGACGCGGGCGCCGCCGCATCCGTTCCGGACCAACTCGCGGGGCCGTCCGCGCCCGAGCTCACCGAGACCCCCTCGGCCGACGCGCTGGAGGCGGAGGGGCCCGAGGTGCCCGGAATCCTCGACGACGCCCCGATCGTCGTGATCGGCTACGACGGACGCCGCAACTCCGACGTGTTCGCACGCGACTCGGCCGAGATCTTCGCCGGCGCGGGGCTCCGCGCGATCCTCATGCCGCGGCTGCTGCCGACGCCGGTGCTCGCGTTCGCCGTGCGCCACTTCGGTGCGGCGGCCGGCGTCATGGTCACGGCGAGCCACAACCCGCCCGACGACAACGGCTACAAGGTGTACCTGGGCGGTGACGACGACGGCTCGCAGATCGTGTCGCCTGCCGACGCCGAGATCGCCGCGCACATCGCGCGCGTGGCGGAGGCCGGCGACATCAGCACGGTTCCGCGGTCGCTCGGGTTCGAGCTGGCCACCGAGAGCGTCGTCGACGAGTACGTCGCCGCGACCGCTGCGGTCGCGCCCGCCCCGGCGGGCGCCGAGGGTCTCACGTGGGTGTACACGGCGATGCACGGGGTCGGGTGGGAGACGCTCTCGCGCATCCTCGAGACCGCGGGCTACCCCGCCCCGGTGCCGGTCGCGGCCCAGCTCGAGCCCGACGGCGCCTTCCCGACCGTCGCGTTCCCGAATCCCGAGGAGCCCGGCGCGATGGACCTCGCGTTCGAGGCCGCGCGCGAGGCAGGCGCCGAGCTCGTCATCGCGAACGACCCCGACGCCGACCGCCTGGCCGTCGCCCTGCCGGACGAGTCCGCCGAGGGCGGCTGGCGCCGCCTCACGGGCAACGAGATCGGCCTGCTGCTGGGCTGGCGCGCCGGCCGGCTCGCGACCGCCGACGGAGCCGCCCCTGCCTCAGCCGACGGCACCGGTGCCTCGCTCGCGTGTTCGCTGGTGTCGTCGCCCGGCCTCGAGGCGGTGGCTCAGCACTACGGTCTCGACTTCCACGCGACGCTCACCGGGTTCAAGTGGATCTCGCGCGCGCCGGGCATCGTCTTCGGCTTCGAGGAGGCGCTCGGCTACCTCGTGAACCCCGGGACCGTGCGCGACAAGGACGGCGTCTCGGCCGCCGTCGCGATGCTGGGCCTGGTGGCCGAGGCCCGCGGACGCGGCGCGACGCTGGCCGACCTGCTGACCGAGTTCGACGAGCAGTTCGGTGCTTTCGCGAGCGATCAGGTCTCGATCCGCGTCGAGGACGTGTCGCAGATCGCCCGGATCATGGCGGCGCTGCGGGAGCGGCATCCGTCGTCCGTCGGCGACGTCGCGGTCGACCGCATCGACGACCTGCTCGACGGCGTCGACGATCTGCCGCCGGGCGACGTGCTGCGCCTGTGGCTCGCCGACGGCTCGCGCGTCATCGTGCGCCCGAGCGGCACCGAGCCCAAGCTCAAGCTGTACCTCGACGTGCGCGGCGAGTCTCGCGAGGACGCCGCCGCACGCATCGCGGCCCTCGCCGACGGCGCCCGCGCTCTGCTGGCCGAGTACGGCGGCTGACCTCGGTCCCCGTCTCCTCGCGTTTGGGGCGCATTTCCTCCGTCGGGGCGCACGTTCTGCGCCCCGACGGAGAATCTGCGCCCCGAACCCGGGGTGACATCGGGCAGCAACGACGACGGGAGAAGACGGATGCTGCGGGCCGCAGCATCCGTCCCCTCCTCGGTCAGCGGAGCACGAAGTGGCCGGGCGTGACCTCGGCGAGCGCGGTGCCGTCGGGCTCGAGGCCGACGGGCTCGGGGCGCGTGGAGATGCGCTCGAGGCGGCGGCGCGCCTCTGCCGGGTCGGTCGACAGCGCCGCGTCGAGCAGGTGCCGTGTGTACGGGTGCTGCGGTGACGCGAAGACCTCCGCAGTGGGGCCGAGCTCGACGATGCGCCCGCGGTTCATGACGGCGGTGCGCGTCGCGATCTCCCGCACGACCGACAGGTCGTGCGAGATGAACAGGTAGGTGAGCTCGAGCTCGCGCTGCAGCCGCAGGAGGAGGTCGGTCACCTGCGCCTGGATCGACATGTCCAGCGCCGACAGCGGCTCGTCGCAGACGACGAAGCCGGGCCGCACGGCGATCGCACGGGCGATCACGATGCGCTGGCGCTGACCGCCCGAGAACGCGCGCGGGCGGCGGTTGACGGCATCCCCGTCGATCCCCACGGCGGCGAGCGCCTCGATGGCGCGGGACCGCGGATCGGAGTCGGGGGCGAGCACGGTCAGCGGCTCCATCACGTTCTGGAGTGCGGTCCGGTGCGGGTTGAGCGACGAGAACGGGTCCTGGAAGATCACCTGCATCGAGCGGTGGTACGGCGCGCGCTTCGCGCGGGGAAGCGCCGTGAGGTCGACGCCCTCGTACGTGACGGTGCCGCTCGTGGGCTCGTCCATCTGCAGGATGCAGCGCCCGAGCGTGGATTTGCCGCTGCCGGACTCCCCCACGAGCGCCAGCGTCTCGCCGCGGCGGATGGTCAGGTCGATCCCGTCGACGGCGCGTGTCGTGCCGATCGTCCTGCCCCACGCGTTGCGCTGCGGGAACGTCTTGACGAGCCCGCGCACGTCGACGAGGTCGGCGGTGCGGGTCGGGGTCTGCGGGCTCACGCGTCGCCTCCCTGGTCGGCCGCCGCCCCGCGTTCTGCGGGGGCGTCGGGCGCAGCATCCAACAGCTCCTTCGTGTACGGATGCTGCGGCTCGCGGAACACGCGGTCCACCTCGCCCGATTCGACGATGCGGCCGTCCTTCATCACGAGCACGTCGTCGCAGACCGCGGCGACCACGCCGAGGTCGTGCGTCACGATGAGCACCGTGAGCGACCGCTCGGCCTGGAGGGTGCGCAGGAGCGCGAGGATCTGCGCCTGGATCGTGGCGTCGAGCGCCGTCGTCGGCTCGTCGGCGAGGAGCAGCTCGGGCTGCGCGAGCAGAGCCATCGCGATCATCGCCCGCTGGCGCATGCCGCCCGAGAGCTCGTGCGGGTACCGCGACAGCACGCGATCGGGCTCGGGGATGCGCACGGCGGCGAGCGCCTCGCGCGCGAGCGCGGTCGCCTGGCGCCTGCCCACCTTCTGGAACCGCTGCGCCACCTCGGTGAGGTGCGCGCCGATCCGCACGAGCGGGTTGAACGAGGTCATCGGATCCTGGAAGACCATGGCCGCGGGCAGGCGCCGGCGCGAGGACGTGACGTCCTCTCCGTCGAGGAGCACGCGGCGCCACTCGCGGTTCGCACCTTCGGGGAGGATCCCCATGAGCGCCCGCAGCAGCATCGTCTTGCCCGAGCCCGACTCGCCGACGATGCCCACCACGCGCCCGCGCGGAACGTCGAACGAGACGTCGTCGAGCACTGTCACGCGACCGCCGGTGCGCCCGGGCAGGTCGACGTCGAGCCCGTCGACGCTGAGCAGCGCGTCGCTCGTCGACGTCATGACGCTCCTCCTTCGCTGACCGACTGACGCAGCGCGTCACCCAGCACGTTGAACGACAGCACGGTGAGCAGGATCAGCACACCCGGGATGAGCGCGAGGTACGGCGCGGTCTGAAGGCTTCCCTGCGCGCTCTCGAGCAGGCTCCCCCACGACGCCATCGGCGGCTGGATCCCCAGCCCGAGGAAGCTGAGCGCCGACTCGGTGAGGATCGCCGTGGAGATGCTCGCCGTGGCGGCGACGATGATCGTCGGCGCCGCGTCGGGCACGACGTGCCGCCACATCACGAGCTCGCGGCGCACGCCGATATAGCGCGCGTAGCGGACGAACGCCCGCTCACGCAGCGTGAGGGCCTCGGCCCGCACGAGGCGGGCCGTCGCCATCCACGAGAAGACGCCGATCACGAAGATGATCGTCCAGAGACCCGGCTTGAGGAAGACGCTCGCGACGATGACGAGCACCATCCACGGGATGGACGAGAGGAAGTCGACGAACCGCATGAGGGCGTCGTCGACGCGCCCGCCGGCGTACCCGGCGATGAGCCCGACCATGACGCCGATGGCGGTCGCGGCGGCCATCGCGAGGATGCCGACGGTCAGCGAGATCCGGGCGCCGTAGACGACGCGCGAGAAGTAGTCGCGGCCCAGCTCGTCGGTGCCGAACCAGTGCGCGGCGCTCGGCGGCTGCCAGCGGATCGCGAGGTCGGTGGTCGACGGGTCGAGGGGCAGGAGCGGCGCGAGGAGCGCGATCAGGCCCACGACGGCCAGGAACGCGATCGCGAGCAGTGCCGAGACCGAGCGGAAGGAGCGCGTGCGATGCACGAGCGTGGTCGCGTCGACGACCGCCGCGACGTTGGGGGTGGTGGTCGTGGTCATGAGCCCGCTCCGATCCGGATGCGCGGGTCGACCACGACGTACAGCACGTCGGCGATGAGGTTGCCGACGATCACGAGCACCGCCGACAGCAGCAGCACCGCGAGGACGACCGGGTAGTCGAGACTGCGGGTCGCCGTGAGGAAGTAGGGGCCGATCCCGGGCCAGCCGAAGATCGACTCCGTCACGATGGCCCCCGTGACGAGGATCGGCAGGGCGAGACCGAGCTGCGTGATGATCGGGAGCATGACGTTGCGGCCGACGTGGCGGGTCAGCACCTGGCGCCGCGAGGCGCCGAACCCGCGCTGCACGAGCACGTAGTCCTGCGAGAACTGGCTGATCGTCGCCGAGCGCACGTACCGCGCGAGCTCGGGGAAGAACGCGACCACGAGTACCAGGAACGGCATGACGAAGTGCATCAGGAAGTCGACGGGGTCGCCCTGTTTGCCGACGGAGTGCATGCCGATGATCGGGAACCATCGCAGCTGGTAGCCGAAGACGTAGATCACGAGCAGCGCGAACCAGAACGACGGCGTCGCGATGCCGATGCCGGCGAGAGAGTCGATGGCCTTGTCGACGACGGTGCCGCGGCGCGAGCCCGCGATGAGCCCGAGCACCACCGCGAGCAGCAGCGCCGCGACGTAGGCGGGAGCCACGAGCATGATCGTGTTGGGGATGCGCGCGGCCAGCTCCTCGGCGATCGAGTGCCGGCTCGCGAGCGAGTAGCCGAAGTCGCCCTGCAGCACGTTGGCGAGCCACAGGCCGTACTGCACCACGATGGGCTGGTCGAGCCCGTACCGCTCGCGCATGGCGGCCTTGGTCTCTTCCGACATCTGCGGCGTCGTGATGGTGTCGACCACGTCGTACGGCGCCGCGTGCAGCAGCGCGAAGACGACGAACGTCACGAGCAGCAGCATCGGCACGACCTGCAGCAGGCGGCGGAGGATGTAGACCGCCATCGTTCTCCTTTCACGGCTGTGTCCGGCGGGATGCTGCGACGCAGCGCCCGCCGGACACACGACGACGTCACGGGCACCCGGTTGCGAGCGCCCGTGACGGCCTCTTACTGCTCGGTGAGGAGCCCGAAGTTCTCGAACGTGTAGATCGGGACCAGCTTGGCGTCCTCGACGCCGCCGATCCGCGGGTTCACGGCGAGGATCTTGAGGTTGTCGGCGAGCGGGAAGACCACCGCATCCTCGGCGATCTGCGCCTGCAGGTCGGCGTAGATCGCCGTGCGGGCCTCGGGGTCGAGCTCGACGGCGCCCTGGTCGAACAGCGCGTCCGTGGCTGGGTTCGAGTACGAGAAGTAGTTCGCCGAAGCGCCCGTGCGGTACAGCAGGCTGTACGCGTCGGGGTCCTGGCCCATGATGTAGCCGCCGAGGAACGCGTCGTACTGCGAGTCGGCGCCCTTCTGGATCTCCTCGAAGACCGCGGCGGGCTCGATGCCCGCGAGCTCCACCGTGATGCCGGCATCCTTCAGCTGCTGCTGGATGAGGGTCGCCTCGGTCTTCTGCGCGGGGTCGGCCCCGGCGTACGCGAGCGTGAACGAGAGGTCGGAGACGCCGGCCTCCTCGAGGAGGGCTGCCGAGGCATCCGTGTCCTGCTCGTACTTCTCGACGTCCTCGGTCGCGAACGCGTTGCTCGGCGGAAGGATCGTGTAGGCGTTCTCGTAGTAGTCGTCACTGAGGAACGCGGCGGTGTTGATGTCGTCACGGCTCAGGGCGAAGAAGATCGCCTGGCGCACCTTCGGGTCGGTGAGCTTCGCGGCGTTGAGGCCCAGGTAGGCCACGCGGCCCTCGGCGTACGGGTAGACGTTCAGGCCCGCGCCCTCGAGCTCGGCGATCGCGTCGGGCGTGGCGAACGATGCGTCGACCTCACCCGTCTGCAGCGCCGTCTTGGTCGTGTTCGGGTCCGACACGATGCGCAGCGTCAGCTCGGGGATCTTCGGCGCCTCGCCGTAGTAGTTCTCGTTCGCCTCGAACGTGAGGTACTGGCCGCGCTCGTACTCGGTGAGCGTGTACGGGCCCGAACCGACCGCGAGCGGGTCGAGCTCGGTCACCGAGAAGTCGGTGACGTCGCCGTACACGTGCTCGGGGATGATGTACGTCTCGGTCGCGATGTTGCTGAGGGCCGCGGCGCTCACGCTCGGCAGGTGGAAGACCACGGTGCGCTCGTCGGTCGCCTCGGCGGTGATCGGCTGGTCGCCCACGTACAGCAGGTCGGCGTTGCCGTTCTCGCGGACGGCCTTGTTCGTGTAGGTGAAGACGACGTCGTCGGCCGTGAGGGGCTCGCCGTCGGACCAGGTCAGGCCGTCCTTGAGCGTGACGGTGACCGAGAGGCCGTCATCGGCGGGCTCGATGGACTCGGCCAGCTCGTTGACGACGGTGCCGTCGCCCTCGACGCGCGCGAGCGGCGAGTAGACGATGTTGGTGACGGTCAGGCCCCAGCGGTCGCTGACGTTGATCGGGTTGAGCGACGACGGGTCGCTCGCGATCGCGTAGGTGAGCTGGCCGGTGGCCTCGGCACCGGACGTCTCGGGTGCGGCATCGCCCTGCGCGCAGGCGGCCAGACCGATGGTCGCCGCCAGTGCCAGTGCGATGGGGGCGATCACTCGCCTCTTCGTCTTCATCTGTTTCGAGTCCTCTTCGCTGTGCATGCGCCGGAATGGACGCACCGTTCGAGCCTAGGCGGGGCTTCGGAGGCGAGGGCCGGGCGGGGCGAACAATTGCGAAGTATGACGACGTGCGGGCGCGCATGTGGACGTCAACGCGATATGGATGCTTCGCACGTTGCCCATCCGGCAGGGTTCGACGTACCCGCGGCCTACGCTCGAAGCATGCTCCTCACCTCGCCGGTCACCCTCGAGAACGCGCACGTGCGCCTGGAACCCCTCTCCCCCGAGCATGAGGCCGACCTGGCCGCCGCGGCCGCGGGTCTGGAGCACACCTGGTACACATCGGTGCCGCGCCCGGAGGGCATCGCCGCCGACATCGCGCAGCGCCTGGCGTGGCGCGACGAGGGCCACATGAATCCGTGGGCGGTGCGCCGGCTGGACACCGGGCGGGTGATCGGCACGACCACGTTCTGCAACATCGACCAGGCCAACCGGCACGTCGAGATCGGGCACACGTGGATCGGACTCGAGGCGCAGCGCACCGCCGTGAACACCGCCTCGAAGCTGCTGTTGCTCGCCCACGCGTTCGATCAGTGCGACGCCATCGCGGTGGAGTTCCGCACGCACTGGCACAACCGCCAGTCCCGTGCCGCCATCGCGCGCCTCGGCGCCAAGCAGGACGGCGTGCTCCGCAACCACCGCCTCGGCCCCGACGGCACCCTCCGCGACACCGTGGTGTTCTCGATCCTCCCGGCCGAGTGGCCCGCGGTGCGCCTCGACCTCACCGAGCGCCTCGCCCGCGGCTGACGCCGGGGCGCAGCATCCGTCGCCCTCGTCGTTTGCCGGCCCGGCCCGCTGCATCCAGCCACTTCCGGGTTTGGGGCGCGATCTCTCCGTTGGGGCGCAGATCCTCCGCCCCAACGGAGAAGCTGCGCCCCAAACCCCGTGCGGGATGACCGAGTCCCCGCTGACGAGAGTGGGATCGGCGGCCGGTTCCTCCCCATCGGGTCCACACCGCGCCGCACCGCCGTGTTGTCCACGGCGTGGTCACCGGGCGACCACGCTCCCGTCGTCGTTGCGAAGACTCGACGTGTGACCGTCTTTAGCCTCCTTCGGCACGACGACCTGCTCCTGCGAGGGGTGAGCCCACGGCGTCTCGCTCAGGCGCTGCGCGCGGGACAGCTCGTGAAGATCCGACCGGGTGTCTTCGTTCGCGGCGACGCGTGGACCGCGGCGAAACCCGAAGCTCGGGCCATCGCCCGCGCGCAGGCCCTGACCGAAGTGTCGGCGAGCTCGCCGGTCGTGTCGCACGAAACCGCGGCAGCCGCGCATGGACTGCCCCTCTATCGCGCCGATCGCGAGCGCATCCACATCATCGCGGCGGCGGAGCGCCCTGGCGCCGCCTTCGGCGTCGTCCGTCATCGTGGTGAATTGTGCGACGAGGACGTCGTGGAAGCCGACGGCCTGCGGATCACCTCGCTCGCGCGCACGGTCGCGGATGTCGCGCGCACCGCGACGTTCGAGCAGGCGGTGACGATCGCCGATGCGGCACTGCGCAAGCAGTTCGTGGCGGGACCAGGCGAGTACGACGTGGAGGGAGCCCAAGCCTTTCGCGACAGGGTCGCCGAGATCGTCAGGCGATCCGCACACGGTCAGACGCGCGCACGACGAGTCCTGGACTTCGCCGACGGTCGAGCGCAACTGCCTGGTGAGAGCATCAGCCGGATCCGGCTGCGAGAGCTCGGGTTCCGCATCCTCGAGCTTCAGGTGGCCGTTCCTGGACCGCGCGGACAGCCCTACTACGTGGACTTCGGACTCGAGGAGATCGCCGCATTCGGCGAGTTCGACGGAGCGATCAAGTACGTCGACGGAAAGCTCCTCGACGGCCGGACCTCCTCCCAGGCGCTCGACGAGGAGAAGCAACGCGAGGATTGGATCCGTGGCACGACCCAGCGCCGATACGCACGATGGGGCTGGCCGCACCTGGCGACAGCGTCCGAGCTCGGTGCACGTCTCGAGGCCTTCGGCATCCGGCCTTCGCGATGACGCACGGATGAAGGGTCTTGGGGCGTGAACGCTCCGTTGGGGCGCAGAATCCGCGCCCCAACGGACAATACGCGCCCCGAACCCGTCACAGACGACAGACGCCGGAGACGGATGCTGCGGCTCAGCCGTCGATGACGGCGACGAGCTCGTCGAGGAAGGCGTTGAAGTCGGTGCCCCGGCGGACGAGGCGCTGCACGCTGTCGCGCTCGCTGAACACCTCGACGAACTGCTCGAACACCGTCTGGAAGGCCTCACGGTCGGTCTCGGAGAACGCCACCAGCGCCACGACCTGCACGCGCCCGTCGCCCCACGGGATCGACGGGTCGGCGATGCCGATGGCGATGGCGGTGCGGGATGCCGTCATCTCGAGCGCGTGCGGCACCGCCAGCGCGTCGGTGAACGCGGTGGATGAGAGACGCTCGCGCTCGATGGTGCGCTCGACGTACTCGGCATCGATGACCCCGCGGGCCTGGAGCAGGGCGCCCAGCCCTCGGATCACGCCCTCTTCGCCGGCGGCCTCATCGAGGCCTCGGAGGAACGCGGACGGCTCGAAGTAGCGCTCCAGCTCCGCGCGCAGCCGCGCGAGGCGGCGCGAGCGGCGGATCCTCCCGGCCGCGGCCTGCACGCGTTCGACGTCGGCGTCGGTGAGGAACGGCTGGATGCGCACGATCCGGTCGTTCGTCGTGGGCGGGTCGATCGTCGTCAGGACGAGGGCGGTGTCGATCGAGGCCCAGTCGGGATCGACGCGGGTCTCGACGCCCACGACCTCGATCGCCTGCCCGAGCGAACGGTCGACGCTCGAGCGCAGCAGCTCGTGCAGGTCGTAGTAGCCGGGGCACACGATCGTCGCGGTGAGGAGCTGGTCCGCGCGGCGGCTGCGCTCGAGCCGGCCGCCGACATGCATCGCGATGTAGGCGATCTCGTCGTCGGGGAGCGGAATGCCGAGCCGCTGCTGCAGCCTGCTCGCGATGAACACCGCGACCTCGAAGATCATCGGGTACGTCGACTTCAGCGACCGTGTCAGCGGATTGCGCGACCACGCCTGCTCGCGCGCACGGTGCAGCAGGTTCTGCACGTGCAGCGCGAGCCGCGCCACGAAGTCGTCGTGCGCGATGTCGACGAGGAACTCGTCCGCGGCCGCCGTCACGACCTCGCGCACCACCGCCTCGATCTCGGGATCGAGGGAGGACGGCACGGTAACGGATGCGGCGTCCTCATGCCCGTCGGGCGCGACGACGCGTGTGAGCACCAGCGTCGCGAGGTGCTGCAGATCGGCGCTGCCGAGCCGCACGCCGAGGTGCCGCTCGGACAGCTCCGCGATGATCTCGGCGACCTGGCTCTGGGTCGGCCGCTCCCGCGAAGTGCCGCCGGCCGCGTCGAGCGGGCGGTCGCGCGACGTGCGGTCGGCGGCGATCGCGATGTGCATGACGACGTCGGCGATGCCGAACTCGTTGACGAACCAACCCAGTTCGCCGAGCCGCGCGACGAGCTCGGTCTTGAACGGGCCGAAGGCCTGTGCCCCGACCGATCCCTCGCCGAGCGTGCGGCGGAGGGCGGCGAGGTCGAAGCTTCCGGCGTCCATCTCGTCGTGGGCGAGCTTGCTCAGCAGGCGTCGCTGCGCGCCCTCGGTGCCGCGCAACCGGGCGCGGGACGCGGAGCGCTCGAGGGTGAGCTCGGTTCCGCCGAGCAGTCCGCGGACGCGGGCGAGGTCGGCGTCGAGGGTGGCCGGCGAGACGTGCAGCGCATCGGCGGTCTCGAAGACGTCGATGCCGTCGGGAGCGTCGAGGAGCGCCCGCACCAGCGTGTGCAGCCGGTCGCGCGGGGTGCCGGTGTCGCCGCCCGCCCGGAGCGCCGCCGCGGCATCGGATCCGGCGCGGTAGCCCTGCGGCCCGGATTCGACCGCGACGCCCGGCGCCACCCGCGCGTTCGCGGCGGTGACGTAGGAGCGGATGCTGCGGGGAGTCACGCCCAGCGCGTCGGCGAGAGCGGATGCCGTGACCCAATCGCCGTCGCGCAGGAGCAGTCCGAGCACACGATCTTGCCGGGCTCGGGTCACACGCCCAGTCAACCACGCGCAGTCGATGCCGAGGCGGTCTGCCGCGGCCCGGGGCTGCAGCATCCGGTGCCACCCGGTTCTGGGGCGCATGAGAGGCGTTCGGGGCGCACGGCGCGCGCCCCGAACGTTCGTGGCGCGCCCCAAACCCCGAGCGAGAACAGGGACGCCGACCGGGTGCCGCCACACGGCGTTTCCGCCCCTGCGGAAGAAGGAGTGGTTGTGCCGCTCCCAGCGTTCTCACAAGAATGGCCAGAAGAGGAGGCGGATCGATGAGGATCCTGGTGGTCTGCGGAGCGGGTGCCTCGAGCACCTTCGTCGCTCAGCGTGTGCGTCACGCGGCCCACGCAGAGGGACTCGACTATTCCGCCTTCGCCGGCACCGAGCAGTCGCTTCCGATCGATCTCGATGCCGCCGACGTCGTCCTCGTGGGTCCGCACCTGGTCCATGCGCTCGAGCGCATCGAACGGGATGCCGCCGCGCGAGGCACGACGGTGGTGCTGCTGCCGTCCGACATCTTCGGAGACCGGGACGGCACGCGGACACTCGCGCTGGTCCGCGCCGCGATCGGGAGCCCCGGGGGGCCGCTCCCGGCCGCGGATGCGGCGCCGCCACTGCAGGACTGAACAACACCGCGACGAACCAGGAACAGACAGAGAGGTCACGACATGCCACCCATCTCACGCACCGTCCGGATCGGATCGGCGCACGGTCTGCACGCGCGTCCGGCGAAGCTGTTCGCGCAGGCGGCGAAGGATGCCGGCATCCCGATCACGATCGCCAAAGACGCGGGGAGCCCCGTCAACGCGGCGAGCATCCTCGGCGTGATCGCGCTCGGGATCGAGCAGGGCGACTACGTGACCCTCACGGCAGACGGCGACGGGGCGGAGTCGACCCTCGACACGCTCGCGGAACTGCTCACCACCGACCACGACGCGGAGGCCTGAACCATGACTGAACTGCGGGGTGTGGGAATCGGACTGGGCGTCGCCCAGGGGCCCGTCGCGCGCATGGCGGAGCCGGCGCCGGCGCCGTCGGACGCGCCGAGCACGATCAGCGCCGACGAGGAGAAGGCGCGGGTGACGGATGCCGTCGCCGCCGTCGCGCGCGAGCTCGAGGCCCGTGGGGCGCAGGCCGGCGGAGCCGCGCAGGAGGTGCTCGAGGCGCAGGCCATGATGGCCGAGGACCCGACCCTCGCTGACGAGATCGGCACGCGGCTGGCGCAGGGCAAGACCGGCGAGTTCGCGGTGTACGACGCGTTCGCGTCGTTCCGCGATCAGCTCACGGCGATGGGCGGCTACCTCGGCGAGCGCGCCGCCGACCTCGACGACGTCGCACAGCGGGTGATCGCCCGCCTCCGCGGCGTACCGGCTCCGGGGGTGCCGGATCCGGGGCATCCGTTCGTCCTCGTCGCGAAGGATCTCGCGCCGGCCGACACGGCGCTCCTTGACCTCGACAAGGTGCTCGCGCTCGTGACGACCGAGGGCGGTCCGACCTCGCACACCGCGATCCTCGCGCGCGAGAAGTCCATCGTCGCGATCGTGGGCGCGACGTCGGCGACCGGTCTGCGCGAGGGCGAGACGGTGATCGTGGATGCCGCCGCCGGCGTCGTGACGACCGACCCCACCGCCGACGAGCTCGAACGGGCGCAGAACCGCGCGGACGCACGCGCGTCCGCGGCATCCGCCCCGATCACCGACGGCGCGCTCGCCGACGGCACCGCGGTGCCGCTGCTGGCGAACCTCGGCAACCCCGACGGCGCCGCCGACGCGGTCGCGCTGGGCGCCGAGGGCGTGGGCCTGTTCCGCACCGAGTTCCTGTTCCTGAGCTCCAACCAGGCGCCCACGGTCGAGCAGCAGCGCGAGGCGTACACGAAGCTCCTCGCGGCGTTCCCCGGCAAGAAGGTCGTCGTGCGAGTGCTCGACGCCGGTGCCGACAAGCCGCTCGCGTTCCTGAACGACGCACACGAGGAGAATCCGGCACTCGGGCTCCGAGGCATCCGTGCGCTCCGCGCCAGCGAGGACATCCTGCGCGAACAGCTCACCGCCCTCGCCGAAGCGGATGCCGCCACCGACGCCGACCTGTGGGTCATGGCCCCTATGGTCGCCACGGTCGAGGAGACGACCTACTTCACAGACCTCGCGCGCGACTACGGCATCAAGACCGCCGGCGTCATGGTGGAGGTGCCCTCGTCGGCGCTCCTCGCCGACCGCATCCTGGTGGACGCGGACTTCGCCTCCATCGGCACCAACGACCTCACGCAGTACACGCTCGCCGCAGACCGGCTCCTCGGATCGGTCGCGTCGTTCCAGGATCCGTGGCACCCTGCGGTGCTGCGCCTGATCCGCGAGGTCGGCGACGCCGGCCGCGCGAACGGCAAGCCGGTGGGCATCTGCGGTGAGGCGGCGGCAGATCCCCTGCTCGCCGTCGTGCTCGTGGGCCTCGGCGCCACGAGCCTGTCCATGGCACCCACAGCCCTCGCCGACGTGCGCGCCACCCTTCTCCAGCACACCATCGCCGAGGCACGCGACATCGCCACGGCCGCCCTCGCCGCGAACGACGCGGCATCCGCCCGGTCCGCCGCCCAGCAGGCGGCCGCCCGATAGGTCGCCCCGGCGGCCGGGACACCCATACACAAGGGAGACAGCAAAATGACAACGGCGTCAGTGCCCGCCACGGGCACCAGCAAGGCGCGAGTCGGAGTCCAGCGCTTCGGCACGTTCCTGTCCGGCATGATCATGCCGAACATCCCCGCGCTCATCGCGTGGGGCATCTTCACCGCGTTCTTCATCGCGGTCGGGTGGACCCCGGTGCCGGCGCTCGCGACGCTGGTGGGGCCCTTCATCCACTATCTGCTGCCGATCCTGATCGCGTACACGGGCGGCAGCATCATCTACGGTGTGCGCGGCGGAGTGGTGGCCTCGATCGGCACGTTCGGCGCGATCGCGGGGTCGGACTACCTGATCGCGCAGATCAACGCCGACCTGCCGGCCGACAACCAGCTCGGCCAGGTGCACATGTTCATCGGCGCGATGATCATGGCCCCGATCTGCGCCTACTCCATGCGATGGCTGGACAGCCTGTGGGAGGGCAAGATCAAGGCGGGCTTCGAGATGCTCGTGAACATGTTCTCGGCGGGCATCTGGGGCTTCGTCCTCGCGATCATCGGCTTCTACCCGATCGCGTGGGTCGTCAACGGCATCATGCAGGCGCTCAGCGCGGCCGTGGACTGGCTGGTCGGCTACAACCTGCTTCCCCTGACGAGCATCATCATCGAGCCGGCGAAGGTGTTCTTCCTCAACAACGCCATCAACCACGGCGTGCTGACGCCGCTCGGCATCCAGGAGTCCGCCGACACCGGTTCGTCGATCCTGTTCCTCCTCGAGGCCAACCCGGGCCCCGGTGTGGGTCTTCTGCTCGCGTTCACGTTCTTCGGCATCGGCGCCGCGCGCGCCTCCGCCCCGGGCGCCGCAGTGATCCAGTTCTTCGGCGGCATCCACGAGGTGTACTTCCCGTACGCGCTCATGAAGCCGATGCTGATCCTCGCGCTGATCGCGGGCGGCATGACCGGCGTCACGACGAACATGCTCCTCGGGGGCGCCCTGAGAGCACCCGCGGCACCAGGCAGCATCTTCGCGGTGGTCGCCCAAGTCGCGAACAACTCGTACGTCGCGGTCCTGCTCTCGGTGGTGCTGGCCGCCACCGTGACGTTCCTCATCTCGTGGGTCATCCTGCGCGCCTCGCGCAAGCGCGACCTCGAGGCGATGGCGGCGACCGACGACGCGTTCGGCGCGGCGATCACGCAGACCGCGGCGGCCAAGGGCAAGTCGTCGGCAGCACTGGACGGCCTGCGCAGCGGCGCTGCGACCAGCGCCGACGGCGGCATCGAGCCGGCCACCATGACCGAGCGCGAGATCAAGAACATCGTGTTCGCGTGCGACGCGGGCATGGGCTCGTCGGCCATGGGCGCGAGCGTCCTGCGCAACAAGATCAAGAAGGCGGGCATCGAGGACGTCACAGTCACCAACAAGGCGATCGCGGCCCTGGACGCGTCGGCGGATCTCGTGATCACGCAGAACCAGCTCACCGACCGGGCGCGGCAGAAGACGCCGAACTCGGTGCACGTGTCGGTCGACAACTTCATGAACTCGCCGCGCTACGACGAGGTCGTGGACCTCGTCCGCGCCCAGCACGAGGATGGTGCGTAGCTGAGACCGCGGTGGGGCCGGGCGGGCGAGAAGCCCCCGGCCCCACCGCCCTCGGCACGGCCGCGCCCCGCTGCTCCATACGGGCGGCGGGTCGCGGCATCCGTATCTCCTCCGACGACATCTGCAGACGAACGACGAGAAAGGCGAGAACATGGCACGCGAGGTCCTGAGCATCGGGCAGGTGCGCATCCACTCCGGGAGCGCGACACGCGACGAGGCGATGCGGGAGGCGGCCGACATCCTCCACTCGGCGGGCGCGGTCACCGGCGCCTACTACGACGCGATGCTCCAGCGCGAGCAGACCGTGTCGACGTACATGGGCAACGAGCTCGCGATCCCCCACGGCACCAATGAGACCAAGGGCGAGATCCTCGAATCGGCGCTGTCGGTCGTGCGCTACGACGGCGGCGTGGACTGGGACGGCAACCCGGTGACGTTCGTGGTCGGCATCGCGGGCAAGGGCGACGAGCACCTCGAGATCCTGTCGCAGATCGCGATCCTGTTCTCGGACGAGGACGAGGTCGAACGCCTCAAGACCGCCCAGACGCCGGAGGAGCTGTTCGGCCTGGTGTCGGCGGCGGGCGTGTGATGAAGGCCGTCCACTTCGGGGCCGGCAACATCGGGCGAGGGTTCGTCGGGCTGCTCCTGCACGAGGGCGGGTACGACCTCGTCTTCTCGGACGTCGCCGCCCCGCTGGTCGACGCGATCAACCACGTGTCCCGCTACACGGTGCACGAGGTGGGCGAGGGCGGTCGCGACACGGTGGTGACGGGCTTCACCGCCATCAACAGCGCGGAGCACCCCGACAAGGTGATCGATGAGATCGCCGGAGCCAACGTCGTCACGACGGCCGTGGGGCCGACGATCCTGAAGTTCGTCGCACCGCACATCGTCGCCGGGCTCGCGCTGCGGGACCCGTCGAGCCCCCCGCTGCAGATCATGGCGTGCGAGAACGCGATCAACGCCACCGACCTGCTGCGAGACCAGATCAAGGCCCTCGCCGGCGACGCATGGGACGCGCTCTCGTCGCGGGCCGTGTTCGCCAACACCGCCGTCGACCGCATCGTGCCGGCCCAGCCTGAGGGCGCGGGCGTCGACGTCACCGTCGAGCCGTTCTTCGAGTGGGCGATCGAGCGACCGCCGTTCGGCGACGACCCGCCTGACATCCCCGGCGCGCACTTCGTCGACGACCTCGCGCCGTACATCGAGCGAAAGCTGTTCACGGTCAACACCGGGCACGCGGCCACGGCCTACTTCGGCGCGCAGTCCGGGGTCGAGGGGATCGCCGGAGCACTGGCCGACCCGGCGATCGCGTCGCGGGTCGAGGCTGCGCTCGAAGAGACATCGGCGCTGCTGGAAGCGAAGCACGGGCTCGACGCGGCCTCGCTGGCGGACTACCGCGCGACGATCCTCGGCCGGTTCCGCAACAGGGCGCTCCCCGACACGGTGTGGCGCGTCGGACGTCAGCCGCTGCGCAAGCTCTCGCGCCACGAGAGGTTCGTGGGGCCGGCGGCGGAGGCCGCCGAGCGCGGGCTCGGCGTCGACGCCCTGGTCGCGGCGATGGGTGCGGCGCTCGCATTCGACGACCCCGAGGACGCCCAGTCGGTGGACCTGCAGCGGATGCTGCGGGAACAGGATGCCGCGTCCTTCACCGAGTCGGTCACGGGCCTCGAGCCGCAGCATCCACTCTTCCCGAAGGTCGAGGCGATCGTGGCGGCGCGGCAGGCGGAGCTCGGGTGACTTTCGGGGTTCGGGGCGCCGCGATCGTTCGGGGCGCGACGCGCGCGCCCCGAACGCGCGTCGTGCGCCCCGAACCAGCGATGATCGGCGGCGACCGCGTACGCTGAGTCGGTGACTCAGCCCGGCCCTGATCCCGAGACTTCGCCCGAAACCACTCCCGAGCCCACGGCCAAGCCCCGCCGGCGCGGGTTGCGGGTCCTGTGGTGGATCCTCGGCTCGATCGGGGCGCTCATTGTGCTCGCCGTGGTCGGCATCCTCATCTGGAGCCAGGTGGGGGTCATGGGCGCCGAGGCGGATCCGCTCGCGGAGGTCAAGGCCGACCCCGGCATCGAGATCACCGACACCGACGCGGGCATCGTGCTCTCCCCCACCGGCGAGTCCGCCGACGTGGGACTGGTGTACATCCCGGGGGCGAAGGTCGACCCGTGGGCGTACGCGTACAAGGTCTCGGGCCTCGTGGCCGAGGACGGCGTCACCGTCGTCATCACCAAGCCGTGGCTCAACCTCGCGTTCTTCGATGTCAGGCCGCTCTCGACGTTCACCGGTCTCGCGCCCGACGTCGACACCTGGCTGGTGGGCGGGCACTCGCTCGGCGGCGTGCGGGCGTGCCAGCTCGCGACGGATGCCGACGGCCTGGCCCTGTTCGGCTCCTACTGCTCGAACGACCTGTCGGAGTCGGGTCTGCCGGTGATCAGCGTCTCCGGCAGCGAGGACGGGCTCTCGACGCCGGAGAAGATCGCGGACGCCCGCCACCTGCTGCCCGAAGACGCCGAGATGCACGAGATCGAGGGCGCGAGCCACTCCTCGTTCGGCGACTACGGCCCGCAGGCCGGCGACAACACCCCGACGATCTCCGACGAGGACATGCGCGACCAGCTCACCGAGCTCGTCGGGGCCTTCGCGCTCGCGCAGAGCTGAGCTGTGGCTCTCACCCTGGTGCTCGCGGCGATCGCGGCCTTCGTCGCGGCGGTGATCCAGCGCATCACCGGACTCGGGTTCGTGCTCGTGCTCGTGGGGCCGATCGTTCTGCTCTACGGACCGGTCGAAGGGGTCACGATCGCCGTGCTGCTCGCCCTCGTGGCTGCGTGCACCGCGGTACCGTTCGTCTGGAAGCACGTCGAGTGGCGGCGCACCTGGTGGCTCATCTGGCCGGGCCTCATCGCCTCGCCGTTCGGCGTGCTGCTGGTGCACCTGCTGCCCGAGGCCGCCCTCCTGCTGCTGATCGCGGCGATGGCGTACTTCGCGCTCGTGGCGAGTCACATCCCCGCACTCTCGGCCTCACTGTCAGGTCGCACCGGCGCGATCGTCGCGGGGTCGGCCGCCGGCTTCATGAACGCCGCGAGCGGTCTCTCCGGCCCCGCACTGGCCGCGTACGCGGTCGGCGACAAGTGGCCGCAGCGCCGTTTCGCCGCCAGCGTGCAGGTGATCTTCCTGGCGTTCGGCATCGCGTCCGTGGCGCTGCGCGGGCTGCCGACCTCGCCGGTCGAAGACGTCGGCACCCTCGTGGTCGCGACGATCGCCGGCATCGCGATCGGCACGATCCTCTCGCGCAACGTGTCGCCGCGGATCGCCCGGGTGGCGATGCTCGCCATCGCGTGGGCCGGTGCGACAGTGGTGCTGGTGCGGGGCGTCCTGGCAGTCTTCGTGTGAGGCGACGCGGGATTTCGGTTAATTCCGACTAACGCTTAGGGTTGCTCTCGAAACTGGGGTCGGCACCGTCGCGCCGACGACACGACGACGTGTGGAGACGGAATGAAGGACGCATGAGCGCGCACCGCTATGCCATCATCGGCGCCGGGCCATCGGGCCTCTCCGCCGCTCGGGCGCTGCAGAAGGCCGGGATCGAGTTCGACGGCTTCGAGGCGTCGCGCGGGGTCGGTGGCCTCTGGGACATCGAGAACCCGCGCTCCACGATGTACGAGTCGGCGCACCTCATCTCGTCGCGCACCACGACCGAGTTCGCCGAGTTCCCGATGCGCACGAAGGCCGACTACCCGAGCCACCGCGAGCTCATCACGTACTTCCGCGACTTCGCCGATCACTTCGGGCTGACCGCCCGATTCCGCTTCGACACGAAGGTCACCTCGCTCACGCCCACGGACGACGGCGGGTGGATGCTGCGTGCCGAAGGCCCCTCGACAGCCTCAGCGACCGGCGGCGACGGCCAGGTCGAGCAGCGCTACGACGGGGTGATCCTCGCGAACGGCACGCTGGCCGAGCCGAACGTCCCCGCGTTCCGTGGCGAGTTCACAGGTGAGCTCCTCCACACCAGCGCCTACAAGTCCGCGACCCAGCTCACCGGCAAGCGGGTGCTCATCATCGGCGCCGGCAATTCCGGCTGCGACATCGCGGTCGACGCGGTGCACCACGCGGCCTCCGTCGACATGAGCGTGCGCCGCGGCTACTACTTCGTCCCGCGCTACCTGTTCGGCAAGCCCTCCGACACCCTCAACCAGGGCAAGCCGCTCCCGGCGCGCATCAAACAGTTCGTCGACACTCGGGTGCTCCGCGCCTTCACCGGCGACCCCGTGCGGTTCGGGTTCCCCCAGCCCGACTACAAGATCTACGAGTCGCACCCCATCGTCAACACGCTCATCCTCAACCACCTGGGGCAGGGCGACCTGCGGATCGTGCCCGACATCGACCGTTTCGACGGGCGCACGGTGCACTTCCGCGACGGCTCGTCGGCCGAGTACGACACGGTGCTGCTCGCCACCGGCTACAAGCTCGACTACCCGTTCGTCGACCGCGCCGCACTGGACTGGTCGGGCATGGCCCCGCGCCTCTTCCTCAACACCTTCACCCCGACGTTCAACGGGCTCTACGTGATGGGCATGATCGAGGCATCCGGAATCGGCTGGCAGGGCCGGTACGAGCAGGCCGAGCTCATCGCCGCCTACCTCGCGGCGCTCGAGCGCCACCCCGATCGCGCCGCGGCGTTCCGGACGCGCGTGACGGGCGAGCCGTGGCCGGATCTCACCGGCGGCTACAACTACCTCGGCCTCGAGCGCATGTCGTATTACGTCAACAAGGACGCGTACCGCGGCGCTGTCCGCACCGCCACGCAGGCGCTGAAGACGGATGCCGCCTCCCGCGGCCCGCGACGGGCGCGCGGTGCCGCCCGCCGGGAGGTGACGGCGTGAACCCCGACGACGTCGTGCTCAACTTCAATCCGGGCACGCTCGTGATCCTCAACGTCGTGCTCGGGCTGATCATGTTCGGCATCGCGCTGGACACGACGCTGGACGACTTCAAGGTCGTGGCGCGCAAGCCGAAGCCCTTCGTCATCGCGATCCTCGCGCAGCTCATCGTGCTGCCCGCGGTGACCTTCGCGCTGACCCTGGTCCTGCCGGTGACGCCGTCCATGGCGCTCGGCATGATCCTCGTCGCCTGCTGCCCTCCGGGCAACATCTCGCAGGTGCTCACGCATCGCTCCGGCGGCAATGTGGCCCTCTCGGTGTCGATGACCGCCGTCTCGAACATCATCTACATCTTCGTGCTGCCGCTGTCGATCGCGTTCTGGGGTTCGCTGCATCCGACCGCACGCACGCTGCTCGAGGCCGTGTCGCTCGACGCGTGGGCGATGCTCGGCGACATCCTTCTCATCATCGGTCTGCCGTTCGCCTTGGGTCTGTTCATCCGCCACCGCTTCCCCGCGTTCGCGAAGCGCGTGCAGCCGTTCGTCAAGTGGTTCTCGCTGCTCGCGCTCGTCGGCTTCATCGTCGCCGCGCTGGCGGGCAACTGGGCCTATTTCGTCGCATTCCTCGGCGTCATCATCCTCGTCGTCACGATCCACGACGCCGTCGCACTGGCGATCGGGTACAGCACCGCTGTCGTCGGCGGCCTCGGCACCCGCGAGCGCAAGGCGATGACGTTCGAGGTCGGCATCCGCAACGCGGGCCTCGGCCTCGGGCTGGTGTTCGCCTTCTTCGGCGGCCTCGGCGGCATGGCGATCGTCGCCGGCTGGTGGGGCATCTGGGACATCATCGCGGGGCTCATCGTCGCCGCCCTCTGGGCCCGGCACACGAAGAAGCGCACGGGGTCGGCCAAGGGCGACGCGTCGCGCCACGCGGTGCGGGCGACGGACGGCGCGACCGGGTCCGCGACGACGGGGTCGGCCGATCCCGCGGAGCCCGCCGCATGAGCATCCGCGTCCTCGTCACCGGTGGCGCCGGATTTCTCGGATCCCACGTGGCCGCTGCCCTCGCCTGCCGCCCCGATGTCGAGCTCGTCGTGGCCGGCGATCTGCGGCGGCCGCAGCATCCCGTCGACGGCGTCGTCTACGACGAGTGCGACGTCACCCGTCCCGACGGCCTCGTGCCGCTGCTGCGCCGCCACCGGATCGACGTCGTCGTGCACCTCGCCGCCATCGTCAACCCCGGCCGCGACCACGATCTCGAGTACCGGGTGGATGTGGACGGATCGCGGCACGTGCTCGAGGCGTGCGTCGAGGCCGGCGTGAAGCGGATCGTGGTGTCGTCGTCGGGCGCCGCCTACGGCTACCACCCCGACAACCCCGAGTGGCTGCGCGAGAGCGACCCCGTACGCGGCAACGACGAGTTCCCCTATTCGAAGCACAAGCGCCTCGTCGAGCAGCTGCTCGCCGGATACCGCGAGGCGCGCCCCGAGCTCGAGCAGGTCGTGTTCCGCATCGGCACGATCCTGGGCCCGACGGTGCAGAACCAGATCACGGCGCTCTGGGACGGGCCTGCCCTCCTGAAGGTGCGCGGCTCGGAGTCGCCCTTCGTCTTCGTGTGGGTCGACGACGTCGCCGCCGCGATGGCACGCGCCGCCACCGACGGCCCGCCCGGCATCTACAACGTCGCCGGCGACGGCCGCGTGACCGTGCCCGAGATCGCCCGGCGCCTCGGCAAGCCGGTCGTGACGGTGCCCGCCGCGGTGCTGGGCTTCGGCCTGCGGATGGGACGGATGCTGCGCCTCACCGTCCACGGCCCGGAACAGGTGCGCTTCCTCCGCTACCGCCCCGTTCTGGCGAATGCGAAGCTGAAGGACGACTTCGGCTTCACCCCGTCGAAGACCTCGGCCGAGGCCTTCGAGGCGTACCTGGCGTCACACCCCGGCGTGGCGCGCCGCTGACCGGCCTCCTGCGAAGTCCGGACTTCGCGGCGCGGGGGCGTCGCGCACCTGCGAAGTCCGGACGTCACCCCGTCGCCCGGAGACAACGGACACCCTGCGGTCCAGAAAGCACAGCAAACCAGCGTCCCGAACCTGCGAAGTCCGGACTTCACCCCGTCGCCCGGAGACAACGGACACCCTGCGGTCCAGAACGCACAGCAAACCAGCGTCCCGAACCTGCGAAGTCCGGACTCGGTGGCCCGTCGGTCAGGGACGCCAACCGGCACGGATGAGAGCGCGCCGCACGATATCCACCGCCACCATCGGGTCGGGTTCGAGGTGGTGGTTCAGGATTCGAACGAGATGCCACCCCTCGTCGCCGATCGCACGCCACCGATCGGCATCGCGAGCGAATTGGCCTACGTCCTCGGCGTGCTGGCGGCCGTCGTACTCCACGGCGACCCGGTATCGCAGGTACACCTGATCGAGCCGCGCGACGAAGGTCCCGGATGACGTGAAGAGCTCGTGGGCGAGGTCTGGTTCTGGGAGGCCGCCGTCGACCAGTCGGATCCGCAGTTCCGTCTCCTTGGCCGACTCCGCGCCGTCCCGGACGCGGTCGATCAAGCGCTCAAGGCGCGGACGGCGCATTCGTGCAGCCTCGCCCCGGAGCTCCTCCACGGTGACGAGTCGTCGCCGCCGCGCCACGAGGAAGTCTGCCGCAGCGATGAGGTCGATGTCGGAGAGTTGAGCCGATGCCTGCACCCACGCTCGCGCTGGAGTCTCGACCCGGAGGCCGCCCCGAACCGCAAACGCTGCCTCCCGGCGAGCCAGGCGATGCGACACCACCCCGCGTGTGCGGATGGGGTTGCGCGGTCGTATTCCGGAGACATGGATGGCCTGGTCCCAGTCGCGCGGAACGGGCGCGCCCCACAGCACGAGCGCAGAGCTGTGACTGAAGAAGTCGTCGGCCCCCATGCGGACGGCGAGCTGAGCACAGCGCTTCTTGTACGCGCGCAGCTCGATGCCGTTGCGGGGCCGCATCGCGGCGTCGGACTTCGCCTCCTGCTCCTTGAGCTGGCGCACCCCGTGGAACGGTCGCTCGAACCGCGGGCCGTCGAGGGTTCCACGGCCGATTCCGTCCTCGAGGGCTCTGGCAACCGTGAACGGCTGGCTTCCGATCGAAAGGCGCTTCCTCGTCACCAACCCATTTCACGCAGGGCCGGTTGCTGATTCTCGTCAGATGGCGAGTCCTGTGCACAACCCGAGCGACGGGCCCGCTGTGGAGGATTCTGTGCCGTCCGGACAACGCGGGAACGCGGCATCCGGAACCGGCGAAGTCCGGACCTCGCACAACGGGCCGTGTGCAATCTGGTCCGCGCCGTCCGGACAACGCATAAGCCAGGGGGCCGCATCCGGCGAAGTCCGGACTTCGCAGCGAATCGACCGCCGCGGCCGCACAGCATCTGGCACGCGTCGAGCGGGAAGGAGGGAGCGGATGCCGCGGGCCGAGCGGATGCCGCGGGCCGAGCGGATGCCGCGGGCCGAGCGGATGCCGCGGGCTGCGGCATCCGCTCCGGAACCGGTCAGGGGCTACGCGTCGAAGCCGTCGGCGATGAGGTCGATGAGCTCCTCGCGCTCCTCCACCGGGAGGAAGGCGCCGGCGGCGGCGTTGAGCTGGAAGGCCTCGAGGTCGTCGAGGCCGTACTCGAAGGTCTCGGCCAGCAGCGCGAGCTCGCGCGTCAGCGACGTGCGGCTCATGGTGCGGTTGTCGACGTTCACGGTGACCGCGAAGCCGAGCTGGTAGAGCAGGTCGAAGGGGTGGTCCTCCAGCGTCGTGCCCCAGCGCTCGATGGCACCTGTCTGCAGGTTCGACGACGGCGACAGCTCGAGCGGGATCTCGCGGTCGCGCACCCAGCGCGCCAGGTCGCCGAACTGGACGAGCACCTCTTCGCCGGCACGCGAGACGACCTCGAGGTCTTCGGCGAGGCGCACGCCGTGGCCGAGGCGCAGCGCGCGGCCGTCGATCAGCGCCGAACGGATCGAGTCCAGGCCGGCAGCCTCGCCCGCGTGCACGGTGGCCGGGAAGAACTCCGACGCCAGGTAGTCGAACGCCTCGCGCAGGCGCGACGGCGGGAACCCGTCCTCAGGACCCGCGATGTCGAACCCGACCGCGCCCCGGTTGCGCCAGTCCACGGCCAGCCGCGCGATCTCGAGCGAGCGGTCACTGTGGCGCATGGCCGAGATCAGCTGGCCGACACGGATGTCGTGGCCGCGGCTCTCGGCCGCGTCCTCGCCCTCCTCGATGCCCTCCTGCACCGCCGCGACGACCTCGTCGAGCGACAGCCCGCGGCCGAGGTGCTGCTCGGGTGCCCAGCGCACCTCGCCGTAGATGACGCCGTCGGCGGCGAGGTCCTCGACGAACTCGCGGGCGACGCGCGTGAGGCCCTCACGCGTCTGCATGACGCCGATCGTCAGGTCGAAGGTCTTGAGGTACTCGACGAGAGAGCCCGAGTCGCTCTTGTCTGCGAACCAGTCCGCGAGGTCGTCCGGGTCGGACTCGGGGACCTCGAACCCGATCGCGTCGGCCAGTTCGATGATCGTCGCGGGGCGCACGCCGCCGTCGAGGTGATCGTGCAGCGAGACCTTGGGGAGGCTCCGGAGCGACACTCCGTCGAGGATGGCGTCGCCGTGCTGGTCGATGGGCATTGAGATTCTCCTCGGGTGCGATCGCGAGTCAGGGGGTGCGGACGGATGCTGCGGTCCGGGCGGCCGCGTCGGGCCCGGCGCGGGACTGACTCAGCCTAGGCGGTGATGCGTTCCAGGACGAGAGGAGTGCGCTCGGGTGCGTCGGGGCCGATCTCCCACGCCCCGTCGAGGGCTTCGAGGGCGCGGTCGAACCGGGAGGCATCCTCGCCGAGAAGGGTGAACAGCGGCTGGCCGGCGGTCACCTGATCGCCGGGCTTCACGTGAAGATCGATGCCCGCCGCGTGCAGCACGGGGTCCTGCGCGCGTGCGCGTCCGGCTCCCAGGCGCCACGCGGCGATGCCGAACGGGAGCGCCTCCATGCCGGTGACGTAGCCGCCTTCGGTCGCGGTGACGGTGTGCGTCTCGTTCGGGGCGCGCAGCGCAGCATCCGGATCGCCGTCCTGCGCGATGATCATCGCGCGCCAGGCATCCATCGCGCGGCCGTCCTGCAGCGCCGCCTCGACATCGGCGTCCGGCTGGCCGGCGAGCGCGAGCATCTCGCGGGCGAGCGCCACCGTCAGCTCGACGACGTCGGCGGGGCCGCCGCCGGCGAGCACCTCGACCGACTCGCGCACCTCGTTGGCGTTGCCGATGGCGAGGCCGAGCGGGGTGTTCATGTCGGTGAGGAGCGCGGTCGTCGAGACGCCCGAGTCGGTGCCGAGGGCGACCATCGTGCGGGCGAGCTCGCGGGCCCGGTCGACGTCGCGCATGAAGGCGCCGGAGCCGAACTTCACATCGAGCACGAGCGCGTCGGTACCCTCCGCGATCTTCTTCGACATGATGCTCGACGCGATGAGCGGGATGGCTTCGACCGTGCCGGTGACGTCACGCAGCGCGTAGAGCTTCTTGTCGGCCGGCGCGAGACCGGAGCCGGCGGCGCAGATCACAGCGCCGACGTCGCGGAGCTGCGCGAACATCTCGTCGTTCGAGAGCGCCGCGCGCCACCCCGGGATCGACTCGAGCTTGTCGAGCGTGCCGCCGGTGTGGCCGAGTCCGCGGCCCGACAGCTGGGGCACCGCGACGCCGAAGCTGGCGACGAGCGGAGCCAGCGGCAGCGTGATCTTGTCGCCCACGCCGCCCGTCGAGTGCTTGTCGACCGTGGGCTTGCCGAGCCCCGAGAAGCTCATCCGCTCCCCCGAGGCGATCATCGCGTCGGTCATGACGCGGATCTCGTCGCGCGTCATGCCGTTGAGGAGGACGGCCATCGCGAACGAGGCCATCTGCGAGTCGGCGACGTACCCGCGGGTGTAGGCGTCGACCATCCAGCGCAGCGCCTGCTCCAGCACCGCACCGCCATCGCGCTTGGTGCGTATCACGTCGACCGCGTCGAACGGCTCGACGCCCGTCGGATCGCTCATCGGGTCGCCTCCTCGAGGTCGCGGGGTCCGAACGCGTCGGGCAGCACCTCGTCGATGGTGCGGATTCCCGACACCGTCTCGAGCAGCATGCCGGGGATCGCGAATTCGAACAGCAGCTGCCGGCAGCGGCCGCACGGCATGATCGTGTCGCCATGGCCGTTGACGCAGACGAATGCGACGAGGCTTCCGCCGCCCGAGTTCGCCAGCTCGCTGACGAGACCGCACTCGGCGCAGAGGGTGACGCCGTACGACGCGTTCTCGACGTTGCAGCCGGTGACGATGCGCCCGTCGGTCACGAGGGCGGCGGCGCCGACCTTGTAGCGAGAGTAGGGGGCGTAGGCCCGCCGCATCGCGTCGGTCGCCGCGGCGCGCAGCTCATCCCAGTCGATATCGGTCATGAGCGCGCTCCGTTCGCGTCGGGTGGGGTATCAGGAGGGTCGACGGATGCCGCGGCCCGGCATCCGTCGCCCTTCACACGCACGGCAGGCACCGCGTCATCCCTTGATGTATGGCTTGCCGGCGGCGGCGGGACCGCGGATCTGACCCGCGAAGCCGGCGACGGCGATGATCGTCACGAGGTACGGAAGCATCAGCATGAACTCGCTGGGGATCGGCGTCCGCAGCACGGTCAGGAGGTTCTGCAGGTTGGTCGCGAATCCGAACAGCAGCGCCGCGAGGGTCGCGCGGATCGGGTCCCAGCGGCCGAAGATGACCGCGGCGAGGGCGATGAAGCCGAGGCCCGCCGTCATCTCCTTGGTGAACTGGCCCACCGAGACGAGGGTGAAATACGCACCGCCGATGCCGGCGATCGCGCCGGCGAGCGAGACGTTCCAGAACCTGCTGGTGTTCACCTTGATGCCCACCGTGTCGGCCGCCTGCGGGTGCTCGCCGACCGCGCGGAGCCGCAGGCCCCAGCGGGTGCGGTAGAGGCCCCAGGCGACGAGCGCGACAGTGATGTACATGAGGTAGACGATGAACGTCTGGTTGAACAGCACGGGTCCGATGATCGGGATGTCGCTGAGCAGCGGGATCTCCCACCGCGTGAAGCGCACCGGGCGGTTGAGATCGGCCTCGTTCGGCACGAGCAGCGCGCCGTAGAGGAAGCCGGTCAGGCCGGTCACGAGGACGTTGAGCACGACGCCGACGATCACCTGGTCGACGAGGTACTTGATCGAGAACGCCGCCAGCACGAACGCCACGAGCACGCCGCCCACCATCGCGCCCACGAGCCCGACGAACGGGTTGTGGGTGATGCTCGCCAGAAGTGCGGCGCTGAACGCGCCGAACAGGAACTGACCCTCGATCGCGACATTGACGACGCCGACCCGCTCGCCGATGACGCCTCCGAGCGCACCGAAGATCAGCGGGACAGACAGCGACAGCGCGCCGAACAGGAGGCCCGTGACGGGCACGAGCCCACCGGCGGAGGCCCACACGAGAAACGCGAACACGGCGAGGAGGCTGAACACGATCGGCAGCCAGAGGCCGGTGCGGCGGTAGTTCGCCGAGTCCCAGAACGCCCAGAGCGTCAGGAGCACGAGGATGCCGATCAGGACCCAGCAGGTCACGGCGGTCGGGAAGCTCACGTTCGGCAGGCCGATCGACGAGCTCGGGTCGCTCAGCCGGAAGGTGCTGATGCCGTTGCGCGGGACGAACAGGAAGAGGAGCGCCAGCAGGGCCGTCGCGATCGCGAGGGTCACCGGCAGCTTCAGGTGGCGCACCTTCACGGTGGCCAGCTGGATCGTTCCGTCGGGAGCAGGAGCGAGCGCGGTCATGCGGACACCGCCTTCTTCGCAGCCTTGGCTCTCGCCTTGGCGGCCTTCTCGGCATCGGTCTTCGGCAGGAAGAAGATCGTGCGGATGAGCGGCGGCGCCGCGATGAACAGGACGATGAGCGACTGCACCACGAGCACGATGTCGACGGGGATGCCCTGCGAGGCCTGCATCGTGAACGAACCGGCCTTCAGCGCGCCGAACAGGATGCCGGCGGCGAACACGCCCCAGGCCCGGCTGCGGCCGAGGAGGGCGACGGTGATGGCGTCGAAGCCGATGCCCGCGTCGATGTAGCCGTCGAAGCCCGTGGTCACCGAGCCCTGGATCTGGTTCATGCCGGCCAGACCCGCGAGGCCACCGGCGAAGAGCATCGCGTAGATGTACATCCGCTGCACGGAGATGCCGGAGGCCCGCGCGGCGTGCGGGTTCTCGCCGACGGCGCGGAGCCGGAAGCCGAGGCTCGACCGCTCGACCAGCCACCACACGAAAACGGTGGCCGCGATGACGATCACGAAGCCCCAGTCGAGCAGGGGGAACCGGGGCCCGAGCAGGTCGGGGAACTGCGCGTTCGCCGGCGTCGCCGACGAGATCGGCTGGTCGCCCGCCGGGCGCTGCAGGATGCCGGGGGTGCGCACCATCCACGTCACGAGGTAGAACGCGACGTAGTTGAGCATGATGGTGAGGATGACCTCGTGGGCGCCGGTGCGCGCCTTCAGCACACCGACGATGCCACCCCAGATCGCACCGCCGGCGATACCCGCCGCCAGAGTGAGGGGCAGCTGGAGGAACATCGGCAGGTTCAGGTTGAAGGTGAACAGCGCCGCGGTCGCACACGCGATGAGGATCTGGCCACGGCCACCGATGTTGAACAGGCCCACGCGGAACGCGAGCGCCACACCGAGGCCTGCGGCGATCAGCGGGGCGGCGAAGCCGAGCGTGTTGGTGAGCGGCCGGATCTGCGTCGCGAAGTCATTCGCCCGGGGGTTGTAGATCGCCCCGCGGAAGAGCGCCTCGTAGCCGCCGTACACCGCATTCCAGACGGCGCCGAGCGTGTCGCCGGGTCGCGCGAAGAAGTAGCCGGACGCCGCCTGGACGTCCTCGTTCGTGATCGCCATCAGGATGCCGCCCACGACCATCGCCACGACGATCGCGAGCACGGTGGTCACCCAGTTGCTGCGCAGCAGCTCCTTGATGAAGACGTTCTGCCGCGGGGGCGGTGGCACCTCGCCGTCGACGGCACCGGGCGCGTCGGGGGTGGGGGCAGGGAGGTCCGGAGAACCCGTGAGGGGGCCCGACACGGACGGGAGCTGATCTGCCGGCAGCCCCTTGAGCGGGTCACCGCTCGCAGCGGGGTTCTGGTCGTTCACGCGACGGCCTCCTCGGGCTTCTCGCCGGCCATCATGAGGCCGAGAACGTCTCGGGGGGTGTCGCCGGGCACGATGCCGACGATCGCTCCGCGGTACATCACCACGATGCGGTCGGCGAGGGCCGCGACCTCGTCGAGCTCGGTGGAGACGACGACGACGGGGATGCCGGCATCCCGCGTCTCGACGATGCGTTTGTGGATGAACTCGATCGAGCCGACGTCGACGCCGCGCGTGGGCTGCGCCGCGACGAGCAGCTTCAGCTCGCGGCTCATCTCGCGGGCGATCACGACCTTCTGCTGGTTTCCGCCGGACAGCGTCCCGGCGGGGACGTCCGGGCCCTGCGTGCGGATGTCGTACTCGGTGATGCGCGCCTTGGCGAAGTCGTCGAGCACCCCGCGGCGGATCGTGCCGCCCGACATGAACGCCTTGTCGCCGGACCGGTCGAGGATGAGGTTCTCGGCCACGGTGAACGTGCCCACCAGGCCGTCCTCGGTGCGGTCCTCGGGCACGAACCCGACCCCCTCGTCGAGGATGCCGCGAACGCTCTTGCCCACGAGCTCGACACCGCCGAGCTCGATCGAGCCGCTCACACGCTCCCCGAGGCCCACCATGGCCTCGATGAGCTCGGTCTGGCCGTTGCCCTGGACGCCCGCGACCGCGAGGATCTCGCCCGGCCGGACGTCGAAGCTCACGTCGTCCACGACGACGGTGCCGTTCGCGGTGACGACACGGAGGTCTCGCACCTCGAGTCCGCCCTCGCCGCGCTGGGGCGGGTTCTTGTGGACGGTGAGCTCGACCGCGCGGCCGACCATGAGGGAGGCGAGTTCCGCGTTGGAGGCGGTCGGCGAGGCCTCGCCCACGACCTTGCCGAGCCGGATGACGGTGATGCGGTCGGCGACGGCGCGCACCTCGCGCAGCTTGTGGGTGATGAAGACGATCGAGGTGCCCTCATCACGCAGCTGCTTCATGATCGTCATGAGCTCGTCGGTCTCCTGCGGGGTCAGCACCGCGGTCGGCTCGTCGAACACGAGCACCTTCGCGTCGCGCGACAGGGCCTTGATGATCTCGACCCGCTGCTGCACGCCCACGGGGAGATCGCCGACGACGGCGTCGGGATCGACCTCGAACCCGAAGCGGTCGGCGACCGAGCGCACGTGCTGGCGGGCCTTGGCGAGGTCGAGGGCGCCGAGCGCCTTCGTGCTCTCGTGCCCGAGCATCACGTTCTCGGCGACGGTGAAGACCGGGATGAGCATGAAGTGCTGGTGCACCATGCCGATGCCCGAGTTCATCGCGTCGCCGGGACCGCGGAAGTGCTGGACGACGTCGTCCAGCAGGATCTCGCCCTCGTCGGCCTGGTAGAGGCCGTAGAGCACGTTCATGAGTGTGGATTTGCCGGCGCCGTTCTCGCCGAGAAGGGCATGGATCTCACCCGGCTGGACCACGAGATCGATGTGGTCGTTCGCGACGAGGGACCCGAAACGCTTCGTGATCCCACGGAGCTCGAGCTTCATATGTGCACCCTATATATGCTGTCGGCCGCGGCGCCATCCATGTGGTGGCGGCGGGGAAGAACGCGGCCGGGTGGAGTCGTCCACCCGGCCGCGTTCCGCTGTTCCTGCTGCCTTACGGCGAGCTGGGCGAGGTCACCTCGAGGTCGCCCGAGATGATCTGCTCCTGGAGGGCGGCGAGCTCATCGAGCAGGCCCTCCGGCAGCTGCGACTCGAACGAGCCGAAGCCCGACAGGCCCACGCCCTCGTTCTCGAGCGTGCCGATGTAGGTGGCCGGGTCGAAGTCGCCCGACGACGCCTCCATGGTCGCCTGGTAGACGGCCTCGTCGATGCGCTTCATGATCGAGACCAGCACCATGTCGGCGACCGAGGGGTCGGCCTTGGCGAGATCGGAGTCGACACCCAGCATGACCGTGCCGCTGCCGGCGTCGGTGATGGCGTCGCGCGCGCTCTGGTAGATCGGTCCGCCGACCGGGAGGATCACGTCGACGCCCTGGTCGAGGATGCCCTGCGCGGTCTGCTTGGCGGTGTCGTTGGCGGCGAAGCCACCGGTCATCGAGCCCTCCTGGGCGTCGACGTCCCAGCCGTAGGTCTCGACCGCGGCGCCCTTGTCTTCGTTGTACTTCTCGACGCCGTCGATGAAGCCGTCCATGAAGATGGTGACGGGCGGGATCGGGATGCCGCCGAAGGTGCCGACCTTGTTGACGCCGGCCTCCGCCGACCACGCGGCCGCGGCGTAGCCGCCGAGGTACGCGGCCTGGACGGTGTCGAACAGGAGCGGCTTGATGTTCGGCGCGTCGGTCTCGCCGTCGCCGGTCTCCTTGCCGTCGTCGCCGGTCGCGCCGCTGTTGTCGGCCCGGTCGTCGATGATGGCGTAGTTCACGTCGGGGTTCGCGAGCGCGGAGGCGACCGTGTCGGCCGACAGCTTGAAGCCGACCGCGATGATGAACGTGCAGCCCTCGGCGATGAGGTTCTCGAGGTTCGGGGCGTAGTCGTTCGCCGAGCTGGACTCGACCTCGATGGGCTCGACGCCGAGTTCCTCGGCGGCGCGGTCCATGCCTTCCTTCGCGGACTGGTTGAACGACTTGTCGTTGAAGCCGCCGTCGTCCGACACGAGGCAGGGGGTGAAGCCCTCGACGACGTTTCCGGCGTCTCCCGTGGATTCCGTCTCCTCAGGGGCGGAGCCGCAGCCGGCGAGGGCGATCAGCATGCCCGCGGCGACGGTGACGCCGACGAGCTTCTTGGTGCGTGAGATGGTCAACTCAGCCTCCACTACGTTCCCCCGCGTCCTTCACGGGGACTGCACAAAGTTACCCACTGTGACGGCGCGGTTGCATGCATCGTGAGGCGTCGTTCGCGAAAGGTTACAAAGACGCAATATCCCGCTCAGATGAGCAGAGGATCAGGGAAAACGGTCCCCACGCCCACTCCACGCATCGCTGGCGCGATCCGCGGAGCCTCCGGGCGCGTGGGCCCAGCCGCGGGCCGCAGCATCCGTTTTCACAGAACTTCGCCGCGCCCGCTGAGCTTGAGCGCGTCGACGACGCCCTTCACGCGCTGCGCGTGCTCGCTCGTGGTGACCAGGAGCGCGTCCTCGGTGTCGACCACGACGATGTCGCGGACACCGATGAGGCTGATGACCCGTCGGGTCTGGCTGACGACGATGCCGCTGGCCGCATCGGAGAGGATGCGGGCGTTCTCGCCGAGGATGGCGAGGTCGTTCTTGCGGCCGTGGGAGTTGAGCTTGGCGAGGCTCGCGAAGTCGCCCACGTCGTCCCAGTCGAAGTGCCCGGGGATGACGGCGAGGCGCCCCTTCGCGGCCGCGGGCTCGGCGACGGTGTAGTCGATCGCGATCTTCTTGAGCGTCGGCCAGACCCGGTCGACCACCGGCCCGCGCTCGTCGCGGTCGTCCCAGGCCTCAGCGAGGTCCATGAGGCCTGCGTAGAGGTGAGGCTCGTTCTCGGCGATCTCGCCGAGCAGCACGTCGGCGCGCGAGATGAACATGCCGGCGTTCCACAAGTAGTTGCGGTCGGCGAAGTACTCCTTCGCCGTCTCGAGGTCGGGCTTCTCGACGAAGCTCTCGACCAGCGCGGCCTCGGGGGCCCCCTCGACCTTCAGCGCGTCGCCCTTCTTGATGTAGCCGAACCCGACGGACGGCTCGGACGGCTGGATGCCGATCGTGCAGATGTAGCCCTCGCGCGCGGTGGAGACCGCCTGGTTCACCGCCCACTCGAACAGCTGCGGCACGCGGATGACGTGGTCGGCGGCGAACGAGCCGATGATCACGTCGGGCTCGCGACGCGAGAGGATCGCGGCGGCCAAGCCGATCGCGGCCGTGGAATCGCGGGGTTCCGACTCCAGGAAGACGTTCTTGTCGGGGATGTCGGGCAGCTCCTTCTCCACCGCCGCACGGTGTGCGCGCCCGGTCACGACGGCGATGCGGTCTGGTCCGGCGAGCGGCTCCAGCCGGTTCCACGTGTCGCCGAGGAGCGTGTGCCCCGAGCCGGTGAGATCGTGGAGGAACTTCGGCGCGTCGGCGCGCGACAGCGGCCACAGCCGGCTGCCGATGCCGCCGGCGGGGATCACGGCGTAGAAGTCGTCGATGGGTCCGGGCATGGCACCCAGGCTAGCCGGATCGGCGAAACAACCGCGGTTCTTGTCGCTCGCGAAGATCCCTCCGGATGGAGGGGCCGTAAGGGTCGCCTTCGTCGCCGGTCCCCGAAATGCGGGAATAGGATGGTCGCAGCGCCCGCGTGACGCCGACGGCCCGAAGCCCACGGTTCCGGGCCCTCTTCGGGGGCCGTCCTCGCAGTCCGAGGCCAGCCCCATCGTGTTTCGATCCAAGGAGGACGGACGTGTCTGCACCAGCACGCGTCACACCGTCGGTATCCGAGACCACCTCCCGAGTTCCTCGCGGCACCCTGTACCGCGGGAACGAAGGCATGTGGTCGTGGGTGCTGCACCGCATCACCGGCGTCGCCATCTTCTTCTTCCTGCTCGTCCACATCCTCGACACGGCGCTCATCCGGGTGTCGCCCGAGGCGTACGACGCGGTGATCGGCACGTACAAGAACCCGGTGATGGCCCTGGGCGAGGTCGCCCTGGTCGGCGCCATCGCGTACCACGCGTACAACGGCCTGCGCATCATCCTGGTCGACATGTGGTCGTGGGCCACCCGCCACCAGCGCCAGCTGTGGTGGGGCGTGCTGGGCCTGTGGGCCGTGACGATGCTGGGCTTCGTCCCGCGTCACCTCATGCTCGCCTTCGCACCGGGAGGGGGCCACTGATGACCGCCATCGCCGATCCGCGCGCTCCGCGCGCCGCCGTCCGCCGCCGGGGTGCCAACCTCGAGAAGTGGGGCTGGGTCTACATGCGCGCCTCGGGCGTGCTGCTCGTGGTCCTCATCTTCGGCCACCTCTTCGTGAACCTGATGGTCGGCGAAGGCATCCACGGCATCGACTTCGCGTTCGTCGCCGGCAAGTACGCCACGCCGTTCTGGCAGTGGTGGGACGTCCTCATGCTGTGGCTCGCGCTGATCCACGGCGCGAACGGCATGCGCACGATCGTCAACGACTACGTGACCCACGCCGGCACCCGCCGCGTGCTGGTCTGGGCGCTCGGCCTCGCGGCGGCGTTCCTCATCGTGCTCGGCACGCTCGTCGTCTTCACGTTCGACCCGTGCATCGGCTTCGACGCCGAGACCGCGTCCGACACCATCATCAGCATCTGCGGCTAGCGTTCGGGCGACCCCCGAGCATCGACCATCGAAAGCACACAGCGTGAGCACTGAGACCACCGACAGCTACGTCAAGGACGGCGTCCACTACCACCAGTTCGACATCGTCATCGTGGGCGCCGGCGGCGCCGGCATGCGCGCTGCCATCGAGGCGGGCCCCGGGGCGAGGACGGCCGTCATCTCGAAGCTGTACCCCACCCGCTCGCACACCGGCGCGGCGCAGGGCGGCATGGCGGCGGCCCTGGCGAACGTCGAAGAGGACTCGTGGGAGTGGCACACCTTCGACACCGTCAAGGGCGGCGACTACCTCGTCGACCAGGACGCGGCCGAGATCCTCGCGAAGGAGGCCATCGACGCGGTCATCGACCTCGAGAACATGGGCCTGCCGTTCAACCGCACGCCCGAGGGCAAGATCGACCAGCGCCGCTTCGGCGGGCACACCGCCGACCACGGCAAGACCCCAGTGCGTCGCGCCTGCTACGCCGCCGACCGCACCGGACACATGATCCTGCAGACGCTGTTCCAGAACTGCGTCAAGCTCGGCATCAACTTCTTCAACGAGTTCTACGTGCTCGACCTCATCACGGTCGGCGAGGGCACCGACAAGCAGATCGCGGGCGTCGTCGCCTACGAGCTCGCCACGGGCGACCTGCACGTCTTCCAGTCGAAGGCCGTCATCTTCGCGACGGGCGGCTTCGGCAAGATCTTCAAGACGACCTCGAACGCGCACACCCTCACCGGCGACGGCGTCGGCATCATCTGGCGCAAGGGCCTGCCGCTGGAGGACATGGAGTTCTTCCAGTTCCACCCGACCGGTCTCGCCGGGCTCGGCATCCTTCTCACCGAAGGTGCCCGCGGTGAAGGCGCGATCCTGCGCAACGTGAGCGGCGAGCGGTTCATGGAGCGCTACGCCCCGACCATCAAGGACCTCGCCCCGCGCGACATCGTCAGCCGGTGCATGGTGCAGGAGGTCGCAGAGGGCCGCGGCGCCGGACCCCACCGCGACTACGTGCTCCTGGACTGCACGCACCTGGGCGCCGAGGTGCTCGAGACGAAGCTCCCCGACATCACCGAGTTCGCACGCACGTATCTCGGCGTCGACCCGGTGGTCGAGCCGGTGCCCGTCATGCCGACCGCGCACTACGCGATGGGCGGGATCCCCACCAACAACGACGCGCAGGTGCTGAGCGACAACACGACCGTCGTCCCGGGCCTGTACGCCGCGGGCGAGTGCGCGTGCGTCTCGGTGCACGGCTCGAACCGCCTCGGCACCAACTCGCTGCTCGACATCAACGTCTTCGGCAAGCGCGCCGGCCGCAACGCCGTCGAGTACGTCAAGACCGCCGACTTCGTGCCGCTGCCCGAAGACCCCGCCGCCGAGGTGCGCGACCTCATCGAGGGCCTCCGCAACAACCCGGGCACCGAGCGCATCGCAGTGCTCCGCAAGACGCTGCAGGACGAGATGGACCGCAAGGCCCAGGTGTTCCGCACCGACGAGTCGCTCGGCGAGGTGCTCCTCACCATCGAAGAGCTGCGGGAACGCTTCAAGAACGTGCACGTCGACGACAAGGGCAAGCGGTTCAACACCGACCTGCTCGAGGCCGTCGAGCTCGGCTTCCTCCTCGACATCGCCGAGGTGGTCGTCGTGACCGCGAAGAACCGCAAAGAGAGCCGCGGCGGCCACATGCGCGACGACTTCCCGAAGCGCGACGACGAGAACTACATGCAGCACACCATGGCGTACCTGTCGGGCGACCCGCACTCGTCGAACGCCGAGGACCACATCCGCCTGGGCTGGAAGCCCGTCGTCTTCACGAAGAACGAAAAGGGCGAGTTGAACTACCCGCCGATGGAGAGGAAGTACTGATGACGCTCGTCGCCGACGCGGATTCCGCTACCGAGGTCACCAACGACACCGGCATCCAGTCGTTCCTCGTCACCTTCATCATCCGGCGCTTCGACCCCGAGGTCGACGAGGAGCCGCGCTGGGTCGACTACGACGTCGAGCTCTACTCGACCGACCGCGTGCTCGACGCCCTGCACAAGATCAAGTGGGAGGTCGACGGCTCGCTGACCTTCCGCCGCTCGTGCGCCCACGGCATCTGCGGCTCCGACGCGATGCGCATCAACGGCCGCAACCGGCTCGCGTGCAAGACGCTCATCAAGGACCTCGACATCTCGCAGCCGATCTATGTCGAGGCCATCAAGGGCCTGCCGCTCGAGAAGGACCTCGTCGTCGACATGGAGCCGTTCTTCGCGTCGTACCGCGAGGTCCAGCCGTTCCTCATCGCGAACTCGACGCCCGAGAAGGGCAAGGAGCGCATCCAGTCGATCGTGGACCGCGAAGTCTTCGACGACACCACGAAGTGCATCCTCTGCGCCGCGTGCACGTCGTCGTGCCCCGTCTTCTGGACCGACGGCCAGTACTTCGGCCCTGCGGCCATCGTCAACGCGCACCGCTTCATCTTCGACTCGCGCGACGACGCCGGCGATGTGCGCCTCGACATCCTCAACGACAAAGAGGGCGTGTGGCGCTGCCGCACGACCTTCAACTGCACCGAGGCGTGCCCGCGCGGCATCGAGGTCACCAAGGCGATCGCCGAGGTCAAGCAGGCGGTCCTGCGCGGACGCCCGTAACCCCGGTTCTCTTTCAGGCAGACGGATGCCGCATCGCTCAGCGATGCGGCATCCGTCTGTCGCTAATCTGAACACCGTGACGCACACTCCCCCGCCCGATGCCCGTGCGGCAGCGGACGCCGCGCAGCGCGAGGAGGAGTCGCTCCGGGAGCGCTGGGAGGCGACGGAGCACAGCCTCCGGCAGCGATTCGACGCGCCGATCAGCCGTGCGACGCGGCTGACGCAGGCGACGATGGCGTGGTTCCCCGTCCGGGTGTGGCGCCACTTCCTCATCGAGAACGGGTTCCTGCTCGCGGCCGGCGTCAGCTACGTCGCGCTGTTCGCCTGCTTCGCCGCGATCTACGTCGTGTTCGCGATCGTCGGCATCTGGCTGGGCGGGAGCCCGGATGCCGTCAACGCCCTCATCGACCTGATCAACAGCTACATCCCGGGCCTGATCTCCGATTCAGGCGGACTCGCCACCCCCGAAGCGGTGCAGGAGATCGCATCCTCGAACTCCGGCGTCCTCGGCTGGACGGGCGTCATCGCGCTCGGCGCCCTCATCTGGACGGCGATCGACTGGGTCACCTACTCCCGTCGCGCGGTCCGCGAGCTGTTCGCCATCCCGCCGGATCGACGAAGCTATTTCCTGCTCAAGGCCAGAGACTTCCTCGCGGCGCTCATCTTCGGCGCGGCGCTGATCTTCGGCTTTGCGCTCAGCACCGTGGGCACCTACGCCGTCGAATGGATCTTCTCCCTGTTCGGGTTGAAGGACACGAGCGCCCTCACCGACATCAGCGTCAGCATCGGCTCGCTCCTCATCGGTTTCGCGGTGACCTCCACGGCGCTCGTCGGTCTGTTCCGATTCCTGACCGGCACGAAGCTGCCGTGGCGCCGCATCTGGCCAGGCGCCCTGCTCGGCGGACTCGGCATCTCGGTGCTCCAGCTCGGTGCCGGTCTGCTGCTGAGCTACACGCCCTCCAACCCGCTGCTGGCGACGTTCGCGATCTTCATCGGGATGCTGCTGTGGTTCCGGCTGCTCGGGATCGTCATGCTCGTCGCGGCGGCGTGGATCGCCGTCGCGGCGAAGGACCGCGATGTCGTGATGCTGCCGCAGACCGATGCCGAGCGCGTCGCGGCCGAGCACGCGGCTCTGCTCGTGGCCGCACGGGTGCGGCTGCGCACCGCGCAGGACGCGCGCGACCAGGCGCCCTGGTACCGCGCGTGGGTCGCCGACCGCGCCGTGCGGGAGGCCGAGGACGAGCTGAGCCAGGTGGAGGCGGCGACGCCGGCGGCGCCGGTTCGGAACGGGGCCGCGCCGGGGCGGGCGTCGACCCCCGTTCCGTCGGCCGCCGCGACGCCGAGCAAGCCGTCCAAGCGCGGGCGGTCGCCGCGCGTCCCGCACAACGACTGACGCGTCCAGCGGTGTCGGTGGCCCCGGATAGTCTTGCCGTCGTGTCTCGCCGTGTTCGCATCGCCTCTGTCAACGTCAACGGAATCCGCGCGGCGACGCGCAAAGGCATGCTCGAGTGGCTCGACGCCGCCGACATCGACGTGATGGCCCTCCAGGAGGTCCGCGCGACCGAAGACGAGCTGCGCGCTGCGCTGCCGGGGTGGGAGATCGTCAACGACGAGGCTCTCGCGAAGGGCCGTGCCGGTGTGGCCGTGGCCAGCCGCATCCCGTCGGTGGAGGTGCGCCGCGTGCTCGGCCCCGCCGCCGAGGACGCGGCCGATGTGCTCGACAGCGCCGGCCGCTGGATCGAGGCCGACTTCGACATCGACGGCGAGCGCCTGATCGTCGTGAGCGCCTACGTGCACACCGGCGAGGCCGACACCCCCAAGCAGGACGCCAAGTGGGCCTTCCTCGATGCGATGGAGGCGCGGATGCCGCAGCTCGAGGCCGCTTCCCCGCTCGCGCTCGTCATGGGCGACCTCAACGTCGGCCACCGCGAGTTCGACATCCGCAATTGGAAGGGCAACGTCAAGAAGGCCGGGTTCCTCCCCCGCGAGCGCGCCTACTTCGACCGGTTCTTCGGCGAGGAGGGCGCGGAGGTCACCGGCGCGGACGGCTCGACGGGCCCCGGTCTCGGCTGGGTCGACATCGGCCGCCGCTTCCACGGCGACGTCGACGGCCCGTACACGTGGTGGTCGATGCGCGGGCGCGCGTTCGACAACGACACCGGGTGGCGCATCGACTACCACCTCGCCACGCCCGAGCTCGGCGCCCGGGTCGCCGACTACCGCGTGGTGCGCGCGCCCTCGTGGGACACGCGCTGGAGCGACCACTCCCCCGTCGTCGCCGACTACTCGATCGGGCACTGAGGCGCAGCATCCGCTCTATAGACTTTTCGGATGAGTAGATCGCGCCTGTACTCCGGCATGCAGCCCTCCGCCGACTCGCTTCAGATCGGCAACTACATCGGGGCTCTCATGCAGTGGCGCGACCTGCAGGAGTCGTACGACGCGTTCTTCTCGGTGGTCGACCTGCACGCGATCACCGTTGCGCAGGACCCCGAACACCTGCGTGAGAAGACGCGCCGCACCGCCGCCCAGTACATCGCCGCCGGCATCGAGCCGTCGAAGTCGACGCTGTACGTGCAGTCGCACGTGCCCGCGCACCCCGAGCTGGCGTGGATCCTGTCGACGATCACGGGCTTCGGCGAGGCCGGGCGCATGACGCAGTTCAAGGACAAGTCCTCGCGCTACGGCTCGGACGCCACGTCGGTCGGGCTCTTCACGTATCCCGTGCTGATGGCCGCCGACATCCTGCTGTACCAGACCGACATCGTGCCCGTCGGCGACGACCAGAAGCAGCACGTCGAGCTGACCCGCGACCTGGCGGAGCGCTTCAACAGCCGCTTCGGCGAGACGTTCAGGGTGCCGATGCCGGTCATCCAGCAGGAGACGGCCCGCATCTACGACCTGCAGAACCCCACCGCGAAGATGTCGAAGTCCGCGGAGTCCGATGCCGGCGTGCTGTGGCTGCTCGACGACCCGGCGGTCTCGGCGAAGAAGATCATGCGCGCCGTCACCGACTCCGAGGGCTCGGTCCGCTACGACCGTGAGGCCAAGCCCGGCGTCTCGAACCTGCTCGTGATCTACGCGGCCCTGACCGGCCGCCAGATCCCGTCGATCGAGGACGAGTACGCGGGCCGCGGCTACGGCGACTTCAAGAAGGGCCTCGCCGAGGTCGTCGTCAACGAGTTCGGCCCGGTGCGCGAGCGCGCGCTGCAGATGCTCGACGACCCCTCCGAGCTCGACCGCGTCCTCGCCGTCAACGCCGGCAAGGCGTCCGAGGTCGCCGAGCGCACCCTCGCCGACGTCTACGACAAGGTCGGCCTCCTCCGCCGCTCCCGCTGACCCTGGACGGATGCTGCGGCCCCGGGCTGCAGCATCCCCCGGGCTGCCTGGGCGTCTTCGGTCCGGTTCGCTGCGTTCGCAACTCAGGATGATTCCGTCGCCCGGCGACGCGGGGACCCCCCAGGTCGTGACCATCCTGAGTTGCGAGCATCAGGGGTGGGCCCCGCGCCCGGGCGAGCGAGTTCACAAGCCTTGCCACCCGAGGCCCTCCCCGGTTCGCAACTCAGGATGGATACGGCGTTCAGGCGCTTCGTGTTCTCGCTCCGCGCATCGGTCCTGAGTTGCGAACCGCGACAGCCGCTTGAGACCTCGATGGGGCGGTCAGCGCTTGGTGCGCTGCGTGAGCAAACCCCGCAATGCGGCCAGCACATCATCCGGGCGAAAGAGGATGTCACTCGCCGTGAGTCTGAGGACGGCGTAGCCCTGCCGCGCCAGCTCTAGGTCACGCTGGTAGTCCTTGACCTGCTGATCCCAGTCCGAGTGGAACTCCTTGCTGTCGCACTCGATGACGAGCCAGCCGTCTGCGACGAGATCGACGAACCCGACATTCTCGAACTCCACCTGCAAGCGTGTCGAGCAACCGAGGCCGGCGAGCATCAGTCGCACGAGGGTCTCAGGACCTGACTGTGCCCGGCCGTCGACGAGCGATGCCAGCACCGCATACTTCGCGGGCAGGATCTCGAAGATTGACGACAGCTGCTCGGAGCGGATCAGCTTCTTGTTGAGCGCGCTGTCGATCGACGCGATCGCCGCGCGTGGCGGCTGGCAGAGCACCGCGTGCGCCAAAGCGACCACAAGGTCGGTGCACGTTGCGGCACCGGGGTCATTCGGCATGGCGAGCCAGTGCAAGCGCGTGCCGTGAAGCTTCTTCAGGTCCAGCTTCCTTCGGCGGTCGTGCGGCGAACGCATACGGCTCATTCGTGTGTCGAGGTGCACGTGCAGACGCGCATTCGTCTCCACGAAGACTTCGAGATGCTGGAGGAGGGACAGGCAGGTCAGACGTCCGCCGACGCGGACCGCCCGGACCACAGCATCCGGCGTCTCCGGCGGAAGATAGCGGTCACGTCGGGCACGGATCAGCGCGCCCGCGCGGACGGCCGCCGTGATGTCACGCGCGGTCATGCCATCGGCCATCAGATCGCGACGGGTCCGGTGAGTCGTCCACATGATCACCGACCCTCGCGCCGTCGCGCACCGGCGGTCGTCGGGCGCGTTGAATCTGGGGATGGCCATCGTTCCCCGCGACTTGTGGAGGAGCCGGCATGTTCACAATTCAGGATCATCGCTCCACGGCCGACGCCCATCACCCGGAATCGCGCTGACCCCGCGCGCAGAGATCACGCCCGTCCTGAGTTGCGAACGGAGGGGCTTGTCCGGCACTTAGGCTGTCCGGATGGAGCCCGTGACCCTGCGCACCGCGCGCCTCGAGCTGTCTGCGCCGCGCGCGGAGGACGTGGACGCCGTCTACGCGGCGTGCCAGGACCCCGACATCCAGCGGTAGACGCGGGTGCCCTCGCCTTACGCGCGGGAGGATGCCGAGAAGTTCATCGACGCGGTCGCAGAGCAGTGGTCGGGCGAGCTGCACCGCACCTGGGTGATCCGCGACGGTGCCACCCTCGTCGGAACCATCGGGTTCTACCGCCTCGACGGGCAGGGCAACGGGGAGATCGGGTACTGGATCGCCCCGGATCAGCGCGGCGGCGGACGCCTCCGCGAAGCGGCGAACGCGGTGATCGCCTGGGCCTTCTCGTCTGACGGCGCAGACCTCACCCGCATCGAGTGGCGCGCCGTGGTGGGCAACGAGCCGTCGGCGCGCGTCGCCCGCGCGCTGGGCTTCCGCTTCGAGGGCACTCTGCGCCAGGCGCTCGTGAGCGCGAAGCATCGCGACGACGGCTGGATCGCGGGACTCCTGAAGACGGACGAACGGATGCCTCAGCCCTGGCCCGTCCTCGACGCCTGACGACCGGCCCGACCGAGTCGCGTGGCCGCGTCATCCCGACCGCTGACGGCCGGCCCGCGTGTCGCCACGGCATGGCAGGATGAGCGCATGCCCGAGATGCCCGAGGTGCAGGGACTCGTCGACTTCCTCCGCGAGCGGCTCACCGGCGTGCAGATCACGCGGGCGAGCGTCGCGAACATCGCGGCGCTGAAGACGTACGACCCGCCGATCGATGCGCTCCATGGGCAGGAGATCATGGGCGCCTCGCGCCACGGCAAGTTCATCGACCTCGCCACGACCGGCCCGCACCTCGTGTTCCACCTCGCCAAGGCCGGGTGGCTGCGCTGGTACGACGAGCTGCCGAAGACGATCATCCGCCCGGGCAAGACCCCGATCGCCCTGCGCGTCGCGCTCTCGGACGGCGCCGGGTTCGATCTCACCGAGGCGGGCACGAAGAAGTCGCTCGCGGTCTATGTCGTGCGCGACCCGTCGGACGTCCCCGGCGTCGCACGGCTCGGCCCCGACCCTCTGGATGCCGCCTTCACCCGCGATACGTTCGCCGAGCTCCTCGCCGGCCGTCGCACGCAGATCAAGGGGGTGCTGCGCGACCAGATGATCATCGCGGGCGTGGGCAACGCCTACTCCGATGAGATCCTGCACGCGGCGAAGATGTCGCCGTACGCACTGGCCTCCTCCCTGTCCGACGACGACATCACGCGCCTGTTCGACGCGATGACCGAGACGCTGACGGATGCTGTCGCGGAGGCATCCGGAAAGCCACCGGCCGAGCTCAAGGACGCGAAACGCCGGGGCATGCAGGTCCACGGGCGTCGCGGCGAGAAATGCCCGGTCTGCGGCGACGAGGTGCGGAGCGTCTTCTTCGCCGACAACTCGCTCGAGTACTGCCCCACCTGCCAGACCGGCGGCAAGATCCTCGCCGACCGCCGCCTCTCGCGCCTGCTGAAATGAGGCGTCAGTCGCCGGTCGTGCCCATGAGCACGCGAGCGTCGTCGTCGACCCAGTCGAGGGACTTCGACACGGCCTTGCGCCACTGGCGATAGCGGCGCTCGCGCTCGTCCTCGGGCATCCGCGGCTCGAAGCGGACGTCCTCCCGCCAGTGCGATCGAAGCTCATCGAGGTCGCTCCACACGCCGGTCGCGAGACCCGCGGCGTACGCGGCGCCGAGCGCGGTGGTCTCGACGACCTCGGGACGGACGACCGGGATGCCGAGGATGTCGGCCTGGAACTGCATGAGGAGGTCGTCGCGGGTCATGCCACCGTCGACGCGCAGCTCGTCGAGCGTGCGGCCGGTATCGGCGACGACGGCGTCGATCACGTCACGCGTTTGGAATGCCGTCGACTCGAGGGCCGCGCGGGCGATGTGCGCCTTGTTGACGTAGCGCGTGAGCCCGACGAGCGCGCCGCGCGCGTCGGGTCGCCAGTACGGCGCGAAGAGCCCGGAGAACGCCGGCACGAAGTAGGCGCCGCCGTTGTCGTCGACGCTCGCGGCGAGGGTCTCGACGTCCTCGGAACGCTGGATGATGCCCAGGTTGTCGCGGAGCCACTGCACGAGCGAGCCGGTCACCGCGATGGATCCCTCGAGCGCGTAGCGGGCGGGCTCGTCGCCGATCCGGTAGCCGACCGTGGTGATGAGGCCGCTGCCGGATCGCACGATCTCGGTACCGGTGTTCACGAGCAGGAAGTTGCCGGTGCCGTAGGTGTTCTTCGACTCCCCCGCCTCGAAGGCCGCCTGCCCGAAGGTCGCCGCCTGCTGGTCGCCGAGGATCCCGGCGATCGGCACCCCGTCGAGCACCGAGGGCAGCGAGGAGTGTCCGACCACCTCGGATGAGGAGCGGATCTCAGGCATCATCGCGCGCGGGATGCCCCACACGGCGAGCAGGTCGTCCGACCAGTCGAGCGTGCGCAGGTCCATGAGCAGCGTGCGCGACGCGTTGGTGACGTCGGTGACGTGGATGCCGCCGCGCGCGCCGCCCGTGAGGTTCCACACGACCCAGGTGTCGGGCGTGCCGAACAGCAGCTCTCCCGCTTCGGCGGCCGCTCGCGCTCCGTCCACGTTGTCGAGGATCCACGCGACCTTCGACGCCGAGAAGTACGTGGCGAGCGGCAGCCCGGTAGCCTCGGCGAACCGATCCGCGCCACCCTCGGCCGCGAGCTCGTCGATCCGGGGCTGGGTGCGGGTGTCCTGCCACACGAGCGCGTTGTGCACCGGACGCCCGGTGCGCTTCTCCCACACGATCACCGTCTCGCGCTGGTTCGTCACGCCGATTGCAGCGACGTCGGATGCTGCGAGCCCGGCGCGCGAGAGACACGACGCGATGACCCACTCGGTGCTGGTCCAGATCTCGACCGGATCGTGCTCCACGCGACCGGCCCGGGGGAAGATCTGCTCGTGCTCACGCTGCGATGCGGCGACCATGGAACCGGCGGCGTCGAACACGATGGCGCGCGTCGACGTCGTGCCCTGGTCGATGGACAGCACGTGCTCGGGCAACGTCGTCTCCTTGCTCGGCGGGCGACATCGCCCGCGCGGGTCGGCCGCGCGGCGAGCGCGCGTGCGGTCAGGCTATCGCGCGCCGGCGGGGATCCAGGACGGGTCCGCGGCGTGGATCCGGTCCAGCGCACGTCCCACTTCGAGCGCGGTGCGTGCGGTGTCCCAGTCGAGCACGGGCGCGACCGCGTCGGCCGCCTCCGCGACCGCCTCCGCCGTCGCCTCGCCGATGAACGCGATGCTGGTGCGCCGCAGCAGCAGGTCGTCGAGATGCGTGACGTCCTCCGTCGCGGCAAGGTGGCGCAGCTCACCCGAGCTGTAGTCCGGCAGGTGCTCGAGCAGGGCGTCGTCGGCATCCGCGGCGATCGCGTCCACGACGGCTTCGGCGACGGTGCCGTAGCGGTCGAGCAGCACCGCGACGCGGCCGGCAGGCACGTCGGCGGCGTGAGCCGCGATCCACTGCCGGCGAGCGCGCTCGGTCATCGGGTATCCGCGGCCACCGCCGATCGGCACTCCGCGGGTCGAGCCGCGGCGCGGGCGGGCCAGCAGCTCGAGGGCGCGGTCGGCGAGATGCTCGGCCGACGCGCGGAAGGTGGTCCACTTTCCGCCGATGAGGCTCAGGACCGTGGCATCCCCACCGATCAGCGGTGCGGACTCGACGCGGTAGTCGCGCGAGACGAACCCCGGCGAGACATCGTCGTGGCCGGGGAGTGGCCGCACGCCCGCGAACCGGTAGACGATCTGCGAGCGCTCGACCGGGATCGTCGGCAGCACCTGGCCGATGAGCTCGATGAAGTAGTCGACCTCCGCCTCGGTGCACACGATCGGGTCGGCCATGTCGTGCTCGAGGTCGGTGGTGCCGACCAGAACGCGGCCCTTGAGCGGGTAGATGAGGACGATGCGCCCGTCCTCGTTCTCGAAGAACAGCTCCCGCCCGCCGGTCGCGGCAAGCAGCCCGGGGTGGTCGAGCACGACGTGCGAGCCCTTCGTTCCGCCCATGTACCGGGTCGGGTCGCCGAGGGCGAGATTGGTGAGATCCGTCCACGGACCGCTGGCGTTCACGACGACGGATGCCGAGAATCGGGTCTCCTCGCCGGTCAGAGCGTCGCGCAGCACGACCCTCCCGTCGTCGACCCCGACGGCCGCGGTGTAGTTGGCGGCTCGTGCCCGATCGCCGCCCGCCGCGCGGCCGTCACGCAGCACGTCGATGGCGAGGCGCTCGGGGTCGTGGAGGGATGCGTCCCAGTAGGTCGCGGTGTACTTCACGTCGGGGTTCAGCTCGGGCAGCTGCGCGAGCGAGCGCTTGCGTCCGTGGAAGGTGTGCCGTGGGACGGTCCCCTTGCCGAACACGCCGCCCCCGCGGGAGAAGGAGTCGTAGATGACGAGCCCGATCTTGATGAGCGCGGCCCCGCGCTCACGGTGCTTCCCGCCGCCGTGGCGCAGGAACTTCAGCGGCGCCGACAGCACTCCCGAGAACGTCGAGAAGATCGGGATGGTGGTCTGCAGCGGCCTGACGTAGTGCGGCGCGGTGCGCAGCAGCGCGTTGCGCTCGGTCACGGCCTCGTGCACGAGCCGGAACTCGCCGTTCTCGAGATAGCGGATGCCGCCGTGGATCATGTGCGACGACGCCGCCGACGCGCCGCTGATGAAGTCGTCGCGCTCGACGAGTGCGACGTCCACGCCCTGCATCGCGAGATCGCGGAACGTGGCGAGACCGTTGATGCCGCCGCCGATGATCAGCACGTCGGCGTAGGGCCGCTCGGTGAGAGCCGCCCATCCTCGTTCCGCTGCCCGCGCCGCCATCGCATCCCCCATCGTCGTGCTGTCGTCCCATCATGACATCGCTGGACGTCCTTGCAGGCGATATGCACATACGTGCACGATAGGCGGATGGACCAGATCGGCGACGCCCGCACGATGCAGCGCGCGCTCACGGCCGCGCACCTCTACTACGTGCAGGATCGCACCATGGATGCGATCGCCCAGGAGCTCGGCACGTCGCGTTCGACGGTGTCACGGCTGCTCACGCACGCGCGGGCGACGGGCATCGTCGACATCCGCATCCGGTCGCCCTTCGCCGCGCCGCAGCGACTCGAGGAGCGACTGGCCGAGCGCTTCGGCATCCTCGCCCAAGTCGTTCCCGTGCCCGACGACACCACCGAGGTCGACCGGCTGCAGCGCGTCGCGATCGCCGCCGCGCACGCGCTCCTGGACCTCGTGCAGGACGACATGATCGTGGGCGTCGCCTGGGGGTCGACGACCGCGGCGGTGAGCCGCCACCTCGTCCCCAAGACGGTGCACGGCGCGACATTCGTGCAGCTGAACGGCTCCGGCAACACCCACTCGACGGGTCTCCTCTACGCGAGCGAGATTCTCAGCCGGTTCGCCGCCGCCTACGACGGGAGCGCGCAGCAGTTCCCCGTGCCGGCCTTCTTCGACGACCCAGCCACGAAGGACGCCATGTGGCGCGAGCGCAGCACGCGGCGCATCCTCGACATGCTCCCCGCGATGGACCTCGTGGTGTTCAGCACCGGCTCCGCGGGATCTCGCGTGCCGAGCCACGTCTACAGCGGCGGCTACCTCGAGCCGGCTGAACTCGATCAGCTCGCCGACGAAGGCGTCGTCGGCGACGTGGCCACGGTCTTCTACCGCGCGGACGGGTCGAGCGACGCCATCGCCCTCAACGACCGCGCCACCGGCCCGAGCCTCGATCTCTTGCGCGGCATCCCACGGCGCCTCTGCATCGTGTCAGGGGTGTCGAAGCTCGCCAGCCTCCGAGGTGCCCTCGCTGCGCGCATCGCGACGGACCTCATCGTCGACGAGGCCACCGCGCGGGCGCTCCTGGAGTGAGGGGCGGACTTCATTCGACGACATGGAATGAATGGACGGATGCCGCGTTGACTACACTCGAGAGCATCAACGTGCTCCGGGGTCGGTGAGAATCCGAACCGGCGGTGACAGTCCGCGAGCCAAGGCTTCAGCATCCGTTTCGGATGCCGCCGCGGCCGATCCGGTGGAATTCCGGAACCGACGGTGATGCGACAGGTTTCCTGAGGGAAGCAGGTCGCTAGTCCGGATGGGAGGCAGCACAGAGGCGTCGCCGTGCGCGCCTCCGCTTCCCATGCCCCGGGGCGTCGAGAACGACGAGACGAGGGGCCGGATGGCGAGCACAGCGGAACACGACGCGATGCGTCGGGCGCTGACGATCGCCCGACGCGGTCCGCGTGGCGTGAACCCACAGGTCGGCGCGCTCCTGCTGTCGCCGAACGGCGATGTGCTCGCCGAGGGCTGGCACCGCGGCGCGGGCACCCCGCATGCCGAGGTGGACGCGCTGTCGAGGCTCGCGCCCGGCGCCGCGCGCGGCGCGACCGCGATCGTGACCCTCGAACCCTGCAACCACACCGGTCGCACCGGACCGTGCTCCGAGGCCCTCATCGCCGCGGGCGTCACACGAGTCGTCTACGCGATCGCCGATCCCGGCGACCACTCCTCCGGCGGGGCCACGCGGCTGCGCGCAGCCGGCGTCGAGGTCGAGGCCGGCCTGCTCGCCGACGAGGCGACCGCGCTCCTCGACTCGTGGCTGACGGTCCAGCGCCTGCGCCGGCCGCACGTCACCGTGAAGTGGGCCCAGAGCCTCGACGGCCGCGCCGCGGCCTCGGACGGCACCAGCCAGTGGATCACCGGACCGCAGGCCCGCGCCGACGTCCACCGCCGCCGCGCCGAAGCCGACGCGATCGTCGCCGGCACCGGCACGGTGCTCGCCGACGACCCGGCGCTCACCGCCCGCGCCGAGGACGGCTCGCTGCTGCCCCACCAGCCGATCCCGGTCGTCGTGGGCGCGCGCGCCGTGCCCGAGACGGCGGCCGTGCGGCAGCATCCGCACCCGTTCCTGCAGTACCCCGGCGACGGTGCCACGGGTGGGCTGCACGCCCTGCTCGAAGACCTGCGCCACCGCGGGGTGCAGCGCGTGTTCGTCGAGGGCGGTCCTGCCGTCGCGGCGTCGTTCCTGCGCGAGCGGCTCGCCGACGAACTGCTCGTCTACGTCGCTCCGGTGCTGCTCGGCGGCGACCGGCTCGCTGTGCAGGACATCGGGGTGTCCACCATCGCCGAGGCGCGACGCCTGGCCGTGGCATCCGTCACCCCACTCGGCGACGATCTGCTGTTCGTCGCCCACCCCGCTTCGGAAGGAGACGAGTGATGTTCACCGGAATCATCGAGGAGATCGGCGAGGTCACCGCGGTCGAACCGTCGGGCGACGGCGTGCGCGTGACGGTGCGCGGGCCGAAGGCCGTGTCGGATGCCGCGCACGGCGACTCGATCTCGGTCAGCGGCGTGTGCCTCACGGTCGTCGACCAGGGCTCCGACTGGTTCACCGCCGACGTGATGAAGCAGACGCTCGACATGTCGACCCTCGAGGGCGTCTCCGCCGGTCGCGTCGTCAACCTCGAGCGTGCGACGGCCGCGCACGGCCGCCTCGGCGGACACATCGTGCAGGGCCACATCGACGGCACCGGCGAGGTGCTCGACGTGCGACCCGGCGAACAGTGGCAGGTGCTGCGCATCTCGATCCCCGCAGAGCTCGCCCCACTCGTCGTCGACAAGGGCTCGATCGCCGTCGACGGCGTCTCGCTCACCGTGAGCGGTGCCAGCGCCGCCGCCCCCGGCGACGGCTGGTTCGAGGTCTCGCTCATCCCCGAGACCCTCGCCGCGACCACCCTCGGCGCCCGTGTGCCGGGCGACCGCGTCAACCTCGAGACCGACATCCTGGCTCGCCACGTACAGCGGCTGCTGGCCTTTTCCACGGAAGGAGGCTCGAAATGAGCCTTGCCACGATCCCCGAGGCTCTGGAGGCGCTGCGCGCCGGCCGGCCGGTCATCGTCGCGGACGATGAGAACCGCGAGAACGAGGGCGACGTCATCCTGTCGGCCCAGCTCGCCACGCCCGAGTGGGTCGCGTGGACGGTCCGCTGGACGAGCGGCTTCCTGTGCGCGCCGATGCCCGCCGACTGGGCCGACCGCCTCGACCTGCCGCCGATGGTCGAGAACAACGAGGACGCCCGCGGCACCGCGTACACGGTGAGCGTGGACGCCGCCGACCGCGTCTCGACCGGCATCAGCGCCGCGGACCGCGCCCACACGCTCAACGTGCTCGCGAACCCCGAGTCGACGCCCACCAGCGTCATCCGCCCCGGCCACATCCTGCCGCTGCGCGCCGTCGACGGCGGCGTGCGCGAGCGGGCCGGCCACACCGAGGCCGCCGTCGAGCTCATGAAGCTCGCCGACCTCGCGCCGGTCGGCGTCATCGGCGAGGTCGTCGCCGAGGACGGCAGCATGATGCGCCTGCCCGGGCTCCAGGAGCTGGGCGCCGAGTACGGCATCCCGGTCATCACGATCGAGCAGCTCGCCGCCCACCTCGACGAGAACGTCCCGTGCGATCCTGCGATCCGCAACGCGCACAAGCGCCGGGTGAGCCTGCGCGCGGAGGCGCACGTGCCCACCGGGCACGGAGAGTTCCGCTTCCTCGCGTACAAGGACCGCGTCACCGGCACCGACCACATCGCGGTCGTCTCGGGCGAGCTCTCTGACGCACCGCTCGTGCGCGTGCACTCGGAGTGCCTGACGGGCGAGGCGTTCGGCTCGCTCAAGTGCGAGTGCGGCCCGCAGCTGGAGGCCGCCCTCGACGCCATCGAGCAGGACGGCGGCGTGGTCATCTACATGCGCGGCCATGAGGGTCGCGGCATCGGCCTCATCAACAAGCTGCGCGCCTACTCGCTGCAGGAGCGCGGCCTCGACACCGTCGACGCCAACCTCGCGCTGGGCCTCCCCGCCGACGCCCGCGACTACGCGGCGGCCGCGGGCATCCTCACCGACCTGGGTATCGAGAGGGTGCGGCTGCTGACCAACAACACCGACAAGGTGAAGCAGCTGCGCGAGCTCGGCCTCGACATCGTCGAGCAGGTGCCGCTCCTGGTCGGCGTCGGCCCGAACAATCACCAGTACTTGGAGACCAAGCGCGATCGCATGGGTCACATCATCAACGAGGCGGACCTCGCGGACGCCATCGCACACATGCACGAAGGAGCAGAACGATGAGCGGCAAGGGCGCACCCGAGGCCACTGCACCCGTCGACGGCAGCGGACTCGACGTGGTCGTCGTCGCGGGCACGTGGCACGAGACGATCACCGAGGGTCTCATCGCCGGCGCCGCACGCGCCGCCGATGCCGCGGGCGCCTCGCACCGGCTCGTCCGCGTGCCCGGCTCGTTCGAGCTCCCCGTCGTGGCGAAGGCTGCTCTGGAGGCCGGGGCCGACGCGGTCGTGGCGCTCGGTGTCATCATCCGCGGCGGCACGCCGCACTTCGAGTTCGTCTCGAACGCTGCGACCGACGGCCTGACCCGCGTCGCGCTCGACACCGGCAAGCCGGTCGGCTTCGGCGTGCTGACGCTCGACGACGAGGCCCAGGGCATCGCCCGCGCCGGCCTCGAGGGCTCCGTCGAAGACAAGGGATTCGAGGCTGCCGACGCGGCCATCCGCACCGCCGTGGTGCTGCGCGACCTGCGCGCCTGAACGGCGCGGGTGCGCGACGAATCGGACGGGTCACGACGGCAACCTTCAGCTAGGCTGATGGCATGGAAATCCTCCGCCACGTCGTCGTGCTCGTCCACCTCGTGGGCTTCGCCATCCTCTTCGGCGCCTGGGTCGTCGAAGCGGTGAACGGAAAGCACCAGATCACGCGCCTCATGAACTGGGGCCTCGCGATCGCCGGTCTCGCCGGCCTCATCCTCGCCGCCCCGTGGGGCATCGAGTACGACCTCAACTACGCCAAGATCGGCGTGAAGCTGGTCATCCTCGTCATCATCGGCGCACTCCTGGGCATCGGCGCCGGCCGGCAGCGCAAGACCGGCTCGGTGCCCGGCGCCGTCTTCTGGTCGATCGGTGTGCTCACCTTCGCCAACGCCGCGATCGCGGTGCTCTGGCGCTGACCCTCTGACACGCGAGACGGATGCTGCGGCCCTGGGCCGCAGCATCCGTTCTCCGTCTCTGCGACCGGGACGCGATCCGGGAGTAGGCTGGTCTGTTGTGCCGGGCGACAACGCCCGCACCCACGGTGATCCAGTGCAGTGCCGCCTGACGCGTCACCCTGCGCCCGGCGTCCGCCCACCGCCGCATCCCATCCGGATGCCTCGCTCCGCGCATGCCCCAGGTGAATATGTCCTCCCCCAGCACGACCGCCGCGACCTCCGCGGCACCCGCAAACCCCCGCTCCCGCGTGATCCTCGCGAGCCTCGTCGGCACCACGATCGAGTTCTACGACTTCTACGTCTACGCGACCGCCGCCGTCCTCGTCTTCCCGATCCTCTTCTTCCCGACCGGCAACGACACCACGTCGCTGCTGCTGTCGTTCAGCGTCTTCGGCGCCGCGATGATCGCACGCCCCCTCGGCGCGATCGTGTTCGGGCACTTCGGCGACCGCTTCGGCCGCAAGGCGACGCTCGTCGCGTCACTGCTCACGATGGGTATCGCGACGTTCCTCATCGGGTGCCTGCCGACGTTCAACGACATCGGCGTGTGGGCTGCGATCCTGCTGCTGATCCTGCGCCTGTTCCAGGGCTTCGCGCTCGGCGGCGAGTGGTCGGGCGCCGCGCTCGTGGCGACCGAGAACGCCCCGAAGGGCAAGCGCGCCTGGTACGGCACGTTCCCGCAGCTCGGCGCACCGCTCGGCTTCATCATCGCGAACTCCGTGTTCCTCGCGATCAACTTCCTGCTCCCCCACCCCGACGGCGCGGGTCAGCGCTCGGCCGACTTCCTCGCGTGGGGCTGGCGCGTTCCGTTCCTGTTCTCCGCCGTCATGGTGATCATCGGCCTGTGGGTGCGCCTGCGCCTCGTCGAGTCCGACACCTTCGTCAAGGCCGAGAAGAAGGGGGCGATCCGCAAGTTCCCGCTCGGCACGGTCCTGCGTCACCACTGGTGGCACCTGATCCTCGGCACGTTCATCATGCTGGCGACGTACGTGCTGTTCTACCTGATGACGAACTTCACGCTCTCGTACGGCACGAAGGCGGCCGACCTCGAGGTCGCGTCCGCGGCCGCGCAGAAGGCGGCCGAGGCCGCGGGCACCGCGTTCGACCCGGCGGCCTTCGCCGCGCAGTTCTATCCGGGTCTCGGCTTCGGCTACACCGACTTCGTGCTGATGCAGATCATCGGCGTCGTGTTCTTCGGCATCTTCACGCTGCTGTCGGGCCCGATCGCCGACACGATCGGCCGCCGGCGCCTGCTGTTGTGGGTGACGGGCCTCATCATCGTTTTCGGCCTCACGTTCAACTTGTTCCTGTCGCCCCAGCTCGACCCGAAGTTCACCGGAGCCCTGACCCAGGCGTTCCTCATCTTCGGATTCATGCTGATGGGCTCGACGTTCGGCCCGATGGGCGCGGTCCTGCCGGAGCTCTTCCCGACGAATGTCCGCTACTCGGGCTCGGCCATCTCGTACAACGTGTCGTCGATCCTCGGCGCCGCGCTCGCCCCGATCGTGGCGGTGGCGCTGTGGGCCGCAGCCGACGGCAGCCCGTGGCTCGTCGGCCTGTACCTCTCGGCGATGGGCGTGCTGACCTTCATCGCGCTCCTCCTCTCGCCCGAGACCAAGGACGTCGACTACGACGCCGACCTGGGTGTCGGAGCCACCGGCTCGCTCTAGCCCCGGTTGTTCAGGACGACGGATGCCTCGACCCGGCCGGGTCGAGGCATCCCCGTCTCGGCCCACAACTCAGGCAGAAGCCCGCGCTGCCGCCCCTGCCCGCACCGGGCGCCGCGGCCTGCCTGAGTTGTGACCCCACGACACCCCGTTCCGCTACGACGCGAACGCGCGAAGTACAGCGGGCGCGGCATCCGTCGGCCACTCACGTGCGTCGCTCGTGCCGGACGGGCTTCGTGTGCGAGGGCGCGTCGGCCGCCTCGGGGAACTCGCAGCGGAACTCGCCCTCGTACCCGAACAGGAAGCCGAAGAGCCGGTTGCGCACCTCGAGGCGGATGCGGAAGACCTGTGCGCGGTCGTCGTAGCTCTCGCGGAGCTCGGCACGGCCGCTGAAGAGCATGGGGAACCGGAAGCCGAACGGGCCCTCGTAGAAGCGCTGCCGGTCGGATCGCAGCAGGAGGCTGCCGTCGGGTTCCGCTGTCAGCCGGAGGTCGACCGCGAGGTGCTGATGACTGCCGAGGTAGTCGACGACACGGCCGTCGTCGCCGAGGATCATCGTGGCGTCGAAGCGGCGCACGGCACGCGGCATCCGGAAGTGACGCACGAAGGTGACCGTCTCGCGTCCGAACGGGTCGCGGTAGGGATAGTTCTCGATCGTGAACGCGATGCCCTGCCCCGTCTCGGGAATGAGGATGTTGCGGAAGCGCCCGATCTGAAGGAACGGGATCGTCCACCAGGGGCCTCGCCGAATCGAGATCATGGTGCCGCGGCCGACACACGCGTAGCCGGACGCGAGGCCGACGCCGAAACGCCGTTGCAGCATCGGGTGGAGGCGGGAGAAGTCATCGCCCATGGCGCGCGCGAAGAGCGACGTCGCGATCGCGGTCTCGGCGCTCACGGGTGCGCCAGAGTGTGCAGGCTCGTCGGGGCGTCCTCCATGACCCGGCGGTTCGCAGGGCGACGCCGGCAGCGAGCGGCGCGAGGACGCGGTGCGCGCCAGAACTGCAGCACGGATCGCAGCGGCCACCGCTCGGGCGGGGTGCCGGTCTCGGCCCAGATCCGCAGCCGATCGAAGCTCCAGGCGGTCGCCCATCCGATCAGCGGTCGAACGATGAGATCCAGCGCGCGACCCCAACCCGGGCTGTAGTCGTACCCGGTCGTGAAGACGATGTCATCACCGTCCGGGCGATACCGCCAGTACCCTCGACCGGCGCCGAGCGGCGCGAGCCGGCTGTCGCTGTCGAAACGGAGCGCGGACGTGCGCGATCCATCAGCACGGTCGCGTTCGCCGATCGTCGTGCCGGCGCCCGTGATCGTCACTCCGGGCAGGCGTCGTTCGTAGATGAAGCGCGTACCGCCGCCGGCCAGGGGTGCGGCCGGAGTGATGCGGCTGAAACGCACGTCCCAGCGCGCGTGCAACGCCGGGTCCTGGGTGAGCTGCCACACCCGCTCCATCGGCGCAGCGATGCGGATGCTGACGTAGATCGCACGCCCGGTCACCGCAGCGCGCCGATCGCCGCGACGAAGATCCACACCGCCGCGAACGCCACCGGCGCGCCGAGGGCGATGGTGCCCCACACCGTCATGGCGCGGAGGAAGCGCCGGCCCTTCTGCCTCTCGCCGAACATGTTCAGCGCGGACAGGGCCGCAGCAGACCCGACGACGACCACCGAGACGGCCGGCATCGCGACGGTGGCGGGAACGACAGGCACCGCGAACATCAGCCACGACGCCGCCATGGGAAGCGCGTCACTCAGCGACGCAGCCCAGACGCACGCCGACGCGATGACGATGAACACGTTCAGCAGCGTGAGAACGCGGAACCACCGCTCACTCCAGAGTCCCACCTCCGCCGGGGCCGAGGATCCCCCGGATGCGGTCGCCTCGGCTTCGCCGTGGGTCATCAGGCCTGCACCTCGGTGATGAGGTCGAGCAGTTCGCGCAGCGGCTTGCGGAGCACGCGCAGCCGCACCAGGGGAAGCGAGAGCTTGAGGAGCCGCAGGCCGCGGTCGAGCAGCCGACTCGTGCGCTCCCGACCGTCCGACGTGTCATAGACCCAGAACAGGGCGAGCAGCAGATGGCCGAGCATCAGCGCCGACGGCAGATCCTCGTCGAACTCCGCGGGGAGCTTGTCTGCGGCACCGGCGATCGCCTCGCGGAAGAGCCCGACCACGATCTCGCGCGATTGCGAGGAGTCGCTCGACAGCGGGTTGATCGACGACCGCGGCGAGACCGCCGCCGAGAGGAACTCCGGGGCGAACCGGTGGTACGGCTCGAGCTGCGCGAGACCCGTGCGCAAGACGATGCCGAGCCGCTCCACGAGATCGTCGCTCGTCTCGAGGAGCGGGAGCGCCGCCGCGCGGTGCTGCTGCTGCACGTCGAGGTAGAGCTCCTGCACGAGGTCGTTCTTCGACGCGAAGTGGTAGTTCGTCGTGCCCACCGAAACGCCGGCCTCGGACGCGATGAGCCGGATCGTGGTCTGGTCGTATCCACGTTCCCGGAACGAGCGCAGGGCGACGTCGCGGATGAGCGCTCTCGTGCGCTCGCTCTTGGTTGCGGTGCCAACAGAACTGGACATGTTCAGAAAGGTACCGCCGTTTCTGAACATGTTCAAGAGACAGCACGCGCGAAGCGCATACGCAGGCACGTGACGACGCGGATGCTGCAGCCTGCGAGGGCTGCAGCATCCGCGTCAACCGAGAATCAGTCGAGGAACAGCGCGCGGAGACGCTTCGTCGTGAACACCAGACCGATGGCGATCATGACGACGTAATAGAGGACATGCCACCACATCTCGGGGGTGAGGATGCCGGTGGTGAGTCCGCGGACGAGCTCGACGCCGTGCCACAGCGGGAACGCCATGATGATGTGCTGGATCCACTCGGGGTAGATCGTGATCGGGTACAGCGTCGCCGAGAACAGGAACATCGGCAGCAGCACGAAGTTGATCCAGTCCATCTGCTGGAACGTCTTCATGTAGCTCGTGACGGCCATGCCGAGGCTCGCGAACCCGAAGGCGATGAGCAAAACCGCCGGCAGCGCCAGGATCGCGGTCCACGCCAGGTTGAGCCCGAGGATCTGCATGATGATCATGAAGCCGGTGGCGTACAGCAGGCCCCGCAGCAGCGCGTAGAGGATCTCGCCCAGCGCGACGTCGAGCGGCCCGAGCGATGTCGCGAGCATGCCCTCGTAGAGCTTGCCGTAGTTGAGCTTGAAGAAGACGTTCCACGTCGAGTCGTAGATCGCGCCGTTCATCGCCGACACGGCGAGCAGTGCGGGCGCGATGAAGGCCGCGTACGGCACCTCCACGCCACTGGAGGTCTGCACGTCGCCGATGAGCGAGCCGAGGCCGATGCCCATCGAGGCGAGGTAGAACACGGGCTCGAAGAAGCCCGAAAGGACGACGGCCCAGCTGGACGAGCGCGCGGCGATGAGGCCGCGCTGCACGACGGACTGCGGGTTGCCCGCCCACAGGGCGCGCACGCCGCCCGCGCGGACGGCGGCGGGCTCGGTTCCGACCGCGGTGCTCATGCGCCGAGCCTCCTCTGGAACAGGCGGCGGCCGATCACGTAGCCGCCGATCGACAGCAGGAGCAGGTAGCCGACGTGCACGACGATCACGAACGGGTCCATGGGCAGGCCGTAGGTGGCGACACGGCCGAGCTCGGTCGCGTGCCACAGCGGCGACACCCACCCGATCCACTGCAGCCAGAGCGGCAGCGTGGCCAGCGGGTAGAAGGTGCCCGAGAACAGGAACATCGGCATGAAGATGAAGCGCTGGACGAGCGCGACCTGGCCTTTGTCGTCGGTGATCGACGCGGCGTACGCCATGTACGGGATGCCGAACGCGAGGCCCGCGAGCAGGCCGATCGGAATGGTGAGCCAGCCGGTCTCGGGGTTCGGCACCGCCTGGAACAGCCACAGGAACAGGTAGTACGCGATCACCACGACGATGATGCGGGCCGAGGCGCCGGAGATGACGCCGCCCGCGATCTGCCCTGGCGAGAGCCCGGTCGCGCTGAAGCCGAAGAAGTAGCGGCGCCACTTGAAGCCGGCCATGACGGGGTACGAGAACTCCTCCGACGCGACGGAGATCGCGGCGGTCATCAGCAGGGCCGGTGCGACGAACACGAGGTACGAGACCTCGACGCCGTTCTGCGTGATCGGGGCGTCGATGAGCGCGGCGAGGCCGACGGCGAGCCCCAGCAGGTAGAGGATCGGCTGGCCGAGCGCGCCGACGATGATGGTCCAGCCGTACGCACGCATCGCGCGCACCATGTGCTCGGTGACGTACCAGGTGCCGAACGCGCGGGGCTTGCGGCCCCACTGCATCGCCTCGTCGCGCAGCTCGTCGAGCGAGGGCTGCACGCGGGTCGTGGCGTCTTCGGAGGGAAGGCTCATTCGATCAGCGACCTTCCGGTGAGCCGGAGGAAGACGTCCTCGAGGCTCGAGCGGCGCACGAGCGACGTGATCGGGGTGAGCCCCCGGTGCGTCACGGTCTCGAGGGCGGCCTCGCCGTCGTTCGCGTAGACGAGGATGCGGTCGGGCAGCACCTCGACGCGGTCGCCGATGCCCTCGAGCTGCGGCGCGACCTGCTCGTTGCGGTCGGAGCCGAAGCGCACCTCGAGCACCTCGCGGCTGGAGTGCTCCCGGATGAGCGAGGCCGGAGTGCCCTCGGCCATGATGCGCCCCTTGTCGACGACGATCAGCCGGTCGCAGAGCTGCTCGGCCTCGTCCATGTAGTGCGTCGTCAGCACGAGCGTGGTGCCGCGCTCCTTCAGGCGGAACAGGCGGTCCCACAGCACGTGGCGCGCCTGCGGGTCGAGACCCGTGGTCGGCTCGTCGAGCAGCAGGATGCGCGGGTCGTTGATGAGGCCGCGCGCGATCGTGAGCCGCCGCTTCATGCCACCCGACAGCTGCTCGACCTTGCTCTTGGCCTTGTCTTCGAGCTGGGCGAACGCGAGCAGCTCGTCGGCCTTCTGGTGGCACACCTTGCCAGGCAGGCCGAAGTAGCGGCCGTAGATGTAGAGGTTCTCGCGAGCGTTGAGCTCGCCGTCGAGGTTGTCCTGCTGGGGCACGACGCCCAGACGCGACCGGATCTCGGGGCCGTAGCGGTCGGGGTCGAGCCCGAGGATCGACAGTTCTCCGCTGGTGCGCGTCGACACCGCGCCCACCATCTTCATCGTCGTGGACTTACCTGCACCGTTCGGGCCCAGAAGTCCGAACGACTCGCCCGGCGCCACCTCGAACGACAGGCCGTCGACGGCGAGGAAGTCGGGCTTGCCTTTGACCTTGTAGGCCTTGACGAGGTTCTCAGCGGTGATCACGGGGGCGGGCACCGGACTACCCTAACGCCCCGCTCCGACACCGCCCAGTGGCCGCGCGGACAGCCCGATCGTCAACAAGAGTTGACACCTCCTTGACTGTCAACTACGGTTGACGCGGATGCCGCGGCCCGCAGCATCCGTGTCTGCCGAACGAGAGGCTGCCCGATGAGCGGCGACGAACTGACCGCCCTGATCGGGGCAGCAGGCGGTCGCGAGCCGATCGCGGAGCTGCACCGACTTGCCGAGGTGCGCCGCGAGCTCGCGCGCGCCGAGGAGGTGCAGGTGCGCAAGGCGCGCAACCTGGGCTTCTCGTGGCAGGCGATCGCGGGCGCCCTCGGCGTGAGCCGACAGGCCGTCCACAAGAAGTACGGTCGAAGGTAAGCCCCCCTTCACGAACGAGGTACACCCATGCCCTCCGCCGATCTCGACGAAGCCCCTCCCGCCCCCGCACCTGCCGACTCCCCCCGCGCCCGGCGCGGGCGCTCCCGCCGCGGCAAGGGAGAAGAGGGGCCGCGCGCGACGTTCTCGCAGCTGCTCCCCTATCTCTTCGAGCACAAGCGCACGCTCGCCGTCGTGGTGGTGCTGAGCATCCTGAGCGCCGGGGCGTCGCTGATCCAGCCGCTGCTGGTCGGCCAGGTCATCACGCGCGTGCAGGAGAACCTCGACCTCGGCATGCTCGTCTGGGCGCTCGTCGGCTTCGTGCTGCTCGCGTCGCTCATCTCGGGCTGGCAGCACTACCTGCTGCAGCGCACGGGCACCGCTGTCGTGTACTCGAGCCGACGCCGCCTCATCGCCCGCATCCTGCACCTGCCGATCAGCGAGTTCGATGCACGCCGCACAGGCGACATCGTCTCTCGCGTCGGCAGCGACACCACGCTCCTCTACGCCGCGCTCACGCAGGGCCTGGCCGACTCCATCGGCAACGGGCTGCTGTTCGCCGGTGCGCTCATCGCGATGGCGATCATCGATCCGGTGCTGCTCGCGATCATCGTGCTCGTGATCGGCGTCTCGGTGCTCGGCGTGGTGCTGCTGAGCGGTCGCATCCGCACAGCCTCGACGGAGCAGCAGGAGAAGGTGGGCGCGCTCGCGTCCGGGGTCGAACGAGCCGTCGGCTCGATCCGCACGGTGCGCGCGTCGGGCGCGACGCAGCGCGAGATCGACGCCGTCACCTCGCAGGCGACCGATGCCTACGACGTCGGTGTCCGCATCGCGAAGGTGTCGGCGCTCGTGGTGCCGATCGCCAACATCGCGCTGCAGGTGTCGCTGCTGGTGGTCATCGGCCTCGGCGGCTTCCGCGTCGCGACCGGCGCCCTGTCGATCGCGAGCCTCGTGACCTTCATCATGTTCCTCTTCATGCTGATCGCCCCGCTCGGGTCGTTCTTCGGCGCGATCACGTCGGTGAGCCAGGCTCTCGGTGCCCTCGGCCGCATCCAGGAGGTGCTCGACCTCCCGACCGAGTCACAGGACGACGCGGCGATCGCCGCACGCGTGGCCGGCAGCGCCTCGGCCCCGGCCGCAGCACCGGGTGAGCCCGCCGCGATCGAGTTCCGAGACGTGCGCTTCCACTACCCCGCGAACGTCGTCGAGGCGCGCCGTAAGGCCGAGTCCGAGGCGCTGGCGGTGCTCGAGAGCGCCCACGTCGATACCTCGACCATCGTGCTCGGCGACGGGGCTGACGACACCGGCCTCGAAGGACTGGCGGATGCCGCGGCATCCGTCTCCGCCGATGCCGATGTGCTGCGGGGCGTGTCGTTCTCGGTCCCGCGCGGGGCGCGCGTCGCCCTCGTCGGACCGTCCGGTGCCGGCAAGAGCACGACCCTCGCGCTGATCGAGCGCTTCTACGACCCGACCGGCGGGGCGATCCTCCTCGACGGCACCGATGTGCGCACGCTCGACCGCGACGCGCTGCGCGCGCAGCTCGGCTACGTGGAGCAGGACGCCCCGACGCTGGCCGGGACGATCGGCGACAACCTTCGACTCGCCTCGCCCGAGGCATCCGATTCCGAGTGCGAGGCCGTGCTGCGCGCCGTGAACCTCGGCGAGGTGCTCGACCGCAACCCGCTGGGCGTCGACGCGCCCGTGGGCGAGTCGGGCGTGATGCTGTCGGGCGGCGAGCGCCAGCGCCTCGCGATCGCGCGGGCGCTGCTGGCCGCTCCCCCGATCCTGCTGCTCGACGAGTCGACGTCGTCGCTCGACGGGCTCAACGAGCAGCGCATGCGCGAGGCGATCGACGCCGTCGCGGCCGGCCGCACGCTCGTCGTGATCGCGCACCGCCTGTCGACCGTCGTCGACAGCGACCACATCGTCGTCATGGAGCACGGCCGCGTCGTCGGCCAGGGGACGCACTCCGAGCTCGTACAGACCACGCCGCTCTACCGCGACCTCGCCAAGCACCAGCTGCTGGTCTGATCCTCCTCGCCCCCGCCCGACCGAATCCCCACTGTTCCGCAGTCGCGTTGTGCGCTCGGCGGGGCCGCGGACCCGCCGGAAGCGACTGCGGAACAGCCCGAGTCGGAGAAGGAATAGGCGCCCGGCCCCTCTGCCAAGAAGAGGGCCGGGCGCCGGTCTGTGTGCGACTTTCGCCGGTCGCAACCGAGACCGAAGCCTCGACCCCTCGCACAGGCGGGGCCGAGGCGTCGGAACCGGGTCAGGCGCGCTGCAGGCGGTACCGGAGCGCCGCGAGCTCGGCCCACAGCGGAGCGGGGACGCGGCCTTCGAAGGTGCGGTAGAACTCCTCGGTGAGGTCGGCCTCGTGCAGCCACAGCTGCGGGTCGACCGCGAACAGCTCGTCGAGGTCGGCCTGCGGCACGTCGATGCCGTCGACGTCGAGGTCCTGGGTGCGAGGCAGGCGGCCGATCGGGCTCTCGACGGCGCCGACCTCACCCTCGATGCGGCGGATGATCCAGTCGATGACGCGCGAGTTGTCACCGAAGCCCGGCCACAGGAAGCGTCCGTCGGTGCCCTTGCGGAACCAGTTCACCTGGAACACGCGCGGTGCGCGGTCGAAGCGCAGCTGCTGGCCGACCTTGAGCCAGTGCCCGAAGTAGTCTGCCATGTTGTAGCCGCAGAACGGGAGCATCGCGAACGGGTCGCGGCGCAGCTCGCCGACGGTGCCCTCCTGGGCCGCCGTCTTCTCCGACGAGATGTTGGAGCCCATGAAGACGCCGTGCGTCCAGTCGGTGGCCTCGACGACGAGCGGCACGTTGGTGGCGCGGCGGCCGCCGAACAGGATCGCGTCGAGCGGCACGCCCTGCGGGGCGTCCCAGTCGTCGGCGATCTGCGGGCACTGGGCCGCGGCGACGGTGAAGCGCGAGTTCGGGTGGGCGGCGGGACGACCGGATGCCGGCGTCCAGGGGTTGCCCTCCCAGTCGGTGAGCTGTGCCGGCGGCTCGTCGGTGAGGCCCTCCCACCACACGTCGCCGTCGGGGCGCAGCGCCACGTTCGTGAAGATGGTGTTGCCCCACAGCGTCTCGACCGCCGTGACGTTGGTGGACTGGCCGGTGCCGGGTGCGACGCCGAAGAAGCCGGCCTCGGGGTTGATGGCCCAGAGGCGACCGTCCTCACCGGGACGCAGCCACGCGATGTCGTCGCCGAGGGTCTCGACGCGCCACCCCGGGATCGTCGGGCGGAGCATGGCGAGGTTCGTCTTGCCGCACGCCGACGGGAACGCGGCGGCGATGTGGTAGGCGCGACCTGCCGGGTCGATGACGCGGATGAGGAGCATGTGCTCGGCGAGCCACCCCTCGTCGCGGCCGATCACCGAGGCGATGCGCAGCGCGAAGCACTTCTTGGCGAGGATCGCGTTGCCGCCGTAGCCGGAGCCGAACGACCAGACCTCGAGGGTGTCGGGGAAGTGGACGATGTACTTCTCGTCGTTGCACGGCCACGCGACGTCCTGCTGGCCCGGCTGCAGCGGGGCGCCGACCGAATGCACGGTCTTGACCCAGTGGGCGCCACCCGCGATCTCGCGCAGCACGTCGGTGCCGACGCGCGTCATGATGCCGATCGACGTGACGGCGTAGGCACTGTCGGTGACCTGCACGCCGACGTGCGACAGGGGGCCGCCGACCGGGCCCATCGAGAAGGGCACGACGTACATCGTGCGGCCCTTCATCGAGCCCTCGAACAGCGGGGTGATGGTGGCGCGGATCTCGTCGGGCGCGGCCCAGTTGTTGGTGGGGCCGGCGTCCTCCTCGCGCTCCGACGCGATGAACGTGCGCGCCTCGGTGCGCGCCACGTCGCTCGGGTGGGAGCGGGCGAGGTACGAGCCCGGGCGCCACTCGGGGTTGAGCTTGATGAGCTTGCCCTCGTCGACCATCTCGCGAAGGAGCATGTCGTTCTCGGCACGCGAGCCGTCGACCCAGTGGATGCGCGCCGGCTGCGTGAGCGCGGCGATCTCGTCGACCCACGCGCGCAGCCCGGCCATGCCTTCGCCCTGAACGGTGGGCAGCTCGCCATACGTCCGGGTGAGGGTGGGACGGGCGGTGGTGGAGCCTTCGGTTCGGGGGAAGATGTCGGCAAGGGCCATGGTGTCGCTCCTCGTTGATGCAGATTCGTGCTCTTCCTCTACTTTCGGACGTAACAGGCGGGTCTTCCCACGAAATCTGGTGTCAAGAGTTGCAATTCTTTCGCTAGCATCAAGGAATGCCCCCCACGTCACTCGAACTGTCGACCCTGGGCCACCGCATCCGTCATCAGCGTCTCGCCCACGGGTACACGCTCGATGAGCTGGGCGCGCTGGTCGGGGTCGCCGGAAGCCAGCTCAGCCTCATCGAGAACGGCAAGCGTGAGCCGAAGCTGTCGCTGCTGCAGGCGATCGCCTCGACGACGGGTGTCGACGTCGGCGACCTCCTCTCGGCCGAGCCGCCCAATCGCCGCGCGGCGCTCGAGATCGAGCTCGAGCGCGCGCAGTCGGGGTCGGTCTTCCGCCAGCTCGGCGTCACGCCGATCAAGGTGACCAAGGGCATGTCCGACGACACGATCGAGTCGATCCTGGGCCTGCACCGCGAGCTGCAGCGTCGTGAGCGCGAAGCCATCGCGACGCCCGAGGAGGCGCGCCGCGCCAACACCGAACTGCGCCTCATGATGCGCGAGCGCGACAACTACCTCCCCGACATCGAGAAGCTCGCCGAGAAGCAGCTGAAGTCGGCGGGGCACGTGTCGGGCGCCCTCACCCACCGCACCGTCAGCATCATGGCCGAGAAGCTCGGCTTCGAGCTGATCTACGTGAACGACCTGCCCCACTCGACGCGCTCGGTCACCGACCTCGAGCACGGGCGCATCTACCTGCCCCCGGCGTCCATCCCCGGCGGCCATGGCCTCCGGTCGATGGCGCTGCAGGCTATGGCGCACCGGCTGCTCGGCCACAAGCGGCCCACCGACTACGCCGACTTCCTGCAGCAGCGGCTCGAGATCAACTACTACGCCGCGTGCTGCCTGATGCCCGAGACCGCGTCGGTGTCGTTCCTGCAGCAGGCGAAGAAGGATCGCAACCTCGCCGTCGAGGACTTCCGCGACGCGTTCGGCGTGACGCACGAGGCGGCGGGCATGCGCCTGACCAACCTCGCGACGCACCACCTGGGGATCAAGCTGCACTTCCTGCGCGTCGACGGGTCGGGGGCGATCTCGCGTGTCTACGAGAACGACGACCTGCCGCTCCCCATGGACGTCACCGGCGCCGTGGACGGCCAGATCGCGTGCCGAAAGTTCTCGGCGCGCGCCGCCTTCTCGGAGCAGAACCGCACCACCGAGCACTACCAGTACACCGACACCCCCGCCGGCACCTACTGGTGCTCGACGCAGACCGGCACCACCGCGGAGGGCGAGTTCTCGATCACGGTGGGCGTGCCCTTCGACGACGCGCGGTGGTTCCGCGGACGCGAGACGCAGAAGCGCGCGACCTCGACGTGCCCCGACGAGTCGTGCTGCCGCCGCGTCGCCTCCGGCGTCTCGGATCGCTGGGCGGGCAAGGCCTGGCCGAGCGCGCGCGTGCACATGCAGATGTTCTCGCCGCTCCCCCGCGGCGCCTTCCCCGGCGTCGACGACAACGAGGTGTACGACTTCCTCGACCGCCACGCCTGAGCCCGTGCCACTCGGCGCGGGGCGTCTGCTGCCGAAACACGGGTCGGTAACGCCGACACGCCGGGAACGGATGCTGCGCCCCGGCGTGTTCGGTGACGAACCCGTGTTTCGGCAGGTGTGCGCGGGCTTCGGCGGCCAGACCCGGGGCTATGCCGTGATGAAGTCGCGGTAGCGGTCGAGCGCGGCGGCGATCTCCTCGTCGGTCGCAGCCCCCGGGGTGAACAGCTCGGGCACCGGGGATTCCGCGTGGCGGCCCACGGCCAGCGAGTGCGTCCACACGCCGACCGCCTCGCCGCGCGCGACGAGGATAGGACGCACGATGCCGTTCATGCTCGGGCCGATCGCACTCAGGAACTCCGGCGCGCAGGGCACGGTGCGGTCGGCGTACGACAGGTAGTACTCCTCGAACGGCGGCAGTGCCACCACCTCGGGGGCCGCGGCGCTGCGCCGCGGTGCGGCGCCGGCGACCACGTACTGCGGCTCGGGTTCGTCGGCGACGAGACGCAGGCGATCGGATGCCGCCTCCGCCGCCGCGCGCGAGATCCCGAGCGGGAGCCCGCTCCACCACGCGAAGTCCCGCGCGCCGGCCGGACCGTGCGAGGCGATGTAACGGACGAAGAACTCGGCCATCGGATCGGCCGGGGTCACGGCATCCGTGATCCACTCGTCGGCGAGCACGAAGAACTGCTCGCGGGTCGGCCCCTTCTCCCGTGGCACGACCGGGCCCTGGCACAGCACGGCGCGCAGCGACAGTGCGACGAGCAGGTGGTAGCCCCGTTGCCGGAACGTCGACACCCCTCCCTGCTCCCACACCTCGAACAGCTCCTTGCGCGTGAGGCGGTTGCCCCCGCCGAGCGCTGCGCGCGCGAGGCGCTCGGCGCGGTCGGCCTCGTCGGCGTCGATCCCCTCGTTGCGGTGCACGGCCGCCGCCTGGCGGCGCTGGCGCTCTGCGGTCAGCGACAGCACCCACTCCATGTCGGCGGTGGGGATCGTGTGGATCGTCCCGCGCATGGTCCAGGTGCGCACGATCTCGCCGCGGCCGTAGGCGGCGTCCACGTCGCGCACCGTCGTTCGGCCGCGCACGCGCGTCGCAAGCGCCCAGCGCCCGCCCCAGAACTCCTGGCTCTGCGTCGCGAGCATGTGCCGCGCGGCGTCGGCGACCGTCGCAGCGGGGGCGCTCAGGCGGTGCGACCGGAGCCGCTCGGACCGAATGGTCGAGGCATCCACCCGCCCATCATGGCCCAGGCCGCGGACGCCCGGTGTCCGCGATCGTCAGCGCTGGTGCGCGGCGTCGTAGGCGGCGCGGGAGTCCTCGATGCGCGGATGGTTCTCGATGGCCCAGTCGGCGAGCGCCATCGCGAGCTGGATGAGCGTGCCGCCGAGCGGCGTCAGCTCGTACTCGACCCGCGGCGGCACCTCGGCGTGGACGGTGCGCGTGATCAGCCCGTCGCGCTCGAGCTGACGCAGCGTGAGCGTCAGCATGCGCTGCGAGATGCCGGGGATGTGTCGCTGCAGCTCGGTGAAGCGCAGGCGCTCGCGCCGCAGCGTGCCGATGACCAGCAGCGACCACTTGTCGCCGATGCGGTCGAGCACGTCGCGGATGGCACGCCCGTGGTCGGAGCCGGGTGCGGCCTGCTCGCACGAGCGCTCGTAGCCGGTCGGCGTGGGCTCGCCGGGGAGCCCGACCGTGAGGGTGGTCGCCATCGCGTGTCACCTACTTACATCCGTGTGCCTTTTGTACGCGTCGTCCAGGTGACGCATCATGAGGTTGCTTACAAACAGTAACAGACCCCACGATCTCTCCCTGGAGTACTCGCATGACCATCGCCCTCTGGATTCTCAACGGCCTGCTCGCCCTCGCCTTCGTCGCGGCCGGCGCCATGAAGGTCGCCCGTCCCAAGTCCGCTCTCGTCGCGAGCGGCATGGGCTGGGCCGACGACTTCGCCGACCCGACCGTGAAGCTCATCGGCGCCGCCGAGGTCGTCGGCGGGATCGGCCTGATCCTGCCGCTCCTGACGGGCATCGCGCCGATCCTCACCCCGATCGCCGCTGCCGCCTTGACCGTCGTCATGGTCGGTGCGGTCGCCGTGCACGTGCGCCGCAAGGAGAACGCGACCCCGTCGATCGTGCTCGCCGTGCTGTCCGCGGTGAGCACCGTGGCGGGATTCCTGGTCGTGCTCTGACCCGCGGGCGACGGAGGAGAGTGGCACACCCCGCGACAGGCATCCGCTCTCCTCGGGACTCCCGGCGTGCGATCGGGTTGCCTAAGCTGACGGGATGAGGGTGAACGACGCGGATCCGCGGCTCTGCCCCACGTGCGGCGACGCGCTGAGCTTCGAGATCCTCGACGATGAGCGCTTCCTGGTCGCCTGGTCGTGCGTGAACTGCGGCCTGATCCGCACGACCGAACCGGTGTAGGAGACCTCGATGGATGAATCGGCGAACGGATCGGATGCGATCTCGGCGGCAGGGTTCCATCGGGCGCCGGGCCTCTCCGATTGGCGGGTCACCGGCACGGGGCCGCAGGCCGTCTTCACTGCGACCTCCCTGTCCCATGCCGCCGGGCTCGTCGCCCCGATCGTCGCGGCCGCCGAGCGATTCGGCCTCCGGCCGGACATCGACGTGCGTCCCGAGGGAGTCGTCGTGCGCGTCCCGTGCGCCGGCCCGGAGGGCATCCCCGCCGCAGCCGTGGACTTCGCCGCCGCCGTGTCGGTGGCCGCCGCCGAGCAGCGCCTGATCCCCGACCCCTCGCGCGCACAGTCGATCGGCATCTACGTCGCTCAGCATTCCGGGGCCGACGTGCGCCCCTTCTTCACGGCGGCGCTCGGCTATGAGGACGTGGGCGACACGGATGCCGCGGATCCGATGCGCTGCGGACCGCAACTCGCCTTCAACCCGATCGCCGGGGACTCGCCGTCGAGGGGCCGGACGCACTTCGACGTCTTCGTGCCGGCCGACCAGGCCCAGGCCCGCGTCGACGCCGCACTCGCGGCCGGCGGGCGACTCGCCGACGACTCGCACGCTCCGGCCTGGTGGTCGCTCGCCTCGCCCGACAACCACGGCGTGGACATAGCGTCGTGGACCGACACCTACGAGTGATCCGCGTCGCCGACACCTCGGTCCTCGCGTGCTTGACGAGAGCGGAGGGCGAAGTGCACCCTGAGCACATGACCCGTGAGCTCGCGGATGAGGGTCAGGCCCTCTCCGACGTCGTGGACCGGCTGGAAGGGCGATTCCCCTCGAGAGATCGTTCCGAGATCGAGCGCGCCGTCGCCGACGCGCACTCGCACTTCGCGCGCGCGAAGGTGCGCGACTTCGTCCCCGTGCTGGTCGAGCGCGAAGCACGCGCCCGGCTCGAGCATCCGATCCCGTAGTCCGCCCGCGCGGCGTCCTCTCGCCGACTCCGCCCGCGCGAACCGGCGTCAGGCGCCGGCCGGCGGGACCGTCTTGCGCACCACGGTCTTGTTCTTCCCGATGTGGCGCTCGAACGTGAACCCGGCCTTCTCGAACATGGCCCGCGTGCCGTTGTGGAGGAACGACGACGACGTCTTCTTGCCGAGCGGGAGCTCGTTGGGGAACGAGATCACCTCGCCGCCGCCTGCCTGCGCGATCAGTTCCAGCGCACCGTCCAATGCCTCCCGCGCGACCCCCGAACGCCGGTGGTCGCGGTCGACGAAGAAGCAGGTGATGCGCCACGGCGCCGGTTTCGTCTCGCCCGCGTCGTACTCCTTGCGGTGGTAGATGCCCGGCAGCTCGGCCGGACTGCCGAACTCGCACCACGCGATCGCGTCGTCGCCGTCGAAGATGAGCGCAGCGTGCGCGACGCCCTCATCCACGAGCCGTTGTTTGAACGTCGCGCGGTCGTACTCGCTCTTGACGGTGTGCTCGGTGTCGCCGTGGAAGTACGAGCAGTAGCACCCGCCCCAGACCCCGTTGTGCTTCTGCGCGAGCGCCAGCCACGCGGGAAACGTCTCGGGAGTGAGCGGCTTGATCACGTGCGACGTCGCAAGGACCACGTCCTACCTCCGACCCGACCTCACCGCGGTGATGATCCGCGCCAGCGCCCAGCCGGCGGCGGACACGAGCGGGACGCTCACCACGATCATGGCCACCGGGTTGGCCTGGAACTTCGGCCCGTTCGGACCATTCACATACGCGCCGATGGGCAGCACGTAGCCGCCGCCACCCCCGCCGCTTCCTTCGCCCTCACCCTCGGGCAGCCCGCCGCGCGCGGGCCACGTGCCGGAACCGCCGCCGCCGCCGAACCCGAAGACGACCAGGGCCGCCGGGGTCACCTGTCGCCCGCCGACATCGATGGTCTCGCCGAACGCCATCTTCGCGCCCCATGATGGCGCGGACTTCGTCAGACTCTCGACCGGTGACTCCATCAACGACTCCTCCGCTTCGGTCCGCACACGCTGACACCCAACATAGAGAGCCCTGCGGAGCGCCACCAGAGGCGACGCGACAGGTCACTCCGGCGCGTACTTGAACGACAGCTGGATCCGCGAACGGAACAGCAGCGCGCCGTCGTCGCCGACGACGACGTCCTGCTTCGTCACTTCCGCGATGCGCAGGTCGTGCAGCGATCCTGCGGCGGTGTTGATGGCTTCTCGGGCGGCCTCCTCCCAGGACGAGGCACTCGTGCCGATGACGTCGATCACTCGGTAAACGCTCATCTCAACCCCACATCGCTCGATGCCGACACGACCATAGTGATCCCGGTCGCGCCCGGATGGAAGGGGTGCACCTCGACCGGGACAACGAGGAGAGCGGATGCCCCCTCCCGGGGCATCCGCTCTCCTCATGTCATCGATTCAGGCGTGGGTCAGAACGGGTTCGGCGTCAGCGTGTACTTGGTCTGGAGGTACTCGTGGATGCCCTCGGCGCCGCCCTCGCGGCCCAGGCCCGACATCTTCCAGCCGCCGAACGGCGCTGCCGCGTTGGAGACGACGCCCATGTTGAGGCCCATCATGCCGGTCTCGAGGCGCTCGATCATGCGCTGGCCGCGCGCGAGGCTCTCGGTGAACACGTACGAGACGAGTCCGTACTCGGTGTCGTTGGCCAGGCGCACCGCGTCGTCCTCGTCGTCGAACGGGATGATCGCGAGCACCGGCCCGAAGATCTCCTCGCGGAGGATCTCCGACCCCGGCTGCACGTCGGTGACGACGGTGGGCTCGTAGAACGTGCCCGGTCCGTCGACCTCGTTGCCGCCGGTGGTGACCTTCGCGCCACGGGACACGGCATCCTGCACCAGCTGCGACGCCTTCGCGACGGCACGGTCGTCGATGAGCGGACCGATGTTCACGCCCTCCTCGGTGCCGCGGCCGATGGTGAAGCCGTTGACGCGCTCGGTGACCCGGCGGGCGAACTCGTCGGCAACGGAGCGGTGAACGATGAACCGGTTGGCGGCGGTGCACGCCTGGCCGATGTTGCGGAACTTCGCCGCGATCGCGCCGTCGACCGCCTTGTCGAGGTCGGCGTCGTCGAACACTACGAACGGCGCGTTGCCGCCGAGCTCCATCGAGGTGCGCAGCACGCCCTGCGCGGCCTGCTCGAGCAGGCGCTGTCCGACCTGCGTCGACCCGGTGAACGAGAGCTTCCGCAGCCGCGGGTCGCGGATGATCGGCTCCGACACGGCGCCCGACGTGGAGGTCGTGAACACGTTGACGACACCGGCCGGCACGCCGGCATCCTCCAGCAGCCGCGCGAACGCGAGCGTGGTGAGCGGCGTCAGCTCGGCCGGCTTGATGACCACGGTGCAGCCTGCGGCCAGCGCCGGGGCGATCTTGCGTGTCGCCATCGCGAGCGGGAAGTTCCACGGCGTGATGAGGAAGCAGGGACCCACCGGGTGCTGCGACACGATCATCCGGCCGGTGCCCTCGGGGTTCGCGCCGTAGCGGCCCTGCACGCGGGAGGTCTCCTCACTGAACCAGCGCAGGAACTCGCCGCCGTACGCGACCTCGCCGCGCGCCTCGGCCAAGGGCTTGCCCATCTCGATCGTCATCAGCAGCGCGAAGTCCTCCTTGCGCTCCTGCAGCAGATCGAACGCACGCCGCAGGATCTCCGCGCGCTGCCGCGCCGGCGTCGCCGCCCACGCCGGGAACGCGTCGACGGCCGCATCGAGCGCCGCCTTGCCGTCCTCGGGCGACGCGTTCGCGATCTCCTTGACGACCTCGCCGTTCGAGGGATCGTAGACCTTCAGGGTCTTGCCGCCGGATGCCTCACGCCACTGCCCGCCGATGAACAGCCCGTCGGGGACGGACGCCAGCAGCTCGGACTCACGGGTTTCGGTGATCGTCGTGGTCACGGGGACTCCCTTGTCGGTGGACGGATGCCGCGGCACCCTCTTCGGTCGTTGGTCTGGGGCTATTCTGCCCGCGGCCGACCTCGCCGGCCGATGTACATCTTGTACAGTTCGCTGTCATGATTCACCCGCCTGCACAGCGGTTGCGCCTCGCGCCTGCGTCCTCATTCGAGGTCGAGGGCCGAGATGAGGACCGGGCTCGGGCCGCGATCCCTCATCTCGGCTCTGCTCCTCAATCGAGGACGCGCGCGAGCGCCGGGGCGTGCTGGTCGACGAATGCGCCGGCGAGGAACGCCGAGAGCTCGTCGGTCGCGGCGAGCGGGAGCACCGCCGCGACGTACTGGTCGGGGCGCACGACGACGACCACGCCGTCGCGCGACAGGCCGCGCTCCTCGAAGATGTCGGTGCTCGTCCAGGCGCTCGGAGCGGCCGCGTAGACCTTCTCCCAGTCGGTGAGTCCGAGGGGTCCGGTCTTCGGCAGGAACAGCTCGGGCACCCGGGCGATGTCGACGTCCTCGTGCGGCTGCTGGTAGATCACCTTGACGTCGAACACGGCGTCGATGTCGGCGCCTTCCGGTGTGAAGCGCTGCACCGGCGACTCGGCCGAGGCGATGAACGCGGCCCAGTCGGAGAGGACGGATGCCTCCCCCGCCGCGGGCGCGTCGGCGAAGGCGTAGATCCGCCAGCGGCCGTCGGCCTTCGCGTGGTGGCCGAGGTGGACCGGGTTGCCGTCGCAGACGCGCACGACCTCCGCGGACTTGAACCGCTTGCCCAGTGCGAACCCCTCGGCGAGCGCCTGGTGCGCAGCATCCGTCACGATCATCGACGCGCCGTACTGCGTCATGAATCCCGACGGGAACTCGGCGGTGCCGAGGTAGAAGGTGGCGAGCTCCTGCGGGTCGGAGATCTCCTCGGGCTTGCGGGCCATGAGGGCCGACCACTCGCGGTCGAAGTCGATGAGCTGCTGGGCGACCGGCTGCCGCTCGGCGGAGTACGTCGAGAGGAGGGACGCGGGACTGAGCCCCGTGAGGACGTGACCGAGCTTCCAGCCGAGGTTGAAGCCGTCCTGCATCGAGACGTTCATGCCCTGGCCGGCCTTGGCGCTGTGCGTGTGGCACGCGTCGCCGGTGAGGAAGACGCGGGGGTCGTGCCCCTGGTCGACGTCGACGTCGTCGAACTTGTCGGTGACGCGGTGGCCGACCTCGTAGACGCTGTGCCACGCGACCTGCTTCACGTCGAGCGAGTACGGGTGCAGGATGTCGTTCGCCTTGGCGATGACGGCGTCGATCGGCGTCTGGCGCACGCGGTGGTCGTCGTCCTTCGCGACCTCCCCGAGGTCGACGTAGACGCGGCAGAGGTAGCCGCCTTCACGCGGGATGAGGAGGATGTTGCCGGCCTCGGAGTTGATCGCGCACTTGGTGCGCCAGTCAGGGAAGTCGGTGTTGACGAGCACGTCCATGACGCCCCAGGCGTGGGCCGAGAACGCGCCGACGTGCGTGCGGCCGATCGCCTCGCGCACCCCGCTGCGCGCACCGTCGCAGCCGACGACGTACTTCGCGCGGACGGTGCGCTCCTCGCCGGCACGCTCGCCCGCGACGTGCCGCACGCGCACCTCGACCGGGAACTCGCCGCCGCCGTTCACGGTGAGGCCGACGAACTCGATCCCGTAGTCGGGCAGGATGCGCCCCGGCCCGTGGGCAGCGGCCTCGGCGAAGTAGTCGAGCACGCGCGCCTGGTTCACGATGAGGTGCGGGAATTCGCTGATCTTGAACGCGTAGTCCTCCGTGCGGGCCGTGCGGACGATCTTGTCGGGGTTCTGGGGGTCGGGACCCCAGAAGTTCATCCACGCGATGTTGTAGGCCTCGGCGACGATGCGCTCGGCGAAGCCGAACGCCTGGAACGTCTCGACGCTCCGCGGCTGGATCCCGTCGGCCTGCCCCAGCACGAGGCGCCCCTCGCGGCGCTCGATCATGCGGGTCGTGACGCCGGGGAACTGCGACATCTGGGCGGCGAGGAGCATGCCCGCAGGGCCCGAGCCCACGATGAGGATGTCCATCTCGTCGGGCAGCTCGGCCGGGCGGTCGATGCCGGTGCCGGCGGCGTCCTGCACGCGCGGGTCGGCCGAGACGTAGCCGTGGTGGTGGAACTGCATCGGTGTCCTCCTCGGACGACGGTGTCGAGGGCTCGTGGCCTGGGCTTGCTGCGAGCGCGGGCGTGTTCTATATTCGAACACGCCGTTCTACTATTGAACAGATCGTATACGAAGGGATGCCGCATGACAAGGCTCGACGGCACGACAGCGCCCGCTTCGCAGACGCTGAGCCGCGGCATCCGGATCCTCGAAGTGCTCGCCGACGCACGTGGTCCGCTCTCCATCGACGAGATCGCTGCGCGGCTCGAGGTGCATCGTTCGGTGGCCTACCGGCTCCTTCGCACACTCGAGGACCACGGGCTCGTCGAGCGTGACGCCGCCGGCCGCATCGAGCTGGGAGCCCGTCTCGCCGCCCTTGCCGCCGGCGTCGCGCACGACCTGCAGGCCGAGGCGCTCCCCGAGCTCACCGCTGTCGCGGGCGACCTCGGCGCGACCTGCTTCCTCGCGGTGCTCGACCACGAGGAGTGCGTCACGCTCTCGAGCGTCGAGCCGCGCCACGCCGTGAACCCTGTCGCGCAGCGGCCGGGCACGCGGCATCCGATCACGCGCGGTGCCCCGGGCAAGGCGATCCTGTCGTTGCTGCCGACGTCGTCGTGGCCGGCCGGCGTGTCAGCGGAGCTCGCGGCGGAGGTGACGGATGCCGCCACCCGCGGCTTCGCGACGAGCCACGACGAGGTCATCCCCAGCCTGCGCGCGGTCGCCGTGCCGCTCGTCGTACGCGGGCGCGGGCCCGCGGCGATCGCGGTCGTGTTCGTCGCGAGCGCGCACTCCGATGAGGAGATCGCGGCGCGCCTCACCCGATCGGCGAGCGCGATCCGCGACGCGCTGGGCGGCTAGCCCCGGGGTGTTCGTCAGGCCCCGGTGGGGTACTCGGTCACGAGGCGGATGTTGTACTCCGCGACGCGCTGCGGCACTCCGGCGAACGCCTCCGCCCGAGCCTCCGACGCCAGGTACTCCTTCTCGAGGGCGACGAACGCGTCCTCGTCGCCGGGGGCGCTCACGGCCCACACGAACTCGTTCGTCTCGGGAAGGCCGTAGGCGAACTCGATCGTGAAGCCGGCGGCGGGCCGCACCCGAGGCATCCACTCGTTCCACCACGCGACGAAGGCGTCGTACTCCCCTTCGACGAGCGTGTACCGGCGGAGCTGAGTCGTCTTCATGACTCCCATCCTGCCCGAAGACCTATACTCGTCACGTCCGGTGGCACCGTCGCCCGCCGGTGCTCGAAAAATGGGCACGCAGCGCGCACGCGCGAGACACATACGGCTCTCGATCCGTTCCGTCTCGAAAGGCATCGCCATGTCTCCTGCCATGAGCACCGTCTCGGCGCACGTCGCCCTCACCCTCGCCCGCCACATCGACCACGTCTTCGGCGTGATGGGCAACGGCAACGCGTACTTCCTCGACGCGCTCGAGCGCTCCACCGACGTGCACTTCACCGCCGTGCGCCACGAGGCCGGCGGCGTCGTCGCCGCCGATGCGTACCACCGCGCCTCCGGGCGGCTCGCCGCCGCGACCGCGACGTACGGCGCCGGCTTCACGAACACGCTCACCGCCCTCGCCGAGGCGGTGCAGGCGCACGTGCCGCTGGTGCTCGTCGTCGGCGACGAGCCGACGTCGGGCCCGCGCCCGTGGGACGTCGACCAGATCGCCCTCGCATCGGCCGTCGGCGCGCGCACCTATACCGTCGGGCGGGCGGATGCTGCGGCCACCACCATCATCGCCATCGAGCACGCGCTCACCTACCGGGTGCCGACGGTGCTCGCGATCCCCTACGACGTCGCAGCACGGGACGCCGGCCCGCTTCCCGAGGCTCCGCAGCCGCGTCTTCCCGCTCCCCTCGTGCCCGCGGGACCCTTCGCCGAAGGTGCGGTCGAGGGACTCGTCGCGGCGCTCGCCTCCGCCGAGCGACCGTTCCTGCTCGCGGGTCGAGGAGCGTGGATCTCGGGCGCCGGCGAGGCCCTCGGCGACGTCGCCGACGCGGTCGGAGCCGTCACGGCCTCGACCGCGCTCGGGCGCGGAGTCTTCCCGCGCGCCGAGTTCGACCTCGGCGTCACCGGCGGCTTCGGAGCCGAGGGCGCCATGGAACTCGTCCGCGAGGCCGATGTGGCCGTCGTGTTCGGGGCGTCCCTCAACCAGTTCACGATGCGCTTCGGCGACCTGTTCGCACCCGGCACCCGCGTGTTCCAGGTCGACGTCGCGCCCGCCGCGACCCACCCGCACGTGGGCGGCTATGTGCGCGGCGACGCCGCGGTCGTGGCCCGTGCCGTCGCCGACGGCCTGCAGGCGCGCGGCGGCACGGCGAGCGGCTGGCGCGAGTCCGTCGACCTCATGCCGCTGCGCGCATATGAGGCAGGAGACGGCGTCGCCCCCGATGGTCGACTCGACCCGCGGACCGTCGCCGCGCGCATCGGCGGGCTGCTGCCGGAGGACAGGGTCGTCGTCTCGGACGGCGGCCACTTCATCGGCTGGGCGAACATGTACTGGCCCGTCGCGTCGCCCGATCGCATGACGATGGTCGGCACGGCGTTCCAGTCGATCGGCCTCGGGTGGCCGTCGGTGCCGGGCGCTGCGCTCGCGAAGCCCTCGGCGACCGTCGTGCTGACGACGGGCGACGGCGGCGGGCTGATGGCCCTCGCCGACCTCGAGACAGCCGTCCGCGTCGCCGGCGGCCGCGGGGTCGCGGTGGTGTGGAACGACGCGGCCTACGGAGCCGAGATCAACCTCTACGGTCTCAAGGGTCTCGCGAAGGAGCCGATGCTCATCCCCGAGGTCGACTTCGCCGCCCTCGCGGCGGGCGTCGGCGCCGAGGGCGTCGTCGTCCGCACCCTGGCCGACCTCGACCGGCTCGCGGAGTGGACGGCCGAGCCCGCAGCATCCCGTCGCTTCCTCGTGCTCGACTGTCGCATCTCGGGATCGGTGATCGCGCCGTATCAGCGCGAGATCATCCGTGTGAACTCGTAGCCCCCGGCCGACTCGTCGCGCATCCCAGGGCGCCCTACTCCCCCGTGAAGTCGGGCTTGCGCTTCTGCTGGAAGGCGGCGAAGCCCTCGCGGTAGTCGGCGGTGCTGCGCAGCGCTTCCTGTCCGCGGGCCTCTTCGGCGAGAGCGTCCCACAGGCGCTCGCCGCGCAGACGAGCGATCAGCCGCTTCGAGGCGACGAAGGCAGCGGTCGGTCCGGCCGCGGCGAGCGCTGCGCGCTGCAGCGTGAAGTCGAAGACCTCCTCGACCGGCATCGCGCGGCTGAACAGGCCGGCCGCCACAGCCTCGGCACCCGACATCATCGCGCCGGTGTAGATGAGGTCGAGCGCCCGGTGAGCGCCGAGCCGTTCGTACAGCAGGGCGTGGCCGCCCGAGTCGAGCATCGCGCCCAGGCTCGCGAACGGGGAGCCGATCTTCGCGTCGTCGGCGACGTAGACGACGTCGGTCGCGATCGCGAGGCCGAGCCCCACGCCCAGGCACGCGCCGTGGACAGCGGCGAAGGTGGGCGCCGGGAACTCGGCGATCCGCCGCATGAGCGTCTCCACGCCCGCGAGGTACTCGGGCACGTCGTCGGTCACCGGGTCCACGCCCGCGATGTCGCGGCCGGCGCAGAACGCCCGGCCCTCGGCGCGCAGCACGAGCGCACGCACCCCGGACTCCTCCGCGCTGCGGTACGCGGCATCCATCTCCCCCAGCTCCCGCAGTGAGAGCGCATTGAGCTTCGCGGGCGCGTTGAGGACGACTTCGGCGACGTCGCCTGTGATGGTCAGTTCGATCATGGCGTTCCTCCTAGACGTCGTAGTCGACGACGACGGTATCGGTCGTGGGGTGCGACTGGCAGGTGAGCACGTACCCGCGCTCGAGCTCGTCGGGCTCGAGCGCGTAGTTCTCGGTCATCGTGACCGAACCCTGGAGCAGGCGCGCACGGCACGTGCCGCACACGCCGCCGGCGCATGCGAACGGCACGTCGGGGCGCACGCGCAGCGCCGCGTTGAGGATCGACTCGTGCGCGGCGACAGGACTGTCGACGGCCTGCGACTGCCCGTCGAGGGTGAACTCGATGCGGCGCACCGCCTCGTTCTCCGCGACGACGACCGGGCGCCCCGCCGACGGCTCGGCGCGCTCCCCCTCGCCCGTCGTGAACAGCTCGTAACGCACGTGCGCAGGGTCGACGCCGATGTCCGCGAGGGTGTCGCGGCACAGCTGCACGAGTTCGAACGGTCCGCACAGGAACCACTCGTCGACCGTGTCGGGCAGCACGAGGTCGCCGAGGATCCGCCGCAGCCTCGGCTCGTCGATGCGGCCCGACAGCAGCGGGGCGGTGCGCTGCTCGCGAGAGAGCACGTGGTGCAGCGCGAGCCTGGTCGGATAGCGGTCCTTGAGGTCCGAGAGCTCGTCGAGGAACATCACGTCGAGGCTCGAACGGTTCGTGTAGACGAGCGTGAACCGTGACGAGCGCGACCGCGCGAGCACCGTCGCGGCGAGCGCCATGAGCGGCGTGATGCCCGACCCCGCGGCGATCCCCACGACGTGCGCGTCGTCGAGGTCGCCGAGCTTCGAGGTGAACGTGCCCTGCGGGCTCATCACGTCGATCTCGTCGCCGACCTTCAGCTCGGTCTGCGCCCAGGTCGAGAACCGGCCCCCCGAATCGCGCTTGATCGCGACGCTGATGGTGCGCGGCCCATCACCGCCGCCACCCGCATCCTCCGCGCGGCACAGCGAGTACGAACGGCGCACCTCGTGGCCGTCGAGGACCTTCCGCAGCGCGACATGCTGACCCGCGAGGTAGTCGAACGCGTCCCGCGACTCCTCGGGGATCGCGAAAGTCACCTCCACCGAGGCATCCGTGAGCGGCCGCACCGCCGCGACCCGCAGCGTGTGGAACCGTGCGCGATGCTTGGCGCCGCGCGGGCCGCCGACCGCGGTGGTGAGCAGCGTCTCGGCGATGCGCTCGTTCTCGCTCGCCGATGTCGATTCGGACCGCATCAGTGGACCTTGAAATGGTCGAAGGGCTCGAGGCACGCGCGGCACTCGTACAGCGCCTTGCACGACGTCGACCCGAACCGCGCGAGCTCGCGCGTGTCGAGCGACCCGCAACGCGGGCACCGCACCGACAGCTGCAGCCGGATCGCTCCGCTCACCGCCGCACGCCCGGTGGGCGGCGCGATGCCGTACTCGACGAGCTTGTGCTTGCCGGCATCCGTCATCCAGTCGGTGGTCCACGCGGGGGCGAGCACCAGTCGCACGTCGATGTCGTCGAAGCCCGCCGAGGTGAGGGCGAGCACGACGTCGTCGCGGATCGCGTCCATCGCGGGGCACCCCGAGTAGGTCGGCGTGATCGTGACCGTCACGCGCCCGGCGTCGACCACGACGTCGCGCAGCACGCCGAGATCCTCGATCGTGAGGACGGGAACCTCGGGATCGAGAACGGATGCCACGACCTCCCACGCCCGCTCGGCCGTTGCCGCGCCGGTCACCATGTCGCCCCCGGGTGCTGTCGGGCGAGCACCTGCATCTCGGCGAGCAGGTAGCCCATCGTCGGGAAGTGCGACCCGTGGCGCCCGCCGGCCGACGACATCGGAGTGGTCGGAACGTCGAGTCCGGCCTCGGCGAAGACCGCGGAGATCACGGCGTCGAACGCCGGCTGCAGCATCGATGGCCGCACGGCGACGCCGTCGAGACGCTCGATCAGCGGCTCGTCGCGGAGCAGCTCGCCCACGTACGGCCACACGTCCCCGATCGCGCGGATCATGCGCCGCCGCGACTCCGCGGTGCCGCCCGCGAGGCGCAGCGTCCACTGCACGGCGTGGTCGCGGTGGTACTCGACCTCCTTGACCGCCTTCGCCGCGATCGCAGCGAGAGTGTCGTCGGACGATGTCTGCAGCGCCGTGTACAGCTCGAACAGGTACACGGATGCTGCCAGCTGACGCGCGATCGTCTGCGCGAAGTCTCCGTTGGGCTGCTCGAAGAGCCAGGCGCTGCGGAAGTCCGGCTCGTCGCGCCAGTACGCGAGGTCGTCCTCGGTGCGGTCGTCGTACGTCCCGGCGTAGCGGAGGAAGGAGCGCGCGTGCCCGAGCAGGTCGAGTGCGATGTTCGCCAGCGCGACGTCCTCCTCGAGCTCGGGGGCGCGGGCGATCCACGCGCCGAGCTGCTGCGACAGCACCAGTGCGTCGTCGCCGAGCCACAGCGCGTACTCGGCGACGTCCGCCGTCGCCGCGCGACCTTCGCCCCCGGCCAGTTCGGCCGACAGCTCGAGCTGCTCGACGGTCACGTCACCGTGCGTGGCTTCTTCCCCGGTTTGGGGCGCGTTCTCTCCGTCGGGGCGGACGTTATCCGCCCCAACGGACGAATCGCGCCCCAAACCCGTGTGGCCGATGGTGCTCACAGGTGAGGCACCCCCTCCGACGCCGTGTAGTACGTGGCGTGGCGGTAGTTCTTGCCCGCGGGGCTCTCGAAGAACGCGCCCTTCGAGTCGGGGTCGCTCGTCGTGATCGCGTCGGCAGGGACGACCCACACGGAGGTGCCCTCGCCCCGGCGCGTGTAGAGGTCGCGCGCGTTGCGCAGCGCGAACTCGGCGTCGGGAGCGTGCAGCGAGCCCGCGTGCACATGGGAGAGTCCGCGGTTCGCGCGAACGAACACCTCGTACAGCGGCCAGGTCTCGCGCTCGGATGCGCCGGGAGTGGTCATGCCGCCACCGCCTTCACGTTCTGCTTGCGGGCGTACTCGGCGGCCGCCTCGCGCACCCACGCGCCCTCCTCGTGGGCGTTGCGGCGGTTGCGGATGCGCTCGACGTTCATCGGGCCACGGCCGGCGAGCACCTCGTGGAACTCCGTCCAGTCGATCTCGCTCGTGTGCCACCGCTGAGCCTGCTCGTCCCACCGCAGCTCGGGATCGGGAAGGGTCACACCCAGCACCTCGGCCTGGGGCACCAGCATCCCGATGAACCGCTGCCGCAGGTCGTCGTTCGAGAAGCGCTTGATCTTCCAGGCCATCGACTGCGCCGAGTTCGGCGACTCGTCGTCAGGCGGCCCGAACATCATGAGCGACGGCCAGTACCAGCGGTTCACGGCATCCTGAGCCATCTCCCGCTGCGCGGGCGTCCCCTGCATGAGGGTCAGCAGGATCTCGAAGCCCTGCCGCTGGTGGAACGACTCCTCCTTGCAGATGCGCACCATCGCTCGGCCGTACGGGCCGTACGAGGCGCGGCACAGCGGCACCTGGTTGCAGATCGCGGCGCCGTCGACGAGCCAGCCGATCGCGCCCATGTCGGCCCACGTCGGCGTCGGGTAGTTGAAGATCGACGAATACCGCGCCCGCCCCTCGATGAGCTGCTCGGTCATCTCGTCGCGCGTGATGCCCAGGGTCTGGGCGGCGGAGTACAGGTACAGGCCGTGACCGGCCTCGTCCTGCACCTTCGCCATCAGGATCGCCTTGCGCTTGAGGCTCGGCGCGCGAGAGATCCAGTTGCCCTCAGGCTGCATCCCGATGATCTCGGAATGCGCGTGCTGCGAGATCTGCCGGATCAGCGTCTTGCGATAGGCCGCCGGCATCCAGTCCCGCGGCTCGATGCGCGAGTCGGCCTCGATGATCGCGTCGAACGCCGCCTGCTCGGCGACCTCGTCGATCAGCACCTCGGTCGTCATCATCGACTCCTTATTTACAGACCGTTCGTTCAGTAAAGTCTACCCGGTGACGGATGCTTCGGCACCGCCGCCGACCGCATCGTCGGGGTGGGTGCGGCGCGTGGTGACGGACCGACCGCGGAACTCGGCGACCACGTCGCCGGTGTCGTCGGTCACCGTGACGTCGTAGAGGCCGTTGCGCCCGGAGAGGATGCGCCGCCGCGCGTGCGCGGTGAGCGTCTGGCCGGCGTGCGTGGCCTTGAGGAACGAGATGTCGGCGCCGGCGGCCACCGTCACGTCGCCGCTCTCGTTGCAGGCCATCGCGAACGCCGTGTCGGCGAGCGCGAACACCATGCCGCCGTGCGTGATGGCGAACCCGTTCGTCATGTCGTCCCGCACCGGCATCGACACGACCGCCTCACCGGGCTCGTCGCGCTCGACGACCATGCCGAGCGCGGCCGACGCGCGGTCGCGCTGCAGCATGCGACGCTGGCCCACGAAGTGCGCGGCGGGGTCGGTCATGCGCCCGGCTCCACGCTGCCGAAAGCGGCATCCGCTGCCCCATCCGCATCCGTGCCTCCGCATGCGCTGCCGAAACCGGCATCCGCGGCCGAACGCTCCGACCGCGGACGCCGATTTCGACCGCGCGGAGCTGACGCGGGCATCATGCCGTGACCTCCGCAGAGACCGGGGCGACGGATGCCTCGGCGGCAGCATCCGATTCCGCCGCCGTCTTCGCGACCAGCGTGAGGACGTCGTAGGTCGCGACGATCTCGTCGCGCTGGTTGAGGATGACGGCGTCCCACCGCACCTCGCCGTACTCGTCGGTCTCGCGCGGGGTGATCTGCTTGGCCGTGAGCACCACTCGGATCTCGTCGCCGGGCGACACCGGGGTCATGAACCGCAGGTTCTCGAGGCCGTAGTTTGCGAGCACGGGGCCGGGCTCGGGATCGACGAAGAGCCCCGCCGCCCACGAGACGAGCAGGTAGCCGTGCGCGACGCGGCCCGGGAAGAACGGGTTGGCGGCGGCCGCCTCTTCGTCCATGTGGGCGTAGAACAGGTCGCCGGTGAAGTGCGCGAACGTCTCGATGTCGTCGAGGGTCACGGGGCGCAGGGGCGAGGCGATCTGGTCGCCGACCGCGAGCTCGGCGAGCGACTTGCGGAACGGGTGACGATCGGATCGGGATGCTGCACCCTGATGCCACACACCGGTCAGCGCCGTCAGCATCGCGGGCGAGCCCTGCAACGCGGTCCGCTGCATGTGATGCAGCACCGCGCGGATGCCGCCGAGCTCCTCTCCGCCGCCGGCGCGGCCGGGCCCGCCATGCACGAGGTGCGGCACGGGCGCGCCGTGGCCCGTCGACGTGCGGGCGTCGTCGCGGTCGAGGAACAGCAGGCGTCCGTTGTAGGCGGCGGTACGGGCCAGCAGGGTCGCGGCGACCGCGGGGTCGGCGGTCGCGACGCTCGTCACGAGCGACCCGCCGCCGCGGCCGACGAGGTCGGCCGCTTCATCGACCGTGCGGTAGGCGAGCACGCTCGCCACGGGGCCGAAGGCCTCGACGTCGTGCACCGCGTCGGGCAGCGCGTCGGCCGCGCCGTCGAACCCGATCACGATGGGCGTGAGGAAGGCTCCGTCTGGGGCGGGACCGGTCGAGCCGTCGGCGAGCGTCACGTCCGGGGCATCCGTCGTCCCGAGCAGGATGCGGCCGCCCGCGGCTTCGAGCTCACCCACGGCGCGCAGCACCTCGTCGCGCTGCGCGAGCGAGACGAGCGGGCCCATCGTGACGCCTTCAGTGTGGGGATCACCCACGACGACGCGTTCGGCGATCTTGTCGCGCAGGGCGCCGACGAGCGGCTCGACGGCGTCCGCCGGCACGATGGCGCGGCGGATCGCGGTGCACTTCTGCCCCGCCTTCGTCGTGAGCTCGACCATGAGCTGCTTGACGTACGCATCGAACTCGGGCGTGCCCGGGACGGCGTCGGGGCCGAGCACCGACGCGTTGATCGAGTCGGTCTCGCTCGTGAACCTGACGCCCGGGGCCGCCTGCTCGCGAAGCCGGGACGCCGTCGACGCGCTCCCGGTGAACCCGACGAGGTCGCCGAGCCCCAGGTGGTCGAACAGCCCCGGCACGGCGCCGCTCACCAGCTGGAGGGAGCCGGCCGGCAGCTTCCCGGTCTCGACGAGGATCCGCAGCCATGCCTCGGCCACGTACGCCGTCGGCGTGGCGGGCTTCACGATCGTCGGCACGCCCGCGAGGAACGCGGGGGCGAACTTCTCGAGCGCGCCCCACATCGGGAAGTTGAAGGCGTTGATCTGCACGGCAACGCCGGGCAGCCGCGTGTACACGTGGCGCCCGAGGAACGAGCCGTCCTTCGACAGCGACTCGACCGGGCCGTCGAGGTACACCTGGGCGTTGGGCAGCTCGCGCCGCCCCTTCGACGAGTAGGTGAAGAGCACTCCGATGCCGCCGTCCACGTCGCTCAGCGAGTCGCGCGTGGTCGCGCCCGCGCGCTTGGACAGCTCGTAGAGCTCCTCCTTGCGCGCGGTCAGCGCGATGCCGAACTCCTTCAGCAGCAGCGCACGCTGGTGGAACGTCAGCGCGCCGAGGCTCGCCTGGCCGATGGTCCGTGCATGGACGATCGCGCCGGCGAGGTCGATCCCGTCGGTGCTGACGCGCGTCACGACCTCACCCGTCGACGCGTCGCGCACATCCGTCGCACCGGTCGCCGAGGCGGGCGTCCACCACGCGTCGCGCAGGTAGCTGGGGAGGATGTCGGTCACTGGTCACTCCATTCGTAGAAGCCGCGGCCGGTCTTGCGGCCGAGATGTCCGTCGGCGACGAGGCGCCTGAGCAGTTCCGGGGGCGCGAAGCGCTCCCCGAGTTCGCGGTGCAGCTCCTCGGCGATGCCGAGGCGCACGTCGAGGCCGACGAGGTCGGTCGTCCGGAGGGGACCGACCGGATGCCGGTACCCGAGCTCCATCGCCGCATCGATGTCGGCGGCCGAGGCGACCCCCTCCTCGAGCATGCGGATCGCCTCGAGCCCGAGCGCGACCCCGAGTCGACTCGATGCGAAGCCCGGGCTGTCACGCACGACGACCGGCGTCTTGCCCAGCGCCGCGATCCAGCCTTTCGCCGCGTCGACGAGCGTGGCATCGGTCGCGGTGCCGGTGACGACCTCCACGAGCTGCGACGCCGGCACGGGGTTGAAGAAGTGCAGCCCCAGGAAGCGCTCGGGCCGATCCAGAACGGATGCGAGGTCGTCGATGGAGATCGACGACGTGTTGGTGGCCAGGGCCGCCTCCGGCGCGAGCACGCGTTCCGCACGCCCGAGGGCGTCGAGCTTGAGCTCCCGATCCTCCGGGACCGCCTCCACCACGAGACCGCAGCCGGCCAGAGCCGCAGCATCCGTCGCCGTCTCGATGGCCGCGGCGAGCGCGTCGACCCCTCGATCGGTGGTGCCGCGCTCGACGCTGCGGCGCACGCTCTCGAGAAGGCGAGCGGATGCTGCGACCGCCGCGTCCGCGTCGCGCTCGACCACGACCACGTCGGCGCCGGCGAGCACGAACGCGTGCGCGATGCCCGCACCCATGCGCCCGCCGCCGATCACCCCGACCCGCTCAGGCACCCCCGAAGACTCAGGGCGTTTCGTCTCGCTTCGCTCGCTCAACGACCGGGTGCTGTCGTCGGCCGCGCTCATCAGCGCTTCCTCTCGAGGAACGCGGTCATGCGGCGGTCCTTCTCGGGGCTCTCGAAGAGCTGCGCCTGCAGCTCCAGCTCGATCTCCGGGTGCGCGGCGCGCGGGGCGAGGAGCGCCGTCTTCGTGTGGCGCGTCGCGAGCGGATCGTTGCGCGCGATCCGGTCGGCGATCGCGTGGGCGGCGGGAAGGAGGTCGCCCGGCTCGAACAGCGACGACACCAGTCCCCACTCGACGGCGGTGTCGGCATCCAGGATCCGTCCGGTCAGGAGCAGCTCCGCAGCCCGCGCCTCGCCGACGATCTCGGGCAGGCGCCACGTCGCACCGGCGGCCGCGATGATGCCGAGGCCGGTCTCGGGGTTGCCGATCTTGAGGCTCGGCGAGCCGATGCGGATGTCGGCCGCGTATGCGAGCTCGGCGCCCCCGCCGAGGGCGTAGCCGTCGATCGCCGCGATGACGGGCATCGGCAGGTTGCGGATCCGCGTGAACGCCCTCGTGTTGATCCCCCGGCGCGCGTCAGCGGCGCGGCGCTCCCGCAGCTGGGCGATGTCGGCGCCCGAGGCGAACACACCATCGGAGCCCGTGAGGATGAGCGTGCGCGGCTCGCGCTCGAGCTCGCCGCACAGCTCATGCAGCCGGTCGATGGTGTCCTGGTCGATGGCGTTGCGCACCTCCGGCCGTGACAGCGTCGCGACGACGCGGTCCTCGCGGCGCTCGATCTTGAGCGGCTCAGGCATCGGCATCCTCTCGATCCGCTTCGTCGCGGTCTCGCGCCCATAATATCTGATCGATCGTTCAGTAATGTCACCGTGTCGCGCGGCGCCGACGCCGACGGGTGCGAGACTGGGCGCATGTCCGCGAGCACCGACACCTCTCCCGCGCGACGCGGCCGCCCCGGCTACGACCGCGATCAGGTGCTCGCCGTCGCCGTCACCCTCTTCAACGAGCAGGGGTACGACGCCACGTCGGTCGCCCATCTCGCCTCACGCCTGGGCCTCACGAAGTCGGCGCTGTACCACCACTTCGATTCGAAGGAGCAGCTGCTCGCGCTCGCGCTCGGCGAAGCGCTCGACGGGCTCGAGGGCGTGCTCGAGGAGCCCGGGGCCTCCGCCGGCGACCCGGCGGAGCGGCTCGGCGCGGTGCTGCGGGGCGCGGTGCTCGTGCTCGTCGACAAGCTTCCGTATGTGACACTCCTCCTGCGCGTGCGCGGAAACAGCGACGTCGAGCGCGCGGCTCTCGAGCGGCGCCGCGCGTTCGACCACCGCGTGACCGCGCTCGTGACCGAGGCGCAGCGCGCGGGTCAGGTGCGCGCCGACGTCGACGGCGCCGTGACCACGCGCCTCGTCTTCGGCATGGTCAACTCGATCGTCGAGTGGTACCGGCCGGGCGGCGCCGTCGACCGCGAGCGCCTCGCCCACGACGTCGTCGCGGTCGCGCTGGACGGCATGCGCACCCGCTGAAACGCGCGGATGCCGCGCACCCGAGCCCGCACAGGGGCTCAGGGACGCGGCATCCGCTCCCGAAAGGTCAGGCCTTGGAGAGGCCGTAGATCGGGCTGACCGACTGCTCGGCCTCGTGGTCCGGGCCGAGCGGGATGCCGGAGCGGTCGCGCAGAAGCAGCGTGGCGATGAGGCCCACGACGGTCATTGCGGCGAGGTACCACGTGACGGAGACCGTGGAGCCGGTCGCCTGCACGAGGGCCGTCGCGATGGTCGGGGCGAAGGCGCCGCCCAGGATCGCACCGATCGCGTACGAGATCGAGACGCCCGAGAAGCGGATGGATGCCGGGAACAGCTCGGAGTAGAGCGCGGCCTGGGGTCCGTACGTGAAGCCGAGGCCGATCGTGAGGATCGCGAGACCCAGGAAGAGCAGCCAGATGCTCCCGGTGTTGACGAGCGGGAAGAGCAGGAACACCCCGACGAGCTGCAGGATCCACCCGATGATGTACGTCGTGCGGCGGCCGATGCGGTCGGAGAGGAAGCCGGCGGCCAGCGTCGACAGCAGCCACGTGACCGCCGAACCCGCGACGGCCCACAGCACGGGCCCGCGCTCGAGTGCGAGCGGGCCCTCGGGGTTGGTCGAGTAGCCCTGGATGTAGCCGCCCGTGGTCATGTAGCCGACGGCGTTGTTGCCGGCGAACACCAGCGCGGCGATGAACACGAGCAGCAGGTGCTTGCGGAAGAGCGTGATGATCGGCATGCGCGCCTTCTCCTTGCGCTCGGCGAGCTCGGCGAAGACCGGGCTCTCCTCGACGCGGCGGCGCACGTAGTAGCCGACGAGGATCAGCACGACGCTGAGCAGGAACGGCACACGCCAGCCCCACACGAGGAACGCGTCTCCGGGAGCGATCATCGCCATGAGAGCCATGACGCCCGAGGCGAGCAGCAGGCCGAGCGGCACGCCGATCTGCGGCGAGGCTCCGAACGCGCCGCGGCGCTGCTTCGGCGCGTGCTCGACGGCCATCAGCACCGCGCCGCCCCACTCGCCGCCGGCGGAGATGCCCTGGACGATGCGCAGGAGCACGAGGAGGATCGGCGCGGCGACGCCGATCGCCTCGTAGGTCGGCAGCACGCCGATGAGCGCGGTGGCCGCGCCCATGAGGATCAGGGTCCACATCAGCACGACCTTGCGGCCGTACTTGTCGCCGAAGTGCCCGGCCAGGAAGGCACCGAGCGGCCGGAAGAGGAAGCTCACACCGACGGTCGCGAAGGCGACGATCGCACTGTTGGCGCCGAGCGGTGCGAAGAACAGCTGGCCGAAGACCAGGCCGACCGCGGTCGCGTAGATGAAGAAGTCGTACCACTCGACGGTGGTGCCGACGACCGTCGCGAACACGACGCGTCGTCGGTCCGTGGTGGACGCGATGGTTCCGGTGGGGGTGAACCCTGCTGTGGGTCCTGAGGTGCTGCTCATGGTGACTCCTGTGTCGGGGGCTGACGACATCGTCGCCGGCGAACCGTTGGGGGATGGTTGCCGGATGCTGCACGATCATATACGATTTCGAATACGACGCAACAGGTCGCTTCGAGTAAGGGAGCTCATGGACGAGATCACGGTCCCCACGCCTTCTCCACACGCCGCCGGCGCGTCGCGCGGAGCCTCCGGACACGTGGACCCAACCGCAGACCGCCGTTTCGCGGCGCTTCCGGGCCGCCCGGGCAAGATCATCGCCATCCACCTCAGCTACGCGTCGCGTGCGGATCAGCGCGGGCGGCGGCCGCAGCATCCGTCGTACTTCTTCAAGCCGTCGAGCTCGGTCGCGGCGTCGGGCGACACCATCGAGCGTCCGGAAGGCACCGAGCTGCTCGCGTTCGAGGGCGAGATCGCGCTCGTGATCGGCACCCCGGCCCGCCGCGTCGGACTCGCCGACGCGTGGGACCACGTCGCGTGGGTGACGGCCGCCAACGACTTCGGCCTCTACGACCTGCGCGCGAACGACAAGGGCTCGAACGTGCGCTCCAAGGGCGGCGACGGCTACACGCCCATCGGTCCGGCGCTCATCGATGCGCGCGCCATCGACCCCGAGGCGCTGCGCGTGCGCACGTGGCTCAACGGCGAGATCGCGCAGGACGACACCGCCGCGGGCATGATCTTCCCGCTCGCGCAGCTCGTGGCCGACCTGTCGCAGCACTTCACGCTCGAGACCGGCGACGTGATCCTCACCGGCACGCCCGCCGGCTCGTCGGTCGCGAAGCCCGGCGATGTCGTCGAGGTCGAGGTCGACGTTCCTGGCGGCCCGTCGTCGGGACGACTCGTGACGACGGTGTCGCAGGGCTCGGCGGCCTTCGACGCCGAGCTCGGCTCGCTGCCCGCGGTCGACGACCTGCAGCGCACGGAAGCCTGGGGCTCGCGCGAGGCCGCCGGGCTGCCCGCGATCGACGCCGCGACCCCGCTCCTCTCCCCCGAGCTGCGCGCCAAGCTTGAGGCCGTTCCGGTGGCCGGGCTCTCGGCGCAGCTGCGCAAGCGAGGGCTGAACAACGTGCACGTCGACGGCGTGCGCCCCCTGCATCCCGAGCCCAAACTCGTCGGCATCGCCCGCACACTGCGCTTCGTACCCAACCGCGAGGATCTCTTCGCGTCCCACGGCGGCGGCTACAACGCGCAGAAGCGCGTGTTCGACGCCGTCGGCGACGGCGAGGTCGTCGTGATCGAGGCGCGCGGCGAGGCGGGCTCGGGCACGCTCGGCGACATCCTCGCGATCCGTGCGCACGCCCGCGGCGCCGCCGGCATCGTCACCGACGGCGGAGTGCGGGATGCTGCGGCCGTAGCCGCCGTCGGCATCCCTGTGTACTCGTCCGGCGCGCACCCCGCGATGCTGGGCCGCAAGCACGTGCCGTGGGACGCCGATGTGACGATCGCGTGCGGCGGCACCACGGTCCAGCCCGGCGACATCATCGTCGGCGACGCCGACGGGGTCATCGTGATCCCGCCGGGGATCGCCGAGGAGGTCGTCGACGCCGCGCTCGCCCAGGAGGGCGAGGACGCCTGGATCGCCGACCGCGTCGCGGAGGGGCATCCCGTCGACGGGCTCTTCCCGATGAACGCCGAATGGCGCGCGAAGTACGACGCCCGAGAGGAAGGCCGCGCATGAGCCCGACCGAAGCCGACACGCTCAGCAAGTCGCAGCAGGCGTACCGCTGGATCAAGGAGCGCATCGCGAACCAGGAGTTCACGCCGGGCTACCGCCTGGTGCTGGGCAGCATCGCCGGCGATCTCGACATGAGCGTCGTGCCGGTGCGCGAGGCGATCCGACAGCTCGAGGCAGAAGGGCTCGTCACGTTCGAGCGCAACGTCGGGGCGCGGGTGTCGATGGTCGACGACTCGCAGTACCGCTACAGCATGCAGGCGCTGTCGATCCTCGAGGGCGCCGCCACCGCGCTGGCCGCGCGCCGGCTCACCGCTGACGACGTCCGCAACGCGCGCCGCATCAACGAGCTCATGATCGAGACGCTCGAGCACTTCGACCCGCGGGCGTTCACCGCGCTGAACCAGGAGTTCCACGCGGCGCTGTTCGAGAAGTGCGCGAACCCGCGCATGCTCGACCTCGTGCACGCCGAGTGGGCGCGTCTCGGCCACCTGCGCGACTCGACGTTCAGCTTCGTGCCCGGCCGCGCGCAGGAATCGGTGCGCGAGCACGAGAACATCCTCGTGCTCATCGAGACCGGCGCCCCGCTCGGTGAGATCGAGAAGGCCGCCCGGCGCCACCGCTCGGCGACCCTCGACGCGTACATGATCCACGAGCACCCCGACGAGGCCCTGGGCCTTCCCGCGTTCTGACTCACGGATGCCGGGAGCCCCGGCATCCGTCTCCACCACCTCCGACGAAGGAGCAGCAATGACCGACACGCAGACCGTCCTCGCGACGCGGCATGTGCCCGAGGGCCTGCCGAGCCGCATCCAGCACTACATCGACGGCGAGTTCGTCGACTCGCAGGACGGCGACACGTTCGACGTGCTCGACCCGGTGACGAACGAGACCTACGTGCAGGCCGCGGCCGGCAAGAAGGCCGACATCGACCGGGCCGTTGCCGCGGCGCGACGCGCGTTCACCGAGGGGCCGTGGCCCCGGATGCTGCCGCGCGAGCGCTCGCGCGTGCTGCACCGCATCGCCGACATCGTCGAATCCCGCGACGCGCGGCTCGCCGAGCTGGAGTCGTTCGACTCGGGCCTGCCGATCACACAGGCCCTCGGCCAGGCCCGCCGCGCGGCCGAGAACTTCCGCTTCTTCGCCGACCTGATCGTGGCGCAGGCCGACGACGCCTACAAGGTGCCGGGCCGGCAGATGAACTACGTCAACCGCAAGCCGATCGGTGTCGCAGGCCTCATCACCCCGTGGAACACCCCGTTCATGCTCGAGTCGTGGAAGCTCGGCCCCGCGCTCGCCACCGGCAACACGGTGGTGCTCAAGCCCGCCGAGTTCACGCCGCTGTCGGCGTCGCTGTGGGCCGGCATCTTCGAGGAGGCAGGCCTCCCGAAGGGCGTGTTCAACCTCGTCAACGGACTCGGCGAGGATGCCGGCGACGCGCTGGTGAAGCATCCCGATGTTCCGCTCATCTCGTTCACCGGCGAGAGCCGCACCGGGCAGCTCATCTTCGGAAACGCCGCGCCGTTCCTCAAGGGCCTGTCGATGGAGCTCGGCGGCAAGTCCCCCGCGGTCGTGTTCGCCGACGCCGACCTCGACGCCGCGATCGACGCCACGATCTTCGGTGTCTTCTCGCTCAACGGCGAGCGCTGCACCGCGGGCTCGCGCATCCTCGTGGAGCGCCCGGTATACGACGAGTTCGTGAGGCGCTACGCCGCGCAGGCCGACCGCGTCGTCGTCGGCTACCCGCACGACCCGAAGACCGAGGTCGGGGCGCTCGTGCACCCCGAGCACTACGACAAGGTCGTCTCGTACATCGAGATCGGCAAGTCGGAGGCGCGACTCGTCGCCGGCGGCGACCGCCCCGAGGGGTTCGAGACGGGCAACTTCGTGCGTCCGACCGTGTTCGCCGACGTGGCACCGGACGCCCGGATCTTCCAGGAGGAGATCTTCGGCCCGGTCGTCGCGATCACCCCGTTCGACACCGACGAGGAAGCGCTCGAGCTCGCCAACGGCGTGCGCTACGGGCTCGCCGCGTACGTGTGGACCAACGACCTCAAGCGCGCGCACAACTTCTCGCAGGCGATCGAGGCCGGGATGGTCTGGCTGAACTCGAACAACGTGCGGGACCTGCGCACCCCGTTCGGCGGCGTCAAGGCCTCGGGTCTCGGCCACGAGGGCGGCTACCGCTCCATCGACTTCTACACCGACCAGCAGGCCGTGCACATCACGCTCGGCCCCGCCCACAACCCCACCTTCGGAAAGGCGGATGCCGCCGGCCACTGAGGGCCGCAGCATCCATCTCCGATATCCCACGCAAGGACGCGACATGACCCACCGTGACCAGATGACCCGCACCTCCTCCGGCTTCTACGTGAGCCAGGAGGCGCCGATCCTCTCCGACAACCCGATCCCCACCCCCTCCGTGCCGGCGCCTGACATCCTGCGCTGCGCATACATGGAGCTCGTCGTCACCGACCTGCTCGCGTCGCGCGAGTTCTACGTCGACGTGCTCGGCCTGTACGTGACCGAGGAGGACGAGAACACGATCTACCTCCGGTCCACGGAGGAGTTCATCCACCACAACCTCGTGCTGCGCCAGGGGCCGGTCGCCGCGGTCGCCGCGTTCTCGTACCGCGTCCGGTCGGCGGAGGATCTCGACAAGGCCGTCGCCTTCTACGAGGAGCTCGGCTGCCGCATCGAGCGCCGCCCCGACGGCTTCACCAAGGGCATCGGCGACTCGGTGCGCGTGACCGACCCGCTCGGGTTCCCGTACGAGTTCTTCCACGCCACCGAGCACGTCGAGCGCCTGTCGTGGCGCTACGACCTGCACACCCCCGGCGAGCTCGTGCGCCTGGACCACTTCAACCAGGTCACCCCCGACGTGCCCCGCGCCGTGAACTTCATGCAGTCCCTCGGCTTCCGCGTCACCGAGGACATCCAGGACGAGGAGGGCACCGTCTACGCCGCCTGGATGCGCCGCAAGCCCACCGTGCACGACACCGCGATGACCGGCGGCGACGGGCCCCGCATGCACCACGTCGCGTTCGCGACCCACGAGAAGCACAACATCCTCGCGATCTGCGACAAGCTCGGCGCGCTCCGCCGCTCCGACGCGATCGAGCGCGGACCCGGCCGCCACGGCGTCTCGAACGCGTTCTACCTCTACCTTCGCGACCCCGACGGACACCGCGTCGAGATCTACACGCAGGACTACTACACCGGCGACCCCGACAACCCCGTCGTCACGTGGGACGTGCACGACAACCAGCGCCGCGACTGGTGGGGCAACCCCGTCGTGCCGTCGTGGTACACCGAGGCCTCGCTCGTGCTCGACCTCGACGGCAACCCGCAGCCCGTGGTGGCGCGCACGGACTCGTCCGAGATGGCCGTGACCATCGGCGCCGACGGCTTCTCGTACACCCGCCCCGACGAGGACTCGATGCCCGAGTACAAACAGGGCGAGTACAAGCTCGGCCACCAGCTGTAAGGGGAGACGGATGCTGCACCCCGACGACATCGCCGCCATCGCGGCCGAGCTGGCCGAGGCCGATCGCACGCACGGCGTGATCCCGCGCATCACGGCGCGGTACCCCGGCGCCACGGTCGAGGACTCGTACGCGATCCAGGGCGTGTGGCGCGACCAGAACATCGCCGCCGGGCGCACGCTGGTGGGCCGCAAGATCGGGCTCACGTCGAAGGCGATGCAGCAGGCGACGGGCATCACCGAGCCCGACTACGGGGTGATGTTCGACGACACCGTGTACCGCTCCGGTGCCGAGATCCCCGTCGAGAAGTTCTCGAACGTGCGCATCGAGGTCGAGCTCGCTTTCGTGCTGAGAACCCCGCTCGAGGGCCCCGACTGCACCCTCGACGACGCCCTCGCGGCGATCGACTACGCCGTGCCCGCGCTGGAGGTGCTGAACTCCCACATCGAGCTCGAGGGCCGCACCATCGTCGACACGATCTCCGACAACGCCGCGTACGGCGCAATGGTGCTCGGCGACGTGCGCAAGCGCCCCGACGAGATCGACCTGCGGTGGGTTCCCGGCGTGCTGAGCCGCAACGGCGAGATCGAGGAGACCGGCGTCGCCGCGGGCGTGCTGGGCCACCCCGCGACGGGCGTCGCGTGGCTGGCGAACAAGTTCCACCAGCACGGCGCGCGCCTCGAGGCGGGCGAGATCATCCTCGCGGGCTCCTTCACCCGCCCCATGTGGGTGTCGCGGGGCGATACGGTCAGGTGCGACTACGGACCCATGGGAGTGATCGAATGCCGCTTCGTCTGAGCCCGACTTTGAGCGTCGTCCTCGCGAACGCCGACCGCCCGCTCGCGGGCATGTGGGTGTGCACGGGCTCGCCGCTCGTGGCCGAGATCTGCGCGGGCTCGGGCCTGGACTGGGTGCTCATCGACATGGAGCACTCGCCCAACGGCCTCGAGTCCGTGCTCGCCCAGCTGCAGGCCGTCGCCGCCTACCCGATCACGCCCGTGGTGCGCGTGCCGATCGGCGACGTCGTGACGATCAAGCAGGTGCTCGATCTCGGAGCCCAGAACCTGCTCGTGCCGATGGTGTCGTCGAAGACGGATGCCGAGGCCGCCGTCGCCGCCGTGCGCTATCCCCCGCAGGGCACGCGTGGTGTGGGCTCGGCGCTCGCGCGGTCGGCCCGCTGGAACCGTGTCGACGGGTACCTCCAGGACGCCGACGCGCACGTCTCGCTGTTCGTCCAGATCGAGACGACGGCAGGTGTCGAGGCGGCCGCCGAGATCGCCGCCGTCGACGGCGTCGACGGCGTCTTCGTGGGTCCCAGTGACCTCGCCGCCTCGATGGGCGTGCTCGGTCAGCAGACCCACCCCGACGTCGTCGCCGCCGCCCACCGCACGTTCGACGCCGTCCGCGCGGCCGGCAAGCCGGTCGGCGTCAACGCCTTCGACCCGGCCACCGCCGACGCCTACCTCGAAGCCGGCGCGTCGTTCGTCCTCGTCGGCGCCGACGTCGCGCTCCTGGCGCGCGGCTCGGAAGCCCTCGCCGCCCGGTTCATCCCCGCCGACGCCTCCGGCGAGCGCGCCTCGTACTGAGCGCGACCACTGCAGGCGCAGCGTGTCAAGGCGGCCCGGAAGGCGGTCCGCACGTGTCACGCTGGGGCGATGAAGCGAGACGTCTCCAGCCGCATCGCCCTGAACGTCACCGAACCGGCCGAGTTGGTCTTCGCGATCACGGCCTCAGCGCACTACTCCCCCGACTCCGAACACCTCGCGGCGCACGTGGACGGCAGGCCCGTCGAGATTCACGAGCTTCGCGATGCCCACGGCACGCGCCTGCACCGGGTCATGGCGCCGGTCGGGTCGTTCGCGATGGAGTACAGCGCCTCCCTTCACGACGGCGACCCCGCGGGCGGCGACGACGATGTCGAGCGGTTCGTCCATCTGCGGCCGAGCCGGTACGCCGAGTCCGACACGCTGGCACCCACCGCGACCGCCGAATTCCGCGGCATCGAGGGTGCCACCGAGCTCCTCGCCGCCGTCTCGTCGTGGGTCGGCACACGTCTGTCGTACATCCCCGGATCCTCGCTGCCCACCGACGGCGCCGCGCGCACGCTGCTCGCCCGGCGGGGCGTGTGCCGCGACTACGCGCACCTGTGCGTCGCGCTGCTGAGGGGGCTCGGCGTCCCGGCGCGCATGGTCGCCGTGTACGCACCCGGGCTGAGCCCCATGGACTTCCACGCCGTCGCCGAAGCGTGGATCGACGGCGCATGGCGGGCGATCGACGCGACGACGCTCGCGCCGCGCTCGAGCCTCGTGCGCATCGCGACGGGTCGCGATGCCGCCGATACGGCGTTTCTCAACGTGTTCTCGGGGCGTGCCGACCTGGTCCAGCTGACGGTCGCCGCGACGGCCGACGAACTGCCGGACGACGACGTCACCCGGCTGGTCTCGATCGCCTGAGCCCTCGCCCGCGGGGTCGTTCCACAGGCCCGACCCGACGTGGCACAGTGATGTCATGAAGAAGTGGGTCGTGCGGTTCCTCTCGCTGCTGGTGTTCAACATCGTCGTCCTGCTGATCGTCGGCTGGCTCACTCCCGCGCGCGTCGGCTGGGCCGCGCTCTGGGCGGGCATCGTGCTGACTGCGCTCGTCATCTGGATCAAGCCGCTGGTCGAGAAGTGGTTCCGCTCGATGGCGGCGAAGTCCGCGAATCAGCGCACCAGGGCCGGCGAGAAGCTCGTCGAGTTCCTGCTCGCCTTCGCCGTCGCGTTCCTGGTCTGGATCGTCACCGTGGTCTTCACGGGGGTCTCCATCGGCGGCGGCATCTTCGGCGCGTTCTGGGGCTGGGTCATCCCGCCGGTGATCCTCCTCATCGGGTGGGCGATCTACGGCGCCATCGACGACAAAGTCGAGGCCCACGCCGGCACGCTCTACGACAAGGCGACCGGTTCGAAGGCTGCGGGAACGGATGCTGCGGCCCCGCCGATCCCCTCCCCCGAGGCATCCGCCGCCCGACGAGAACTGAACGACGGGCTCACCGACGAGCAGCGACGCATGCTCGACGAACTCGGCAAGGGCTGACTGCGCCCGACCTGTCGATCGGGGCGGGCGCCGATCGTCATCAGGGTGTCGATACCCCTGAAAGAAAGGACGACGCCATGCGGTACGCACTCCTCCTCCACTACCCCGAGATGACTCCCGAAGACATGGGCGACGACGCCTGGGCCGAGGGCATGCGCGAGTTCGACGAGTACGCCAAGGCGCTCGACGACGCGGGCGTGCTGGTCTCGGCCGAGGTGCTCCAGCCCTCCGCCGTGACCACGACGGTGACCGCGCCCGACGGCACGCTGCGGGTGCAGGACGGCCCGTTCGCCGACACCAAGGAACAGCTCGGCGGCACGTTCGTCATCGAGGTCGCCGACCTCGATGCCGCGATCGACTGGGCCGGCAAGGCGCCGTCGATCAGCTGGGGCACCGTCGAGGTGCGGCCCAGCGCCACCCGCTTCGAGAACGGCTCCTGGACCCCGTTCGCGAGCTGATGCCGTCCGCTTCCGACTCCCGCACGGTCGCGGCACGCACCGCGCGGGAGTCGTACGGCCGCATCCTGTCCGTGGTCGCAGCGTCCACGCGCGACGTCGCGCTCGCCGAGGACGCCCTCGCCGACGCGTTCGAGCGCGCGCTGCGCACGTGGCCGGATGCCGGCATCCCCGCCAATCCCGAAGGGTGGCTGGTCACCGTGGCCCGCAACCGACTGCGCGACGCCCTCTCGTCAGCGGCGCACCGCACCGGTGTACCGCTCGACGAGGGGATCGCCGCGGTGCGCGCCGACGAGCGCGAGGTCGACGCACTCAGCGTTCTCGAGCGCGCCGAGGCGATCCCCGACCGTCGACTCGAACTGCTGTTCGCGTGCGCGCACCCGGCCATCGACCCTGCCGTCCGCACCCCGCTCATGCTGCAGACGGTGCTCGGATTCGACGCGGCCGAGATCGCCCGCGCGTTCGCGGTCGAGCCGTCCGCGATGGCCCAGCGGCTCGTGCGAGCGAAGCGGCGGATCCGGGACGCCGGCATCCCGTTCCGCGTGCCCGCCCTCGCCGACATGCCGTCCCGGCTGCCGGCCGTGCTCGAGGCGATCTACGCCGCGTACGCCATCGGCTGGCTCGACCAGGGCGAGGAGCCGCGCGAGTCGCTCGCCGACGAGGCGCGCTGGCTCGCGGTGCTCACCGCGACCCTCCTCGACGACGAGCCGGAGGCGTGGGGCCTCGCCGCGCTGCTGACCTACGCGCAGTCGCGCGCACCCGCCCGCGCCGACGTGCCGTGGCCGCCGCTCGACGAGCAGGACCCGGCCGAGTGGGATCGCGCGCTCATCGCGGAGGGCGCCGCTCTGCTGCGCCGCGCCTCGTCGCTCGGGCGACCGCTGGGGCGATTCCAGCTCGAGGCCGCGATCCAGGCCGTGCACTGCGACCGCGCCCGCACCGGCGCCCTCGATGTCGAGGCGCTCGTGAAGCTGTACCGCGGACTCGTCGTGCTCGCACCCACCGACGGCGCGCGAGCCGCGCTGGCGGCGGCCGAAGCGCGGCTCGCGTCCGCGTCGTGATGACCGATGCCGGGGCCGCGGCATCCGTCTTCCGCATTCCGCTGTCCGAATCGGCACCCGCTGCGGTTCTGAACGGCCGCGGATGCCGAATCGGGCAGCGCGAGCGCAGCCGGCCGTTCGGAACAGTCGCGGATGCCGATTCGGGCAGCGCGAGATGTTGCGAAACGGATGCTGCGGGCCCCGGCTCCCCGGCATCAGACGTGTAACAAACCGACCCGCGCGGGCCGTTCGGCCCGGCCCCTCGCCAAGATGGAGGGATCCGCGCAGCGACAGCACGCACGCGCGGACACCCGACTCCTGGAGGCACCCATGTCGCGCAGCATCCGTCTCGTCCGCATCGCCGCCGCCGGCATCGCCGTCGCGGCCCTCGCCCTGACCGGCTGCGCCTCGGGTTCCGCGCCGGCAAGCAGCGAGTCGGCCGCCGCCGACGCGGGCTACCTCACCCCCGGCAAGCTCACCATCGCGACGGGCGAGACGGCGTACGAGCCGTACGTGATCGACGATGACCCGGCGTCGGGTGAAGGGTTCGAGGCAGCGGTCGCGTACGCCGTCGCCGAGGAGCTCGGCTTCGCCGCCGACGACGTCGAGTGGGTGCGGACCAGCTTCGAGTCGGCGATCGCGCCCGGACCCAAGAGCTTCGACTTCAACATCCAGCAGTACACGATCACCGACGAGCGCAAGCAGGCCGTGGACTTCTCGTCGCCCTACTACGAGGCCAGCCAGTCGGTGGTGGCGCTGAAGGGCGGTGCCGCCGAGGGCGTGACCGACATCGCGGGCCTCAAGGATCTGGTGCTCGGCGCGATGTCGGGGTCCACGAGCGCCACGACGATCGAACAGGCCATCGCTCCCACCGCCACGCCGCAGCTCTACAGCTCCAACGAAGACGCGGTCGCCGCGCTCAAGGCCGGCCAGATCGATGCCCTCGTGCTCGACACCCCGACCGCGTACACCGCGGTGAACTTCTACATCGACGACTCCTTCACCGTCGGCGAGCTCCCGGCCGCGGGGGTGCCCGACCAGTGGGGCCTGCTGCTGGCGAAGGACTCCCCGCTGACCGCGGACGTCACCGCGGCCGTCGACACCCTGCGTGAGAACGGAACGCTCGACGCCCTCGAGGAGGAGTGGCTCGCCGTCCTCAGCGAGGGCGTGCCTCAGCTGCAGTGACCGCGTCCGCTACGTTCGTTCGGTGACCCCGCACCAGCCCAGCGCGCTCGAGCTCGACCGCCGCGCCTACCGGCACCGTCGCTCGCGGCGGTCCATCCTGATCGCGATCGCGTCGTCGCTCGCGTTCGCGGCGATCGTCTGGGTGACGGTCATCAACACCGAGGGCTGGTCGAAGGTCCAGCAGTCGTTCTTCAACCTCGACGTCGCGATCCAGGCGCTGCCGAAGGTGTGGGACGGCTTCCTGATCAACCTGCAGGTCCTCGCCTACTCCGTCGTGACCGTCGCCGTCGTGGCACTCGTGATCGCCGTGCTGCGCACCCTCCGCGGGCCGGTCTTCTTCCCTGCGCGCGTGCTCGCGGCCGGCTACACCGACCTCTTCCGCGGCCTGCCGTTCATCATCGTGCTCTACCTCATCGGCTTCGGTCTGCCGACCATCACGAATACGCGGATGCCGGTCGTGCTGCTCGGCGTGATCGCGGTGACGCTCACGTACTCCGCGTACGTCGCCGAGGTGATCCGTGCCGGCATCGAAGCCGTCCACCCGTCGCAGCGCCTCGCCGCACGGGCGCTCGGCCTCGGGTACGTGCAGTCGCTGCGCCGCGTCGTGCTGCCCCAGGCCTTCCGCAAGATCACGCCGCCCCTCATGAACGACTTCATCTCCATGCAGAAGGACGTCGGGCTGATCTCCATCCTCGGCGCGGTCGACGCCATCGCCGCGGCGAGATCCGTCGCCTCGCTCACCTACAACTTCACGCCGTACGTCGTGGCCGGGGTGCTGTTCATCCTGCTCGCGATCCCCACCATCCGGCTCACCGACTGGTACACCGCACGACTGCGCGAACGCGAGCAGGCGGGGGCGATCCTGTGACCGCTCTGCTGCGGGCGACCGGCATCCACAAGTCCTTCGGCGAGCGCGAGGTGCTCCGCGGCGTCGGCCTCGAGCTGGCGACCCACGAAGTGGTCGCGCTCATCGGCGCGAGCGGATCCGGCAAGTCGACGCTGCTGCGATGCCTGAACCTCCTCGAACCCATCGACGACGGGCAGATCTTCCTCGACGACGAGGACATCTCCGACCCTCGCGTCGACGCGAACCGCGTCCGCTCGCGGTTCGGTGCCGTGTTCCAGAGCTACAACCTGTTCCCGCACCTCACGGTGCTCGACAACGTCACGCTGGCCTCGCGCGTCGTGCACCGCACTCCCCGGCGTGAGGCCGAGGCTCGTGCGCTCGAACTGCTCGGCCGCATCGGGCTCGCCGACCTGGCGCGCGAGCACCCCGACCGCCTCTCAGGCGGCCAGCAGCAGCGTGCCGCGATCGTGCGGGCCATCGCGACCGACCCCGAGGTGCTGTTCCTCGACGAGATCACGTCGGCGCTCGACCCCGAACTCGTGGGCGAGGTGCTCGAGCTGGTACGGCAGCTCGCCGCCGACGGCGCCACGATCCTGATGGCGACGCACGAGATGGCCTTCGCGCGGGATGTCGCCCACCGCGTGGTGTTCCTCGACGCGGGCACGATCGTCGAGCAGGGGCCTCCTTCCGAGGTGCTGGCGACTCCTCGCGAACCACGCACCCGGGAGTTCCTCGCCCGCTTCACCGCCTGAGTGAGGCAAGGCCGCGCTGTCCATATCGCGTGATCTCACCGAGCGCACCCGTTATGTGCGCGTATAACGCATGGCCTCGGCGAGATCACGCGATGTGAACGCGGCGGGGTGAGTCAACTTGTTGACTTACAGTGAGTCAACTGGTTTACTTCAGATGTGTCCGAGCGCCTGACCTTCTCCCTCCACGAGCTCATCGCCGAGCTCGACGCGTTCGCCGACGCCGCCCTGCAGGCGGGGTGGAGCGTGACGTTCAATCACTTCCAGTTCCTGGCGGTGCTCTACGATCACGAGCCCGTCGACATGACGACGCTCGCCCGCTGCCTCGGCGTCACCAAGGCTGCCGTGAGCAAGCGCGTGCCCGCGCTCGTCGAGGACGGGTGGATCACCGCCGCATCCCAGCCCGGCGCGGGCCGCAGCATCCTGCTCTCGCTCACCGACAAGGGCACCGCCCTCGTGCGCGACGCCGGCGAGGTGCTCGAGCGCGAGTTCGCCGCAATGCTGACCCACCCCTCGCTCGCCGGCGACCCCATCGACGCGTCGCGCATGAACGCCCAGCTCGTCGCCCTCACCGCTTTCATCCAGCAACAGCCGGCGCCCGGCCCGGGTGCCGTCCACCACCCTCAGGAGAGGCTCGCATGAACGCTCCCCGGATCCTCGTGATCGTCGGCACGCCCTTCGCCGGCAGTCTCAACCACTCCCTCGCCCAGTCGTACGCCGACACCGCCCGCGCCGGCGGCGCCGAAGTGCGCGTCGTGGATCTCGCGAACGACACGGTGCCCCAGCATCCGTCCGTCCGCGACGACGTGCGCCTGCCGCGCACCGATGCCGACGTGCCGCTCACCCCCGAAGTCGCCGCCTACGTCGCCGACGTCGACTGGGCCGACCACCTGGTGTTCTTCTTCCCGCAGTGGTGGGGGTCGCTTCCGGGGGCGCTCAAGACGTGGATCGACCGCGTGTTCGTGCGCGGATTCGCCTACCGCTATCGTCCGACCGGGCGGCTGTGGGACAAGCTGCTCACCGGGCGCAGCGCGCGCATCGTGATGACGATGGACTCCCCCGCGTTCTGGAACGCGTGGGTCTACCGCAATGCCCCGATCCGGTCGCTCCGCAGCGCCACGCTGGAGTACTGCGGCATCAAGGTCCGCGGCGTCACGCGGCTGGCGCAGGTGCGGCACAGCACCGAGGCCGACCGCGAGCGCTGGGTCCGCGGGATGGCGTCGTTCGGAGCGACGGATGCCGAGTCCGTGCGTCCGCGCGAACGATCCGAGCTCATCGCGGCCTGACGTCAGGCGAGCGAGCGCTCCGCCGCCTCGACGACGTTCGTCATGAGCAGCGCCACGGTCATCGGACCGACCCCTCCGGGGTTGGGCGAGAGGTAGCCGGCGACCTCGGCGACGTCCGGGGCGACGTCGCCGTAGACGCGGGACTTCCCGGTCTCGGGGTCGTCCTCGCGCGTGACGCCGACGTCGAGCACGGCGGCGCCGGGCTTGACGTCCTCAGCGCGGACGATGTGCTTCACGCCCGCAGCGGCCACGATCACGTCGGCCTGGCGCAGGTGGTGCGACAGGTCGGCCGTGCCGGTGTGCGTCAGGGTCACGGTGGCGTTGATCTCGCGGCGTGTGAGCAGCAGACCGATCGAGCGGCCGATGGTCACGCCGCGGCCGACGACGACCACGTCCTTGCCCTTGAGGTCGTAGTCGTTGCGCAGCAGCAGCTCGATGACGCCGCGCGGCGTGCACGGCAGCGGCGTGGTGATCGGGGAGTTGACGTTGAGCACCAGGCGTCCGAGGTTGGTCGGGTGCAGGCCGTCGGCGTCCTTCGCGGCGTCGATGCGCTCGAGGATCGCGTCGGTGTCGAGGTGCTTCGGCAGCGGCAGCTGCACGATGTAGCCGTGGCATTCCGGGTCGGCGTTGAGCTCGTCGATGAGCGCCTCGACCTCGGCCTGGGTGGCGTCAGCGGGCAGCTCGCGCTGGATCGAGTTCATGCCGATCGCCTCGGACTCGCGGTGCTTCATCCCGACGTAGAGCTGCGAGGCCGGGTCGGCGCCGACGAGCACCGTCGCGATGCCGGGCGTGACGCCGCGGTCCCTGAGTGCCGCCACGCGCTCGCGCAGCTCGTCCTTGATCTGGGCCGCGGCCGCGCGCCCGTCGAGCTTCTGTGCGGTCATCCTGGGTCTCCTCGTGGGTCGTGCGCCCTCACGCCGGGGCGGGCGGGACGGATGCCGCGACCCGGCGTCGGGCCGCGGAATCCGTGTCGACAGTGGTAGCAGACGGTGCCGCAGCGGTGCCGCGGCCCTTCCACTCAGTGGCGGAAGTCGGGGTACAGCGGGAAGGCGGCCGTCAGTGCCGAGACGCGCAGGCGCAGCTCCTCGAGGTCGGCGCCGGGCTGCAGCGCGAGGGCGATGACGTCGGCGACCTCGGTGAACTCGGCGTCGCCGAAGCCGCGGGTCGCGAGCGCCGGCGTGCCGATGCGCAGACCCGACGTGACCATCGGCGGGCGGGGGTCGTTGGGGACCGCGTTGCGGTTCACCGTGATGTGGATCTCGTGCAGGAGGTCCTCCGCCTGCTTGCCGTCGATCTGAGCGTTCCGGAGATCGACGAGCACGAGGTGCACGTCGGTGCCGCCCGAGCGGACCGCGATGCCGGCATCCTTGACGTCCTGCTGCGACAGGCGCTCGGCGATGATGTGGGCGCCCCGCAGCACGCGCTCCTGGCGCTCCTTGAACTCGGGGGTGGCCGCGAGCTTGAACGCCGTCGCCTTCGCCGCGATCACGTGCATGAGCGGGCCGCCCTGCTGGCCCGGGAAGACCGCCGTGTTGATCTTCTTCGCGATGTCGGCGTCGTTGGTGAGGATGAAGCCCGAGCGGGGGCCGCCGATCGTCTTGTGCACGGTCGACGACACGACGTGCGCATGCGGGACCGGGTTGGGGTGCAGACCCGCCGCGACGAGACCGGCGAAGTGCGCCATGTCGACCCACAGCGTCGCCCCGACCTCGTCGGCGATCGCGCGGAAGGCGGCGAAGTCGAGCTGACGCGGGTAGGCCGACCAGCCGGCGATGATGACCTTGGGCTTGTGCTCGACAGCGAGGCGGCGCACCTCGTCCATGTCGATGGTCGAGGTCTCGGGGTCGACGCCGTACGCGACGATGTTGTACAGCCGGCCCGAGAAGTTGATCTTCATGCCGTGCGTGAGGTGCCCGCCCTGATCGAGCGAGAGACCGAGCAGCGTGTCGCCGGGACGGGCGATCGCGTGGAGAACGGCGGCGTTGGCCGTGGCGCCCGAGTGCGGCTGCACGTTCGCGAACCCGGCGCCGAACAGCGACTTCGCGCGGTGGATCGCGAGCTCTTCGGCGACGTCGACCTCTTCGCAGCCGCCGTAGTAGCGGCGGCCCGGGTAGCCCTCGGCGTACTTGTTGGTCAGCACCGAACCCTGCGACTGCAGCACCGAGACGGGCACGAAGTTCTCGGAGGCGATCATCTCGAGGTAACCGCGCTGGCGGTCGAGCTCGCGATCGAGCACCTGGGCGATCTCGGGGTCGACCTCGGCGAGAGGGGCGTTGAAGAACTGATCGGTCATGCGATCTCCTTGACTGCGGCTTTCGGGGTGCGCGGCACGGGGTGCCGGGATTCACATCGGCCCAGGCGTGCGGTCGAATGCCGTAGTCGGTCGCTCCCCGGTGGTGTCCCACCTCAACGCCAGTCGCGACACACCGAGCATAACGGAACACGACGCGCTAGGCTGAGTCGAATCCCTTTTGTTAGGACTCTTTACATGAATCGTCGACGAGGACGGGCCGCCGCGGCAGCCGTCCTCGCCGCTGCCCTGCTGGCCGGCTGCACCCCGGTCGCACAGAATGGAGACACCGTGTCGCTTCCCGCCGTCGTCCCCGCCCCCGTCTCGATCGAGGCCGGCACCGGCGCGCCATTCCGGCTGACCTCCGCCACGGCGGTGAACGCAGAAGCGGATGCTGCGGCCGCCCTGTCCGCGATCGTCGAGGCCCGCACCGGACTGACCCTCGCGAGCGGCGACGGCGCAGGCATCGAGCTGCGGATCGACTCTTCGACGGGCTCAGGGGCCGGAAACGCGGCCGAGTCCTACCGGATCGCGGTGGACGAGGCATCCGTCTCCGTCATCGGCGCCGACGCGGCCGGACTCTTCTACGGCGTGCAGACGCTGGGTCAGCTCATCGCCCGCGACGGCGACGAATGGACCGTGCCCGCCGTCACCATCGAGGACGCCCCGCGCTTCGCCTATCGCGGTGTCATGCTCGATGTCGCCCGGCACTTCCATCCCGTCGAGACGGTCAAGGCGTACATCGACCACGCGGCGTCGCTCAAGTTCAACGCGCTCCACCTGCACCTCACCGACGACCAGGGCTGGCGCATCCAGCTCGACTCGCGGCCCGAGCTGACCGAGAAGGCGTCGGGCACCTCTGTCGGCGGCGACCCGGGCGGCTTCTACACGAAGGACGACTACCGCGGGATCGTCGAGTACGCGGCATCGCGTCACATGATCGTGGTCCCCGAGATCGACATGCCCGGCCACACCCATGCGGTCGGACTCGCCTATCCCGAACTCGCCGAAGACCCGAGCGTCAGCGACCACATGCGCGAGATCATCCGCGACTACGGCGGCGACGAGCCGCGTGCCGGCGCACCGTACGACGGCATGGCCGTCGGGTTCTCGTCGCTGAAGATCCACGACGAGGCGACGTACGACTTCGTGGCCGACGTGTTCGGCGAGCTCGCGGCGATGACGCCGGGGCCGTACCTGCACTTCGGCGGCGACGAGTCGCTCTCGACGACCGACGAGGACTTCGCCGAGTTCGTGGCGCGCGCGAGCGAGATCATCGCCGACCTCGGCAAGACGCCCGTGGCGTGGCACGAGGCCGGTGCCGCGGCCGGCATCGCCGACACCACGGTCGGCCAGTACTGGGGCTTCCTCACGCCGCAGGAAGGCGCCGCCGAGAAGGCGACCGCGTTCGTCGACAACGGCGCGCAGCTCATCCTGTCCCCCGCGGACGCGATCTACCTCGACATGAAGTACCCGACCGGACCCGAGCTGGGCCTCACGTGGGCGAACGGCCCGACGAGCGTCGAGCGCGCGTACTCGTGGGAGCCGTCGGACGTCGTCCCCGGCGTCGACGACTCCGGCATCCTGGGCGTCGAGGCGCCGCTGTGGACCGAGACGATCGGCACGTCCGCCGACATCGACACGATGGTGTTCCCCCGCGCGGCCGCCGCCGCGGAGGCGGCCTGGTCGCCCGCGACCGGAGCGAGCGACCTGCGCACCTGGGCGTCGTTCCGCGAGCGGGTCGGCGCCCTCGGCCCGCTGTGGACCAGCATGGGCATCGGCTTCCACCCGTCCGAAGAGATCCCGTGGGTCACCGAGTGACCACCGCCGAGTGATCCGGAGCACCGCATGAGCACCCTCGTCCACTCCGTCCGCCTGCTGGGCTCCGTGTCCGTCGACAGCGACCGCACCGACGGGTGGGCGCTGTTCGAGGGCGGCCGCGTCGCGTCGGCCGGCGTCGGCGGCGATCTCCCGGCCGCCGACCAGGTCGTGGACGGCGGCGACGGATGCCTCGTCCCCGGCTTCATCGACATCCATGGGCACGGCGGCGCCGGCGCGAGCTTCGACGACGGCCCGGAGGCCGTGGCGACCGCGCGTGCCGTGCACCGCGCCCACGGCACGACGCGCGCGGTGCTCTCGCTCATCACCGCGCCGATCGACGACCTCGCCGCGCGCGTGGCGATGGTCGCCGACCTCTGCGACGCCGATCCCACCGTCCTCGGCTCGCACCTCGAGGGCCCGTTCCTCGACCCCGGCCACAAGGGCGCGCACACCGAATCGCTCCTGCGGGCGCCGGACGCGGCATCCGTCGACCGCCTGCTCGAGGCGGGACGCGGCACGATCCGCCAGGTCACACTCGCCCCCGAACGCCCAGGCGCCTTCGATGCGATCCGGCGCTTCGTCGACGCCGGCGTCGCGGTCGCGGTGGGCCACACGAACGCCGACGCCGACACGACGCGGCGAGCCTTCGACGCCGGCGCGACGCTGCTCACCCACGCGTTCAATGCGATGCCCGGAATCCATCACCGCGCCCCCGGCCCGGTCGTCGCGGGCCTGCGCGACGAGCGCGTCACGCTCGAGATCATCGCCGACGGCGTGCACGTCGACCTCGAGCTCATCGCGACGCTGTTCGCCGTGGCCGGCGACCGCATCGCACTCATCACCGACGCGATGGCCGCGGCGGGCTCGCAGGACGGCCGGTACGAGCTGGGCGGCCTCGCGGTGCGCGTCACCGACGGCGTCGCGAGGCTCGAAACCGGCGGCGCGATCGCCGGCTCGACGCTCACGCAGGACGCCGCGCTGCGCCACGTGGTGGGCGCCGGCGTGCCCCTCGAGGTCGCCTCCCACGCCCTGAGCCGGCAGCCCGCGCACGCGATCCACCGCGGCGACCTCGGCACGCTCGACATCGGCGCGCCCGCGGATGCCGTGCTGCTCGACGACGCCCTCACGGTGCGTCGCGTCTGGGTCGGCGGGCACGCCGCCTGAGCGCGCGCTCGCGCGCACGTGAAAGGCGGGGCCGAAGGTCCCTCCCCCGAGATCCCTCCGAGCCCCGCCTTGTCCGCGGGATTCCCGCGGGGGCGGCCGCCGTCGTGCCCCACACAAGGCGGCCTGCCACTCTGACCAAAGAGACGGCGAGACCCCCGATCTATTACGCGAGTTCTGGAAAATCGCTCGAACGGATGCTGCGCCCTCGAGTCGCAGCCCTGGTCAAATCCGGAGGCGGCGACGACAATGGAACGAGCCGCGGCCTGCACCCGGGATCGACGTCGTCGATGTGCGCCGCGGAACTGGGGGACCCATGGACCACGAGGAAGTGCAGGAGCACGAGACGGAGGTCGTCGCTGACGCCGACGCCGATCTCGTCCTGCGGACGAGATCGGGCGACACCGACGCGTTCGCGGAGCTCTGGCGACGCCACTACCGCGCAGGCGTCACCGTCGCGCGCAACATGACCTCGAGCCTCGATGCCGATGACCTCGTGCAGGAGGCGTACACCCGCATCTACCACTCGATCGTCCAGGGCGGTGGGCCGACCGGATCGTTCCGCGCGTACCTGTTCACCAGCATCCGCAACACCGCTGCGGCGTGGGGGCGCGCGCGCCGCGAGACCGCGTACGAGGAGCTCGACGGCGTCGAGGACCCCTCGGGCGCCGAGCACGAGAGCGAGGCCGCGCTCGACCGGGGCCTCACACATCGGGCCTTCCGCAGCCTGCCGACGCGGTGGCAGGAGGTGCTCTGGTACTCCGAGATCGAGCGCATGAAGCCCGCCGAGATCGCGCCTCTCCTGGGCATGAAGCCGACGGCGGTCGCCCAGCTGACGTTCCGTGCGCGGGAAGGACTGCGCGAGGCCTGGATCCAGGCGCACCTGCGGTCGGTGGCCGACGGCTCGGACTGTCAGTGGACCATCGAGCGCCTCGGCGCTTACTCCCGTCTCAACCTCGGCCGCCGCGACCACGCGAAGCTCGAGCAGCATCTCGGCCGCTGCGTGCGCTGCTCGATCGTCGCGAGCGAAGCCAAGGAGGTCTCGAGCCGGCTGGCGCTCGTGCTGCTGCCCATCGCGCTGGGCGCCGTGGGCACGGCGGGCTACCTCGCGACGGTTCAGGGCGGCGGCGCTTCGCTCGTGACGCTGGCTTCGATGCCGTCGAGCGTCGTGCACAGCACGGTGACCATCGCGCCGGGCGGAGTCGTCGGTGCGGGTGCGACCGCGAGTGCGGGTGCCGGTGCGGCGGCGACGTCGGCCGGCGTGGGATCGGCGGGGGCGGTCGGCGCAGCAGGGGCGGCGACCGCCGTCGCTTCGTCGGCAGCGGTCTTCGGCACGTCGGCGGTCGCGGGCATCGGTGCGGCGTCCGGACTCGCCGCCGCCGGCCTCGTCGTCGTCAGCGGCGTGGTCGCCGCGGCCGTGATGCTGCCGGCGACCGCCGGCCCCGAACCGGCGCCGACGCCCACGCCGACGAACGAGGTCTCGGCCGAGAACGTGAACGCCCCGGCGATCCTGCCGGAGGAGACCGGCGACACCGCGCTCGAGCTTCCGGCCGATCCGGGCCCCGGGCCGGCAGACGTGCCCGTGGTGAGCGACGCCGCTACCGGGAACGACGAGGCACAGGGCGGCGGCGCCACGTCTTCGGGCGGCGGCAAGGCCACGGGCCAGACCGGCAACGGCAACGCGCAGGGCGAGAACGGCAACGCGCAAGGCGACAACGGCAGTGCCTCGAGCAGCAACGGCGGCGCCCCGGGCAGCAACGGCGGCGCCCCGGGCAGCAACGGCAACGCGCAGGGCAACAACGGCACCGCGAACACCGGCAACAACGGGAACGCGAACGGCAACGGCAACAGCAATAGCAACGGCGAGTCGGGCAACAACGGGAACGGCATCGGGAACACCGGCAACTCGGGCAACGGCACGCCGACGAACGGCACGGGCAACGGCAACGGCGGCACCACCGGAAACGGCGGTTCGACCGGGAACGGCGCTCCCACCAACGGCACCGGGAACGGCAACGGCGGCACCACCGGCGCCGGAGCGGCCAAGCGCAGCGTGAGCATTCCGAACGGCCTCGGCCGCGGCGTCGTCGACCGCACGGCGTCCGCGACCGCCGCAGAGGCGCCCGCGGACGCTCCTGAGGCGGCTGACACCCTGCCCCTCGAGACGGTGCCTGCCGACGGCGGCAACTGACCCACCGCCGTAGACTGGAAGCCATGTCCGACACGCCGAACGTCACTCCCGCGCGCCCTGCCGAACCGGCACCAGGAACGCGCACACCCCTCTCGGCGGTCGACATCATCGCGTTCGTGTGCGAGATCTTCGCGTTCGGCACCCTCGCACTGTGGGGCTTCACGATGTGGCCGTTCCCGTGGAACATCGTCGCCGGCGTCGGGGCACCCGCGATCGCGATCCTCCTCTGGGCCTTCTTCGTGTCGCCGCGCGCCGTGTTCGCGGTGCACCCCTTCGTCCGCGCAATCGTCGAGCTCCTCGTCTACGTGTCCGCGACCGCCGCCTGGTGGTCGATGGGCAACGCATGGATCGGCCTCGCGTTCGGCGTGGTCGCCGTGACCGCCGGCCTCATCGCCGGCCGGCGGCACCTGCCGTGATCTCGGGCGCCGACGCGCTCGACCAGCTGCGCGCGGCACTCGGCGATCGCGTCGACACCTCCCTGGCCTCGCTCGCCGCCGCACGCGCCGACAAGTCCGGGCACGCGGCATCCGGCCTCCCCCTCGCCGTCGTGCACGCCCGAAGCGTCGACGATGTGCAGCAGACGCTCCGCATCGCCGGAAGCACCGGCACGCCCGTTGTCGCCCGCGGGGCCGGCACCGGCCTCGCCGGCGGTGCCAATGCCGGAGACGGGGAGATCTCGCTGTCGGTGCGCGGCATGGACCGCATCCTCGAGGTGCGCCCCGACGACCTCCTCGCGGTCGTCGAGCCGGGCATCCTCAACGCCGACCTCAATGCCGCGCTCGCCCCGTACGGCCTGTGGTGGGCGCCCGATCCCGCGAGCCGGGCGATCTCGACGGTCGGCGGCAACATCGCGACCGGAGCGGGCGGACTCCTCTGCGCGAAGTACGGAGTCGTGCGCGACGCGGTGCTCGGCGTCGACCTCGTCCTCGCGGACGGTCGACTGCTCCACCTCGGCCACCGCACCGTCAAAGGCGTCACGGGCCTCGACCTGACGTCGCTGGTCATCGGGTCCGAGGGGACACTCGGCGTCGTCGTCGGCGCGACCCTGAAGCTGCGACGGCTGGTGCCCGGCGAGGTCTGCACGATCGCCGCCACGTTCCCCGACGTACGGGCGGCGGCCGAGGCATCCTCCGCCGTCACCGCCTCCGGTGCGCAGCCGGCGATCATGGAGCTGATGGATGCCGCGTCCCTCGCCGCCGTGCATGCTCTCCTGGCACTCGAGGCACCGACACCGGGAGCGGCGCAGCTCACCATCCAGACCGACGGTCCAGCCGCGATCGCCGAAGCCGACGCCATCGCCGACGTGCTCCGTGACGCCGGAGGCACGGCCGTGGTCTCGCACGACCGCGAAGAGGGAGAGCGACTGCTGGCGATCCGCCGGTCGATGCACCCCGCCATGGAGTCGCTCGGCACAGCCCTCATCGAGGACGTGTCTGTGCCCCGCAGCGCCCTGCCCGCCATGTTCGACGAGATCGCCCGCGTCGAGCGCGAGCACGGCGTCGTGATCCCGACGGTCGCCCACGCCGGCGACGGCAATCTGCATCCCAACTTCATCTTCGATGCCGAGCCCGACGAGTTCGGCGTCGTCGAGGCGCCGGATCACATCTGGGCGGCCGCCGACGACCTCTTCCGCGCGGCCCTGCGCCTCGGCGGCACGCTCACCGGCGAACACGGCGTGGGAGTGCTCAAGCGCCGCTGGCTCGCCGACGAGCTCGGAGAAGACCAGTGGGAGCTGCAGCGTCAGATCACCCGTGTCTTCGACCCCCAGGGCATCCTCAACCCCGGCAAGGTCTTCGCGCGCTGAGCCGACGCGGGAGCCTCAGATGCCCTGCCAGTCGGGCTTGTTGTCGTAGGCGTAGCGGTAGTAGTCGGAGCGGGTCAGCTGCGATGCGGCGGCCTCGTCGACGACGATCGTCGCGTGCGGGTGGAGCTGGATCGCCGAGCCCGGCAGGGACGCCGACAGCGGGCCCTCGACGGCGCCGGCGACCGCGGCCGCCTTGCCCTCGCCGAACGCCAGCAGCACCAGGTGCCGCGCACGCAGGATGGTGCCGAGCCCCTGCGTGATGCAGTGCATGGGGACGTCGTCGATCGAGTCGAAGAAGCGGGCGTTGTCGCGACGCGTCTGCTCGGTGAGCGTCTTCACACGGGTGATCGACGAGAACGACGAGCCGGGCTCGTTGAAGCCGATGTGGCCGTCGGTGCCGATGCCGAGGATCTGCAGGTCGATGCCTCCCGCGTCGCGGATGGCCTCGTCGTACTCCTCACCGTGGTGCTCGATGCCCTCCGGCGTGCCGTCGGGCGTGCGGATGAGCCCGGGGTTGAGGCCCAGCGGCTCGACGACCTCGCGCGTGATCACCGAGCGATAGCTCTCGGGGTGCGCGGGGTCGATGCCCACGTACTCGTCGAGCGCGAAGCCGCGCACGCGCGACAGGTCGACGCCCTCCAGCCGCGAACGCAGCGCCTCGTACACGGGCAGCGGCGTGGACCCGGTCGCAAGACCCAGGACCGTCTCGGGGTTCGAGCGGATGAGCTGCGCGATGTGGTCGGCGACGAGTGCTCCTGCCGCCGCCTTGTCGCGGACGATGACGATCTCAGCCATGGGTCAGGGCCTCCTGGGTGTCGTGTGCGGCATCGCCCTCCGCACCCACCAGCGCGGCGCCGAGCGCAGCGGCCGGCGAACCCGGCGGCAGCAGCTCGACCCGGTCGGCGAGGTGCAGCGAGCGCATGAACGGGGATGCCTCGGCGCTGGCTGCGAGCTCGGCTGCGACATCCGTCATCAGTCGGTCTCCCAACGCCGTCACACCTCCTCCGAGGACCACGATATCGACGTCGGCCGTCAGCACCAGTACCCGGATCGCGGCGGCCACGCCGCGGGCGAGCCCGGCGCGCAGCTGCCGCGCCGACGGGTCGCCCGCATCGGCCGCGTCGAAGACGTCGCGCACCGGCAGCGCGGAGCGCTGGGCCCAGCGCTCCGCGATCGCACCGCCGCCCGCGAAGGCCTCGATGCAGCCGCGCTGACCGCAGCGGCACGGTGGTCCGTTCGGATCGACCGAGATGTGACCGACCTCGCCCGCAGTGCCGCGGGCGCCCCGCCAGAGGATGCCGTCCGAGACGATTCCCGCGGCGATGCCGGTGCCGAGGTTGAGGTACGCCATCGAACCGGGCGCCGGTGCGCCACCCCGCGTGTGGAGCGCATGCGCTCCGAGAGCGGCGGCCTTGACGTCGTTCTCGACCTGCACCGGCACTCCCAGCTGGGGCCCGACGGCCGCGGCGAGGTCGAGCTCGTCGACGCCGAGGTTCACCGCGTGCACCACGCGGCCGGTGCCCGGCTCGATCTGGCCCGGGATGCCGACCCCGACCGACCGCACGGCCGAGAGGTCGACGCCGGCCTCGGAGCCGAGCGCGCGCACGGCGTCGAGGACTGTCTGGGCCACAGCATCCGGTCCCCATCCCGTGGGGATGCGGAGGCGACCCGCGATCGCGCCGTCGGCGTCCACCGCGACGGCGTCGGTCTTGGTCCCGCCGACGTCCAGCCCGACCCTCATCGGCCGACCTCCCCGTGGGAGGCGGCGTTGTCGTTCGCGCGCATCAGCCCTTGACCGCCCCTGCCACCAGACCGCTCGTCATGCGGTGCTGCACGAAGAGGAAGAACACGATCACCGGAACCGCCATGATCGTCGACGCGGCCATGACCAGGGCCCAGTCCGTCGCCTTCGTCGCCTGCACGAAGGCGCGCAGCCAGATGGGCAGCGTGAGCGACTCAGGCCGCGTCATGATGACGAGGGCGAAGACGAACTCGTTCCAGGCCTGGATGAAGGCGAACACGCCGGTCGCGATGAGGCCGGGAGCCAGCAGCGGGAACGTGATGCGCCAGAAGGCGCCCGCGCGGCTGCATCCGTCGATCATCGCTGCTTCCTCGAGATCGGCAGGCACGCCGTTGACGAAGCCTCGCAGCGTCCAGATCGTGAACGGCAGCACCGTGGCGATGTAGACGAAGCTCAGACCGATGATCGTGTTGAGCAGGTACCAGCCGTCGAGCATGCGGAACACGGAGACGATCATCGCTTCTGCGGGGATCATCTGGATCACGAGGATCGCGACGATGAACGAGGTGCGGGAGCGGAAGCGGAACCGCGAGACGGCGACCGCGCCCAGGAACGCGAAGACGAGGGTGACGACGAGAGTGAGCCCCGTCACCGCGACCGAGTTGAACAGCGCGTTGAGCAGGCTGTCGTCGGTGAGGGCCTCCTGGTAGTTGCTGAGCGTGAACTCGTCGGGCCACCAGTGCGGGGTCGTCGAGCGCACGGCCGACGCCGGAAGCAGCGAGGTGTTCACCATCCAGTAGACGGGGAACAGCGACGAGACGATCACGACGAGGGCCGCGACGTTCAGGAACACACGCGAGACGACGCGGCGAGGACGGGCGGTCATGACTCTTCCTTCAGCATCGTACGGATCCAGTACCCGGAGATCGCGAGGAGGATCACGACGAGGACCACGGAGATGGCGCCGCCGGCGCCGAGGTCGCCCGACGCCATGGACACGCTGTAGATGTAGACGCCGATCGTGTTCGTCTCGGCGCGGACGCCGCCGATCGACTGCAGCGCATAGATCTGCGCGAAGACGCGCAGATCCCAGATGATCTGGAGGACCAGCAGCACGAGGAGGATCGAGCGCAGGTAGGGGAAGACGATGAGGCGGAACCGCGCGAAGCCTCCCGCCCCGTCCAGCGAAGCCGCCTCGAGCACCTCGTCGGGCACCTGGGACAGCGCGGCGTAGGTGCTGAAGGCGACGAACGGGATCGCACCCCACGTGATGATGATCGCCGCCACGGCATAGAAGCTCGTGGGGTCGATGAGCCAGCTGTGACCGACCCAGTTCTGGCCGGTGATCTGCGTGAGGACGTAGTTGACCAGGCCGTACTGCGTGTCGAAGATCCAGCCCCACACGATGGTGGCGGTCAGCGCGGGCATGGCCCACGCGAGCAGGAGCGACACCGAGACCGCGGTGCGCATGACGGCGCCGAGCTTGGTCATCATGACGGCGATGGCCACGCCGAGGAGCATCGTGGCGACGACGCTCACGACGCAGAGCGCCACGCTGCGGCCGAGCACGGCCCAGAACTCGGGGTCGGTCAGCACGGCGACGTAGTTGTCGATCCCGATGAACTCGGGCGGGGCGCCGAAGATCTGCGCGCGGCCGAACTTCTGGAACGACATGATCACGAGCTGCACCAGCGGCCAGCCGATGAAGACCGCGAGCATGATCAGCGCCGGCGTCAGGAGCGCGAGGGGTGCCCAGGGGAAGCGGCGCCGCTTCGGACGTTCGGGGTCCTGCCGTGACGCGGACGGCGGGGCCGGGGGCGCGGGGGCCTGTGCGGGGACGGTGGTCATGGCGAACCTCCTCTCAAGAGATTGTGTCGAGCCCTCTGCGGGCATGGAACGGGGTGCCTCGCGGCACGAGGCACCCCGTTCAGTGATGTCAGCCGTTCAGGATCGATTCGATCTGCTCGTCGGCAGCGGTGGCGAGCTCCTTGATGTCGCCGCCGTTCGCGATGTTGACGAACAGGTCCTGCATGATGCCCTGCGCCTCGACGTCGGCCCAGTTCGGCGAAGCCGGCGTCAGCTTGGCGTTGGCAGCGGCCTCGGCGATGACGGTCGCGAGCTCCGGCGTGGCCGCGGCGACCTTGTCACCGAGCGAGACGAGCGCCGGAACGAGGCCGTTCTCGGCGAGGATCGTCTGGTACTCGTCGCTCAGCATGATCTCGAGCGCGCTCTTGGCGAGGTCGGGGTTCTTCGACTTCGCGGCGATGCCGACGTTCGAGCCGCCCGCGAACACCTGAGCCGCGCCGCCCTCCATGCCCGGGAGGGCGTAGTAGCCGGTGATGTCGGCGACGGCGGTCGGCTGCTTGTCCTCGTCGGCGACGATCGACCAGTAGGCCCAGCTCGGAGCCGAGTACGTGGCCGACTGCTCGGTGCGGAAGGGCACCCAGCCCTCGGTCTCGTCGCCGTCCTTCGGTGCGAGCGAGGCCTTCGTCATGAGCTCCTGGACCTGCGCGAGACCGGCGAGCGACTCGTCGCTCGACAGCTGCGCGTCCCACTCGTCGCCGTCCTGCACGGCGATCTCGCCGCCGTTCTCCCAGATGAAGGGCAGCGCGTTGTACCAGTCCTTGCCCGGCAAGTAGACGCCCGAGACGCCCGGCAGCGCGCCCGCGAGGGTGACACCGTTCGACACGTACTCGTCGAGCGTGGTGGGCACCGCGACGCCCGCCTGCTCGTACATCGCCGTGTTGTAGAAGACGACGCGGGCGCCCGAGTAGTACGGCGCGGCGTACAGGGTGCCGTCCCAGCTGCCCGCCTCGACGAAGCCGGGGAGGAGGTCGTCGCCGCCGAGGTCGCCCTCGATGTCGGCGAGGCTCAGGAGGGCCCCGCTCGAGGTGAACGCCGGAGCCTGCGTGTTGCCCATCTCGACGATGTCGGGGCTGTCGTTCGACGACAGGCTCGTGGTGAGCTTGTCGACGAGGCCGGTCCACTGCTGCTCCTCGATGACCAGCGTCGACCCGGGGTTCTCGTCCTCGAAGGTCTTCTTCAGGTAGTCGCGAGCGTCCTGCGGCGTGTCGGTGCCGACCAGCCACACACGGATCTCGGCGCCCTCGTCGGCCGACGAGCCGCCGTTGTCGCTGCCGCCGGCGCAGCCGGCGAGCACCAGTGCCGAGGCGCCGATGAGCGCCACAGCTCCAAGCGTCTTCTTCATGGTGTCTTCCTTCGTTTTCGGTGTTCTCTTGGTGTTTCGGCTGGGCCGGGTGGCCCTTCCGTGGATCGGATGCTCCGCGGGGAGCGCTCCGTGTTGTTTCGGGATCCGGGGGGATCCCCCGGGGAATCGCGCTGTGTCAGGACACCCCGAGTTGTCCGGACAGGACCATGACGGCCGCGCCGCGCAGGACGATGTCCTGGCCTTGCTCCGTCATCCGCACCCGCACGCCTTCGTCGACGGACGGCGCAAGCGTGCGCGCGCGGAGTGTCTCGACGGTCTGCTCCGCAAGGGAGCCGCCGAGGAGTTCAGGGGGGCCGGAGAGGACGATCTCCGACACATCGAGCGCGCCGACCACCGGGGCCAGGGCGATGCCGAGCCGCTCCCCCGCGTCGCGGAGGATGCCCTCGTGGGCGGCGGGATCGGCCGCAGCGTTCAGTCGCGAGGTCAGCGACGGCACCGAGAGCCAGGCTTCGAGGCATCCGACCTTGCCGCATGCGCATTGCGGGCCGCCGTCGGTGCCGACGGTGACGTGGCCGATCTCGCCCGCGGCGAAGCGGCTGCCGCGCATGGGCTGGCCCGCCAGCAGCAGCCCGGAGCCGACGCCTCGCCCGACCTTGACGAGCAGCACGTCGTCGGGAGCGCCGCCGAACGTGTACTCGGCGAGCACGGCTGCGTTGGCGTCGTTGGCGACCAGGACCGGAACCCCGAGGGCGTTGCGCAGCGCGCCCTCCAGGTCGAAACCGGCCCAGCCGAAGTTGGGTGCCGTGAGGATGACTCCCCGATCGTCGACGACACCGGGGGTGCCGACGCCCACGCCCAGCACCGGCGCGTGCGACTCGGCGACGAGCGCGCGGGCGAGTTCGACGACCGTGTCGACGAGAGCATCGGCCGCGGGGACCGCGACCTCGCGACGCGCGACGATGCCGCCGTCGAGGGTCAGGACGGCGCCGATGAAGGTGTCGCTGCCCGACAGGTCGAGCCCGATGATGCGGTGACCGGCGTGGTCGAGGTCGACGAGGATCGCGGGCTTGCCAGGACCCGAGGCCTCGCGCACCCCCATCTCGGCGACGAACCCGTCGGCGATGAGCTCGGCCACGAGGTCGGAGATCGTGACCCGGGTGAGCCCCGTCTCACGCGACAGGTCGGCGCGGCTCATCGCGCCCTGGTGGAACAGGGTCTGGAGCACGAGCGAGCGGTTGTGGCCGCGCGCGTGCTCGGGAAGGACCTTCGCACCCTGGCGGAGCGTGCGTCCGGGGGCGAATGCGCGGGCATTCGTGGTGGGGCTCTGCGGCGCGTCGATAATGGAAGGGCCGCGTCGCGCTTCCGTGTTGGGCATGTTTGTTAGTAGACCTTACGAACTAACATTTCGCAAGTCTCCGACCCAATTTGGGCGGATGCTTTACAAAACCGTGATCCGCCACGTTCTGATCGTTACCGAGGTGCGCGCGGGTTTCCTGCCGTGACCGGCGGTTCGTGCGTGACCAGCCCGTGACCTCGACACCCAGGCGCGTCGCCTACCATGGGGGGAAGCGTTGATCACAGTCGGGGGTGTGGCGTGACTAATCTGGCGACCGAGTCGCAGGCCGGGAAGGCGTCCGGGGATGACGCCGTCCAGGCCCAGCAGGCCGTCGAGGACGAGCAGTCCGAATCGGCGGAGACCACGGAATCGAATGCCGTGAACGGGACGGATGCTGAGGCCCCGGCGGATGCCGAGACGGCCGACTCCGTCGTGCCCGCGGACGCGGAGGACTCCCCCGCTGGCGAGGCGGACGAGACACCCGAAGCTGAAGCCGAGGCTGTCGACGACGCAGAAGAGTCGCCCGAAGCCGAGGTCGACGAGGCCTCTGAGCCCGCAGCCGCTGAGGGCGGCGCTTCCACGGACGAGGCAGAGCCCATCGGCGAGGCTGCAGAGCCCATCGACGAGGCCGCGGAGCCCGTCGACGAGGCCGCCGAGCCCATCGACGAGGCCGAGCCCGAGTCATCCGTCATCGCCGACACCGACACCGATGCCGATGCCGATGGCGATGCCGATGGCGATGCCGAGACGGTCGCCGTCGCGACGACCGCGCTCGCACCCGCCGCGGACCTCTCCGCCGAGCCCGCGACCGCCGTCGCCACGGCCACCGGGACCGCTCCGGCCGACGGCTCCCCCACCTTCGCGTGGGCGCCGGCCGAGCCCCAGCCGAAGAAGAAGCGCACCGCGATCTGGGTCGGTGCAGCCGCGGGTGTCGCCGTGGTCGGTCTCGTCGTCTCGTCGCTGGTGCTCATCGCTCCCGGCACCACGGTCGCCGGTGTGCCGGTCGGGTGGCTGACGCCTGGCGCGGCAGCCGACGCGATCGAACAGCGTCTGGCCGAGACCACGGTCGTGCTCACCGGCGCGGGCGAGGACGCCGAGGTCACCGGCGCCGAACTGGGCGCCGCGGTAGACGCGAAGGCCCTCGCCGACGCCGCGTTCGCGCAGCACCCGATGTGGAACCCCACCGCGTGGTTCGCCGCGACCGATGCCGAGATCGAGCTCGACCCGGCGTCCGCCACTGCAGCCCTCCGCGAGGTCGCGCCGCAGCTCTACACCGACCCGACCGACGCGACGCTGGCGTTCGACGCGGCCACCGCGTCCTATGTCTCCACGCCGGCCGTCGCCGGTGCGGGGATCGACGTGGCCGCCGTCCAGGGCGCCATCCAGGCGGCCTTCGAGGCCGGCGAGACGCGCGTGCAGCTCGACCCGGTCCCGTCCGAGGTTCCCGCCGACATCTCTACCGAGACCGCCGACGCGACCGTCGCGCAGCTGAACGGCATGCTCGACACGGCCGGCTTCTATGTGGGTGAAGAGCGTACGGTGCCGATCGACCGCGCGACGCTGGCAGCCTGGCTGACCGTCGCACCCGACCCCGAGAACGCCGCGTACGACATCACCGCCGACACGGCCGCGATCCAGGCCGCGGTGGACGCTCTTCCGGCGGCGGTCAATCGGCCGGCCGAGAACGGCGCCGTCATCACCAACTCGGCCGGCAAGGTCCTCCGCGAGGAGGCGCCCGGGATCTCGGGGCGCGAGGTCGGCGACACCACGAACTTCGCCTCCGACTTCGCCACGCAGCTGGCCGCCGGCAACGCGGTGTTCGAGACGCCCGTGACCGAGGTCGCGCCCGTCGTGTCGACGTTGGCCCGCACCGTCGAGGTCGACCTGTCGAGCCAGACCGCGACCCTCTTCGAGAACGGCAACGTGGTCGCCTCGTACACGATCTCGTCGGGGCTCTCCGGCACGCCGACGCCCACCGGCCACTTCACCGTGAACGCCTTCACGCGCGTCCAGGACATGGGCGCGCTGTGCTACAACCCGGCCGCGGTGAACAGCTACTGCACGAAGGACGTGCCGTGGATCACCTGGTTCGCACCGGACATCGCGTTCCACGGCGCGTCGAACTTCCGAAGCCGTCTGGGCTTTCCGCAGAGCCACGGCTGCGTGAACATGTGGAACGACGATGCCAAGTTCGTCTACGACTGGACTGCGCGCGGCACCGAGGTCTGGGTCCACGCCTGACCGCGGTCACGCCTCCACGCTGACCCGCCGCCGCGCGGGTCGGCGTGCTCCAGCGGCAGCACTGCGCGACCTCGGGATCAACAGCCCCGGAGACGAGAGAGGGCGGATGCGGCAGCATCCGCCCTCCCGTCGTACGTCAGGCGCTCACGTTTCGACAGGTCCGCCGCTGAGGCGTCGGACGCTCGACGACCGGGCTTCCTGCTCGATCAGCTCCGCTGATCGAGCAGGGCGTCGATGACCTCGTTGAAGGTCTGCGACGGGCGCATGACACCGGTGACCAGCTCGGCGTCGGGGCGGTAGTAGCCGCCGATCTCGACGGCCGAGCCCTGCACCGCGAGGAGCTCGTCGACGATCTTCTGCTCCTTCGCGGCGAGCGCCTCGGCCACCGGGGCGAAGGCCGCCGCGAGGTCGGCGTCGGCCTGCTGCTTCGCGAGCTCCTGCGTCCAGTAGAGGGCGAGGTAGAAGTGGCTTCCGCGGTTGTCGATCGTGCCGAGCGCGCGGCCGGGCGACTTGTCGTTCTCGAGGAAGGTGCCGGTCGCCGCGTCCAGCGTGTCGGCGAGGACACGCGCCTTGGCGTTGCCGGTGAAGTCGGCGAGGTGCTCGAGCGACGCGGCGAGCGCGAAGAACTCGCCGAGCGAGTCCCAGCGCAGGTAGTCCTCGGCGAGGAGCTGCTGCACGTGCTTGGGGGCCGAGCCGCCCGCGCCGGTCTCGAACAGGCCGCCGCCCGCGAGGAGCGGGACGATCGACAGCATCTTGGCGCTGGTGCCGACCTCGAGGATCGGGAACAGGTCGGTGAGGTAGTCGCGCAGCACGTTGCCGGTGACCGAGATGGTGTCTTCACCCTTGCGCAGACGGTCCAGCGAGTACTGGGTCGCCGCGGCGGGCGCGAGGATCTCGATCGTGAGACCGTCGGTGTCGTGGTCGGCGAGGTACGTCCTGACCTTGGCGATGAGCGCCGCGTCGTGCGAGCGGTTCTCGTCGAGCCAGAATACGGCGGGGGAACCGGTGGCGCGGGCGCGCGTGACCGCGAGCTTCACCCAGTCGCGGATCGCGACGTCCTTCGTCTGCGTCGCGCGCCAGATGTCGCCCGGAGCGACCTCGTGTGCGAGCAGCACGTCGCCGGCCTGGTTCACGACCTGGACGGTTCCGGCCGCGGCGAGCTCGAACGTCTTGTCGTGGCTGCCGTACTCCTCGGCGGCCTGCGCCATGAGACCCACGTTCGGGACGGTGCCGATGGTGGCCGGGTCGAGCGGGCCGTGCGCGATGACGTCGTCGATCACGGTCTGGTAGACGCCCGCGTACGACGAGTCGGGGATGACGGCCAGCGTGTCGGCCTCGCCGCCGTCGGCGCCCCACAGCTTGCCGCCGTTGCGGACGAGGGCGGGCATCGACGCATCCACGATGACGTCGGACGGCACGTGGAGGTTCGTGATCCCCTTGTCGGAGTTCACGTACGACAGGCGCGGGGTGTCCGTGGCCGCGGCGAACGCCGCCGCGATCTCGTCGCCGCCCTCGACGTTCTTGAGGCCCGCGAGGATCGCGCCCAGGCCGTCGTTCGGGGTGAGGCCGGCCTCGGCGATCTTGTCGCCGAAACGGTCGAAGACGTCGGCGTAGTACGCCTTCACGACGTGGCCGAAGATGATCGGGTCGCTGACCTTCATCATCGTGGCCTTGAGGTGCACCGAGTAGAGGACGTCCTCCGCCTTGGCGGTCTCGAGCGTCTCGGCGAGGAACGCGTCGAGCGCGGCCGCCGACAGGAACGTGCCGTCGACGATCTCGCCGGGAAGCACCTTGATGCCCGTCTTGAGCTCGGTGGTCGTGCCGTCGGCCGCGACGAAGCGGACCGAGAGCACGTCGTCGGCGGGGATCACCGTGGTCTTCTCGTTCGACTTGAAGTCGTCGTGGCCGAGGGTCGCGACGCGGGTCTTCGAGCCCTCGCCGAAGGCCTTGTTGCGGTGCGGGTGCTTGCGCGCGTAGTTCTTCACCGACAGCGGCGCACGGCGGTCGCTGTTGCCCTCGCGGAGGACGGGGTTCACGGCCGAGCCCTTGATGCGGTCGTAGCGGGCGCGCACGTCCTTGTCTTCGAGCGACTGCGCCTCGTCCGGGTAGTCCGGGACGTCGTAGCCCTGCGACTGCAGCTCGGCGATCGCGGCCTTCAGCTGCGGGATCGAGGCCGAGATGTTCGGCAGCTTGATGATGTTGGCCTCGGGGAGCGTCGCGAGGCCGCCGAGCTCGGCGAGCGCGTCGCCGACCTGCTGCTCGGGCGTCAGGTTCTGCGGGAACGCCGCGAGGATGCGGCCCGCGAGCGAGATGTCGCGCGTCTCGACGTCCACTCCCGCCTGGCGGGTCACGGCCTGCACGATCGGCAGGAACGATGCGGTCGCGAGGGCCGGTGCCTCGTCGGTGTAGGTGTAGATGATGGTCGAGTCGGTCACCAGTCACGTCCTTCTTGCGGGTCGGCGTTCAGCCTATCGCAAGCGGCCGAGATATCTCGACGTCAAGATACTTCGGCGTATGAACACCGTGTTAATCCGACGTCCGGACGATGCCGGATGCCGTCATGAGGGCTAGCCTGTCGTCCATGGGTGATCTGCGACTCGTCGAACTGTCCGCCGCGACCATCGTGGCGGTCAACAATATGTCGCTCAAGCCTGGCCAGGAGGAATACCTCTCGCCGGTGAGCTACGGCATCGCAGCGACGGTCGTGAACCCGCAGACGACCTGGCAGCGCGTGGTGGTCGACGGCGAAGAGGTCGTCGCGTTCGTCAGCGGCAACTTCGACCTCGACGACCCGCAGGAGCACTTCCGCTCGGTGCTGTGGCGCATCAACGTCGACGCCGACGACCAGGGCCGCGGTGTCGGCCGCTTCGCCGTCGCGGGGCTTCTCGAAGAGGCGCGCAACCGCGGGATGGACCACGTGAACGTCATCTACGAGGCCGGCGAAGGCGGTCCGCAGGCATTCTTCGAGCGCGTGGGCTTCACACCGGTCGGCGAGACCGAGTACGGTGAAGTGATCGCAGAGATCCGTCTCTGACGCAGAGCCGCACGATCGACCCGAAGACTTCCCCACACAGCGCCCGCCGGGCGCACAGAGACCGGCGGCGGGGCCTCGAATACCCCTCCCCCATCGAGACCCCGTCGCCTTCTCGGTCCAGACCGTCGAAACGCTTCCGCGCGACGCGCTAGGGTGAGCGCGTGCCGAGATTCGATCTGTCCCCCGCTGAGCTCGCGGACTACGCCCCCGACGTCCGCGAACCCGCCGACTTCGACGCCTTCTGGGCCGAAACGCTCGCGCAGTCGCGGCAGTGGGATGCCTCCCCCGACGTCGTGCGCCTCGAGACGCCGTACACGCTGGTCGATATCTTCGACGTGACGTTCCCCGGCTTCGGCGGCGACCCGGTCAAGGCGTGGCTGACCGTCCCGGCCGGTGCCGCAGACCCCCTCCCGACGGTGGTCGAGTACCAGGGCTACGGCGGCGGCCGCGGACTCGCCGGCGAACGCCTCGGCTGGGCCGCCGCCGGCTACGCCCACCTCTTCATGGACACCCGCGGCCAGGGCTCGATGTGGGGCTCGGGCGGCGACACCCTCGACCCGCACGGCACCGGTCCCTCGTCATCGGGTTTCATGACCCGCGGCATCGAGGATCCCGAGACCTACTACTACCGCCGGGTCTTCACGGATGCGGTGCGCGCCGTCGACGCCGTCCGCACGCTCCCGCAGATCGACGCCGGCCGCATCGCCGTGTGCGGCGCGAGCCAGGGCGGCGGCATCGCCATCGCCGCGGCGGGATTGTCGGACGGCCTCGTCGCTGTCATGCCCGACGTGCCGTTCCTCTGCCACTTCGAGCGCGCCGTCGGCCTCACCGGCGACGACCCCTACCAGGAGGTCGTGCGGTACCTCGCCGTGCATCGCGGTCGCGACGAGCGCGTGTTCGAGACGCTGTCGTACTTCGACGGCGTGAACATGGCGAAGAGAGCGGATGCTGCGGCCCTGTACTCCGTCGCCCTCATGGACACCATCTGCCCGCCGTCGACCGTGTACGCGGCGTACAACCGTCACACCCACCCGGCGAAGCAGATCGAGGTCTACACGCACAACGGCCACGAGGGCGGTCAGGCGTTCCAGTTCCCGAAACAGGCCCGCTTCCTCACCGACCTGATCTGAACCGCGGCCCTGGTCAGAGGGCCTCGAGGTGGAGCACGAACGCCTGCAGCGGCCACAGCGTCGGCAGCTGCAGGCCGACCTCGGCGAGCAGCGACCCCGGCAGCTCGATCTCGCCGGCGGTGAACCACTCCGGAGCGATCCAGCCGTACTCGGCAGCGCCGATCTCGCGGCGCACGCGCACCCGGTAGCGACGGTCTCGGTCGAGCCCGGGAACGCGGAGGCGCTCGGCGCGAGCATCCTCGAGGCTCGCCACCGTCGCCACGACGACGACCGCCGCGTCGTCCGTGACGAAGCCCGTCGCACGCCAGGCGGGATCGCGCAGCTCGGGGTGCAGCATCCGTCCGCCGTGGACGATCGGCCGCAGCTCCTTGTAGAGCGCCGCGAACCGCGTGATGGCGGCGGTCTCGTCGTCGTCGCACGACAGGATGTCCCACTCGAACCCGGCCGAGCCCATGAGGCTCGTCGCCATGCGGTACGACAGTGCGGTGGTGCGCCCCGACGAGTGCGACGTCGTCGGTCCGACGTGCGCGCCGACGAGTTCGGGCGGCAGCAGCAGGCCGGTCCAGCGCTGGATGTCCTGGCGTTCCACCGGGTCGTTCGAGTCGCTCGCCCACACCCTGTCGGTGACTTCGAGGATCCCGAGGTCGGTTCGTGCACCCCCGCTCGAGCAGGACTCGATCTCGAGCGACGGATGCCGCGACTTCAGCTGCGCGATGAGCTCGTAGACCGCCGTCATCTGGGCGTGCCCGCCGGGGCGCCCGTCGTGCATGCTCTCGACGAGGTCTCGGTTGTGGTCCCACTTGATGAAGTCGATGCCGAGCTCGCCCACGAGCGCGTCGATCTGTCCGAGCACATGGGCGTAGGCGGCCGGATTCGCGAGATCCATCACGTACTGCCCGCGCCACGACACCGCCGGATCGTGCTCGAGGTGCCCTGCGTGGTGCAGGAGCCAGTCCGGGTGGGCGCGCGCCACGTCGGAGTCGAGGCTGATCATCTCGGGCTCGAACCACAGCCCGAACTGCATGCCCAGCTCGTGCACGCGCGCCGCGAGTGGACCGAGACCGTCGGGCCACACCGCCCGGTCGACGACCCAGTCGCCGAGACTCGTGGTGTCGTCGCGCCGCCCCTGGAACCACCCGTCGTCGAGCACGAACCGCTCGACGCCGACCGCGGCTGCGCGTTCAGCGAGCGCGGCGAGCCGGGTGGGTTCGTGGTCGAAGTAGACGGCCTCCCACGTGTTGAGCACAAGGGGGCGGGCGGATGACGGATGCTGCGGCCGCGCGCGCAGCCAGGTATGCACGCGGTGCGCGAAACCGTCGAGGCCCTCGGCCGTGTGCACGAAGGCCGTGCGAGGCGCCCGGTACTCCTGGCCCGGCGCGAGCCGGATCTCGCCGGGACGCAGCAGCTCCCCCGCGCCGATGAGCGTCACCGCGTCGGTGACGCGGTCTATCCGCGTCGTGAGGTCGCTCGACCAGGCGAGGTGCACACCCCACAGCGCGCCGGTCTGCCAGCGCGGAGCGCCGATCCCCGCGATCGTCGCGACCGGGTTGTCGTGCCCCGGGCGGCCGCGCCGCGTCTGCCGCACCGTCGCCCCGGCGGGCATCGACGTCACGACCGGGCGCTTCTCGCGCGCCCAGCGGCCGTCGAAGGTCAGCAGCGTGTCGGTCGTCGACGGCACCGGCAGCGTCGCCTCGAGCCAGTCGACGTCGACCGGCGCGGCACCCGTCGCTCCCTCGTGCGCGAGCGCGTGCTGCACCCACACGACGCCGCCGGCCTCGATGCCCACCGTGATCGCCAGACGCAGGCCGGATGCCGCGTCCCGCGCCTCGACGGTGAACGACCGGTCGTCGGCCTCGATGCCTGTCACGTCCCACCGCGCGTGGTGCACGACGCCGTCGCGGCGCAGCTGCATCCCGGGGCGCCCCGTCCAGCCGTCGCCCTCCTGCGGGGACAGCGAGACCTGCCACGCGGCGTCGAGCGTGCCCGGAGCGGTCTGGCGGCTCAGCGCCTTCGCGAGGGCATCGGCATCGGCATCGGTGATCCCGCCGACGGGCGCACCCCAGTGCAGCACGTGCGGAAGACCCGGACCACGGGCGTCGACGAGCACGCCGACGCCCTCGCTCTCGAGACGGATGAAGCCGGGGGTCATGCGGGGGTCCTCTCTGCGGGGGTGCGTTCGCCGGTGCCGCGCTCGACGATCCAGGTCGGCATCTCGAGCTGGCGGGTGAAGCCGGCGGGATCCTGCATGCGCTCGATCGCGAGCGTCGCAGCGGCCCTGCCGAGCGCCAGCGGGTCGTAACTGATCACGGTCACCCCGAGCACGTCGGCGGTGTCGAAGTCGTCGAAGCCGACGAGGGCCGTGCGGCCGTCGTCGTGGAGGTCGCGCAGCACGCGCAGTGCGCCGATCGTGACGCGGTTGTTGCCGGTGATGATGGCGGTGGGCGCGTCGTCGCGGTGGAGCAGATCGGCGATGAGGCTGTCGGCGGGTCGCGACAGGTCGTCTTCGAGGCGCTCCCACGCCGAGGAGTCGCGGATGCCGTATGCCGCCAGGGCGTCGCGATAGCCGCGCAGGCGCTCGGCCTGCGTGTAGACGGACGCCGGGTTGCAGATGTAGCCGATGCGCCGGTGGCCGCGCTCGAGCAGTCGCGTCGTGGCGTCGAACACCCCGCGGTGGTTCTCGAGCACGATCGAATCCGCGACGAGGTTGCGTGCCGGCCGGTCGATCGCGATCACGGGCGTGCCGAGATGGCGCTCGCCCTCGAGGTACGACTGGTCGTCGGCGACGGGAATGAGCAGCAGCGCGCCGAGGCGCTGACCGAGGAGGGCGTCGGCGACGCGCTCCTCTCCCTCGGCGGTGTCGTCGGTGGTCGCGACGACCAGCGAGAAGCCGTGCGCCGACAGCTCGCGTTCGATGCCGGCGGCGAGCTTGTAGTAGAACGGGTTGTTCAGCTCGCCCATGATGAACCCGATCGTGTTCGTCGGGCCGCCGCGGCGCAGATTGCGCGCCAGCGGGTTGGGGCGGAAACGCAGCCGCTTCGCGGCGCCGAGCACGCGCTCCACCGTCTCCGGCGCGACGAGGTCGCGGTGCGTGAAGACGCGCGAGACCGTCTTCGAGCTCACTCCCGCGAGTCGCGCGACGTCTTCGAGCGTCGCGCGCTGCTGAACGGTCATCGGGGCCTCCTTGCCGGCGGGGTTCACGCTAGCACCTGGCGTCCGGAAATGTCCACGTAGGACATTGCTCAGACATCGGGATGCCGCGTGGCGAAGGGATTACGAAATAATCCCAGTTCAGTGGGCTTGTTTCTTCGAACCTCGACGATCGGACAGGACAAGACAGCGATGACATCGAACGCTTGCGGAAACGCTTCGAATCGCTCTACTCTGACGGCGCGACGAACCACGCAACGGTGCGACGACGCGCACCGGCAGTTCAAGGGCGAACCTGACAAGGAGAAATCACATGGCGAAGAAGGCACTGGCGGGCATCGTGCTGCTGGCCACCGCCGCGGTCGCGATCAGCGGCTGCGCGGGCGGCGGCGCGGGCGATGCCGACAACACGATCGACGGCGAGATCAAGGGCGACATCAAGGTCCTCACCTGGCGCACCGACCTCGTGCAGGACGGCACGTACGACCGCTACGTCGAGGAGTTCGAGAAGAAGTACCCCGAGGTGAACGTGACCATCGAGGCCGTCACCGACTACGCGACCGAGATGCAGACGCGCATGTCGACCACGAACTACGGCGACGTCCTCGGCATCCCGACCATCCAGCCCGACCAGTTCGAGCAGTTCCTCGAGCCGCTCGGCAAGACGGCGGACTTCGAGGACACCTACCGATTCCTCCCCGCCGCCAGCTACGACGGCACCCAGTACGGCATCGCGTGGGGCGGCAACGCCAACGGCGTCGTCTACAACAAGAAGGTCTTCGAGGCGGCCGGCGTCACCGAGCTCCCGACCAGCGAGGAGGAGTGGCTCGAGGCCCTCCAGAAGGTCAAGGACAACACCGATGCGATCCCGCTGTACACCAACTACAAGGGCGGGTGGCCGCTGACCCAGAGCTTCGGCAACCTCGGCGGCGTCACCGACGACGCCGATGCCCCGATCACGCTCGCCGAGGACCCGGCACCGTGGACCGAGGGCACCGACGTCTACGCGATCGACTCCCTGCTCTACGAGAGCGTGGCGGCCGGCCTCACCGAGGACGACCCGCTCACCACCGACTGGGAGCAGTCGAAGGTGCTCATCGGCACCGGCGAGGTCGCGGCGATGACCCTCGGCTCATGGGCCGTGTCGCAGATGAAGGCCGCCGCCGAAGACAACGGCGCCTCGGCCGACGACATCGGGTTCTTCGCGTTCCCGGCGAACGTCGACGGCCAGCAGTACGCCGTGATCGGCGGCGACTACAACCTCGGCGTGAGCAAGCACTCCAAGGCGAAGGCCGCGTCCTGGGCGTTCATCCAGTGGATCGTGGGCGAGTCCGACTACACCGACGTGCAGGGCATGGTGTCGACGCTGAAGGACGACCCGCTCCCCGAGTCGCTGACCGACTTCGAGGCCGCCGGCGTCGAGCTCATGGAGATCAACCCGGCCCCGGCCGGCAAGGAGGCGCTCCTCACCGAGACCGCGAATGAGGCCCAGATCGACCTCTACGGCCCGATCTACCGCCAGAAGCTCGTCGACATCGCCCGCGGCGCCGCCGACGGCGACAAGGAGAGCTACTTCGCCGAGCTCAACGACAAGTGGGGCGCCGCCGTCGAGAGCCTCAAGGGCTGACGGAAGGGGGCGGCAGAGACATGGCCATCGCAACTCCTGGCGCGGCACCGGCGGATGCCCCTGCTGCCCTCTCGGCGCCCATGCGCGGCCGCCGGCTCCGCGGGATCTCCCGCGGCGCCGGCGGCCGGCGGGGCGGCTCCGCAGGCCGGAGCGTCATGCAGCACCTCACGCCGTGGCTGTTCCTCGCCGCGGCCGTGGGCCTGCTGCTGCTGTTCACCTACTGGCCGGCGATCAACCTCTTCTACTACAGCGTCACCGACTGGGACGGCATCGACCAGCAGAAGAACCTCGTCGGGTTCGAGAACTACGTGCAGGTCTTCACCGATCCGCGCATCTTCTCGGTGTTCTTCGTCAGCCTCTACTACTTCGCCGCGTCGTTCTTCCAGATCGCCATCGCGCTGTACTTCGCGACGATCCTGAGCTTCTCGACCCGATTCTCCGGCTTCTTCCGCGGCGTGCTGTTCTTCCCCTACCTGATCAACGGCGTCGCCGTCGGCTTCGTCTTCCTCTACCTGTTCCAGCCCGGCGGCACGCTCGACACCGTGCTGAGCTGGTTCGGCGTCACCGAGCCGCCGCAGTGGCTGGGCGACCCCGACGTCGTCAACTGGTCGCTCGCCGCCACGTCCGTGTGGCGCTACACCGGCATGGGATTCGTGCTGTTCCTCGGCGCGATCCAGTCGATCCCCCACGAGCTGTACGAAGCCGCCGACATCGACGGCGCCAACCGCTGGGCGCAGTTCTGGGCGATCATCTTCCCCGGCATCCGCCGCGTCGTGGGCCTCACCGTGATCCTCGCGATCGCCGGCAGCCTCAGTGTGTTCGAGGTGCCCTTCGTGATGACCGGCGGGGCGAACGGCTCCTCCACATTCGTCATCAACACGCTGCAGACCGCGTTCAGCTACCGGTCGGTGGGTCTCGCCTCGGCGATGGCCGTCGTCCTGCTGATCGTCGTGCTGGTCGTGACATGGATCCAGCGCAGAGTCTTCCCCGACGAGAAGGTCGATCTCACATGACCACCACCGAAGAACCGCTCCGCACGATGCCGCTGCGGACCAGCCCGCCCGAGCCGAAGATCCGCGGACGCTCGCCCCTCGAGCGCGTGCGCTCGGGGAGCGCCACGACAGCGAAGTACACGAGTCTCATCGTCGCGGCCGTCGTCACGATCCTGCCGCTGTCGGTCCTGCTGTTCGCCGGACTCAAGACCGCCCCCGAGTACGCGCAGACGGGGCCGTTCACGCCGCCGTCGAACTGGCTCAACTTCGACAACTTCGTGACGGCGTTCGTCAGCGGGAAGATGCTCGAAGGCTTCGTGAACACCACGATCGTCCTGGTGGTGTCGCTGGTGGGCACGATCTTCATCGGCACGATGGCCGCCTATGCGCTCGACCGCTTCAACTTCCGCGGCAAGCGACTGGTGCTCGCGCTCTTCCTCATCGCGACGCTGATCCCCGGCGTCACGACGCAGGTCGCGACCTTCCAGCTGATCAGCGCCTTCGGCCTGTACGACTCGATGGCGGCCCTGATCATCCTGTTCATGGGCACCGACATCATCGCGATCTACCTGTTCATCCAGTTCATGCAGTCGATCCCGGTCTCGCTCGACGAGGCGGCGATGATCGACGGCGCGAACCGATGGACGATCTACTGGCGCATCATCCTGCCGCTGCTGCGGCCGGCCATCGCGACCGTCGTGATCATCAAGGGCATCGCGATCTACAACGAGTTCTACCTCCCCTTCCTCTATCTGCCCTCGCAGGGATTCATCTCGACCTCCCTGTTCCGATTCAAGGGCCCGTACGGCGCGCAATGGGAGGTGATCGCCGCGGGTACGATCCTCGTGATCATCCCCACGTTCATCGCCTTCCTGCTGCTTCAGCGCTGGATCTACAAGGGCCTCACCGCAGGAGCCGTCAAGTGACCTCTTCCCTCTCCTTCCGCCCGATCGACGCCGGCTGGACGCTGCGGGCGTCCGCCGGACCTGCTCCCGGGGGACTCACGGATGCCGTCGCCGCCGTCGTGCCCGGGTGCGTGCACACCGACCTCCTGGCCGCGGGTCTCATCCCCGACCCGTTCCTCGACGACAACGAGTCGGCGCTGGCCTGGATCGGACTCGTCGACTGGACGTACGCGACGACATTCCCTTGGACGAAGGATGCCGCGGACCGCACCGATCTCGTCTTCGAGGGCCTGGACACCGTGACGACGATCCTGCTCAACGGGCGCGCGGTCGGCTCGACGGCGAACCAGCACCGCTCGTACCGGTTCGACGTGCGCGACGCGCTCGTCGAGGGCGACAACGAGCTCGTGGTGCGCTTCCGCTCGCCGGTGAAGTACGCGAACGAGCAGAGCGTCGCACTCGGCGTGCGCCAGCGGCCGTACCCGCTCCCGTATGACGCGATCCGCAAGTCCGCGTGCAGCTTCGGCTGGGATTGGGGCATCGCGACCTACACGAGCGGCATCGTGAAGCCGGTCGGGCTCGAGTCCTGGTCGGTCGCGCGTCTCGCGCAGACGCGCGTCGTCGCTGCGCCGGACGGCGACGGCGGCACGATCACGGTGGACGTCGAGCTCGAGCGCTCGCGCCACGACCCTGTCGTCGTGACGGTGCGCGTCGGCGGCGTGGAGACATCCGGCGGCCTGGCCGGTGATGACACGACCACGACCGTGACGCTCTCGCTCGCCGAGGTGGAGCGCTGGTGGCCGGTCGGGTACGGCGCGCAGCCTCTGTACGACGTCGAGGTCGAGCTCGTCGCAGCCGCCGACGGCATGGTTCTCGATCGCACGGCGCGCAAGGTCGGATTCCGGGACGTGCGCTGGGACATGACGCCCGACGAGGCCGGCACGCCGTTCACACTCGTCGTCAACGACCAGCCGGTGTTCGTGAAGGGCGTCAACTGGATCCCCGACGACGCACTCACCGTGCGCGTCACGCGCGACCGCGTGCGGCGCCGCTTCGAGCAGGCGCTCGACGCGAACCTCAACCTCATCCGCGTCTGGGGCGGCGGGCTCTACGAGTCCGACGACTTCTACGAGCTGGCCGACGAGCTGGGGCTGCTGGTCTGGCAGGACTTCCTGTTCGCGTGCGCGGCGTACGCCGAGGAGGATCCGCTGCGCTCGGAGGTCGAGGCGGAGGCGCGCGAGAACATCGTGCGCCTCGGCCACCATGCGTCGCTCGTGCTGCTCACCGGCAACAACGAGAACCTGTGGGGCTACGAGGACTGGGGCTGGAAGCTGCGCCTCGACGGCAAGACCTGGGGCGCGCACTACTACTACGAGCTGTTCCCCGCGCTCGTCGCCGAGCTCGCACCGCACGTTCCGTACGCGCCGGGGAGCCCGTTCAGCCCCGGCATGGGCTGGGACGGCCAGACGCAGACCGGCCCGCACCCCAACGACGAGCAGCACGGCTCGATGCACCTGTGGGAGCAGTGGAACCGTCGCGACTGGCACACCTACCGAGAGCACACGCCGCGGTTCGTCGCCGAGTTCGGCTGGCAGGGGCCGCCGGCGTGGTCGACGCTCGTGCGCTCCGTGTCGGACGCGCCGCTGACCCCCGAATCGCCCGGCATGATCGTGCACCAGAAGGCGATGGAGGGGAACACCAAGCTCTCGAACGGGCTGATCCCCCACTTCCGGATGCCGGAGGCCATGGAGGACTGGCACTGGGCGATGCAGCTCAACCAGGCGCTCGCCGTGCGCACCGCTCTCGAGCACTTCCGGTCGTGGGCGCCGCACACCCAGGGCGCGATCGTCTGGCAGCTCAACGACTGCTGGCCGGTCACGTCGTGGGCCGCGATCGACGGCGACGAGCGTCCGAAGCCGCTGTACTACGGGCTGAAGAACGCGTTCGCCCCGCGGCTGGCGACGATCCAGCCCCGCGACGGCGGGCTCGCCGCGGTGCTCGTCAACGACACGGCCGAGCCGTGGTCCGGCGGATTCGTGGCGCGACGCGTGGGGTTCGCGGGCGACGAGCTCGCCCGGTTCGAGACCCCGGTCTCGCTGAGCCCGCGCGAGACGGTGACCGTGTCGCTGCCCGCCGACGTCGCCGTGGCCGCCGACCTGGCCTCCGAGCTCGTGGTGGCGGGCGTCGACGACGTGCGGGGCTTCTGGTTCTTCGCCGAGCCTCGGGACTCGGCACTCGGCGCGGCCGAGGTCGAGGTGCACGCCGAGCCGGTCGCCGACGGCACGCGGGTCACGCTCACCGCTTCCACACTGGTGCGCGACCTCACGCTCCTCGTCGACAAGGTCGACGCCGATGCCGTGGCATCCGATGCGCTCGTCACCCTGCTGCCGGGCGAGAGCGCGACGCTGATCGTGCGCCACGACGGCGGCGGGCTCGCCGCATCCGCCCTCTCCGATCCGCGCGTGCTGCGCACCGCCAACGAGCTGGTCGCCTCGTGACCGCCGCGACCACCCAGGCGCTCGGGCCGTACGTGGCCGGAATGACCTGGGGATGGACGGGCGTGCGCGGAACATGGGGGACGGCCGAGGCATCCCAGTCGCTGCGGCTGATGGCCGACCACGCAGTGAATTGGACCGCGCTGGCGTACGCGGCCCTGCAGGACACCGCGCAGTCGACCGAGGTGCGGTTCCGCGAGGAGCCGACGGTGACCGACGACGAGATCGTGTGGGCGATCCGCGAGGCGAAGGCGCTCGGGCTGAAGGTGTGCCTGAAGCCCGTCGTCAACGTCGCCGACGGCACGTGGCGCGCGCACATCGGGTTCTTCGACCAGGACGTCCCGGGCGAGCCGACGTGGGGCGAGTGGTTCGCGTCGTACCGCGAGTTCATCGTGCACGCCGCGAGCCTCGCGGAGGCGGAGGGCTGCGAGATGCTCTGCGTCGGCTGCGAGATGGTGCGCGCCGACGCCCGCGAGGCCGAGTGGCGCGAGCTCATCGCCGCCGTGCGGGCCGAGTACTCCGGCATCGTGACGTACAACTGCGACAAGTACCAGGAGGACCGCCTGGGCTGGTGGGACGCGGTCGACGTCGTGAGCTCGAGCGGCTACTACCCCATCGACGGGTGGGAGGCCGAGCTCGATCGCATCGAGGCGGCCGTCGCCGCGACGGGCAAGCCGTTCTTCTTCATGGAAGCCGGCTGCCCGTCGCGTGAAGGGTCGCCGGCACGCCCGAACGACTGGTCGCTGCCCGGGAAGGTTTCACCCGGCGAGCAACTGCGGTACTACAGGGTCATGTTCGAGGCATGCGACGCCCGGCCATGGGTGCGCGGCTTCATGCTGTGGGACTGGCCGGCACGGCTCTACTCCCCAGGCGAGGCGCCCGCGAACGACGACTACTGTCCCTACGGCAAGCCGGCGGGCGCATTCCTGCGCGAGGCATACCGTGCGCGCTCGCGCGGCACGGACGCGGTGCGGGCATGACCGCGGTCGACGCGCGGGGGGCTTCTGCCGAAGCACCGGCGGGGGGAACATCTCATCGTGGCGTCACGGTGCGGGAAGGGGCGGACAGCCGCATGAGCACAGTACTGGCGATCGATGCCGGCCAGACCGGCATCAAGGTGCGCGTGCGCGAGCACGACATCGTCTTCCCGGGCATCCGCACCGGCGAGCCGCTCCTCCCCCAGCTCGCCGCCGTCGCGCGCGCCGCGATCGAGCGCACGGGCGCCGAGGTCTCCGTCGTCAGTGCGGGGGTGTCGGGCCTGACCACGCGGGAATCGGATGCTGCCGCCTTCCTCGCCAGGATCGACGACGCCGCCGTGCACGAGGTGATCCTCGCTCACGACTCGACGACGTCGTTCCTCGGGGCGCTCGGCGATACGCGCGGCGCGGTCGTCGCCGCGGGCACCGGGGTGGTGACGCTCGCGGTGGGCGCCTCGCGGGTGGCCCGGGTCGACGGGTGGGGATACCTCATGGGCGACGCGGGCAGCGGCTACTGGATCGGCCGCGAGGCGCTCGACGCCGTCATGCGCGAGTACGACGGCCGCGGGCCGACGACCGCGCTGCGCGCCGTCGCGGAGGAGCGGTGGCCCGACCTCAGCCAGGCGTACATCCACCTGCAGTCCGATCCCGAGCGGGTGAGCGTCGTCGCGTCGTTCGCGGCCCACGTCGCGCGCCTCGCGACGGAGGGCGACGCGGTGTCGCAGAACATCACCGTGCGCGCCGGCGGCGAGCTCGCGCACAGCGTCGAGACGGCGCTGCGCCGCGTGCGCTCCGACGAGGAGAGAGAGCACTTCGCCGCGTGTGCGATCGGCGGCGTCTTCCGCTCCCCGCAGCTGCGCGAGGCGTTCGCCTCGCACATCGCCGCCAGCGAGTTCGACGTCACGCTCGTCGAGCCTCTCGGCCACGGCATCGACGGCGCCGCGGCCCTCGCCGGCCTCGCGCCGCAGCATCCACTCGCCCACGCGGTCTCGGTCGCCCACGCCTGATCCGTCTCGCGCCGCTGAGCAGCCGGGCGCTCTCACCCGCTTTTGCAGAGGTCAACCGGGCTTCTGCAGGACTTTTCGACTCGATCGATCCTGTAGAAGCCCGGTTGACCTGTTGAGCCGATGCGGCGCTGCGACAAGCCGAGAACGACGGATGCCCCGGCCCTGAGTGTGGACAGGGGGCCGGGGCATCCGGGCTCTCAGACGGAGCAGGTCAGACGAGCGACTCCCGCCAGGCCGCGTGGAGCTGCGCGAACTTGCCGGTGCCGCCGATGAGCTCCTCGGGGGTGTCGTCCTCGATGATCTCGCCGTGCTCCATGACCAGCACGCGGTCGGCGATCGCGACAGTCGACAGACGGTGCGCGATGATGATCGCGGTGCGGTCGGCCAGCAGCGTCTGCAGGGCGTCCTGGATCTGGCGCTCCGACGGGATGTCGAGCGATGCGGTCGCCTCATCGAGGATCAGCACCGCCGGGTTCGCGAGGAACGCCCGTGCGAACGAGATCAGCTGGCGCTGACCCGCCGACACGCGGCCGCCGCGCTTGTTGACGTCGGTGCCGTAGCCGTCGGGAAGAGCCTGGATGAAGGCGTCGGCTCCGACCGCGCGAGCCGCCGCCTGGATCTCATCGAGCGTCGCGTCGGGCTTGCCCAGCGCGATGTTGTCGGCGACCGTGCCGCTGAACAGGTAGGCCTCCTGCGTGACCATGACGATGGCACGGCGGAGATCCTTCGGGTGCAGGTTGCGCAGGTCCACGCCGTCGAGCGTCACCGCACCGCGGGTCGGGTCGTAGAACCGCGACACGAGCTTGGCGAGCGTCGACTTGCCGGCACCCGTCGTCCCGACGAGCGCGATCGTCTGACCGGCCGGGATGTCGAGCGAGAAATCCGGAAGGATGACGCGGTCCTGCGAGTACCCGAACAGCACGTCGTCGAACCGGATGTGGCCCTTCGCCGCCCACAGGTCGACCGGGTTCTTGGGGTCGGGAACCGTGGGCTCCTCCTCCAGGACGCCCGACACCTTCTCGAGCGCCGCCGTCGCGGACTGGTATGAGTTCAGGAAGAACGCGACCTCCTGCAGCGGCGAGAAGAAGTTGCGGACGTACAGCACCGCCGACAGCAGGAAGCCGATCTCCATCGCGCCGTCGACGACGCGGATGCCGCCCCACGCCACCACGATCGCGAGCGTGAACGACGCCACGGCCATGAGTCCCGGCTCGAACGTGCCGAACAGACGGATCGAGCGCATGTTGACGTCCCGGTAGTCCAGTGCGAGACCGCCGAACTCCTCGTCGTTGCGCCCCTCCTTGCGGAAGGCCTTCACGGCGCGGATGCCCGTCATCGTCTCGACGAACTTGACGATCACCTTCGCGCTGACGACACGCGACTCGCGGTAGACGAGCTGCGAGCGCGTGTAGAACCAGCGCATCAGGAGGAACAGCGGGATGCCCATGAACGTGAGGATCAGGCCCGACTGCCAGTCCACGAGGAACAGCGCGACCAGGGTGAACGCGCCGTAGAGGATGCCCGAGACCAGCTCGTTGAGGCCCCCGTCGAGGAGCTCGCGGATGGTGTCGAGGTCGCTCGTCTGGCGCGAGATGATGCGGCCCGACGTGTACGACTCGTGGAACTCCAGGCTCAGCCGCTGCGTGTGCAGGAAGATGCGCTTGCGGAGGTCGAGCATGATCGTCTGCGTGAGGCGCGCCGCGACGACGACGTACCACCCGATGAGGGCGGCGCCGCCGAGAGCCGTGACGAGGTACACGAGGACCACCACGATCGTCGGCGCCCAGTCCATGCGCTCGACCGCGGCCGGCAGCGCGTTGTTGATGCCGATGCCGATGAGCCACGGCCCCGCGACGCGCAGTGCGGTCGAGACGACGAGCACGATGCCCGCGAGGATCAGCTGCGCGCGCACCGGTGTGATGAGCGAGCCGAGGAGGCGCAGCGAGCGCTTGCGGATCGCCTTGCTCTCGTCGCGTGTGTAGTCGGAGCGGTCTTCGCCGCTCGTTCCGGTCACCGTGGTGCTCACAGGGTCACCTCCCATTCCTGGTCTTCCTGTCTCGCCCGGAGTCGGGCTTCTTCGACCTCGAGGCTCGAGATCACGTGCCGGTAGTGCTCGCTGGTGCGCAGCAGCTCGGAGTGCGTGCCGACCGCGGTCACGCGGCCCGCCTCGAGCAGCGCCACCCGGTCGGCGAGCGTGACCGTCGACGGGCGGTGCGCGACCACGAGCGCGGTCGTCTCATGGAGCACCTCGCGCAGCGCGTCCTCGACGAGGGCCTCGGTGTCGACGTCGAGCGCCGACAGCGGGTCGTCGAGTACGAGCACGGCGGGCCGTGCGGCGACGGCGCGGGCGAGCGCGAGGCGCTGGCGCTGGCCGCCCGAGAGGGACAGACCCTCTTCGCCGATGATCGTGTCGACACCGTCCGGCAGGTCGTCGACGAACGACGCCTGTGCCACGTCGAGCGCCTCACGCATCACCCGCTCGGCCTCGTCGCTGCCGGGCACGAGATCCTCGCGGCCCAGCAGCACGTTGTCACGCACCGACTGGGAGAAGAGGGTCGCGTCCTCGAACGCCATGCCGATGTGCCGGCGCAGCTCGGCGAGTGTCAGATCGCGCACGTCGACGCCGTCGAGCGTCACGCGCCCGCCGGTCACGTCGTAGAGCCGCGTGGGCAGCGTCGTGAGGGTCGTCTTGCCCGAGCCGGTGAGGCCCACGAGAGCCATCGTCTCGCCCGGCCGCAGCACGAGGTCGACGCCGTCGAGCAGGTCGCGCTCGCGCTCCGCGGCATCCTGATACCGGAAGTGCACGCCCTCGAACGCGAGCTCGCCGCGCGGCTTCGCGATGGTCTTCGGCGTCTCGGGATCGACGATCGTGTTCTGCTCGTCGAACACCTCGAAGATGCGGTCGGTCGCGGTGCGCGCGTCGAGCAGGAACGAGAACAGGAAGCCGATCGACTCCATCGGCCAGCGCAGCACGGTGGCCATGGCGAAGAACGCGATGAGCTCCGCGCCCTGCAGCTGGCCGATGGCCGTGAGGTAGATGCCGGCGCCGAGGCACAGTGCGAAGGCGATGTCGGGCAGCAGCACGAGCCAGAACCAGATCCAGCCGACGGCCCGGGCCTTGCTCAGCTCGGTCTCGCGCAGGGTCTCGGCCTGTCGCGTGAACTTCTGCAGCGCGTGCTTGCCGCGGCCGAAGGCCTTGAGCACGCGGATGCCGTGCACGCTCTCCTCGACCGAGGTGGCGAGGTCGCCGGCCTGGTCCTGCGACTGGCGCGCGAGCGTGCCGTAGGACTTCTCGAACCGGTACCCCGCGTACCACAGCGGAGCGGACGTGACGAGGAAGATCGTGCCGAGCGCCCAGTGCCAGCGGAACAGCAGCGCCGTGCCCACGACGATCGTGATCACGTTGACGACGAGCAGCACGAGGCCGAAGGCGAGCCAGCGGCGCAGCATGCTGATGTCCTGCATCATGCGGCTCAGCAGCTGCCCCGACTGCCACCGGTCGTGGAAGGAGACGGGCAGGCGCTGCAGGCGGGAGTAGAACGTCTGGCGCAGCTCGTACTCGACCATGGTCGCGGGGCCGAGCACGAACCAGCGACGGAGCCAGACCATGAGGGCCTCGGCGAGGCCCAGCGCGAGGATGGCGGCGGCGCCCCACCCGATCATGGCGATGTCGCCGGAGGCGATCGGGCCGCCGACCACCTGCTCGAGCACGAGCGGGATGGTCAGCGCGAGCAGGCTGGCGACGAGCGCGCTGGCGGCACCCATCACCAGTCGCGGAAGCACGGGCTTCGCGAACGGAAGGAGACGGGCGAGGGCTCTGAAGGTGGACAGTTCGGACCGTTGCGGCTGTTCTGATCGCTCAGGAAGGGCGGTGGTGGTCATGATCCTTGTGGGGGTGTTGCGGTGACCCGTCGTCGGGTCGCGAGGCGACAGCGCCGTGTGGGAGCGCTGTCATGAGAGAGGAGCTTCCTCGGTGAGGAACGCTCCGGGGGACGGCGGTATGCCGAATCCGGCCGGGCCGGCGGGTGCGAGGAAGCGGACTACCCCTGGACGCGGGGACGCGGCAGCCGGGAGACGGTGCGCGGTCCCGCGAGACGGAGGACGAAGGCGGTCTTCGCGGCGATGGCGGCCTGATACATTTCTTCCTCCTTGGGCTCAGCGGAAAGGACTGCGCACTCCGCTAGTTCGTAGCGACGCGACAGCCCTCCAGCATATATCTGAGAATTCTCTGAACGCAACAACCGCTTTCCGGTCCCCCGGAAAGCGGTTGAAGCGGGCGATTCAGATGAGCGCGGGCACCGCCGCCTCGCGGTCGAGCAGGCGCTGCTTGACGGGCAGCCCCCACGCGAACCCGCCGAGCGTGCCGTCCGAGCGCAGCACCCGATGGCACGGCACGAAGAGCGCGGGCGCATTGCGCGCACAGATGGATGCCGCAGCCCGCACCGCACTCGGAGACCCGAGCTCGACGGCGAACTCGCTGTAGGTGAGCGGGCCGCCCGGGGCGATCCGCCGCAGTGCCGCCCACCCGGCGAGCTGCATCGCGGTGCCGTGCTGCGAGACCGGCACCTCGTCGATCGCGCTGAGGTCTCCGCCGTAGTAGGCGGCGACGGCGGCCGCGGCATCCGTCTCGCCCTTCGCGACGGATGACGGGCGCACGCGGTCCGCGAGACGCGCGAGGATCGCGTCGGCGTCGGCGGTCCAGCCCGAGGCGAGCACGCGCCCGTCGTCGTCGGCGAGGATCGTGAACGCGCCGTCGGGGGTGTCGAGGGTCTGGATCGTGGCGGTGGTCATGAGATGCCTCCGGTGGTCATGAGGGACGGTGCGGGGATGCGGGATGCCGCGACCCGACGCGGTGCGGCGGGCTTCGGCGGGACGGCGTGCCAGAGGTGCGCGGTGAGGTAGCTGCGCCAGGGCGCGGTGCGGGCGGCCCACGCGTCGAGTGCGCGAGCCTCGGCGGGAAGCCCGACCGCGCCGGCGCCGGCGCGCACCGCGACGTCGCCCGGGAGGAAGACATCGGGGTCGGCGAGCACACGCATACGCACGTAGTCCGCGGTCCAGGGGCCGATGCCGGGCATCTCGAGGAGCGCCGCGCGCTGCTCGACCGCGTCGTCGCCGGCGGTGAGCGTGAGCGAGCCGTCGGCGAGTGCCGCAGCCGCGCCCGTGATGGCACGGATGCGGGCGGCGGGCCCTCGAAGCACCTCGGGGCCGCGTTCCGCGATCGCGGCCATCGTCGGGAACAGACGGGAGGGCGGAGGGCTCTCGCCGGTGCCGGGCGACGGGAGTGCCGCGAAGGCGGCGACATCCTCCCCCAGCGCAGCGGTGAGCGACGTGAGCGCGGTGCGCGCAGCGACGACGGTGATCTGCTGCCCCACCATCGCCCGGATCAGCATCTCGTGCGGATCGGCGGCGCCGGGCACGCGGATGCCCGGCAGCGCGTCGACGAGAGGAGCGAGTTCCGGATGCTGCGCCAGCGACTCGTCGACGGCGTCAGGGTCGGCGTCGAGGTCGAAGAGGCGCCGGGCACGGGTGACGAGCGTCGAGAGGTCGGCGAGGTTCGTGAGCGCGGCGCGCAGCCGCACCCTCCCGAGGTCGTCCAGACGCAACTCGAACCACGCGGGACCATGGGGAAGTCGCAGCGTGCGGGCGAAGGTCGACGCCGTCGCCACCTCGGCTCCCGAGACGGCGCGCGCCGCCATCCACGAGAACAGGCCGGGAGCATCGAGCGCGCCACGGTGCGGGAGTGCGAGGTCGATCGTCACCCCGGGTGCCGGAGCCGCCGGCCCCTCGTGCCGGGAGACGCGTCGCCGCGCGCGGAGCTCCAGCGGCGGCATCCCGAACACCTCGCGGATGGTGTCGTTGAACTGTCGCACGCTGGCGAACCCGCTCGAGAAGGCGACGTCTGCGGCCGAGAGGTCGGTGCCGACCAGCAGCATGCGGGCCGTCTGCGCGCGGTGCGCGCGACTCAGGGCGAGAGGGCCGGCGCCGAGCTCGGCGGTCAGCAGCCGCGTCAGGTGCCGCGGCGAGTATCCGAGCCGGCGGGCGAGCCCCGGCACGCCCTCGCGCTCGACGACGCCGTCGGCGATGAGGCGCATCGCGCGGCCTGCGGTGTCGCCGCGGAGGTTCCACTGCGGCGACCCCGGCGCCGCTTCGGGCAGGCACCGCTTGCACGCGCGGTAGCCGGCCTCGTGCGCGGCGGCGCTCGTCGGATAGAACGTGACGTTCGAGGGCTTCGGGGTGCGCGCGGGGCAGCTCGGGCGGCAGTAGATGCCGGTCGAGCGCACCGCGGTGACGAACTGCCCGTCGAAGCGGGCGTCGCGCGAATCGATCGCGCGGTACCTCTCGTCGAACGTCATGGCCAGGCTCATGCCCCTAGCCTGACACGCTCCCCCGACATCGGCTCGCGGAAATCGGACACGGCTGTGCGGCGTGGGCAGCTGCCGGGGGGGGCGCCTCTTCCTGGGGCACCACGCTCGCTCCGAGCTCGCTGTCCAGGCCGCCTGGAACGCCTCGAAGATGCCCTGGAGGCCAGTCTCGGCGTCCTCCGCGTAGCGGGCGGTGACCGGAGGCCGCAGGAGCGGCGCTCCGGTCAGACGGTCGAGCTTCGCGTTGCGGGAGCGGTTCAGCCGCCGGCGAGCTGCTGGTCGAGGTCCTGAATGGCACGCATCATGCCCAGCAGCGACTCCGACATGTCGTTGATGCCGTCCACCGCACCCTTCAGCCCCGTCGTCAGCTCGGAGTACCCCTCACCGAACTTGCCCGACGCGTGCTGCGTCTTGAAATCCTCACCCAGCAGCGTGTCCACCTGGCTCTTCAGCGTGTCCAACTGACCCTGGATGTCATCACGAGCCTGCGACAGCGACGACGCCACCTGCTCCATCTCCGCATACGAAGCACCGAAATCGGCCATCGTCAACTCCCTCACTCAGATTCCCGACCCCCGTCGGGCCGATGCCTCCACGCTAATCGGCGGCTCGGCGAGAGCACATGGGCACCATTCCCCATGCGGACGGATCCCGGGCGCGTCACCCCTGGTCGGGCGCAGGCAGCGAGCGCTCGCTCAGCGCGAGCCGCCCTTCGGGGTGAGATCCTCGCGGGGTGCCATGGTGATGCCGAGGAGTCCGATCCGCACCTCGCGCGCGCGAGCGAGCTCGAGCGGCGTGATGAGCCCGCGCTCCGACAGCACGTTCAGGGCGGTCTGGAGATCGGAGTAGATGCGCGCGCGCTCGTCGGGCGGCATCCCCTCCACCGCTCGTTCCAGGCCCGCGAGATTGCGTTGCCATCGGTCGCTTCCGCTCTCGGCTGGCCCCCGGAACAGCACGAAGTGGAGCGCACCCACCACGACGTCGGCCACGAACCCGACGATGCCGAGGGCGCCGTCGGCCGCTCCCTGCGTGATCGCCAGCACGGCGACCACCGTTCCGATCGCGGAGGGCACGAGGTGCAGCGCACCGAGCATCCGGTGGATCTTCGGATCGGTGCCCAAGGACTCGCGCAGCTCGGTCACGATGCCGATCCCCGCGATCACCGCCGCGATGCCCGCCAGCAGGCCGGCCACGCCCACCGAGGCCGTGTCACTGCGCCCGACCAGCCAGGACAGGAGGAAGAGGAGCGCCACCACCGGCAGCGTGAAGCTGGCGATGTGCGACAGGGTGAGCAGGCAGCCCCACGCGGGGGCGACGTTCTTGGCGAGGTCCTTCCAGGCCGCCGAGGGCGCGAAGAAGGCCAGGGCCCGACGTGCAGCGGGAACGCCGTGCAGGGCTCGGGCTTCGAGCTTCCACCAGTCCAAGGGGGTCCACGCCCCCGCGGTGCGCGCGTAAGCGGTGGCCGGTGTGTCGCTCATACAGCCCACATCCCTTCCGCGTCCGCGGGAGACGCGACGAGCGAGCGCACGTCGAGCCGCTCGGAGGGAGCCCAGGGCGCGCCGCCGATGCGCACGGTGCAGCACGGCCGGGCGTGAGATCCCAGCGGGGTCCACCCGCGCGCGGCGCGCGCGTACATCGTGGCCGGGACGTCGGCCACAGCGACTATCAACGCGAGCGCTGAGGGTCCGACTTCTGGAGCTCGGGCGCGAGCGTCAGTGCCAGCTCTCCCGGCGCGGTCGTGAGCGCCCGCGTCGCCGTGCCCGGCTCGATGAGGCCGCGATCCGCGAGACGCCGGATCGCTGCATCCCGGCGCGCCGTGATCTCAGCGAGCGTGCCAGGCGGGATCTCTCGGATGCTCCACTGCAGATTCTCGCGCTCGTTCTGCGGTCCGCCCGCGGGCAGCGGACCGCGGATCAGGATGACGACGTGGACGACGATGTCGGCGGCGACCACGGCGATCCACACCCATGCGCCGCCCTGCAGGAAGGGCGCGCCGGCCGTGAGCGCGATGAGAGCCGTGATGAGCCCGGGGATGACGTGGATGAGCGCCAGCGTTCGCACGGCCGACGCTCGCGACGCACGCGGGTGGCGCAGCCGCTGCAGCTCACTCCACCCCGTCACCAGCAGGCTGACCAGCGTGATCGTGCCTGCGAAGGCCAGAGGGAAGTCGTACGCGGTGTCGCCGAGGACCCACCGCACCATGGCTGCGGCGGCGATCACCGGAGCGGCGACGGCGAAGAGATACGCCAGCCCCTGGATGAAACTGCCCAGCGTCACCCCGCGGTGCTCCGACATGGCCTCTGCCGGCGCGAGCACGGCAAGGGGGCGCTGCGCGGGGGTGCGCGAGAACGACCGCAGCTCCAGGCGCCACCAATCCACCGGCGTCCAGGACGATGCCTCGTCGACGAGCTCTGTCAGCGATCTGGCGGTCATGCCGGCCACTCCTCTCCGAAGCGCACCACGGCGCGGTCGAGTGCGTCGACGCGCACGCGGTCGCTCGACGCGACGAAGCCCTCGAGCGTGGACTGCCGCAACACCGCCTTGGCCGCTTCCTCCACGAAGGCCAGCCCGTAGGGTGCGACAGGGCCGAGAATGGCGGCGACAGTCGCGTCCTCGCCGAAGAACAGCCAGCGCTCGAATCCGAAATCCCGGTCGCCGTGCCGCTCGAGCAGCGTCGTCGAGATGCCGATCCCGAAATTATCCGTCTCGATCACCTCAGTCGTCGCCGGCAACTGCGCCGAGGGCGACCAGAGGAACGCCGCCTGATCGGCTTCGCTGAGCGCACCATCCACCGCGAACACGGTCAGTGGCGCGATCACCCGACCGTCGATGCCGACGATGACGAGGCTGCGGCTGTCGTCCGAGGCTATCCGGGCGACATCGTCGAGCGCCGCGGCGATCGGGCCGGCGGCTTCGGGGGCGAGCTCCGTGCGCGCGACGAAGTCGGCCGCCGTCGCGCGTGCCCACTCAGAACGATCGGTCGCCGAGTGCGCGGGGAAGTCGACCGGGATGCAGTGCTCCCGGTCGAAGCGAAGGTTCAACTGCATCTCAGCTGACGCTCCAGGTGAAGGAGGATATGTGGTTGTCGAAGAGAGCGAGCCACGCCAGCAGCACAGGGTCATCGGGCGCCAGGTCGGACTCATGGGCCACGGTGGCCGTCCACTGGACGGCCTGCGTGCGCCGGGTGCCGGGGATCGGGATCAGGTAGTGGATGAGGAAGCTCACCGCGTCGACGCCGTCGACGCGGGTCGGGCGCCGCTCGGTCCAGCGCACCATGCGGTGACCTTCGCCGATCGGGACGCCGCCGCGATTGCGCACGGCATCCTCGACGATGTCGTCGAGCGTCCATTGCGGCGTCGACCGACGACGCAGACCCACGAGGCTCGCGGAGCCCAGCACCCAGGTGGGCGAGCTCTCGGCCGGTAGGGCGTAAGCGAACGCGTCCTGGCCCTTCAGCTGCGCCAAGGCGTCCTTCACCTGCGCTCCGAGCGCCGCCCCCAGGTCGGGTCGGCCGGCCTCGGCAAGGCGTGCCTTCGCCGCCGCGACGAGATCGCGCTCGGTGTCGGCCCCCATGTCGTACGACCGCCACCCGGGCGGCAGCAGCATGCGATACCTCGGCACGGTCGCTCCGGCGCCTCCGGTCAACTCCGCGCGCAAGTCAGTCACCATGCCAGTCTTCCATCACCCGCGACCCGCTTCGGCAACTCCGTCACGAGAACGGGTTCTGGTCGGGATCGAAGGACCCCGGGAACGCCCCTCCTGCGGTGTCCTTGATCCACCCGGCGATCCCGAGCTGCGTCGCCCAGACGCCGGCCGTACCCTCGACGATGTTCCACCCGCCGGTCATCACCGCGGGGTCCGCCCAATGCGCCATGTTCTGACCGGTCAGCAGGCCCGTCGTGAAGTCGACGGCCTTCGCGCCGAACCCGGTTCCCTGCAGGCGGTTCAGCCCCGACGCCCAGTCATCGATCCCCGTCGCACCGACGCCGAACAGGCGGGCGGCGTCGTCGCCGAACGCCGTTCCGAGTGCGCGCCAGCCCCCGGGAGCGCCCAGTCCGCGCAGGCCACGCGCCGCGGGGCCGATGAAGGGCACCACGCCGATGACGCCGAATGCGACGTCGACCCAGCTTCCGTCGTCGAACGCGAGCTTGCGGGTGAGGGCGACGGCGAGCGTCGCGACGGCGACGATCGCCGCGAGCGCGGCGATGATGGGTCCGCCCACGACGATCGCAAGCACCGCGAGCACGATGCCGGCCACGGCGAGGACGTTCGAGAGGAACTCCAGCGCACCTCGCAGGTCGTCCTTCCAGGAGTCCTCGATCTTGCCGCTGAAGCCTTCCTTGATGTTCGTGGCCGCGGTCTGGAAAGCGGTGTGCCAGCTGTCCCACTCCGTGTCGTACTCACCGGCCCGCGTGTCCCACTCGCCGCGCTTGGCGTCGGCGAGACCCCGCTTCTCGACAGCATTGGCGTTCGCGGTGTCATACGACGACTGCTCATCGGCGTCGGCATCGTCATCGGGCTCTCGCGGAACGGCGCCCTCAGCCGTGTCGGCGTCGCGCGATAGCGAGTAGTAGGCGGCCCACAACTCGATCAGATCGTCGACGATCGGATCGATCGCGGCCTTCGACGTCTCGAGCTCCTGACCGTAGGTGAGGATGTGCGGCCCGACGGCGGCGTACAGCTCGGCCGCCTGCGACAGATCGCCGCTGACCTCACCCGCGACTTCGCGGAGCTTGTCGACGGTGCTGCCTTCCATGTCGGCGCCGTTGTCGACCAGTCGCTTGATGAGCGTCCACGCGGCCGACATGTCGGCACCGAGGTCGACGATCTGCTGACCACGCGTCTGGACGTCGCCCGCATCGCCGCGCAGGTGCTCGATGAGGTTCCCTCCCCTCGGCGTCTGCGAGGGCATGTACGGAAGCGCTGTCGTCATCGTCGGCTCATCTCTCGCCGGTTCGGTTGCCGGCTTCCTCGTCGAAGTCCTGGAAACCCTCGATCACGCCGTCGACATGCTCGGCGAGACCCTTGCAGCTGTCCATCAGGCGCTTCCGGCGATCGTCCCAGCGGCCCTCGAAGTCGTGCGCCGCGTCCTTCAGATCACCCAGCTCGTAGGGGCGGTCGACGGCACCCTCGAGGTCGCGGCGGCGGTTGCCCGCATGCTCGAACTCGTCGATGATGCTCTTCAGCTGCGTGCTCAGTGCACCGAGGTCGTCATAGCTGACTTTGACGCTCACTGGGTCTCCTCATTCCCGATCCGACTCGTCCGCCCTCACCGATCACCGGTCGGGAGCGGCCTGCACCGCTCCCGACCCTGATGATTCGGTTCAGCCGCCGGCGAGCTGCTGGTCGAGGTCCTGAATGGCACGCATCATGCCCAGCAGCGACTCCGACATGTCGTTGATGCCGTCCACCGCACCCTTCAGCCCCGTCGTCAGCTCGGAGTACCCCTCACCGAACTTGCCCGACGCGTGCTGCGTCTTGAAATCCTCACCCAGCAGCGTGTCCACCTGGCTCTTCAGCGTGTCCAACTGACCCTGGATGTCATCACGAGCCTGCGACAGCGACGACGCCACCTGCTCCATCTCCGCATACGAAGCACCGAAATCGGCCATCGTCAACTCCCTCACTCAGATTCCCGACCCCCGTCGGGCGGGACACTCAGCAACCTAACGGACGGCGCCGACGCCACGCGATGGGGACCATTCCCCATGCCCGGGTGCCGCCCCGCGTCAGTGCTGCGGGGCCGTCTGCGGGACGGGCAGGACGGATGCCTCGACCAGCGGCAGCTGCACCGTGACCTGGCGTCCCGCCTGCACGAAGATGCCGCGTCCGTCGGGGAAGTCCGACCTCTTGACCTTCGGGAACGGCACCTTGAACACCGCGTCGCCGTCGAAGGCGTCGGGCTTGATGATGATGCCCTTGCGGCCGCCCTTGAAGTCGCCCACCAGGCCGAAGCCGCTGGTGACCTGCGTGACGTCGGCGTCGCCGATGAGCAGGTGCTCGCTGCGGTTGACCGCCTGGAACAGGGCCTTGAGGGGGCGCTCCGCCGGTGAGTCGGCGAACTGCGGCACGTCTTCGATCACGATCATGAGCCGCGCGTCGATGGACTCGTCGGCGACGAGCTCGGCGAGTTCGGTCGCGAGGTCCTTCGCCTCGTCGGGCGTCGTGGCGCTGCGCATCCAGGGAGCGAACTCCTTCAGCTGCGAGCGCCGGCCGCCGAAGTGGAACAGCCGCACCGTCGGGTCGAAGCGCACCATCGAGGTGACGAGGGCCTTCATCGCGTTGGTCTTGCCCGCCGAGGGCGGCCCCGCGACGACGAAGGTGCCCACCGGATCGAACTCGCGGGCCGCGAGCGTGTCTTCGGCGATGCCGAGCACCGGGAACTCGCCGATGCGATCCGGCAGCGCCTGCCAGGCGAGCCGTGTCGGCAGCGAGCCGATCTCGTCCACTTCTCGCGCGCCGTTCGCGCGAAGCTCCTCGGCCCACTGGCCCAGGAGCTTCGTCTGCTCGGCAACGTTCGGCGTGCCGCCGAGCACCGCGATCTGGGTCTCGAAGCCGTCGACGATGGCCCGGCCCGGCGCGGAGCGCTCGTCGAGCACGTCCTTCGGCGCGTTCAGCAGCGCGTAGGCGTTCTCGTCCGAGAGGCGCAGCACGACGCGGCGCGACACGTTCGAGCTGATCGCGGTGGGCACCGACCCGGAACGGTCGGCGGTCGCGACGACGTGCACGCCCAGCGGGCGGCCCTCGCCGAGGATGCGCATGAACGCCTGATAGAACGGCATCCGCGCGGTCGTCGACTCCCATTCGGCGCGGAACTGCGGGAGGCCGTCGAGGAGCACGATGATGCGCGCCTCGTCGCGCCCGGTGAGCTCGCGGTATTCCGCGATGCTCGAGGCATTGGCCGCGCTGAACCGCTTGCCGCGGTCGTCGAGGATGCCGCCCAGCGAGCGCATGATCCGCTGCACCCGCTCGGCGTCGTCGCCGGGGATGATCGAGCCGACGTGCGGCAGCACCTCGAGGCTCTTGAGGGCGCCGGCGCCGAAGTCCAGGCCGTAGACGGCGATGTTCTCGGCACGTCGGCCCATCGCCGCGGCGATCGCGACGGTGCGCAGCACGGTGGACTTGCCCGACCCGCTCGTGCCGTACACCAGGAGCGAGCCGTCGCGGTCGGGCTCGAAGTACACCGGCTCCTGCAGCTGGCGTTCCGGCACATCGCGCTTGCCGAGCAGGATGAAGCCGGGGCGCCCGGCCCGCAGCCGGCGGAGGTCGACGGTGGTCTCGAGGTCGTCGAGCCACGGGCGCCTCGGCGCCGGGATCCGCGCCGCCTCGGCGGCGGCGACCAGCGTCGCGACGATGCGCTTCTGGTCGTTGGGCCCGGGATCGACATCATGCGATTCGGATTCGCCCGAGTCCGGCAGCTCCCACCGCTGCACCGAGCCGAACCGCAGTTGCGCGACGCCCACGTCGGCGGCGGGCGCCTCGTCGGTGCTCCAGCCACCCGCGTAGGCGGACTGGAACGGGACGAGCCGGCCCGGGCCGGTCTTGGCGATGCCGCGGCCGGGGATGCCCGGGTCGAAGCGCGCAGCCACGGGGTCGTCGACGACGTCCTTCGAGTCCGACTCGTCGGCCATGCGCAGCGCGACGCGGAGGTTGGTGTTGGCGCGCAGGTTGTCTTTGATGACGCCCGCCGGCCGCTGCGTGGCCATGATCAGGTGGATCCCCAGGGAGCGGCCGCGCTGCGCGATGTCGACGACACCGTCCACGAACTCGGGCACCTCCCCCGCGAGCGCCGCGAACTCGTCGATGACGAGCACGAGGGCGGGCGGCGTGTCGGGGTCGCGCCGCTTCTCCAGCTCGAGCAGGTCCTTGGCCTTCTTGCGGTTGAAGAGGTGCTCGCGGTGGTGCAGCTCGGCGCGCAGGCTGGTGAGCGCGCGTCGTACGAGGTGCGGGCTCAGGTCGGTGACGAGGCCGACCGTGTGCGGAAGCTCGACGCAGTCGGCGAAGGCGGAGCCGCCCTTGTAGTCGACGAACAGGAACGTGACGCGGTCGGGGCTGTGGGCGGCGGCCATGCCGAGCACCCACGCCTGGAGGAACTCGGACTTGCCGGCGCCGGTGGTGCCGCCGACGAGGGCGTGCGGTCCCTGCGTCCGCAGATCGAGGGCCATCGCGTCCGTGGCTCCCTGGCCGACGATCGCGCGGAGGGTGCCGGCCTTCTTCAGGCGTGGCAGAACCGCGCCCGAGCGGTCGATGATCGTGTTGTTCTCGCGCCAGCGCTCCACGGCGGAGCCGGGATCCACGGCGAGCTCGGTGCCGACGAGCGAAAGGAACATGACCGAGTTCGGGATGTCGGACGAGTCCTCCACGACCGTGCTCGAGTCGACGACCGGGGCGAGCCGCTTGGCCAGCACCGTCATCAGCTCGTTCGACACGCCCTCGACCGCGGTCTCCGGATAGTCCACGCCGCTGCGGACCGTGCCCGCGTGGCCGTGATCGAGACCCCGGGATACGTCGATGAAGCTGCGGCAGACGGCGGGGAGCGCCTCGACGACGGGCGCCACGAACAGGCCGTAGACGCCGACGTCGGCGCCGCGCTCGAGCACCTGCGTGAGGCGCGCGCGATCCACCGGGGCGTCGGCGGTGACGATGACGAGCACCGCCGTCTGGCCGGGGAACGTGGCCTCCTCCGCGGCGCGCCGCACGTCGGTGCCGTAGCGCATCGGGTCCCACTCGTCATCCAGCGGCAGGCGAGGTGACGAGGCGGCCTTGGAGCGCTGCATGACGAGCTCCTCGAGGCCCGACAGCAGCGCGGCGCCGGTCGACGCCGAATCCGACAGCGGCATCTCGCGGAAGGGACTGCGCTCGCTGGAGGTGTGCGGAAGCCACTTGAGCCACTCGAGCTGCGTCGCCCATCGCGGTTCGGTGAGCGCGATCGCGACCAGTTCGTTGGGCGAGTGGAGGCCGAACAGCTGGACGCAGAGGCCCCGCAGGGCGTCGGCGGCTTCCCGCTCGCCTCCTGCGACGCCGATCACCCCGACGCTCTGCAGCGACTCGAGCACCGGCACGCCGTCGATCGTGCGGTAGCGATCCCGCAGCCGGTCGACGCGGTCGACGAACTCCTGCAGCGCCTCGGGCGATTCGGTTCTCTTCACCGTCGTGCGCGACGGGGCCTCGGCGGTGCCCAGGCGCACCGACAGGAAGTTCCAGTGCTCGGGTCGGCGGGTCCAGAGCATCGGGCCGAGCCGCATCGCCTCGTCGAAGACGACGGCCACCGGCGGCACCTCGGCGTTGCGGATCTCGCGCTCGCGCGGCCGCTCGCGATAGAGGTTCTCTTCGAGCTCCTCGAATGTGCGCTCGAAGATCTCGGTCTCTTTGCGGGCGCGCTGGCCGACCTGCGTGCGCTGGGAGATGAAGTTGCCGAGGAGCATGAGCGGCGACATCACCACGACCAGGAGCGAGCGAGGGTTGCCGTTCATCGCGAACAGCGCCATGCCGAGGATGAGAGGCGCGACCAGCATCGGCCACGGGAACAGCCGCGAGATCGGGTCCTTCGGCATCCGCGGCTCGGGCAGCTCCTCGCCCACGTACCGCGGCTCCACGCGCGGGCTGCGGTTGAACAGGAGCGAGCCGCCCCGCTCGAGGACGGGATCCTGTTCCACCGGCGCGAAGTCCTGCACCATGCGGACGACGACGTCCGTGTCGCCGAGCGAGAACCGCTGGCCGGGGATGACGCGGAGGCGCTGCACGAGGCCGCCGTCGACGACGATGCCGTTCGCCGAGTTCAGGTCGACCAGTTCGACAGACGCGCCGACCTCGACGCGTGCGTGCGACTTGGAGATGAGGGGATCCGGGAGGACGATGTCGTTGCCCGCGACGCGGCCGATGGTGAACTGACCGCGCGGCAGCGGGAACTCGCGGCCGACGAGCGGACCGCCGACGATCGAGAGGATGGCGGCGGGCGGGCCCCCGTTCGTCCGCGTCGAGACGTACTCCTCACCGAGATTGACGATCGACGCGACGAAGCCCGAGCCCACCGCCGCGTCGCTGATGAGCGTCTCGGGCGAGAGCATCGTGAACGTCGACGACGTCGGAGGCGCCACCTTGAGCGTCAGCACGTCACGCGGTGACGCGATGGTCTCGCGCGCCGGATCGGTCTCGACGATGTGCCTCGCGACGTCCTGCACGGTCGCCGTGGTGTCGGCGGTGACCACGATGTCGATGTGCTGGGCGTTCCGGCGCTGCAGGGTGAGTCTGAGTCTCATGGGTTCCTCGCTGTGCTGCCTCAGCCGATGCGGACGCGGGCGCGCCGTTCGCCGAGCAGCAGGGTGTCTCCGGAGCGGACCGCGATGCCCTGGCCGGGCGGAAGGGCGTGCTCGACGCCGTCGCGGATCACCGCGCTCCCGTTGGTCGACGCACGGTCGATCGCGATGATGCTGCCATCCGTGCGCAGGAGCGCCAGGTGGGTCTTCGAGATGGATTTCGACGGGTCGTCCAGGGGAACGAGCGCGAGACCGGCGTCCCCTGGCCCAGCCGCCGGATCGCGGCCGATCAGGATGCCGGACCCGGCGAGCGCGATGCGGGCGCCGTTGTCGAACTCGAGGACGACGCCCGGCGTCGCAGGGTCGGCCGGCGACGACTGTCGCGCCGGCGTTGCGGGCGCGTCCGGGGGGCCTGCGAGAGCCGGCGCGGGCGCGGGGCTCGCGTCGGGCAGCAGCCGGGGCGGCGTCCACGGGATCCCCGGGCCGGAGGAGGGCGCCGTGGGCGCGATGGCCGCCGGCGCGGCACCGGCCGGCGTCACGGCGGCAGGCGCGGGCGCAGGCGCGGGCGCCGAAGCGGACGCGGGGGACGCGGCATCCGTCCCGCTCGCCTCGGCGGTCGCCGCGTACGCGTCGGTACGCGGCGCACCCACGACTCCCCCGCTGCTGCGGGTGACAGGAATGTAGGCGCCCGTGCCGGGGGGCGTCGCCGAGGTGGCGAGGGAGCGCAGCTCGCTGCGGTCGTCCGCGAGGTCGGTGGCGGCGGTCTTGCGGGCGATGCGCATGCGCTTGACGTCGTAAGGGTTGAGCCCGTCACGCGCGTCGACGAACCACGTCGCGCCGGCGAGGTCTGCCCAGCCGCGGCCCCGTCGCTCGGGGTCGAACAGCGGCGAACACGCGATGACGAGCACCGGGCCCACCAGCGGCACGAGGAAGCTGCCGTACAGCACGAGATAGCGCAGGACCGCGCCCCGCCAGAAGCCCGGGCGCTCGAGCGTGCGAACGTTGACCGATCGGATCCCGGTCGCCGCCTTGCCGACGGTGACGCCCTTGCGCCCGTGCAGCACGAGCTGCACCACGACGAACGCGGTCGTCAGCGCCGCCGATGCCGCCCCGCACGCGATGACCAGGCCGAGCCGGCCGGTGTCCGCGAGCGCCGCCGCGGCGTCCGGCGACGCCGTCGCGCTCAGGAGCGCAGGAAGGGTGATGAGGAGGACCGGGAGCTGGAGCACCAGCAGGATGCCGAGCTCGATCGACGTGGAGAGCACGCGCCGCCCGAACGGCGCCCTGCGCAGCCCGAGTGTCGCGGCGTACTCCGGCATCGGCCGGCCACGCCCGTCGAGTCCCTCGACGGCACGCGCCGAGTCGTCGATCTCCCAAATCACGGGTCCTCCTGGCGAACGCTCCGCATCGACCCTATCCGGACGATCGTGCCCCTCCCGACGAGAACCAGGACATGGGGAAACAGCCCCATGTCCTGGTCGATCGGCAGGTCGGCGCCTCCGGGGTGAGATGCGTCAGTGGAAGAAGTGGCGCTCGTTCGTGAAGAACATCGTCACGTTCGCGGCCTTCGCCGCGGCGATGACCTCCTCGTCGCGCACCGAGCCGCCGGGCTGGATGATCGCAGAGATGCCGGCATCGAGCAGGATCTGGGGGCCGTCCGCGAAGGGGAAGAACGCGTCGGATGCTGCCACCGACCCGGCGGCGCGGTCACCGGCGCGCTCGACCGCGAGGCGGCACGAGTCGACGCGGTTGACCTGGCCCATGCCGATGCCGACCGTCGCCGAGTTCTTGGCGAGGACGATGGCGTTCGACTTGACCGCACGGCAGGCCTTCCACGCGAAGATGAGGTTGGTCATCTCCTCGTCGGCCGGACGCTCGCCCGACACGAGCTGCCAGTCCTTCGCGACGGACTCGATGTCGTCGGGGAAGCGGTCGGCGTCCTGCAGCAGCAGACCACCCGAGACCAGGCGCACGTCCAGGCGCTCCTGCTGCCAGTCGGCGGGCAGCTGCAGCAGACGCAGGTTCTTCTTCGCCTTGAAGACCTCGAGCGCCGCCGGCTCGAACGACGGCGCGACGATGACCTCGGTGAAGATGTCCTTGAGGTTCTCGGCCATCTTGAGGGTCACGGTGCCGTTGGCGGCGATCACGCCGCCGTACGCCGACACGGGGTCGCACTCATGGGCGCGCAGGTGCGCGCTCGCGATGGGGTCGAGCGCGTTGGGCGCCGTCACCGCGATGCCGCAGGGGTTCGCGTGCTTGATGATCGCGACGGCGGGCTTGACCATGTCGAAGGCGGCGCGCAGGGCGGCGTCGGCGTCGACGTAGTTGTTGTACGACATCTCCTTGCCCTGGAGCTGGATCGCCTGGGCGATGCCGTGGCCGCCGTTGCGGGTGTAGATCGCCGCGCGCTGGTGCGAGTTCTCGCCGTAGCGGAGGGTCGCGAGGCGCTCGGCCTTGATCGTGAGGTGCGCCGGCAGATCCGCTTCGAGGAGCGTGCCCTCGGTGAACCAGGTCGCGACCGCGCGATCGTACTCGGCGGTGTGCGCGAAGGCACGGGCGGCGAGCTCGCGGCGCTGCACCAGCGTCGTGCCGCCGGCGCCGATCGCCTCGATGACCGCCGGGTACGACGAGGGCGAGACGACGATCGCCACGTTGGCGTAGTTCTTCGCCGACGCGCGCACCATGGCGGGGCCGCCGATGTCGATCTGCTCGACGACGTCGTCGCCCTGCGCGCCGGAGCGCACGGTCTCGACGAACGGGTACAGGTTCACCACGACGAGCTCGAACGGGGCGATGCCGAGTTCGGCCAGCTGACGCTCGTGGTCCTCGAGGCGGAGGTCGGCGAGGAGGCCGGCGTGCACGCTGGGGTGCAGGGTCTTCACGCGGCCGTCGAGCGACTCGGGGAACCCGGTCACGCTCGACACGTCGGTCACGGTGTAGCCGGCCTCACGCAGCAGCGTGGCGGAACCGCCCGTCGAGACGATCTCGACACCCGCGGCGGCGAGCGCCTCGCCGAGGGCCAGCAGGTCGGTCTTGTCGCTCACCGACACGAGTGCGCGGCGCACCGGGACGACATCGCGGGGGCGGTACAGGGCGGGGTCGTGGCTCGGTCCGGCCATGCGGGTCTCCTCGGTGGGGGTGGGGGTCAGAGCTGGGCGCTCGCGGACACCGCCGCGAGGTCGAGGTCGCCGGTCGCGACGCGGCGCACCACGTCGATCAGGAGGCGGCGTTCGACGGGCTTGATGCGCTCGTGCAGGGCGTGCTCGTCGTCGCCGGGGAGCACGGGCACGCGCTCCTGGGCGAGGATCGGCCCCGAGTCGACCCCGTTGTCGACGATGATGACACTGGCCCCGGTCTGCGCGACGTCGGCGGCGAGCGCGTCGCGCACGCCGTGCGCACCGGGGAACTCCGGCAGGTACGCCGGGTGGGTGTTGATGATCCGCGGCGACCACGCGTCGACGAGGTCCGCCGGCAGCAGGCGCATGAGACCGCTCAAGACGACGAGGTCGGGCTGCCACACGTCGAGCTGGGTGCCGAGCTCGGCGCCCCACTCCTCGCGGCTCGCGAACTGCGCGAACGGCACCATGAACGTGGGGATGCCGTACTCCTCGGCGTGCGCGAACCCGTCGGCCTCGCGGTCGGCGCCGACGACGACGATGCGGGCCGGGAACTCGGGATCGGCCGCCGCGTCGAGCAGAGCGCGCAGGTTCGAGCCTGTGCCCGAGATGAGAACAGCGACCGTCAGCACCGGCCTAGTCTAATCGGAACCATCCCTCGCGCCGGGCGGCGCCGACCGCGGGAGCTCGATCGGCTCGGTCGTCGCTTCCGGTGCGACGCCACCGCCGGCGTCCGGCAGCGGCGTCGACCGCGATCCGCTCACGGGAGGGGACGGATGCCGCTCCTCGGCGTCCTCGGCGGGCACCGCGCCCGATCGTCGGGCTGTGAACGCCGCGACCGCGGCGAAGGCCGCAGCCTCCGGAGGTTCGGGGTGCGGCCCGTCGTCCGCCGTCGCCGGATCGACCCCGGCCGCGGCGGACGTGGAGTCGTGCGCGGCCGAGTTCCCACCCCCCGCCGAACGCGGCGAAAGCAGCAGGATCGCCGCGCCGAGCAGCACTTCGAGGCCGACCGCGAGCGCGACGGGCCCGGCATCCGGTCCGAACTCGGCCAGTCGCCCCGGTCCGAGGGACCCCGACGCCGCCCAGGCCAGCAGCGCCGCGGCCCCGCCCGAGAGCAGCGCGATGCCCGCGGTCACGACGAGCCGCGCCCCGATCGGATCCTCCGGCGCATCGACATGCGCGTCGGCGCCCGGCTCCTCCGAGGGCGCCCCCGACAGCAGCCCGCTGAGCGCCGCGGTCTTTCCGGCATCGAAGAGGGACGACGCCGGGCCGGCGGCGGGCGCGGGCTGCAGCTGGGCCCACGCACCCGGAGGCTCCGCGCGGCGCGCCGGCGCCGCGTGGAGGGGGTGTGGGGACCGTTCGCGGAAAGTTCCCCGGGCGTGCAGAAGCCGCGATCGCGCGATCCACCCGGCGAGCGCGCCCAGCGCGATCGGCAGCAGGGCGAGCAGCAGCAGCCACGACGTCGTCGATTCGGGGACGGCGCCGAGTGCCGGGAGACCCGGGATGACGCCGACCTGGGTTCCTGCGGGCGAGACCGCCGTGCCCGTGCCGACGGCGAAGCCGGGTCCGGCGACGAAGCTCATCCCCCACACCGCGAGCGTCGGCACGTAGGCGAGCTGGGCGAGCGTGATGACCGTGGCGCCGATGGGGTCGACGTCGCCCGCCTGGAAGAGCGCAACGATCTGCCCCGCGCGGGCGAACAGGGCGACGGCGGCCACCGCGGCACCGACGCCGACGAGCCCGAGCACGACGACGGCGCTCCCGCGCGCGACGAGCGCGGGCACCTCTCCCCAGCCGTGCGGCACCGCCTCGACGCGGTCGCGCAGGCGCGCGATCGCGCCGGAGCCCGCCTCGGACCACTCCGTCACGACCGCCGCGACGAGGGCGGGCAGGGCGAACACGAGCGTCGGCACGAGGATGGCCTGCCACGTCTCGGCGCGCGCGACGTCGTTGGCACCGGTCAGCGCCGCACCGGTCGTCACGAGCGCGAACACGGCGCTCGAGGTGAGCACGCCGGTGAGCCACGCGTCGGCGTGCGAGGCACGGGCACCGGAGCGGGCGGCGAAGATGGCCGTGAACCCGGCGAAGGCCAGCGGGGCGAGCGAGAGGACGAACGATGCCGCGCCCGCGTCGATCCCCGTCGCGGCGAGGTAGTCCGGCGGCAGCGTGATGGTGAGCGGCACGAGGTTGCCGAGCTGCCACACCGACACCGCCGACGGCCACAGCACGCCCCAGTCCGCACCGCCGCCGAATCCGAACACCCACAGCAGCGTGAGCGGAGCGAGGGTCACGGCAAGGCCGACGGCCGCCGCGATGACGGCGTCGACGGAGGCGAGAAGGGCGACGATGAGGCGATGCATGCGCCATCGACCCTACTTCGGTGCACCGCCCCGGCCGGGGCACCCGCGCGCGGGGCCCCGGCATCCGTCCAGCGAATCCTCAGGTTGGGGCGGGAGCGACTAACGTTTCACCTCGGAGGTCCCCCCACATGAGCACAGCCGAGTCCACGGCACCCAACGCCCCCGACGAGACCGAGAACGCCGAGACCCCGGAGCCGAAGAACGGCTTCGACAGGTTCTTCGAGATCACCAAGCGCGGATCGACGATCCCCGCCGAGATCCGCGGCGGTGTCGTCACGTTCGTCACGATGGCGTACATCGTCATCCTGAACCCGATCATCCTGTCCAGCGGCACGGACGTCGCCGGTGACACCCTCGGTTTCACGCAGGTCGCCGCGACCACCGCGCTCACCGCCGGTGTGATGACGGTGCTGTTCGGTCTGGTCACCCGCCTGCCCTTCGCGTTCGCGGCGGGCCTCGGCATCAACTCGTTCCTCGCCGTCTCGGTCGTCGGGCAGGTGACGTGGCCCGAGGCGATGGGGCTCGTCGTCATCAACGGTCTGATCATCGTGCTCCTCGCGGCGACGGGCCTGCGGCGAATGATCTTCGACGCCGTGCCGATCCAGCTGAAGCTCGCCATCACGGTCGGCATCGGCCTCTTCATCGCGTTCATCGGCTTCGTCGACGCCGGCTTCGTCACGGCGACGGGCGCGTCCTCTCCCCCGGTCGGCCTCGGCGTGAACGGCTCGGTCGCGACCGTGCCGACGCTCATCTTCGTCTTCACCCTGCTGCTGACCGGCATCCTGGTCGCCCGCAAGGTCAAGGGCGGCATCCTCATCGGCCTCGTGACCGGAACGGTCGTCGCGGTGATCGTCGAGGCGATCTGGAACATCGGCCCGAAGTTCTCCGGCGACGACGTCAACCCCGGCGGGTGGGGCCTGTCGGTCCCCGAGCTGCCTTCGTCGCTCGTGAGCGTGCCCGACCTGTCGCTCGTCGGCCAGGTGTCGTTCGGCTCGTTCGAGCGCATCGGCGTGCTCGCGGCGCTGATGCTCGTCTTCACGCTCGTCTTCACCAACTTCTTCGACGCCATGGGCACCATGACCGGTCTGTCCAAGGAGGCCGGCCTCGCGAACGAGAAGGGCGACTTCCCGCGCATCAAGTCGGCGCTCATCGTCGAGGGTGTCGGCGCCGTCGCGGGCGGTTTCACGTCCAGCTCCTCGAACACGGTGTTCATCGAGTCGGGCGCGGGCATCGGCGAGGGCGCTCGCACGGGCCTCGCGAACGTCGTGACGGGCGGCCTCTTCCTCGTCGCCATGTTCTTCACGCCGCTCGTGTCGATCGTGCCCACCGAGGTCGCAGCGTCGGCCCTGGTCATCGTCGGTGCGCTGATGATGTCGCAGATCCGCTTCATCGACTTCTCGGACTTCTCGATCCTGCTCCCGGTGTTCCTCGCCGTCACGGTCATGCCGCTCACGTACTCGATCGCGAACGGCATCGGCGCGGGCTTCATCTCCTGGGTCGTCGTCCGGTCGCTGTCGGGCAAGGCCCGCGAGATCAGCCCGCTGCTGTGGATCGTCGCCGCCGGCTTCGTGCTCTACTTCGCGCGCGGACCGCTGGAGACCCTGCTCGGCTAGCCACACCTCGAAGGGAATGGTCCCCACTCCCCCTCCAGACGCCGCTGGCGCGTCGCCCGGAGCCTCTGGGGGCGGGCCCCAGCTGGGGCCCGCGGCATCCATCCCCTTCGGCGTCTCCGGGGTCGAAGTCGCCGGGTTCGGGGCGCGTTCTCTCCGTTGGGGCGCAGGAAGCGCGCCCCGACGGAGGAACGACGCCCCAATCCCCGGTGGACACTCCAGGGCCGGGCACCGGGGATCAGCGCAGCGGGGTCCAGCCGGGAGGTGTCGGACCGTCGTCGGCGGCGCGCTCGGCGTCGGCGCGGGCCGACCAGCCCTGTGCGGCATCTGCGCCGTCGAATCCGCCGCGTGCCACGCGGAAGCCGACGTCGTCGTGGTGCATGCGCGGGGCGCCGCCCCGGCGGGTCGAGGCGCGCACGCTCCACGCGTCGTCGGCGAACCCGCCGCCCCGGAACACGCGGTAGTCGGCGTAGCGGGCCGGGTCGAGCAGGTCCCAGGTCCACTCCCACACGTTGCCGAGGGTGTCGAACAGGCCGTTCAGGTTGGGGAGCTTGCCGCCGACGTTCTGCGCAGCGGTCACGCCGTCGGCGCTCGTCCACGCGACCTCGGCGAGGAGGCCGTAGTGCGGTCCCGTGGAGCCTGCGCGGCAGGCGTGCTCCCACTCGGCCTCGGTGGGAAGGCGGAAGCCGTCGGAGTCGACGTGCCAGGTGACGTCCTCGCCGTCGAACGAGTACGCCGGGTCGAGCCCTTCCCACTCCGACGCCGCGTTGCAGAACCGGATCGCGCGCAGCCAGCTGACGTCGGTCGCGGGGCGGCGCGGGTGCGACGCCGGCTCGCCGAGCAGTTCGGCGAGCTGCGCCTGCGTGACGGCATACACGCCGATGTCGTAGGGCTTGAGTTCGACGCTCCAGCGTGCCTTGCGCCGGGCGTCGTGCAGGGTGACCGCTCCGCCGGCGATGCGGGCGAGTTCGATGTCGGTCACCGCGGAAGTATCCCACGCACCGGTGGGAGCAGCACGCTCAGGGGGCGCGACGCCAGGAGCCCGACGTCGGCAGCTCCCCACCGAACAGCTGCCGCACGGTGACGAGCTGGAACCCCCGGTCGAGGAGCCCGTCCAGGACGGCGCCCGCGGTGCGCGCCGTGACCGCATGGACGTCGTGCAGCAGGACGATCGACCCGGCGCGCGGCTGTTCGACGGCGCGTGCGATCAGCACGTCGTCAGCGGGGCCCTGCCAGTCGAGGGTGTCGATGTCCCAGAGGATCGCCGGCATACCCGCTGCGGCGAGCACCCGCGGTGTGAACTCGCCGTACGGCGGACGGAACACGGTGATGTCCTGCCCGGACACCGCCTCGAGCGCGCGCGTGGAGTCGACGACCTGGGCGGTGACCTGGGTGTCCGTCAGCTGGGGCAGGTGCGGGTGGTTCCACGTGTGACCCTCGACTTCGTGCCCCTCCCTCGCCATGCGGGCGAGCGTGTCGGCGTAGCCCTGCGCGTTCTGGCCCATCGCGAAGAACGTCGCCGCGGCGTCGCGAGCCGCCAGTTCGTCGAGGATGCCGGGCGTGTACGACGACGGACCGTCGTCATAGGTGAGTGCGACGCAGGGCACGAGGTCGCAGTCGACGGCGCGGGCTCCCGCGGGCGCCGCGACGGGTCCGGTGTAGGGCTGGCCGGAGGAGGCCAGCACGCGCGCGCCGAGCGGCGAGACCAGGTCGGCCGCGACCTCGGCCGGAATGGCGAACTCGATGGGCTCGGTCGTCGCAGGCGCGCCCAGCCCGGCCAGGTCCGGTGCGGTGAAGCCCGGTGCGAGGGTGATCACGAGGCCTTCGTCGGACGGCACGGTCGAGCCCAGCGCGGCCTGGATCGCCGCGATCTGGGTCTCATCGCCCACGACGACCGGGCGGTGGCTGAGTGCGCCCGCGTCACGCCGGAGCGCCTCGACGATGTGCGCGCCGAGCGCCGCGGCCGCATGCTCGGTCCACAGACCGTCGGCCGCAGCCGTCTCACCGGTCGCGAGATCGGTGTACAGCGTTGTCGTCGCATCGAAGCGCACGCCGGCCGGGTCTGCGCTGACCACTCGGACGCGCTCGCCCACGATCGTCCCGCCCGCGGCGACGATGCCGCACACGACGGCGGTCCCCGACCCGCCCACCGGCCCGAACGCGGGATCGGCGAGGAGCTCCGCGGCCGGGCGCCGCGTGCTGCCGGAAGCGCAGCGCCGATCCCCGAGGCCGGACCCGACGGCCGAAGGCGCCGGCACGAACGCCGTCCCAGATGCGACCACGCGGTCCGCGATCGCGCCGCGGACGAACTGCTCCACCTGGGCGTTGAACGCGCCGGTGGTGGCGCCGGCCGGCAGGAGGGCGACGCGGGCCTGGAGGCCGACGGCGTCGTTGCGCACGCGCAAAGGGACGATGCCCGCGCCCAGCGGCCCGTCCGCGGCGGCGGAGATCTCGGGAACCGGATCCGTCGCGTGCACGACCTCGGGTGCCCACGCCGGAAGCTCCCAGCCCTCTTGCGTCGCCGGCGCGCACGCCGACAGCGCGAGGACCGCAGCGGCGAATGCGGCCACCATCCACCGCGCCCTCATCGCCGGATGCCTTCCAGCAGATCGCCGATGGCGGACCGGTAGGCCGCCGGTTCAGCGCCCTCGGCCGGCGAGATCTGCACGGTGACGCGCACGCTCGGGGCCGCGTCCGGTTCGCCCACCCCCGCGACGACCCCGCCGTCGTCGAGGTCGACGTGCACCGCGGTGAGGCCGGAGGCGAGCAGCTCCGAACGAGGATCGCCCGCCGCGGCGGCGACGACGTCGCCGGGCCTCTCGTCGACCGACTCGAGGCTCGCGCGCAGCGCGCCGTCGGGTGTGCGCACCGTGATCGCGTCCTCCGAGTGGCGCGTGACCACCCAGTCGGCAGTCACGACGACCGAGGCGTCACCGAGGTCGGTCGGGTCGCTCCCATCGGAGACCTCGCTCGAGAGGTTCGCGATCGTCGGCGGGACGGCGACGAAGGCGGCGACGGCCACCGCCGCCAGCACGAGGGCAGCGGCCGCGCAGGCGAGCGCGATCTCCCACCTCCGCGCGGTGGATCCGACGCGTGCGTCCCCGGACACGGCCACCCCCTCGACGGGGCCGAGTCTAGGAGCGGTCTCGGGGCGGACCGCTCAGGAACGCCTCAGTTTCGCGAGATCAGTGCTCGTGGGGCTCGAGCACGAAGATCGCGATCTGCCGGTCGGTGCGCTTCTGATAGTCGTCGTAGTCGGGCCAGACCGCCGCGGCCCGCTCCCACCATTCGACGCGCTCGTCGCCGGCCAGCTCGCGGGCGATGTAGTCCTGCTTCGCATCGGCGTCCTGCAGCTCGACGTGAGGCTGCCGGCGCATGTTCTCGGCCCACTTGGGCTCGTCGGGTGCGCCGCCCTTGGACGCGACGACGGCGTAGCGCCCGTCGTGCTCGACGCGCATGAGCGCGGTCTTGCGCAGGGCCCCGGACTTGGCGCCGACCGTGGTCAGCACGATGATCGGCACGCCGCGCAGGGTGTTCGCCTTCTCGCCGTTCGACGCTTCGAACACCTCGGCCTGCTTGCGGGCCCAATCGGACGTGGACGGTATGTACTCTCCGGTCAGCGGCATGCCACCAGCGTAAAGCCGCGGCGACACCGGCCGGGTCGCGGGACCCCTATGGTCGAGTCATGCCCAACCTCAGAGTCGAACTCCTTCCCGGACGCACCGTCGACCAGCGACGCCGCTTCGCCGAACTGGTGACCGATGCCGCCGTCGAGGCGCTCGGCGCCCGCCGGCAGGACGTGCGCATCATGTTCGAGGAGGTCGCCGCCGACTTCGTCGCGAACGGCGGCGTCCTCGCCAGCGAAGACGCCGACCGCGCGGGCCAGGTGTCGCGATTCGGCGGTTCCGTCGCCGACTGAAACGACAAGGGACGGATGCTGCAGCTCTTGGCTGCAGCATCCGTCCCTTGGTGAAGCGCCTTACAGGCTCTCGATGATCTCGCGCATGAGGGCGGCGGTCTCGGACGGCGTCTTGCCGACCTTGACGCCGGCGGCCTCGAGGGCCTCCTTCTTCGCCTGCGCGGTGCCCGCCGAACCCGACACGATGGCGCCGGCGTGGCCCATGGTCTTGCCCTCGGGAGCGGTGAAACCGGCGACGTAGCCGACGACCGGCTTAGTGACGTTGGCCTTGATGAAGTCGGCGGCGCGCTCTTCGGCGTCGCCGCCGATCTCGCCGATCATGACGATCGCCTTCGTCTCGGGGTCGGCCTCGAACGCGGCGAGCGCGTCGATGTGCGTGGTGCCGATGATCGGGTCGCCGCCGATGCCGATGGCCGTCGAGAAGCCGATCTCGCGCAGCTCGTACATCATCTGGTAGGTCAGTGTGCCCGACTTCGACACGAGCCCGATCGGGCCCTTGCCGGTGATGTTGGCGGGCGTGATGCCGACCAGCGACTCGCCGGGCGTGATGATGCCGGGGCAGTTCGGGCCGATGATGCGGGTCTTGTTCCCCTTCGACTGCGCGTATGCCCACGCCTCGGCGGTGTCGCCGACGGGCACGCCCTCGGTGATCACGACGAGGAGGGGGATCTCGGCGTCGATGGCCTCGACCATGGCGCTCTTGGTGAAGGCGGGCGGCACGAAGGCGATCGAGACGTCGGCGCCGGTGGCGTCGATGGCCTCCTGCACCGAGGCGAAGACGGGGAGCTCGACGGGGTTGCCGTCGGCGTCGGTGTGCAGCACCGTGGTGCCCGCCTTGCGGGCGTTCACGCCGCCGACGACCTGGGTGCCGGCCTTGAGCATGAGCGCGGTGTGCTTGGTGCCCTCGCCGCCGGTGATGCCCTGGACGATGACCTTGGAGTCCTTGTCAAGAAAGATCGACATTGTTGTTCGGTTCCTCTGTCAGATGTCTGCGGTTCAGGCGTTGGCGAGCTCGGCGGCCTTGTCGGCGCCCTCGTCCATCGTCTCGGCCAGGGTCACGAGCGGGTGGTTGGCGTCGCGCAGGATCGCGCGGCCCTCCTCGACCTTGTTGCCGTCCAGGCGCACGACCAGCGGCTTCGAGGCGGACGAGCCGAGCTCGGCGAGCGCGCCGACGATGCCCTTGGCGACCGCGTCGCACGCGGTGATGCCGCCGAACACGTTGACGAACACGGACTTCACCTGCGGGTCGCCGAGGATGACGTCCAGGCCCGCGGCCATGACCTCGGCCGAGGCGCCGCCGCCGATGTCGAGGAAGTTGGCGGGCTTCACGCCGCCGTGGTTCTCGCCGGCGTAGGCGACGACGTCGAGCGTCGACATCACGAGCCCCGCGCCGTTGCCGATCACGCCGACCTCGCCGTCGAGCTTGACGTAGTTGAGGTCATTGGCCTTGGCCTTCGCCTCGAGCGGGTCGGCGGCGTCCTTGTCTTCGAGGAGCGCATGCCCGGCGTGACGGAAGTCGGCGTTCTCGTCGAGCGAGACCTTGCCGTCGAGGGCGATGATGTCGCCCTCTTCGGTGAGCACGAGCGGGTTGACCTCGACGAGCGTCGCGTCCTCACCCTTGTAGACGCTGTAGAGCTTGACGAAGACGTCGCTCACCTTGTCGACCAGGTCGGCGGAGAAGCCGGCTGCCTCAGCGATCTCGACGGCCTTCGCCTTGTCGATGCCCGTGCCCGGGTTGACGTCGATGCGCGCGAGGGCCTCGGGGCGCTCGACGGCGAGCTCCTCGATCTCCATGCCGCCCTCGACCGACGCGAGCGACAGGTAGGAGCGGTTGGCGCGGTCCAGCAGCACCGAGAAGTAGTACTCCTTGTCGATGCGCGCACCCTGCGCGACCATGACGCGCTTGACGACGTGGCCCTTGATGTCGAGGCCGAGGATGGCCTTCGCGGCCTCGTAGGCCTCATCGGGGGTCTTCGCGACCTTCACGCCGCCGGCCTTGCCGCGACCGCCGGTCTTGACCTGAGCCTTGACGACGACGACACCGCCGATCTTCTCGGCTGCGGCACGCACCTCCTCCGGCGTGTCCGCGACGATGCCGGCGAGCACCGGCACCTCGTACTTCTCGAAAAGGTCTCGTGCCTGGTACTCGTACAGATCCACAGTGATTTCCTTCGCAGGTGGCGAATGGGGGTGGGGACGACGCTCAAAAGCGTCTCGACGTCGAGATATCGACCAGTCCCCCAGCCTACTACCGGTCGATGTCCGGTTCTGACCGCAGCGACTCGCCGGGGTCGTCGTCGAGTTCCTCGCCCGGCACGCGCGGCAGACGGGAAAGGTCCCGGAGCGCGGGCCCTTCGATGCGGCATCCGTCCGCCGTGAACCGCGAGGCGTGCAGCGGGCAATCCCACGTGAGTTCGGCGTCGTTCCACCGCAGCACGCCGCCGAGATGGGTGCAGACGGCGCTCACCGCGCATGTGCGTCCCTCGACCGTGGAGATTCCCACGGGCTGACCGCCTCGGCTGGCGACCACGCCCTCCCCCTCGGCCGGCCGGCGGACGGGAGTCGGCACGGCCTGCGCGCCGATCCATCCCGATGCCGCCTCCCACCCGATGCGCAGGTTCTGCACGCCGCCGCGAGCGAGGTCGGCGGGCACCGTGAACCGCGTGGCGATCACGTTCATCCAGTCCGGGCGCTCGCGCCGTGGCACCCGCGTGATCTCCGCCGTCAGCCGCAGCGCCGCGGCCGGCGCGTTCGAGAGACCCCACTTCGCATAGCCGGTGGCGAACCGGATGCGCCCGAGCCCGCGCGGCATCGCGCCGACGAAGGGGATGAGGTCGTGCGACTCGTAGTCCTGCGCCGACCACGACGCCACCGGCTCCGCGCCGGGGAAGTGATGCTGCGTCCACGCCACGAGCCCGTTCACCGCAGCCAGAGGGGACGGAGAACGCCCCACCGGGAAGCCGTTGCCGCCGACGACGAGCTGCGCCGCGTGTGCCGGGCCGTCGTCCGCGGTGATCGATCGCACCGACTTCGTCTCGCCGTCAACCGCCAGGTAAAGCCCCTCGAGGAGGGGTCCTTCCGTCGCAAACGCGACGCCCGAGGAGCGCAGGCCCCGCACTTTGGCGAAATAGAGCCCCCGGTCGGTGATGGGTGTCGCGGTCGCAAGCACGACGTGGTCCGCGGCGACGAATCCCGCCTCGGTCTCGACACCCGCGCGCGGCACGGCGTGCACCCTGGTCACGCGCACTCCGGTGTGCAGCGTCCCGCCCTCCCGCAGCAGCGCGTGAGTGAGGGCCACGAGCAGTCGCTGCGGATCGATCGCGACCTGACGATCGAGCGCCACCGCGTCGACCATGTCGAACGGCGACTGAGCGAGCAGGTCGGGCTCGACGCGCCGCACCGGCAGTCCCGCCTCGGTGGCGGCGTTCAGCTCGGCCTCGATGGTCGCGACCCCCGCGGGCGTCTGCGCATAGGAGTAGGCAGTGCGGTGCGAATACGACACACGGAGCTCATCGGCGATGCTGGTGAGCCACTGCGCGCCGTCGATGTTGGACTCGACGTAGGCGCGCACAAGGTTCGCCGGGTGGTGGCGGCGCAGCGCCGACAGGACGGACCCCTGCAGCAGCGTCAGCTTGCCGGTGTTCGCGCCCGATGCGAGGCCGCCCACCTCGTCCGCCTCCACCACGGCGACGTCCATGCCCTGACGGGTCAGCAGCAGCGCGGTCGACAGGCCGGTCAGACCGGCGCCGACGACCACGACGTCGCGTCTCCGGCCTGGCTCGAACGGCGTACCCGCGACGCTCTCGGCATCCTGCTTCCAGATCGGCGTCATCGGCGTCATGGCCCTATAGAAGACCTCCGAATCCGCTGTGTCGACCCCGTTGACGCCACGGGACCCGCAGCGGGCGTGGCGCGCGCCGGCATGCCGCGCTCACGGCGGTGCGCGCACTAGGCTCTCCCCGAGATGTCCGACACCGCTGCCGCCTCCGCCGCTCAGGCCGCCTCCCGCGCGGCCGTGGTCGCCGCCGCGCTCGAGCTCTTCGCCGAGCAGGGGTTCGACCAGACCTCGGTGGAGCAGATCGCGCAGGCCGCCGGGGTGTCGCGTTCCACCTTCTTCCGGCAGTTCGGCGGCAAGGACGACGTCGTCTTCACCGACCACGAGCTGCTGCTCGAGCGCCTGCGCGAGTTCCTGGCGCAGCCGCATCGCGATCCGTGGGCGGCCGTGTGCGAGGCATCCGTCTTCGTCTATGCGCACTTCGCGGCCGATCCCGAGCTCGCACGGCGACGCTATGCGGTCGTGCGCGGCGTGCCGGCGCTGCGCGATCGCGAGATCGTGACGGTGTTCCGGTACGAGCGGCTCTTCGACGAGTACCTGCGCGCGTCGCTGCCGGGCCTCGATCCGCTGGACGCCGTCGGCTTCTCGGCGCTCATCACGGCGATCCACAACCACGTGCTGCGCCGGCTCATCCGCGGCCCGAAGAAGGTGCCGGTCTCGGTGCTGCGCACGGCGCTCGACGACGCCCGCCGTCGTTTCGGCGTCCTTCCGGACGGCGAGGCGGATCCTGCCGCCGACCAGGTGGTCGTCGCGGTGTTCCCCCGGTCCATGCCGACCGCGGAAGTGGCCCGTCGACTGCGCGAGCGACTCGACGACTGACTCCGGCGGCGCGCCGACCGGATTCGGTGTCGCAGTGCGACGCCGCGGCGCTATGTTCGAGCCATGAGCACCGTGGACACGTCGCCGGACACGGCGGACAAAGCCCCCTGGTACACACAGGATCCCGATGCGGTGGTCGCCGCCCTGCGCAGCGACCGCGACCGCGGACTGACCGCCGCCGACGCCGCCCAGCGGCTCGCCGCGCACGGTCCGAACTCGATCGCCGCCGAGAAGCCGCCGTCGACGTGGCAGGTCGCTCTGCAGCAGCTCGCGGATCCGATGAACGTGATGCTGGTCGCCGTCGCGATCATCAGCCTTTTCATCAACCAGGTGAGCGTCGGCATCCTCGTGGGCGCGCTCGTCGTGCTGAACATCGTCCTCGGCACGCGGCAGGAGATGAAGGCGAAGGCATCGGTCGACGCCCTCGCCAAGATGCAGATCCCGCAGGCGAAGGTCGTCCGCGACGGGTCGCTCCTGCAGGTCGACGCCACGACCCTGGTGCCGGGCGACGTCGTCGCCCTCGAGGCCGGCGACATCGTCCCCGCCGACGGGCGCATCGTACGCTCGGCGACGCTCGAGACGCAGGAGGCCGCGCTCACGGGTGAGAGCGCGCCGATCCCGAAGGACGCCGGCACCCTCAGCGATCCCGAGACGACCCTGGGCGACCGCACGAACATGGTGTTCCAGAACACCCAGGTGACGCGCGGCACGGCGTCGGTGGTCATCACCGACACGGGCATGCAGACGCAGATGGGCCAGATCGCGTCGATGCTCTCGGCGGTCAAGCCCGCCAAGTCCCCGCTGCAGCGCGAGCTGGACTCGCTCACGGGCGTGCTCGGGTGGATCGCGTGGGGCGCGGTCGCGATCATCATCATCACCGGGCTGCTGCGCGGCCAGGAGATCGCATCGGTGATCCTCCTCGGCATCTCGATGGCGATCTCGGCGATCCCGACGGGCATGCCCTCGTTCGTGCAGGCGATGCTCTCGTACGGCTCGCGCCAGCTCGCCGAGCACAAGGCCGTGGTCAAGAACCTGACGGACGTCGAGACGCTCGGTGCGACGAGCGCCATCAACTCCGACAAGACCGGCACGCTCACGATGAACGAGATGACGGTCGAGTCGCTGTACTACCGCGGCGAGTGGTTCACCGTCGCGGGCTCGGGATACGAGAAGACGGGCGAGGTGCGCCACGTCGCGGGCCTGCCGGTCCCCCAGTTCAACCAGCTCGCGCTCGGACTCACGCTCTGCAGCGACGCGACCGTGTCCGACGACGGTGCGGTGATCGGCGACCCCACGGAGGCCGCGCTCGTCGTGCTCGCCGCGAAGCTCGGCGCCGATGCGGAGCTGACGCGGGCGAAGTTCCCGCGCATCGCCGAGGTGCCGTTCGACTCGGCCTACAAGTTCATGGGCACGTTCCACGAGATCCCGGTGGAAGGCGTCGAGACCCTCGTCGGCTACGTCAAGGGCGGACCCGATGTGGTGCTCGACCGCTGCAGCTCGGTCGCGACGATGGAAGGCGTCGTGCCCATCGCCGACCGCCGTGACGCGATCCTCGAGGCGAACCGCTCGCTCTCCGAGCAGGGCCTGCGCGTCCTCGCGTTCGCGTTCCGCCGATTCGCGCCTGACGCGCCCGTGGCCGACGACCCCATGGCGGCCGTCTCCGACCTCACGTTCGTCGGTCTCGTCGGCATCATCGACCCGCTGCGGCCCTCCTCGAAGGAGGCCGTGCGCATCGCGCGCGAGGCCGGCATCGAGGTCCGCATGATCACCGGCGACCACGCGATCACCGCCGCCGCGATCGGCGCGAAACTCGGGCTGGGTGACGGCGCGGCGAGCGGCGCCGAGATCCAGGCGATGAGCGACGAGGATCTGAAGGCGGCGCTCCCGCGCCTGCACATGTTCGGCCGCGTCACCCCCGAGGACAAGCTGCGTCTGGCCCGCCTCATGCAGGAGGAGGGTGCGGTCGTCGCGATGACCGGCGACGCGGTGAACGACGCCGCCGCGCTCAAGCAGGCCGACATCGGCGTCGCGATGGGCTCCGGCAGCGATGTCACGAAGCAGGCGGGGAAGATGATCCTCGTCGACGACAACTTCGGCACGCTCGTGACGGCCGTCCGGCTCGGCCGGTCGATCTACGAGAAGATCGTCAGCTACGTCCGGTTCCAGATGTCGCAGCTGTTCTCGCTCGTGCTGCTGTTCCTCGTCGCGAGCATCTTCGACATCAACAACGGCGTACCGCTCACGCCGATCATGGTGCTGTTCCTCAACTTCTTCATCGCCATCTTCCCGGTCATCGTGATCCTCCTCGATCCGGTGCCGGACGGCATCATGCTGAAGCCGCCGCGCGACCCGAAGAAGACGATCGCCAACCCGGCGGCGGTGACGCTCTGGTTCGTCTACGGCGGTCTGATCTTCATCACGACGCTCGTCCCACTGCTGCTGTACCCCGACCTGCTCAGCTCGACCGTGCCCAACGTGCCGGTCACGATGGCGTTCGTGGTCTGCGCGCTCGGCTCGATCTTCGGCGGACTCGTCATGCGCCGCGACCCCGAGTCGGGTCTCGCCGCACCGATCATCGACGCGGTGAAGTGGCTGTCGATCCCGCTGGCCCTCACCGTCGTCGCAGTCGAGGTGCCTTTCATGCAGCGCCTCGTCGGCACGATCGGCCTCTCGGGCAACGAGTGGCTCACCGCGCTCGGCCTGGCCCTTCTCGTGCCGGTGCTGATCGAGCTCGAGAAGTGGGTCCGCCGCGCGCGGCTCCGCCGCCGCGCCGCACAGGCCTGACACGGACGCAGAGAACGCGCGCCACCCGCATGGGGGCGCGCGTCCTCCGTTCGGGGTACGGTCGCACGACGAGGAGGTCGCATGAGGATCACCGGAGCGGTGCTCGAAGTCTCGGGCGCCGAGCCCCCGTTCGCACAGACGCACCCATTCACGGTGGGCGAGCTCGAGCTGGACCCACCCGGCCTCGACGAGCTGCTCGTGCGGATCGAAGCCGCTGGCGTGTGCCACTCCGATCTCAGTGTCGTCGACGGCAACCGCGTGCGACCCGTGCCGATGCTGCTGGGCCACGAGGCCGCCGGCATCGTCGAGCAGCTGGGCGACCATGCCGGCGATCTCGCCGTCGGCGATCGCGTGGTCATGACGTTCCTTCCCCGCTGCGGCGAGTGCGACGGATGCCTCACCGACGGGCGCCTGCCGTGCACGCCGGGTTCGGCGGCCAATGCCGCGGGCACGCTGCTCGGTGGCGGCATCCGCCTGCATCGCCCTCGCGGTGGCGGGCGGCAGGACGTGCATCACCACCTCGGCGTCTCGGCCTTCGCCACCCACGCCGTGGTGAGCCGCGCATCGGTGGTGCGCGTCGACCCCGACGTGCCGGCCGAGATCGCCGCACTGCTCGGGTGCGCCGTGCTCACCGGCGGCGGTGCGGTGGTCAACGCCGGCCGGCCGGCGACGGGTGACCGGGTCGTCGTGGTCGGGCTCGGCGGTGTCGGCATGGCGGCGCTGCTCGTCGCGGTCGCGCTGGGCCACGAGGCCATCGGGGTCGACACGGTGCCCTCGAAGCTCGCCGCCGCGCTGGAGTGCGGGGCGAGCGGGGCGCTGACTCCCGCGGAGGCCGTGGACCGCGGCATCCGTGCCCCCGTCGTCGTGGAGGCGGCCGGCGCCGCGCGCGCGTTCGAGACCGCCCTCGCCCTGACCGTGCCCGGCGGCACCACGGTGACGGTAGGGCTGCCGGCGCCCGACGCGCGCGCGAGCGTGTCTCCGCTGCTGCTGACCGCCGAAGCGCGGACCATCGTGGGCAGCTACCTCGGCTCGGCCGTGCCGAGCCGCGACATCCCCCGCTACGTCGAGCTGTGGCGGGCGGGACGCCTCCCGCTCGAGCGGCTCGTCTCGTCCCGCATCGGCCTCGACGACCTCGACGCGGCCATGGACCGGCTCGCCGCGGGCGGCGAGCTGCGCCAGCTGATCACGTTCTGACCGCACGGCGCAGGGGCCGTGGGCGCGTCGGAGGTGCGCCGTAGGCTCGGGGCGTGGCCACCCTCGACGATCTGCGCGGCACCGCGGCCGTGCTCCCCGGGAGCGAGGAGCGCGCGATGACGGGCGGCGCCGCCTGGTTCGTGCGCAACAAGCTCTACGCCTGGGAGTGCCATCCCTGGCCGAGCATCCCCGACGACATGCGGGCCATCATCGCGTCCGAGCTGGTCGTCGGGGTCAAAGTCGCCGACCCGATCGACGCCCTCGCCCTCGTCGAGATGGAACCCGACGTGTTCCTGCGCACGACCACGCCGTGGGGCGAGCCGAAGATCGCGTTCCGCATGGCCGGCATCGACGAGGACCACCTCGCCGAGCTGGTCACCGAGGCGTGGCGCGTGCAGGCTCCGAAGTACCTGCGACGCGAGTTCGACGAGCAGGCAGGCTAGGGCAGCGGGTCGTCGCCGCGCCCCCACGCGATGGCGATCAGCCGCCGCAGGACGCCGAGATCGATGTCGTCGAGCTTCTTGACGTACACGCAGCCCGCACCCTCGGTGTACTTTCCGAGCTCCGGCAGCAGTTCGGCTCCATCGGGCAGGTCCTTCAGCCCGTAGAGCGAGAGCTGCGCCTTGCGCGGCGAGAACGCGGTCTTCGGCCACTGGCCCTGCCGCTTGGGGTCGGACGGAGACACGTACCGATAGCTGCCGTAGCCGACCATCGACGGACCCCACATCACGGGCTCGGCCCCGGTCACCTCGCGAAAGATCTCCGCCAGGGCCAGTCCGTCGTCGCGCCGTCGCTGCGGCGTCGCCGCCTCGAGAAACGCCGCCACATCCGCGTCGGTCGCCTGAGTCTTGATCTCGCTCACGCCGCCATTATGGCGGCCGAGGCCGACACGGGACCAGAGGCCGTCAGCGGCCGGCCGGCGATCCGCTCAGCTGGTCCAGCACTTCGAATCGCGCATCCGAGCCGGAGTACTCGGTGATGCGCCCGCTGACCACCCGGTACATCGCGAACTCGGCCACGTTGACGTGCCGGCGGGTGGGCGCGACGCCACGGAACGCCCCGACCTGAGTGCCGCTGCCGCGCACGTGGGCGGCGAGGCGGTCGTCTTCGGCGACGAGCTGGATGCGCCGCCACCGCCAGTCCGGGAACGCGTCGAACAGGTCCGCCAGGTCGTCGATCCAGGCGTCCGCGCCCGCCGGCAGGTGGGCTCGGCGCACCGAGGGATCGAGGAACGACCGGATCGCATCGAGGTCGTGGCGGTTGCACGCGTCGAGGAAGTCGGCGTACCACTCGCGCATCTCCCACGGCTCCACCTCCTCATTATCCGGGCGGCCGGACCGGCCCTGGTCCCTCCGCGCCCGTGGCGAGGTGCCCACTCACGGCCGAGATGGCGGGCGCGAAGAAGTAGCCGCCACCGGTCGGCATCACCCACTCGCGGTCGAGGACGAACCTCTTCGCCTCACCCGACGGTGTGCGCACGTCGAACGAGCGGCCGCGATCGCCGTGGACGTCGGCCTGGCCGATGACCGGGTCGTGCCCGCCGGCGTTGGGCTGGACGGCGGAGTTCGCCCACCGCCGGGTGACGAACTCGAACTGGTCCTCGATGGACGCCATGTGTGCGACGAACACGAGCCCGCGCTCGGCGGCGACCAGCTCCGGTGACGGATCGGTGACGCCCGCGAGCACAGGTCCGTACGGAATGCCACGCCGCAGCATCAGCCGCAGCATCGTGTCGGCGGGGGCGCCGAAGTCGGTGCCGCTGTCGCGCGGGTTCACCTTGCGGATGTGCCCCGCCATCGGGCACACGTCGCCGAACACGTCGGCCCTCGCCTTCGGGTGCTCGTCGCCGCGGTAGCCGCCCTCGACGAGACGGCGAACCGGCGTCCACGCCTTCGTGTCGTCGTCGAACTGGAGGTGGTTGTGCGCGAACTCGTCGCCGGCGAGGTCGAGGTCGTCTCTCTCCGGGGCGCGGGAGACCGGCGCACCGCTGGGCCAGCGGCCGACCATCAGCGAGGCGAAATGAACCGGATCGGTGCCGTACTCCGCGCTCGCGGCGGCCGCGAAGTCCCAGAACGCGGGCACGTCCTGCGCGAGGCGCCGGCAGACGAGGTACGAACCGAGGCGCGCCCAGTCGGGGAACACCCCATCGTCGGCCGCGGGCACGAGCGGATCGGCGGGGTCCTGCCGAGGCATCCCGAGCACGAACTGGCCCGGCCAGACGAGCGGCTGACCCGCCTTCCCGAAGAGGCGCGCGTGCGGGTCACGCGAATCGAGGTAGCGCGGGGCGAGCAGTTCGCCGTCGGCCGTCACGCCCCGCACACCGGGCTGCGAGACGCCGTCCTTGAAGCCGAAGTGCTCGTGGCCGCCGAGGTTGCCCGGAAGGTTCTCGCCCGCCTGAGCGAACAGCACCGAGACTCCGTTCCGGGCCCCCTCTTCGAGGATCACGGATGCCTCGGACTCGGCATCCGCGGCGGAGTCGGCGGCGACCGTGACGAGGAAGTCGGCCTCCGATTCATCGCCTCCGACCCGCCAGTGGGCCCGATGGCCGGTCCTCGTGGGGTCGGCCGGGTCACCGAGGTACGTCGAGCGCGCGGCGAGCCCCTGCCGGAACGCCTCGTCGCTCATCGCGTCCAGCGCCTCGTCGCCCAGGAGCTTCGCGACGGCCGGGCCCGAGAGTGCGAAGGCGACCCAGGTGGCGGATGTCGTGGGCTCGGTGGCGCCCGTCCGCAGCCGCTCCCGCCGGAACTCGCGACGGAAGTCGAGCACCTCCTGCATGCTGCTGAGGCGCGGTGCGAGCCACGTGAGCCAGGCGCGCGCGCCTTCGACGTCTTCGATCCGCAGGAACAGGAACCGCTGGTGGTCCTTGTTGAAGCCGGGGATGACGTTGCCCTGGATGTCGGCGGTCGTCGCCGGATCGAACTGCGGCTCGCCGTCCGCAGGCGCGTCCGCCGAGAGCGCGCGTGCGACGGGCCCGGGCTCCGGCGCGGGCAGTTCGATGCCCGAAAGCCGCGGGACGCCGCCCGCCATGAGCCCCGCCAGCGCGTGTGCTCCCTCGCCGCTCATGCCGCTGCCCCGCTCACGACGTGCGCCGACATCGTGATGTGCTCGGCGATCTGCGCGCCGAACTCGATCGGTCGCCCGCCGATCCGGATGTCGCCCACCAGGAACCCCTCCCCTGCCGGCACTTCGTACGTGACCCGGAGGGCCGCGCCCCGCGCCCCGCGCTCGATCGTCCAGTAATCGCCGACCGGCGTGCCGTCGGGCTTCGTCCAGCCCGAGTCGTCCCAGCCGATCATGTAGAGCCCGGGCGGATCAGCCGTGGCGACCGACAGCCCCTGCCGCGACATCGCCCAGACGTCGAAGTTGATGCGGGCGTCGGCACCGGTCGCCCGCGAGTACGGCAGCGCGTCGTAGCCGTCGACGGCGTGCTGCGACGGCTCGCTCTCCTGCGAGACGCCGAGCAGATCGCCCATCGAGTTGATGGGCATGACGTAGTGGACGATGCCGTCGGTCGTGTTCCACCGGTTCCGGGGGTCGTACTCGCCACCGTCGGGAAAGAGGTCTTCCTCCGCGACGGCCGGCGACACGAGTCGCCGGTAGAGCGCGAGCACGGCGTCCGGGTGCACCTCTGCGAGCAGCATCCAATACTCCGGCGTCTCGGTGGTGAAGGTGACGCGCGCGATCCTGCCGTCGACCTTCTCGACGTGCCACTCGAGGTACTCGATCTGCACGTCGCGCGATTCCGCCGCCGCGTACGCGGCACGGCGATCGTCGCGATGCTTCATGAGCAACGGCCTCGAGAGCCCCGTCCAGGTGATCGCCCGCTCGCGATCGCGTCGCACGGGATGCAGCACCGGGTTCACGTACGCGCCGCGCCCGCTCACCTCCGTCGACGCGGCGATCAGCCCGCTCACGAGGTCGTGCCACTGATCGGGGAAGTCCGACCCCGGCCCCGCATCGTCGAGGTGTGCGGGCGCCGAGAACCGAACCAGTTCCATGATCGAGAAGCTAGCAGCGCGGGCAGGCGGTGCGCACGCGGACATTCCGAACACCGCACATGACACTGAGTACTATTGTTCGTGGGATTCAGTTTCACGAGAATCCGATACCGCACCACCCGCACCCACCGCCAGGAGTCCGATCATGACCGACTTCCAGCCCCGCCCCGGCCAGCGCCTCGAGGGCTACGACGTCACCCGCCGGCGCGGCACCGACTACTACGCCGTGTTCGCCGACCTCCCCGCCGCCGATCGCGAGGTGTGGGAGCGCGCGCAGGCGTACGTCGACGAGGTGGGCACGCGCATGCAGGAGGCATGGGACACCGGCGACTACCCGCTCGACATCGCGATGCGCGGCGGCGAGCTGGACCTCTTCAACGACGGCATCGTGCATCCGGCGCTCACCCGCTTCTCGCCGCTGGCTGCGGGGCTCGTGAACATGGAGATCTCGCGCGGCGACGGCTCGCTCGGCACGGTGCTCGCGGTGCAGGGCGGCCTCGCCCTCCGCACGCTGGCGCTGTTCGGCAGCGACGAGCAGCAGGCCCGGTGGCTGGTGCCGGTCGCACGCGGCGAGGTCGCAGCATCCTTCGCCCTCACCGAGCCCGACCACGGATCGGACTCGGTGTCCCTCGAGACCGTGGCCCGCCGGGACGCCGCGACGCAGGAGTGGGTGATCGACGGCGCGAAGAAGTGGATCGGCAACGGTGCCTCGGGCGGCATCACGTTCGTCTGGGCGCGGGTCGAGGCGCTCGGCGACGAGTTCCACGGGGCGGTCCGCTGCTTCCTCGTCGAGCAGGACACCCCGGGCTACACCGGCACTGTGATCAGCGGCAAGGCGTCGCTGCGCGGCATCCATCAGGCGCATATCGTGCTCGACGGCGTGCGCGTGGCGTCCGATGCGGTGCTGCCGGGCACGAAGAGCTTCAAGGATGCCTCGACCGTGCTGTACTCGACCCGCTCGGGTGTCGCGTGGTCGGCGCTGGGCCACGCGACGGCCTGCTACGAGGCGGCGCTCGCGTACTCGCAGCAGCGCATCCAGTTCGGCAAGCCCCTCGCGAAGTTCCAGATGGTGCAGGAGCGCCTCGCGAACATGCTCGAGGAGCTCACGGCGATGCAGCTGTACTGCCGGTGGATGGCCGATCTCGAGGAGCGCGGCGAGCTGCGGCCGACGCAGGCCTCGCTCGCGAAGTACCACAACACCCGCGCGGCGCGCCGGATCGCGTCGACCGCCCGCGACATGCTCGGCGGCAACGGCATCCTGCTCGAGAACGGCGTCATGCAGCACCTGGCCGACATCGAGGCGATCCACACCTACGAGGGCACCGAGAGCATCCAGGCGCTGCTCATCGGCCGTGACATCACGGGCATGAGCGCATTCGCCTAGCTCGTGGCGGCACTCCGGCGCAACCCGCGCGGGTTCGCCCCGGCGCCCCATACCCTCGGCACATGGGACTGTTCCGCAACGACCCGCAGCGCGTGGTCCTCGATTCGCACGACGTCGAGCCGAAGGCCACCCGTGCGCCGTGGAGCCTGTGGGCCGACGGATTCGGCAGGCTCGGCATCCGGGCGATCCAGATCATCGTCGTGGTGGCGGTGGTCGCGGGGATCGTCTTCACGATCCAGTCGCTGACGCTCGTGACCATCCCCCTCGTGATCGCGCTCATCCTCGCCTGCGCCTTCCACCCGGTGATGAGCTGGATGCGGCGCCGCGGCGTCCCCTCGATCATCGCGACGCTGATCACGATGATCGCGATCGTGGTGCTGCTGGGCCTCCTCGGCTGGCTCATCGCATGGGCGGTGCAGAACCAGTGGGAGGACCTGTACGCCCAGGCCGAAGACGGATTCCAGAGCCTCCTCGCCTGGGTGCAGACGCTGCCGTTCGACTTCCTGCAGCCGGACCAGATCGACGAGTGGGTCGCCACGCTCACCGACTTCGTCACGAGCGCCCAGTTCGGCTCCGGCGCCCTCGCCGGGGTGAGCGCCGTCGCCAACTTCGTCACCGGGCTCGTGCTGATGGTGACGATCCTGTTCTTCTTCCTCAAGGACGGGCCCCAGATGTGGGAGTTCCTGCTGCGGCCGTTCCACGGCGCGGACTACCTGCGTGCGCGGCGCATCGGCGACAAGACCACGACTGTGCTCGGCTCCTACGTGCGCGGCACCGCGACGGTCGCGGCGGTCGATGCGATCGGCATCCTGATCGGTCTGCTCATCCTCCAGGTGCCGCTCGCGATCCCCCTCTCGGTGCTGGTCTTCCTGCTCGCGTTCATCCCGATCGTGGGTGCCACGCTCGCCGGCATCATCGCCGCGCTCGTCGCACTCGTCGCCAACGGCTGGGTGAACGCCCTCCTCGTCGTCGGAGTGGTGGTGCTGGTCAACCAGCTCGAGGGCAACTTCCTGCAGCCCGTGCTGATGGGCCGGTCGATGAAGCTGCACGCCTTCGTGATCCTCGTCGCGTTGACCGTGGGCACGGTGCTCGGCGGCATCGTCGGCGCGGTGCTCGCGGTGCCGATCGCCGCGGCCGCGTGGGGCATCGTGCAGGTCTGGGACGGGCCCGATCTGCCGGCACGGTGGGCGCGGCCGAAGCATCCCGTCGCCGACTGACGCCGGGCGGGAGAGGCGAGGACCGGACGAGCGCACCTCGGGCACCGGCGTCGCACTAAGGCACCCGATGCGGCATCTAAGGTACCCACAGCCGTCAAGACAAGGCGATCGCCCGATGAGGGGAACCCACCTCAGCGAGGAAAGTCGTACCTGTCAGCACAACCGGAACCGATTCCGACGGTTCGGCCGCAGACAGGAGAGACCCATGAACGACACGACGTACACCGGCTACATCCTCGACCAGCACCGCGCCGCCGACCTCGCTCGCCAGAACGAGCTGATGCGCGCCCACCGCGAGCGCGGGCAGTCGCCGGCTCGGCCTGCCGGGCTGCCGCTGGCGGCCTGGTTCCGCGGGGTTGTGCACCACGGTGCGGGTGCCACGGCCATCGCGGGCCACTGACCGGGAGTCGACAGATCTGAGGACGCGCATGCGACGAGGAGGGCATCGCCACGCGATGAGGGTCCGCCGGCACGGGGGAAGTGCCACGATATGACCATGCCCGCTCTTGCCTCGAGCCCGCGCATGGTCGGCCGGCACACCGAGCTCGCCGCCCTGCTCGAGGCCTACGACGACGGCGTGGGCGCAGTCCCGCGCACCGTCGTCGTGCGCGGCGAAGCCGGGGTCGGCAAGACGCGACTGGTGCAGGAGTTCCTCGCGCTCGTGACCGGCGACCCTCTCGGCGCGCGCCCCGACGACGCACCCGTCATCGCGTTCGGGCAGTGCGTCGACCTCGGACCCATCGGCGCCGCGTTCGGCCCGGTGCGTCGCGTGCTGCGCGACCTGCACGCCGCCGTCGGCACCGACGCGCTGCGCGAGGCCGCGGGCTCGGCCGCCGCGATCGCGAGCCTCGCCGCGCTGGTGCCCGGCATCGCGGACGAGTCTCCCGAGGCCGACGAGCCGGCGGGCGAGTTCGCCGAGGCCATCGAGGTGCTGCTCGAGCGTCTGTCGCAGCGCCGCCACGTGGTCGTCGTGCTCGAAGACCTGCAGTGGGCGGATGCCGCCACCATGGCCCTGCTCAAGACCCTGGCCAGCACGCTCCGAGGGCGGCACCTCACCATCGTCGCGACTTACCGTTCCGATGACATCGATCGCTTCCATCCCCTCCGCCCGCTGCTCGCTGAGCTCGACCGCACCCGCTCGGTCGTCCGGGTCGAGGTCGCACCCCTCAGCCCCGACGAGGTCGCCGAGCAGGTCGCGCAGCTGGTCGGCGGCCGTGACCCCCGCTTCGTCGACGCCCTCGCGGAGCGCAGCGGCGGCATCCCGTTCCTCGTCGAGGAACTTGTCGACCTCGGCGACCGCGCGCTTCCCGACACGCTGCGGGAGCTTGTGCTCGCACGCTACGCGCGCCTCGGCGACGACGCGCAGCAGACGGTGCGGACGATGGCAGCCGGCGGCATGCACGTCGACGACGACGTGCTCGCGGCCGTGACGGCGCTCGACGAGGAGGCCCTCGACCACGCCGTGCGCGCAGCGATCGACACGCGCGTCATCCTCGCCGACGGCGCGGGCTACCGGTTCCGTCATGCCCTCACGCGCGAGGCGGTGGAGGGCGAGATGCTGCCCAGCGAGCGCGTGCGCGTGCACCGCCGTTATGCCGAGCATCTGCGCGACCACGGCGGCGACTCCCCCGATGCCGCCTCCGCGGCCGCCGAGCACTGGCTCGCCGCCCGCGATCTCACCGCAGCGTTCGACGCGACCGTCGCAGCCCTCGAGCAGTCGAAGTCACGGTTCTCGCCGGCCACGTCGGCGAAGCTCGCCGAGCGTCTCACCGAGCTCTGGGGGCAGGTTCCGGATGCCGAGACGCGCGCCGGCACGACCCTCCCCGAGCTGCACCTCGCGGCCGCCCAGTCCTGGCACGATCTCGGCGAGGCGGAGCGCTCGCTGCGATCGGCGAACGAGGGCCTCGCGGTGTGTCCCGACGACCCGATCACGCGCGCAGCGCTGCTGCGGCAGCGCTTCGTGCAGACGTACAACGCCGAGCACCGCGGCAGTGGCGAGGATCTCAAGAAGGCCGCCTCGCTTCTGGAAGGCATCGATGCGCCCCGGGCGCGCATCCTCCTGTCGCGCGTGCTCACCAACATCGCGCTCGAAGAGCACGGAGCGGATGCCGCCGAGCACGCCGCACGCGCGATCGCCCTGGCACAGGAGGCCGGCGACGACGCCGCGCTCGCCGTCGCGCTGACAGTGGAGGCGTGGCGCATCGCCGGCGACGAAGACGACGAAGTGCGAGCCCTGGCACCCCTTGAGCGCGCGGTGACGCTGCGCCTCGACCCGGCGATGCGCGCGTACGCGGGGTCCGCCCTCACCGGCATGCTCTTGCGCGTCGGGCGGTTCGACGAGGCCGCCGTCGTCGGCGCGCAGCACTATGAGGACGTCGCCCGGGCCGGCATCGCGCGGGGGTCGGGTTCCGGGCTCGCGTACGCGCTCGGAGCCGCACTCTTCGCGACCGGGCGTCCCGAGGCCGCGCGACGATACGCGCAGCGGGCGCGGCGACTGATGAGGAATCCGCTGCACGGTGCGTCCATCGTCCGGATGCTGGCCTCGCACCTGACCTGGGACGACCGCGACGCCGAGCGAGCGGAGCTCCTCCTGGCTGAACGCGCCACGATCGAGGACTCGCGCCGACGGTTCCCCGACAAGCGGGGGTGGTGGGCGGTCGAGCGCGCGGAGGCGCTGCTCACGTTGCGCGGGGCGAGCGCGGAGCCGGCGAGCGACGTGATCGCCGGTGTGCTCGCCGACCTCTTCGACATCGCCGATTCCGACACGGGCACGCACTCGGGGCGCCGCTATGCGGTGGTGACCGCGGCTCTTCTCACTCTCGCGCCCGACCGGCCCGTCGACGCGGAGCTCCGCAACCGGCTGGCCGCGACGATCGAGACGTGGCCGGATCACGCGGCAGCGGACGCACACGCCGAGTTCGTGCGCGCCCTCCTCGTCGACGCCGACGGCGCCGGCCCCGAGCGCCGCATCGCCGCATGGCGGTCACTCGTCGACGGGCCGGCCGACGACCTCCTGGCGGTGTGGCACCGGCATCTCGCCCGCTGCCGTCTCGCCCTCGCCCTCCTCGACGCCGGCGAACGCGACGCGGCCGCCGCGCTGCTGGCGGAGGTCCGGGCCGCAGCGTCGGGCGACGGGGCGGCCCGGGTGGGCCGCTGGGCCGCCGAGCTCACGGCGCATGCCCGGCTCGCGCCCGCCGCGGAGGCCGAACAGGTGAGCGAGGACGGCGTGATCGCGAGGCTCACCCCGCGCGAGCTCCAGGTGCTCGAGCTGGTGGCCGAGGGCCTCACCAACCCGCAGATCGGGCAGCGCCTGTTCATCAGCCCGAAGACCGCGTCGGTGCACGTGTCGGCGATCCTCGCCAAGATCGGGGCGGCCAACCGCGCCGAGGCGGCCGCGCTCTACGCCGCGTCGGCGTCTGCCTCGACGTCGGCCTGAACCCGCGTCCGCGTCGGCCCGACCTCGGCGCGGACGCCGGGCCGCAGCATCCATCCCCGCGGATGCGGGCCGGGGTGTCGGGTGTCGGCGGGGAACGGCAGGATGAGACGCATGCCGTACGAGATCCCTGCGCCGATGCTCGCGAAGTCCGTCCCCGACGTTCCCGAACCGGCGAAGGTGACGGGCGGGCTGAGCTACGAGCCGAAATGGGACGGGTTCCGCGCTCTCATCTCGTGGGACGGCGAGAACGTCGAGATCGGGTCGCGCGGCGCGAAGCCGCTGACGCGGTACTTCCCCGAGCTCGTCGAGGCGTTCGCGCGGCTCCTGCCCGAGCCGTGCCTGCTCGATGGCGAGATCGTCGTGCCGGTCGACCGCGACGGGCGACGCCGGCTCGACTGGGAGTCGCTGTCGCAGCGCATCCACCCCGCTGCCTCACGCGTGAACATGCTCGCCGAGACGACCCCGGCGATGTTCATCGCGTTCGACCTGCTGGCCGTCGGCGACCGCGACCTCCAGAACGAACCGTTCGAGACGCGGCGGCAGACGCTCGTCGATCTGCTGCGTGACGTGCCCGACCCCGTGCACGTCACGCGCACGACCGACGACCCCGATCTCGCCCGCCGCTGGCTCGCCGAGTTCGAGGGTGCCGGGCTCGACGGCGTGGTCGCGAAGCCGCTCGATCAGCCCTACGCCCCGGGCAAGCGCACGATGTTCAAGATCAAGCATGCGCGCACGGCCGATGTGGTGGCGCTGGGCTATCGCATCCACAAGTCCGGCGAGGGCGTCGGCTCACTGCTCGTCGGCCTGTACGGCGAGGACGGCACGCTCTACCCCGTGGGCGGCGTGGCCGCCTGGAGCAACGCCCGCCGGCTCGAGCTCATCGACGAGCTCGCCCCGCTCGTCGAGCGGGACGCCGACGGCGAGGCGCTGCGCGGCGAGGGCGAGAAGTCGCGCTTCCAGGCGGGTCGGGCCGACTCGTCATTCGTGCGGCTGCGCCCCGAGCGCGTGCTCGAGGTGCGCTACGACCAGCTCGAAGGCTGGCGCTTCCGCCACACCGTGCAGTTCGAGCGCTGGCGCCCCGACCGTGACCCGCGCTCGTGCACGTACGAGCAGCTCGAGGTGGTCGCCGCGTACGACTTGGCCGACGTCCTGGTCTGACGCCTTCGGCGGCGGACGGATGCTGCGGGCCGTGGTCTGTTCGCCCGCCCGGGGCGGGTGTACCGTGCGGTCAGGGTCACTGCTGACGGAGGCATCCCATGGCCCGCCTCGACCACCGGCGCACTCGCGGTCGTTACGGCACGCGGGTCGGGTCGATGTGCGTCGCGATCGTGGCGCTGCTGGTGTCGGGATGCTCGTCCCCGTCGTCGTCACTCCCCGAGCCGACGCCGCCGGCCGACGCGATCCGTGAGGACATCGACTCCGTCTTCGGCACCCTCTACGGCGAGGATGCGGTCCGCGCGGTGCTGGTGCAGCAACACGGCGAACTCGTGTACGAGCAGTACGCGGAATCGACCGCTGACGATACGTGGGACGTGCGCGGCGTCACCCGCGCGGTGACGTCGACCCTCGTCGGCATCGCGATCGACCGAGGACTCATCTCAGGCGTCGACGCCACCCTCGGTCAGCTGCTTCCTGACCACGCGGCCGCCCTCACGCCCGAAACGGCCGCGATCCAGCTGAAGTCCGTGCTCACGCACACGGCGAACTTCGCGCCGACGTCCGAAGAGCGCGACATCCGGGGAGGCCCCGCCGACCTGTACGCGCAGACGGACTGGGTCGCCTCGATCCTCGCGGACCGGGCGGCGCGCGGGCCGGGCGACGGTGTGTTCCTCTTCTCCGACATGGGCACGCACATCCTCGCCGCCGTCGTCGCCGAAGCGACCGGGATGTCGCCCTTCCGGTTCGCCGAGCAGACGCTGTTCGGTCCGCTCGGCATCGATACCGACCCCTGGTGGGAGGAGCGCTTCACGCCCGGCCACCCCGAGGCGCTGCTCCAGGCCTACCAGGACGCGGAGGTCGCCTGGCCCGCCGACACGCAGGGGGTGAACCTCGGCTACACGCACCTGCGGCTTCGCCCGATGGACCTGGTGCGCCTCGGCCAGCTCTTCCTCGACGAGGGCGTGTGGGACGGGGAGCAGGTGGTGTCGGCGACCTGGGCCGTCCAGGCGACCAGCCCTGTCGTCGCCACGAGCGGCTACGGCGACATCAGTTACGGCTACCAGTGGTGGATCGACCCGAGTCGCGACGTGTTCTACGTCCAGGGCGAGGGCGGAACGGCAGTCGTCGTCGATCCTGCCAGGGATGCCGTCGCGGTGATCGCCTCCGAGGTCACGATCGACGATGTGCGCGGGAACCACGGCTACGCGAGTGCGACCGCAGTGGGACTTGCGAGTCTGCTCCTCGCCAACCTGTCCGCCGACTCGGGGTGAGTTCCGCCCTGGGAGGCGCGTGCCGTCGCGCCACCCGCACGCTCAGGCGTCGTCTTTGGGCCAGTTCGCCTCATTCTTGCGGCTCGGCTGCACGCGCGGCGGCTCGCCGGGCATCTTGGGGAAGTCGGGCGGGAACGGCAGTTCGCCGAGCCCGTCGTCGAGGTCGCGCTGCCACCACTCCAGCAGCGTGTCGATGCGCCCCGGCTTCGCGAGCAGGTCCGCCCACGGGTCGCCGACGTCGGCCAGGCGCTGCGGAACCGTCCGTACCGTGAACGCGGACGGGTCGGCCCCGGCTTCCAGCTCGTCCCACGTGAGCGGCGTCGACACGGTCGCGTTCGGCAGCGCCCGCGGGCTGTAGGCGCCGGCCATCGTGCGGTCGCGGTTCGCCTGGTTGAAGTCGATGAAGATGCGCTCGCCGCGCTCCTCCTTCCACCAGTTCATCGTCACCTTGTCGGGGAGGCGCCGCTCGAGTTCGCGGCCGGCGGCGATGACCGCGTGCCGCACGTCGAGGAACTCCCACTCCGGCTCGATCGGGCAGAACACGTGGATGCCGCGATTGCCGCTGGTCTTGAGGAACGCCGTCAGACCCGCCTCGGCGAGGACGTCGCGCATCGCGGGGGCGACGGCGGCAGCATCCGTGAAATCCGTTGCCGGCTGCGGATCGAGGTCGATGCGCAGCTCGACGGGGTTGTCGGTGTTCGCCGTCAGCGACGCCCACGGGTGGAAGACGATCGTGTTCATCTGCACGGCCCAGACCGCCGCGGCGATCTCGGTGAGGATGATCTGCGGATGCCGCCGCCCGCTGTTGTACGTGACGGTCTGGGCTTCGACGAAGGCCGGCGCCCCCTTCGGCGGGTTCTTCGAGTAGAACCGCTCGCCGTCGACGCCCTCGGGAAACCGCTCGAGCGAGACGGGGCGGTCGCCGTTGGCGGCGAGGAAGGGCTCCTGCACCGCGATGAGGTACTCCGCGAGCTCGCGCTTCGTGATGCCGACCTCCGGCCAGATCACCCGGTCGGGATTCGAGATCCCCACCTCGCGATCGCCGTCGGGGCCGGGCACGGTGAGGGTGATCCGCGGGGACGCCATGGATCAGACGCTAGCGGGGAGCGCGACATTCGTCACCCCGCTCACCGCGGAAGCGGCGACCGTCCCGCCCAGCGGGAACCCTCAGTCGGCGAGAGCGAGCACCGGTGCGAGGTCCTCGCGGCTGAGCCGGATCCACGGCCCCGCGGGGTCGACCACCACACCGGTGATCCCGTCGTCGCTGCGCAGCGCCTTCGCGAGCTGCGCGCCGGTGATCGGACCGGCGTTGTCGCCACGGCCCATGACGGCGATCTCGAGCGGGTGCGAGTACACCTCGAGGAAGCGACGCCCCTCCGCGTCTCGCCCCTCCGCCAGGCCGGGCGCGCCGTTCTCCGCGACCCCCACCGCCACCCAGAGGGGGGCGCGGGTGAGAGCCTCGGCCACCTTGCCGTTCATCTCGGGGGTGCGCTCCGCCGCGAGCAGGGTCTTCACGGTCAGCTGCGGATCGGCCTGCTCGACGGCCCGTTCGAGCAGCTCCTTCGGCAGCACGGCGCGGGATGGCGCGGACGCGGGATCGATGATGATCCCGTCGTAGGCACTGGCGAACACGTGCCGCAGCACCGTGAGCACGGGCTGACCCATCGCCGAGGTCTCGACGTCGCCGTCGGCCTTGACGCTCGCCTGAAGTGCGGCGCCGCTCGAGTACACCAGGGCGAACGTGCGCTCCCCGGAGTTCGCGATCGCGAGCGGCAGACCCTTCCCTTCGGCGAGGAGCGCCCGGGCGTCGCCCTTGACCCGCAGGAACAGGTGCCCCTGCATCAGCTGCCGCGCGACATCGAGCAGCGCCTGGGAGGCCGGGGCGTCGCCGATCCGCCCGAGCGCGGCGCGCAGCAGCACATTGTCGCGCAGCCCCGGCACCGTCTCGATCTGCTCGGGCGCCGTGCGCATCCACTCCCGCACACCCATGCGCGGCTGCGGTCCCGGAGGGACGGTCTCGCCGACCTGCGGCTCGCGCGGCTCGGCCGGCTGAACCGGCTGAGACGCCGCGGGAGACACCCCGAGCCCGCCGAACGACGAGACGGAGATGGACACCGTCCCCACGCCTTCTGCACTCTCCGCCGGCGCGTCGGGCGCTGTGGCTGACTCCGCCGCCGGGGCGGCGGCATCCGTCTCGGAAACGGGCGCATCCGTTGCCGGAGCCTCCGCGGCGACGGAAGGAGCGGCCGCCAAGTCGGATGCGAGTTCGGCCGCGACGCCCTCAGCCTGTGCGGGCTCGGGGGAGGTCGACGGCTGCTCGGCGGGCTTCTTCGGACGGCGCGAGAACAAGGCCATTGTGCGAGCCTAACCCGCCCGCGCCGGGCGCCGACGCCGCGAACCTCACCCCAGCGCGGACACCCCGGCGGCGATCACTCCGACACCGACGGCGAGAAGGGATGCTGCGAGCACGACGACTCCGGCCCACAGGAGCGCGATCGCGCGCCCGGGGCGCTGAGGGTCGCGTCCCAGCACCGACAGGAAGAACCCGCCGGGAATGAGGAGCGCGCTCGCCAGCACGCCGACCGATGCCCACTGCCACGGCATCGGGACGCCGACCGCGGACACCAGGAGGAGGCTCACGAGCCCCAGGATCACGAGCACGCCGGCGTGCGCGTGCCCCGCGCGGAAGAAGGTCTTCTGCAGCCCGTTGAAGGGCAGACCGCGCGTCGCGATCCGCAGCAGGAAGGTGCCGCCCGACATGATGCCGATGACGGTGAGGATCGTCGCGCCGGCGACGATCGTGAGGATCGGGTCCATCGTGGCCTCCGTTGGATAGTATCGCTCTCCAATATTGGATAGCTATAGTATCCAATGTCAACACCAAAGGGGCCGCATCATGAAGATCTCGGAGCTGTCGGAGCGCAGCGGGGTTCCCGTGGCCACCGTGAAGTTCTACATCCGCGAGGGCATGCTCCCCCGGGGCGAGGCGCTCTCCACGACGCGCGCGGAGTACGGCGAGGAGCACCTCTCTCGCCTCACACTCATCGGCGCGCTGGCCGATGTGCGCGGACTCCCCCTGTCTCGTGTGCGCGACATCCTCGCGTTGATCGACGCCCCCGACGACGACCCGATCGCGACCCTGGGGCGTGCGGTGGGCGCCCTCCCGCCGTACGTCGAGTCCGACCGCGACGACTACCCCCGCGCGCGAGAGGCGATCGGCGAACTCGGCCTCACCTACGACCCCGATTTCACCGCGGTTCCCCAGCTCGACGAGGCGCTGCGGGCGCTGGAAGCGGCGGGATTGGATGCCTCTCCCGCCGTGCTCCGCCGCTACAGCGACGCGATGCGCCAGGTCGCGGCCGAAGAGCTCGCCCCGATGGCCGGCATGCCGCGCGCCGAGGCGGTGCCCTACGCGGTGCTCGGCACCGCGCTCTACGAGCCGGTGATGCTCGCCCTCCGCCGCCTGGCCCACCACCACCTGCTGGTCGAGGACGGGGCGCCCGGCGGCTGAGCCCGCGTCAGAGCTTGGAGATCGGGGCGATCTTGATCAGCAGCTTCTTCGGGCCGGCCGAGTCGAATCGCACGTGGGCGACGCGCTTCGCGCCTTCGCCCGTGACGGCGTCGACGCGGCCCTCACCGAAGTCGTCGTGACGGATGCGGTCGCCGGGCGCCAGCTCGAGGTCGCCGTTGTCGCGCACCTTGGCGGGGATCTTGTTCGCGAACCGCTCGAGGTTGCCCGATGGCTCGCGCCGCGCCAGCGGCACCAGGTCATCGCCGTAGCGCCGACTGCCCGAACCGCCGAAGCCGGAGCCCGACCCCGAACCTCGCCGCGCGTTCAGTGCGCGGGACTGTGTGCCGCCACGCGAGTTGACGTCGCCCGGCGACTGGCGCCAGTGCAGCAGCTCGGCCGGGATCTCCTGCAGGAACCGGCTCGGCATCGCCACCGTCACCTCGCCGAACTGCGCACGGGTCATCGCGAGCGAGAGGTACAGACGCTTGCGCGCCCGCGTGATGCCGACGTAGAACAGCCGGCGCTCCTCCTGCGGACCGCCGGGCTCCCCCGCCGAGATGCGGTGCGGGATGAGGTCCTCTTCGACACCCGTGACGAACACGGCGTCGTACTCGAGGCCCTTCGCCGTGTGCATCGTCATGAGCGACACCGAGCCCGAGGCGTCCTCGAGGTCGTCGGCATCCGACACGAGAGCCACCTCGGTCAGGAAGTCGAGCAGCGTGCCCTCGGGGTTGTTGCGCGCGAACTCGCGCGCAACGGCCACCATCTCGTCGAGGTTCTCGATGCGCGCCTCGTCCTGCGCGTCCTTGCTGGCGCGCAGCGCGTCGTAGTAGCCGCTCTTGTTCAGCAGCAGCGTCAGACCCTCGGCGACCGCGGTCGGCGGGGCGAGCTCGCCCGTCGTCGGAAGCATGATCTCGGATGCCTCGGCCAGCACCGCGTCGAGATGCGCGATGGCCGCCTGGATCTTGGGCCCGACGCCCAGCGCCGACGAGTTCGCAAGCGCGTCGCGGAACGTGATCTGCTGGTCGGCCGCGTACCGCGAGATCGTCTCGATCGTCACGTCGCCGATGCCGCGGCGCGGGCGGTTGATGATGCGGCGCATCGCCATCTCGTCGGCCGGGTTGGCGACCGCGACGAGGTACGCCAGGGCGTCCTTGATCTCGGCGCGCTCGTAGAACTTGGTGCCGCCCATGATCTTGTAGGGCAGCGCCGAGCGGATGAAGATCTCTTCCAGCGCACGGGACTGCGAGTTGGTGCGGTAGAACACCGCGACCTGCGAGTAGTCCACGCCGGCCCGGCGCAGGGCCTCGATCTCGTCGGCGACGAACTGCGCCTCGTCGTGCTGCGAGTAGCCCGTGAAGCCGACGATCTGCTCACCTTCGCCGACGTCGGTCCACAGCTTCTTGTCTTTGCGGTCGAAGTTGTGGCTGATGACGGCGTTCGCGGCCGACAGGATGTTCTGCGTCGACCGGTAGTTCTGCTCGAGCAGCACCACCTTGGCGCCCGGATAGTCCTTCTCGAACTCGCTGATGTTGCGGATGTCGGCGCCGCGGAACGCGTAGATCGACTGGTCGGAGTCACCGACGACGGTGAGCGACGCACCCTCTTCGGCGGCCGGCTCGGGCTCGAAGATCATCATGCCGCCGGATCCGGCGAGGGGTGCAGCATCCGATCCCGGCGGACGCGTCAGCTCGTGGATCAGAGCGTACTGCGCGTGGTTGGTGTCCTGGTACTCGTCGACCAGCACGTGCCGGAAGCGACGCCGATAGACGTCGGCGACCTGCGGGAACGCGCGGAACAGGAACACCGTCTGCCCGATGAGGTCGTCGAAGTCGAACGCGTTCGCCTTCTGCAGCTCACGCTGGTAGGCGCCGAACAGCTCGACGAACACGCGCTCGGCAGGATCGCTCATGTTGGCCGTGCGGGCGTAGGACTCAGCATCCGCCAGCTCGTTCTTGAGCCGTGAGATCTTCGACTGCGTGGCCGCGGGAGTGAGGCCGAACGCGTCGGCCTCGTGCTCCTTGACGAGGCGCTTGATGAGCGCGCGCGAGTCGCCCGAGTCGTAGATCGTGAACGACTTGGTGAAGCCGAACTGCTCGGCCTCGCGCCGGAGGATCCGCACGCACGCCGAGTGGAAGGTCGAGATCCACATGCCGCGCGACGAGTCGCCCACGAGCTGCTCGACGCGCTCGCGCATCTCGCCGGCGGCCTTGTTGGTGAAGGTGATCGCCAGGATCTGACTCGGCCACGCCTCGCGGCCGCGCAGCAGCGACGCGATGCGCCGCGTCAGCACGCTGGTCTTGCCCGAGCCCGCGCCGGCCACGATGAGCAGTGCCTGCCCGCGGTACGTCACGGCCTCCCGCTGCTGCGGGTTGAGCCCTTCGAGCAGGTCCTCGTCGGGTCGTGCGCCGGGGGCCTGAGGGCCGATGTCTCTGCCGACGATGATGGGGGTGCTGGCGTCCGTCATTGCCTGTCAAGTCTAGGCGCGCACGCCGACACCCACACCGCCGCGGGTCCCGACGGGTGGAGCGGACGAATGCCGCGCCTCACGGCAGCCGAGATGCCGCCGCCTTCAGGAGCTTCAGCGCCGGCGGCACCTCCTTCAGCCGCTCCTCGGCCTCGTCGCGCAGCAGGTCGGCGATCGTCTCGTAGGCGTCGGACGGCTCGCCCGCCCGGCCCGCGAGCGCGCCTTCGTGGGACACCCGGCGCGCGAGCAGCATCGCGTCGCGGTGCGCGCCGAGCGCGTCATGCAGGTCGTCGCCGGCATCCGCGATGGCTTCGGCCTGCGGGGGGAACAGGTCGGGCGCCACGTCCGCGATCGCCTCTGCGACATACCGCGTGCGGCGTGCGGCCTTGCGCAGCTCGTGGTACGCCTCGTCCGAGCCGTCGAGTCGGCCCTCGGCCTTCTCCACACGCCGCGCCTGCTTTGCGAGCACGGTGGCGAGCACGGCGGCTGCGGGGCGATCCGGCTCGACGACGACCGCCGGGTCGACGAACTCCCGCAGCATCCGCGCGCGCTCCTCCGCCCGCGGCGAGCGCGCGAGCTCCACGAGTCGCTCGTGCGCAGCGGGGTAGGCCTCGCGCTGGCTCTGGACGAGCCGATGCACGACCGCCGGGTCGTCGATCCCGGCGCGCTCCAACAGCTGCTCCGCGACGTCAGCGCGCACTTCGATGTCGCGCACGACGCCGAGTTCGCGGCCCCACTCGGCGTAGGCGACCCGCACCCGCTCGGCAGCCCGCGCGTCGAGCGCCTCGCGAAACCCCCCGAGCACACTGCGCAGACGCCGCACCCGCACGCGGTGCTGATGCACCCCGTCGGGCTCGTCGGCCAGGGCTGCGGCGGCGCTCTGCTCGACCTCGGCCGCCGCGCGGCGCAGGATCTCCCCGAGCACGTCCCCGACGGTGGGGCTCTCCCGCGACCTGCGCATCCCCCGAGCCTAGGGACGCACCACGCGGCGGGGAAGATCGGCGACCAGCGGAGGAGATGTGGCCGCCGGAGGGCCCGGGGCGCAGCATCCGTCCTCCGCTCCTCACATCCCCTCCGCCCGAATCACCCGCGTGGCCGGTGGAAGACTCGGGGGCTGGCCGGGGAGAGCTTTCAGGCGCGAATGGGCAAGATGGACCTCATGCGCACCCTCCTCAACATCATCTGGCTCGTGCTGTCGGGCTTCTGGATGTTCCTCGGCTACATGCTGGCGGGGGTGGTGCTGTGCATCCTGATCCTCACCATCCCGTGGGGCGTCGCCTCGTTCCGCATCGGCCTCTACGCCCTCTGGCCGTTCGGCCGGACCATCGTCGACAAGCCGACGTCGGGGGTCGGCTCGTTCCTCGGCAACGTCGTCTGGGTGATCCTCGCCGGCTGGTGGCTGGCGATCGGTCACATCATCACCGGCATTGCGCTGTGCATCACGATCATCGGCATTCCGCTGGGCGTCGCGAGCTTCAAGCTCGTCCCGATCTCGCTCATGCCCCTCGGCAAGGTCATCGTCGACAGCCGCACGCTGCAGCCGGTCTGAGTCTGCCCGTGACTGCCCAGCCCTCATCCGCCGGCACGGCGGCCGACGCCACGATCGGCGCGACGCATCAACCGCTGCGCGAACGCGTGCGGGATCTCCTTCGCGACCGGATCGTGCGCGGCGATTTCGTGCCCGGCGACCGCCTCGTCGAGCGGGTGCTCGCTGAAGAGATGGGTGTCTCGCGCGTCCCGGTCCGTGAAGCGCTCACCCTCCTCAAGGGCGAGGGCTTCGTGCAGGAGGTGCCGCGTCGCGGCGTCATCGTCACGGTGCTGGCGAAGGAGGACGTCGACGATCTCTTCGACGTGCGCGTCGCCCTCGATGTGCAGTGCGCGCGCCTCGCGAGCGCGCGGGCGACGGATGCGGAGATCCAGGCGCTCGCCGCCATCGCCGACGAAGCCGACGCCGCACTCGCGCGGGGCGACCTCGCTGCGATCGCCGAGCTGAACCAGGCCTTCCACGACGCCCTTCCGCGCATGGCGCACAACCGCATCCTGGCGTCGACCCTCGAGCCGCTCGAGGGCCGGCTCCACTGGGTGCTCCGCCAGAACCGGTCACCCGAGATCCTGCTCGCCGAGCATCGGGAGCTGGTCGAGGCCCTCGCGAAGCGCGACGCCGACGGGGCTGCGGATGTCGCGCTGCGCCATGTGGACACGAGCCGCGCCCTCTGCCACGAGATCATGTTCGGCGACGAGGACTGAAACGGCGGCCGTGGCGGTCTCCACCGAGCCTCCGGCCGCGTGGACCGGGCCGCGGGCACGCAGCATCCATCTCCTCACAGCAGCCGGCGCGCCGAGGCCCAGGCCGTCAACTCGTACCGTGACGAGAGCTGCAGCTTGCGCAGGACTGCGGAGACGTGCGATTCGACGGTCTTCATGGAGATGAAGAGCTCGGCCGCCACCTCTTTGTAGGCGTAGCCGCGGGCGATGAGGCGCATCACCTCCTGCTCGCGCGACGAGAGGCGGTCGAGTTCGTCGTTGGTCGTCGCGGTCTCGCCGACGGCGGCACCGAAGGCATCGAGCACGAACCCCGCGAGGCGCGGCGAGAACACGGCGTCGCCGTCGGCGACCGCGTGCACGGCTCGACTGACCTCCGCACCTGACGAGCCCTTCGTGATGTAGCCGCGGGCACCGGCGCGGATGACCCGGACCACGTCCTCCGCGGCATCCGACACGCTCAGCGCCAGGAAGCGCGTCGCGGGAACGGCCGGCGCGGCGCCTCGGATGACCGCCTCCCCGCCGGCGGCGTCAGGACCCGACGCCGCGCCGGCGCCCACCGGCAGGTGCACGTCGAGCAGCACGACGTCGGGCGCGGTGGCCTCGATGATCGCGATCGCAGATGCGGCGTCGGCCGCCTCGCCGACGACCTCGACCGACGCGTCGAGGTCGGCACGCAGACCCGAGCGGAAGATCGAGTGGTCGTCGACGATCACGACCCGCACGGTGCGCTCAGCCACGGCTCCCCTCCCGGGAGTATGCAGGCCCGGTGTCGGGCGAGGGGGTCGTGGAGAACCGCAGGTGCACCTCGGTGCCGCCGCCGGCTCCCCGCCGGATGGTCGCCGAGCCGCCCGCGCGGCGCATGCGGCCGAGGATGGATTGACGGATGCCGAGCCTGTCGTCCGGGATGTCGTCGAGGTCGAACCCGGGGCCGCGGTCGCGCACGTACACGTCGACGGCGTTCGCGTTGCCCTCGATGTAGACCGACACGTCGCCGCCGGCGTGGCGGGCGGCGTTCAGCATCGCCTCGCGTGAGGCCGCCGCGACCTCGCCGCTCGCGCGCTCGGCCGGAAGTCCCGCTGAGACGACGTCGATGCGCACCGGGTAATCGAGCTCGAGGGCGGCGGCGTAGTCGCGCAGGTCGGTCGGCAGGTCGCTGTCGGCGGGGGCGTCGCCGTCGTAGAGCCAGGCACGCAGCTCGCGCTCCTGGGCGCGGGCGAGGCGTGAGACCTCGCTCGATGCACCCGCGCGATTCTGGATCAGGGCAAGTGTCTGCAGCACTGAGTCGTGCAGGTGCGCAGCCATCTCGGCGCGCTGCTCCTCGCGAATGCGCCGCACGCGCTCCCCCGAGAGCTCGCGCCAGCGGTCCACGAGGATCGACGAGTACACGAGCAGGATGCCCGCGATGGGCACCAGCGCGATCACGAACCCCGCGACGCCGGTCTGCCGCAGGGCCGAGAGCTGCGTGACCAGCAGCAGGATCAGGGCCACGGTCACCACGATGCGCACGACGTTCTCGTGCCGCGGGCCGCGCGCGGGGTCGCGCCGATCGACGAGCGTCGCCCAGGCGCCGGCCGCGACCGCGAGCGCCGTCGCGAGGACCACGCCTCCCACCCATCCGGGCAGCGACGTCCCTCCGACGCCGTTCGCCCCGAACAGGGCGATCGCAGCCATCGTCACCAGCGCGACCGCGATCGCGGCCCCGGTGAGCAGCCAGGCCACGGGCACCCGACGTGTCGGCACGTCGTGCGCGCGTGCGGCCTCGGTGGCAGCATCCGTCTTCCAGGCGCTCGTCGCGTCGCCCGCGCCGGCTGTGCCCGGAGCGGCCCCGGGAGGCCGCGGGTCGTCCCACGGCACGAACACCCACAGCCACGCGTACAGCAGCGCGCCGGCACCCCACACGGCGGTCAGCACGACGAACGCTGTGCGCAGGAGCCACAGCGGCCAGCCCAGATGGCGGGCGAGACCCGCCGAGACTCCGGAGACGGCACAGTCACGCGGACGACGCAGCGGCGGGCGGCCCGGAGGTGTCGGCGCCGGCCGCACCACGTCTGCGACGGCGGGCGTCGGAGTCGTGGAGGAGGGCATGCCGACCATCCAATCATCGTGCCCGACCCCGAGCCACGATGCAGAGCGGAGATCAGGGACGCGTCAGGGGATCACCCCATAGCGAGCCCCTCACGGTGGCCGCCAGGGTGGATGCATGACCGACACGACCTCCGCTCCCCCCACCGATCCGGGACCGCCGCCGACCGCCCCTCCGGGGCTGCCGACCGGCACGGACCGGTTCTTCTCGTGGGTGGAGGGCCTCGGCATCGTCCGCGCAGACGGGTGGCTCGGCGGCGTGTGCGGCGGCCTCGCGGCGCGCCTGCGGATCGACCCGATCATCGTGCGCGGCATCTTCGTCGTGGTGGCGCTCTTCGGGTTCCCGGCGCTGCTCGTCTACGCGATCGCGTGGGCGCTGCTTCCCGACACGAGCGGGCGCATCCACCTGCGCGAGCTCTTCCACGGCCGCTACGACGCCGCGATGACCGGCGTCTTCATCCTCGCCGTCGTCGGGTTCGTCCCCGTCGTGCCGTGGCTGCGCAACATCCTGATGTGGCCGCTGTGGGCGCTCACCGGGTTCGCGCCGTGGGCCTGGGACGGCTCGGGCATCTGGGACCTCGGCTCTCCGTTCGGCGGCATCGGCGTGATCCTCGCCCTCGCGGTCATCGGCACGGCCGTCTACTTCATCGTCCGGGCGGCTCAGGCCGGCCGCCCCTCGCGGGCGGGCGCGCCGATGGCTTCCGCGCCGCCCGCCCCGGTCGCGTCGCATTCGGGTCTCGACGCGGCCTCTCCTCTCGCGGCCGACGCCGCGGGCATCGCGGATCCGGCCGGGCGGGCGCCGGCCGGATCCGCGACAGGATCGGAGACGGTCCCCGCTCCCACTCCCGACGCCGCCGATGTCGCGGCGGCGGACTGGCGCGCCGATTGGCGCGCGAGCCAGGAAGAGTGGCGGGTGCAGAACGACGCGTGGCGTCGCAGTCAGCAGGACGCCGCCCGCGCCGCCCGCGAACAGGCCCGGCGTGAACGACACGCGCACGGCGCCGCGTACGCCGCCGAGGCCGAGGAGCGTCGCCGCGTGCGCCGTGCGACCCGCCCGCGCACGAGCTTCGTGTTCGTCGTCACGGCCCTGGGTGCCGCGATCGTCGCCGGAGCACTGACCGTGCTGATCACCCTGGGCGACCCGGCGCTGGCCGGCTTCGCGGCCGCCATCGGCATCCTGTCCGCCGCGATCGTCGTGAGCCTCGCGATGGTGGTCGCCGGCATCGCGCGTCGCCGCAGCGGCTTCCTCACCGCGGTCGCGATCGTGCTGGTGACCATCGGCGTCGTGACGGCCATCGCCTCGGGCCCGCGCAGTTTCGTGCTCGGCAACGTGGGTCTGGGCACGAGCACCGTTCCCACCACGATCGTGCAGCCCTTCGGCAGCACGGACATCACGGTGCTGCCCCTCTCGGAGGACGAGAACGTCGACGCCGGCACCATCACGATCCGCAAGAGCACCGGCGTCACCTACATCACGGTGAACCCGGGCACCGCCGTGGAGATCGAGGCGCGGCTGGGCGCCGGCCGAGTGGAGGTGCAGCGCCTCGACCCGCGGTCGAACTCCGTCGAGGACGTGCCCGTCACCTTGCGCCCCGGAGAAGAGGGGACGTCGGAGTGGTCGTGGTCCACCCGCAACACCGCCGCCGACGCCGACGCTGCCACCCGTCAGAAGATCGTGCTGGAGCAGGGGCTCGGCTCCGTCTACGTGACCGTCTATGAGCCGGAGGAAGAGCGATGACCGACACGAACCCCACCCTCGACCTGACGCAGTCCCTGGTGTTCGCCCCATCCGCCGGGACGCCTGACCAGCAGCCCGTCACCGGCGCTGCGGCTGATGCGGCGCCGCGCACGCGCTGGGCGGCGATCATCTGGGGTCTGGTCTTCGCGGTGATCTCCGCGACGGCACTGTGGGTCACCGTCGACGCGGGCCGTCGCGACGCCGTGGCGGACTGGGTCGTCTCCCTCTCCCCGCCCGCGATCGTCGCGTACCTCTTGCTCGCCGCGGGCGCGATCGCGCTCGTGGGCGGCCTGGTCGGCATCGCCCGTCGCCTGCAGCGCGGGCCGCGCAGCGCAGCGACCGCTCCCCCGACCGCTTGACTGCTCACCTGTCACGAAGCGCCGACTCACCCGGCGATTCGTGACAGGTGAGCGGCCTGAGCGCCCGCGAACGCGAACGCGCCGTGCGCCCGAAGGCACACGGCGCGAACGCGGTGGATCAGGCGCCGGCCGTGGGGCGGCCGACGCCTGACGATCACTCGGCGACGAGGCTGCTGCAGCCCTCGTCGCCCGAGCCGACGCAGACCACGAGGGTCTCGGCGTCGACGAGGTCCTCGGGAACCTGGAAGCTCCACACGAACGTGTAGGACTTCTCGGGCGTCATCGGCACCTCGACGGAGCGCTGCGAGACCGCGTCGGCCGAGAACGACTCGTCCGTCGTCGAGCGCAGGACGGGCGCCACATCGACGTCGGACTGGCCCTTCTCCGACACCCACTGGGCGACGTTGACGGTGACCCACTGGTTGCCCTCGGCGGGCTCGTCGAGCGTGGCGGCGGCGCTCTCGTCGGGGACGATGCTGCTCCACACCTCGAGCTCGGTGCCGTCGGCGCCGACGCGCTCACCGGCGGCGGCGGGCTCGGTGACCGAGGAGGTCACGACGGAGTCAGCGGCCGACGAGGACGTCGGCTCGGGGCTGGCGGTGGACGCGCAGCCGGCGAGCAGAAGGCCGGAGACGGCGACGATGGACAGGAGTGCTGTGCTTCGTGAGCGCATGGTGAATACCTCTTCGAATTGTTTCGGGGATGTTTCTAAAGTACTCCCCCGAAACGTGTGGTCCGACCACGCGCGGACCGTGCACTCCCCCGTTTCAGGAGGGACCGGATGCTGCCCCCCGCTGCCGTCGCCACGGCACCGCGAGCAGCAGGCCGACGACGAGCAGCGCGCCGCCGAACGCGGCGGCCGCCCACGGGGTCACGGAGGGGATCTCGAGGTACGTGGTGATGCCGAGGATGCGGGCGAGACCCCAGGGCAGCAGACCCATCTCGTCGTTCCAGAGCGTGAGCGCGGTCTCGAGGCCGATCGCCCCGACGGCCACCGCGGGCACGAGCAGTCCCGCGCCGGCCGCGGCGAGCACGTATCCGGTCGCACGCCGTGCGCGCACCTGCGCCGACAGCGCCCAGCCGGCGGCGACGAACACCCAGACGAACAGCGCGAACGCGATGCTGATGTAGACCGTGCGCAGCAGCGGATCGGTCCAGAACGCGAACCAGTACCCTCCCGGGCCCGTGAACGAGAGGGCGAACAGCGTCACGATGCAGCGCAGCACCACGACCCCGCCGACGGCGGCGATGACCGGCCACGGCGAGCGCTCCCAGACGAAGAGGCGCAGCACGAGGGCGAACACGACCCAGGCGCCGACGATGACGGCGAGGTGCGTCCACGACAGGAACGACGTCTGCACGGCGCGCGTCGCGACGAGCAGCCCCGCCGGCACGATCAGCAGCAGCCACCGGTCGAGCTCGAGCATGCCGAGGGTGGACTCGCGCGCCCGCCACGGCCGCGTCGACGCGATCCACGTCGCGCGCGCCGCCGCAGCGCCGGGCTTCGCGACCAGCCTCGTGCGTGCGGCGAGCATGCCGATCACGACCCAGGCCAGAGCGAGCACGAGCAGCACCCGGGCGACCCACGCCATGGGCTCGTCGCGCATCGCGCGCTCGACGCCGAGCTGCGCGGCGGTGAGGTTGAAGGCGGGGTAGTCGAGGTTGCCCTCGTACTTCGCGAGGTGCTGGGCCGCGCGCTCCTCGTACGCGACGCGGTCGGAATCCCACTGCGCATGCGCCTCGGGCGAGAGCGTGTCGTGCCACTGACCCTGATGCAGGATCATCGCGCGATACGACTCGAGCAGCCGGAGGGTGTCGAGCTCGTAGTCCAGCGTGTCGAGGAACGCGGCCCGCATCTCGGGCGAGCGCCAGGTCGCGGCATCCGTCTCCGAAACGAGCTCGCGCATCTGCTCGACCGCCACGACCGCCTCGGCGCCGTCGCCGATCGCCGCCTCGACGCCGTCGGCCCCGCTGTCCCGCACGATCGAATACAGCACGTCGAGCACGGCAGAGTCGCCGGTGAGTATGTCCCACTCGAAGATCCACATCATGGGCGGCGGTTCGAGACCGATCGCGAACACGCGCTGCTCGGCGAACTGCGGCACGTACATGCCCTGCGCGATCGCGTCGCGGGAGTGCGTCATCGCCGCGACGATCGCCTCGACCGTGGCGGGGTCTTCGGAGAAGTACTCCCGAGCCCACGCCGCGGTGATGCCGGCGACGTCGGCCTCGGGATTCTGAGCGAGGGATGCTGCGAGCTGCGTGTTCAGCTCGTACAGCTGCCAGAACCCCGACTTCAGGTACAGGCTCATGGGTCCGGCGCGCCACGGACCGCCGTCCTGGGTCCAGACCCAGATGCCCTCGACCTGGTCGTTCGCGGCGAGCAGCTGCTGCAGCGCCCACTGATACTGCGGTCCGAGGTCGTTGGGGAACGCACCGAAGTTCTCGAACTCGCGCCGGCTCTGGAACTCGACGATGCGCCGCTGCGAGCCCTGCTCGAGCGTGTCGTTGAGGGGCAGCCACGTGTAGAAGTCGCCGAGCGTGTACTTCGTCGACACGATGAGTGCCGGCGAGTCGATGCCACCGAGCACAGCCTCGTACGACTCCGCGTTCGTGTGCATGTCGCCGACGGCGCCGACACCCACCGACCACGTGCGGAAGATCACTTCGCGATCGGATGCCTCGGCCTGCGCCGTGAACGCCTCGAGCATCGTGCGCACGGCGTCGACCGACGTCACCTCGAGCGCGGAGTAGTAGTCCCAGCCGCCGACGTCGTAGACCGGACCCGCCTCGCCGATGCGGATGAGCACGCCGTCGAGCGCGGGCACCGCGTCGTACAGCTCGTCGAGGCCGGCGGTGTAGACGTTCCAGAGCTCGGGGTTCTCGGTGTCGAGCGAGCCGAACTCGTCGGCGAGGTACTGCTCGAGCGGACCGGTGAGCGCGAGCATGTCGGTGCGCAGGAACACCTTCATGCCCAGCTCGTCGGCGCGTTCCCAGAAGGGCGCGTACGCGTCGCGCAGGGCGAGGGCCTTGTCGCGATGGTCGTCACCGTCGGCGTAGACCGGGCCGTCGGGCGCCCCGTCGAACGTGACGTACTCGACGAACCCGGGGAACGCGACGGCGTTGAACCCGTTCGCGAGGGAGTGCCGCAGGAAAGCGTCGAAGTCGTCGAACGCGGCGGCGAGTGCGGTCTGGTCGACATACGGCGGCTCGGGCTGCATGACCGCGGCGAACGCCTTCGACGCGTGCGAGTAGTCGTCGCCGGACTCCCACTCGGCCGGATCCGGGATCACGCCGACCGCGCCGAGGTCGGTCATGCGCAGAGGCAGCCGCGACGCCTCATGGTCGCCGACGAGGTCGGTGAGCGGCGCCGCGGCGCGGACCTGGGTGCTGAGGTCGTAGATGCCGCGCGTGACGCCGTCTTCGCTTCCGGCGCGGACGAGCAGCGCGGCGGCATCCCCCTCGATGGCGTACGCGTCGTCGGTCGCGACGAGGGTCGGGTCGATCCGCACCGTGAGCACGGCTTCGCCGGAGGTTCCGGATGCTGCGGTCACAGCATCCGTCAACTCCTCCAGCGCGACCGACACGCGCTCCGTCTCGGGGGCGTCGAACGTGAACGAAGGCGGGAGGACCGGGTCGGCGACCGCGGGCACGACAGGGGCTTGCGGCTCCATCTGGGCCGAGGGCTCGGTGCGGATTCCGAGGGCGTCTCCGACGGCGAACGCGACGCCGGCGCCGAGCGCCAGCAGGATGATCGCGGTGACGACAGCGAGGATGCCTCGCCGTCGCGCCGTCGTCATCCCTTGATCCTAGATCTACGGGAACGTGATCTCTTCGTGCGGCTGCCGGATGAGGAACCCCTGCGCGCGATCGCACCCCAGCTCCACGGCGATGTCGAGATGGGTGAGGGTCTCTATCCCCTCCGCCACCACACGCAGCCCCTGTTCATGGGCGACCCCTACCCGATCGCGCAGCGATGCCGGCGCGGGCCGCTCGGCGGCCCGCACCAGGTGGCCCGGCAGCTTCACCTCGGCGACCGGCAGGCCCCGCAGAAGGTCGGGCGACGGGGGCTCGTCACCGAAACCTGCCAGCGAGAACTCCACACCGATGTCGCGAAGCATGTGCAGCTGCGACAGCACTGCACCATCGTCGACCGGCGGCAGATCGTGGGGAAGCTCGAACACGAGTGAACCGGGAGCGAGCGCACGTCGCTGGAACTCGCCGGCGACGTGTTCCGCAAAGGATTCGTCCTCGAACTGCACCGGCGACACGTTGACGGAGACGGCCCAGTCACGGCCCGTCTCCCGCCATCCGGCGAGCGTGCCGAGACATTCGTCGAGCATCCGCCGTCCGAGCGCATGGATCACCCCGGTGCGCTCGGCGACACCGATCATCGTCACCGGATCGATGTCGCCCAGGCGCGGATGCCGCCAGCGGCAGAGCGCTTCGGCGGCCACGATCGACCCGCTCTCCAGCGACACCTGCGGCTGGTAGACGGCGAAGATCTCAGCGCCGCCGACGGCGGCGGCCAGATCATCCTCGAGGTCTCCGGGGGTGGTGTGCATCCCTCAAGTCAGCCCTGCGCGGCAGCGCCGCCGCAAGCTGACGCGCACGGCACGACGATCGGCTAAAGTCCGCCCTGCCGCGCTCCTGGTCGGAGTGTCGATGAAGGATCCCTGGATACCTATACTTTTCTCGTCGCAGAGGTAGCAGGAGGATCGCGATGGCGTTTCGGAATCGGGAGACATTGGAGTCTTGGCTCGCCGAGTATCGCGCGCAGGGAAAGCCCATGGCGGACGCTGCACGCGTCACGGTGCAGGACGGCGACGGCGGCGCGAACACCGGCCTCGTGGTCTTCCAGCTCGGTCACGCTCCGACCGGCGTCTTCATCCAGCCTGCGACGCCGGACGCCACCGCATGGGTCGCGACCATGGAGCCGCGTGAAGAGAACCTCGTCCTCGATGCATCCGGGGTGCTCCAACTGTCGGCAGAGCTGGCCGCCGTCTCCGAACTGTGTGCGTTCCTCGAGGCGAAGTCGCTCGCGTATCAGGGCACCGACGTCGCCTGACTGCGAGTCATCGCCGCGCCCCCACTGCCGCCGCGGTCAGGGCCTCGAGGAGGACTGTCGAGTTCTCGACCATCGTCGGATCCGCAGCATCGACGGCGACGTCGAAGTCGTCGTCGAATCGGTTGAGGGCTGACCAGGGGTCCTCGGCGATGTCGATCGTGGCGGTGATGCGGTTCACGCGCCTGTCGTCCGGGTCGACATCACGCCGCACGAGAGACCGGCTGACCAGTCGATCGATCAATGTCGTCACCCCGGCCGACGTGATGCCGAGATACTCACGCAGCGCCGTCGGCCGCGTCCCCGGATTGCCGACCACGAACAGCAACGCGCGGGCGTCCATATCGCTGATGCCCAGACTGGCGCGCGCCGTCACCAGTGCCGCGTTGCGCGCATCGATGTACCGGCGCAACGCCACACCGAGGGTCAGCGCCGGTGTGTCGTTCGCCATGCCGTCATTCTCTCTCAGCCGCGTGGGGATCAGAATAGCTCAGATCCACAAATATTTTAGATATTTACCTAAGTCTTCGAAGCATCGACTAGACTGAACCCACCCGCTGAGGCGACGTCACTCGTCGTTCCCAAGACCCGCCGCCTCGACACAGAAGCCAGGAGGCCACCGTGACCCACGGAGTTGCCCCGACCGAATGCCCCGATCCGACCAGCCCGCACGCCACGAGCCAGCCGTGCTAGGTCTCGCGATCTGCGGGCTGATCACCGTCGACCGTCAGTCGACGATTCTCGATGCCAACGCGCAAGTGCTGAAGTGGCTGGGCTCCGACGGTGAGGACGTCATCGGAAAGCCGCTCGAAGCTCTGCTCACTCTGCGCATGCCGCTCGCGGAGGAGGGCGGTATGCGCCCGACGGATGCCACTCTCCATGGTGTCTCAGGGGTCGTCCGCCCGGTGGTGGTCGGATCCCTCGGTGAGGACGAGAGCGGTGCGGAGCGCATCGCCGTCTACGACGTGTCGCCCCGGTCATCCTTCAATCTGGGGTTCCAGGGTGCGGAGGCGAAGACGGAACGCGGCCGGCAGCGACTGCAGATCCTCCTCAACGCGGCGGTCGGCTTCGGCAATGTGAGAACCGAGACCGATGCGGCAGAACTCCTGGTGGACGTGGCGCAGCGGGCGTTCGCCGCGAGCGCGGTGAGCGTGCACATCGGCGGGCCCGACGGGCTGATCCAGGTCGCCGGGGTGAATCCGCTCGCCGCCTATTGGCCCGCAGGCCTCCGTCCGGCCGGGACGACGACCTTCCTCGGCGGCCAGGTGCTGATCGTGCGCTCCCCCGAGCATGCGGACTCCTTCGTACCTGGGGTCGGCATGAGCGACATCTATCGCGCGGGCGGCGTGCACGCGGCGATCGCCTCGCCGATGCGGTCCCACGGGGACGCGGTCGGTGCCATGGTCTGCTTCTTCGACCACCCGCGCGAGTTCGACGAAGAAGCCGTTCCGCTCGCCGAGGCGCTGTCGAATCAGGCGGCCCAGGCGATCGCGCGGATCCGCCTGGAAGACACGCTGCGCCGCGCAGCGATGCACGACGAGGTGACCGGACTGCCGAACCGGCGACTGATCGAGGAGGACGTCACGCGCACGCTCTTCCAGGACTACTCCGCACTCACCGTGATCTTCATCGATCTCGACGGATTCAAGGCCGTGAACGACCTGCTCGGTCACGCCGCCGGTGACGCCCTCCTCCGAGAGATCGGGCAGCGGTTGCGCGGGGTCATCCGCGAGTCGGATGTGCTCGGGCGGTTCGGTGGAGACGAGTTCATCGCGGTCGCCGCGGTGGACAGCGTCGGCGACGCCGCAGCGCTGGCCGATCGCATCCGCGCCGCGATCGCCGAGCCCTACGACGATCTGCCCCCCGCGCTGTCCATCACGGCGAGCGTCGGCGTGGTGACGGTGGGCAACGACGGCGCCCCGGTCATGGACCAGCTCATCCGCGCCGCGGACCACGCCATGTACGAGGCGAAGATGGCCGGCGGGGACCGCGTCGCCGTCGCCCGCACCGCCTCGACTCCGGTCCTCCAGTAAGCCCGGCTGCCGACGCCGATCCCCGCTCGCTGAGCGAGCGAAGCGCGTCGAAACGCAGAGACGAAACGCCTCGGACCGGCGAGCAGCGCCGGCCCGAGGCATCCGTCCCGCGTCAGCTGCTCTTGCGCATCGCGCGGATCCCGACGGCCAGCCCGACCACCGCGAGCAGGATCGCCGCGACCCAGCCCCACAGCACCTCGATCGCGCCGAGGTCGCCGGCGAACAGCGCGCGTTCGGCCTGAACGACCCAGTTCACCGGGTTCACCGTCGAGACCGCGCGCATCCAGGCCGGCCCCTCGTCGAGCGGCAGGAGCATGCCCGACAGGATCAGCAGCGGGAAGATCAGCGTCTGCTGCACGCCCCAGAAGAGCCACTCGCGGTCCTTGGTCTTGAGCGCGAGCGTGTACGACAGCGACCCCAGCCCCACGCCGAACACCGCGAGCAGCGCGAGCCCGATCACGAGTCCGGGCACGTTGATCGTGAAGCCGAACGGCCACGCGATGAGCACGATGATCAGCGCCTGCACGACGATCGGCGCGATCTCCTTGAGCGCACGGCCGACCAGCAGCGACGATCGCGCGAGCGGCGCGACCAGCGTGCGCTCGTGCGAGCCCGTCATCATCTCGTACTGCAGGTTCGACCCGGTCGCGCCGGTGCCGAACAGCACGATCATCACAAGCACGCCGGGCACGAACCACTGCAGGGTCTCGCCCACCGGCGCGCCCGACGAGCCGACGAGCAGCGGCGCGAACAGCCCGAGGAACACCAGCGGCTGCACCAGGCTGAAAATCAGCGTGAACGGGTCGCGCACGACCGGCTTCAGCTCGCGCGTCAGCACGTTCCACGTGTCGCGCGCCGGGTTCGCCCGCACCGCGGTGTCGGGCCGGGCCTCGATCCGAGTCTGCATCTGGTCGGTCATCGCTTCGCTCCTGTCGTCTCGGTCACCTGTTCGGCGGTTCCGGATGCCTCGGCGGACGCCTCCGCGTTCTCGTCGGGTTCGCCCTCGCCTTCGCCGGCCTCGCGCAGCGTGCGGCCGGTGAGCGCCAGGAACACGTCGTCGAGCGTCGGAGGCACACCGGTCGCGGTCCGCACCATGAGACCGGCCGCGTCGAGCGCGCGCACCGCGGCGGGCAGCAGCGCGTCGCCCTCCGGCACGGTGAGGACGACGGATGCGTCGACCCGCCGCACCTCGCGCTCGGTGAGCCGCTGCACCACGGCGACGGCGGCCGCAGCATCCGTCTCGCCCCTGAAGCCGAACGTGAGCACGTCGCCCGCGAGCTCCGCCTTCAGTCGCGCCGCGGTGTCGTCGGCGATCACGCGCCCCCTGTCCATGACCATGACGCGCTCGGCGTAGCGGTCGGCCTCCTCGAGGTAGTGCGTCGTGAGGAAGACCGTCGTTCCGTACTGCGCGCGCAGATCGATGATGTGCTGCCAGAGGTTGGCGCGGCTCTGCGGGTCGAGTCCGGTCGACGGCTCGTCGAGGAACAGCAGCGGCGGCGCGTGCATGAGGCCGAGGGCGACGTCGAGTCGGCGCTTCTGGCCGCCCGACAGCTGCTGCACCGACCGGGTCGCGAAGCCGGCGAGGTCGAGGGACTCGATGAGCTCGTCGGCCCGCGCGCGGGCCGCGGCCTTCGACATGCCATAGAACGCGCCCTGACTCAGCAGCTCGTCGCGGGCGCGCTGCGAGAAGCTGCCGCTCGTGAGCTGGCCGACGTAGCCGATGCGGGCGCGCACCTCGGCGGGCTGCTTCAGGATGTCGAACCCGACGACCCGCGCTGTGCCCGATGTCGGGGAGATGAGGGTCGTGAGCATACGCAGGCTGGTCGATTTGCCGGCGCCGTTGGGTCCGAGGAATGCGACGAGCTCGCCGCGCGACACCTCGAACGCGAGCTCGGTGACGGCCTCGACGGTCTTGCCTTTCACAGTGAAGCGCTTGGTCAAACCTTGCGCTTGGATGATCGATTCGTTCGCCATGTCCCCAAGCTAGGAGCGGATGCGGACAGATCTTGTCCGCGATGCATGAGATTCTCTTCGCATGGCCGACACCACCACGCGAGCCCTGTCGCTGCTCAACCTGCTCCAGACTCACCGGCATTGGCCGGGTTCCGAGCTGGCCGATCGGCTGGGCGTGACCGAGCGCACCGTGCGGCGCGACGTCGAGCGACTGCGCGAGCTGGGCTACCGCATCGAGTCGATCCCTGGCGCGGCGGGCGGCTACCGCCTCGAGGCCGGCAGTGCCGTGCCTCCGTTGCTGCTCACCGATGAAGAGGCCGTGGCGATGGCGATCGGGCTGCGGGTGGCGGCATCCCAGCGCCTCGTGAGCGGTCCCGAGACGACCATCACCGCGCTCGCGAAGCTCGAGCAGGTGCTGCCCGCTCCCCTGCGCCGCCGCGTCGCCGCGCTGGCCGAGACCGTGCAGCCCGCCGGACTCAACGCCGGCGCCGCCGTGTCGGGCGAGGTGCTCGGCGAGCTCGCGCTTTCCACCCGCGACCACGAGCGGGTGAGGTTCACGTACACCGCGGCATCGGGTGAGGTCACCCACCGGCGCGTCGAGCCGCACGCCCTCGCGCCCGCCGACCGGCACTGGTACCTGCTCTGCTGGGACCTCGACAAGGACGACTGGCGCACGTTCCGCGTGGATCGGCTGGCGGACGTCGCGCACACCCGCGTGCTCTTCGAGCCGAAGCCCCTGACGCCCGAGCAGATCGAGGAGTTCATCTTCGTCGCGCGCTCCTGGGTGCGCCAGGCGGTGGAGGCGGACGCGGTGATGGAGCTGCCGTTCGACGAGATGCGGGAGTACTTCGGCCAGTGGGGTCAGGGGGCTTCGGCGGAGGACGCCACGCACACGCGGTGGCCGGTGGGCGGTTCGGACTTCCGCGAGACGATGTACGGCCTGTCGTGGATTCCTGCGGGGGTCGAGTACACGACGGACCTCGCCTCCCCGGCCCGGGAGGAGCTGCGGGAGACGCTCGAACGGATGCTGCGCGCCCTGGACGCGCCGGCCCCTCCGGTGCCGCCCGAGCGGGTGTCGGCGAGGGAGCGGCAGCTGCCGGCGTAGCTCGGAGACCCGTCGCGTTTCGACTTCCGGCGCCGACCGTGGGCCAAGGTTTCGGTCGTTGAGCGAGCTGGCGAGTCGAAACGCCGGAGCGCGGGGCACCACCCAGGAGCGCAGCATCCGTCCCGTTGCTCACCCATCGGCACACGACCCCTCGAACCGGACAGTCGCTCAATAGGCTGAGCCCATGGAGCTGGGGATCTACGCGGTCATCGCCGTGGCGGTCATCGTGGCGGTCGCCGCGTTCTCCCAGAAGCTCGGAGTGGCGGCGCCGATCATCCTCGTGGTCGTGGGGGTGGGGCTGTCGTATCTGCCGGGCGTGCCCGACATCGAGGTGCCGCACGAGATCATCCTCGACGGGGTGCTGCCGCCGATCCTGTACGCCGCCGCGATCAGTGTGCCGATCACCGACTTCCGCCGGAACGTGGGGTCGATCGCGAGCCTGTCGGTCGTGCTCGTGATCGTGACCGCGTTCGCCGCGGGCTTCCTGCTGTTCTCGCTGCTGCCGGACCTCAACCTCGCCGCGGCCATCGCACTCGGAGCAGTCATCAGCCCACCCGACGCGGTGGCGGCGACCTCGATCGGCCGGCGCCTCGGCCTTCCGCCGCGGCTGCTCACCGTGCTCGAGGGCGAAGGCCTCCTCAACGACGCGACGGCGCTGGTGCTGCTGCGCTCGGCTGTCGCGGCCGCGGCGGTGGGCGGCCTCACGACGCCGTGGGCCGGAGTCGTCGATTTCGTCTACGCCGTCGTCGTCGCGGTCGTGATCGGCCTGGTCGCCGGATACGTCACCGTGTTCGTGCGCTCCAAGCTCACCGATCCCGTGCTCGACACGGCGCTGTCGATCGCGGTCCCGTTCGTCGCTTTCGCCCCGGCGGAGGCGCTCGGCGCATCCGGCGTGATGGCGGTCGTCGTCGCCGGCCTCTACACCGGCCACGCGGCCCCCACCAAGTTCAGCGCGCAGGCGAGGATCAGTGACCGCATCAACTGGCGGACGATCCAGTTCCTCCTCGAGAACGGCGTGTTCCTCCTCATCGGCCTCGAGATCCGCACGCTGGTGGATCACGTCGACCCGACGGTTCTCAGCGCCGGCGACGCGATCCTCATCGGCCTGCTCGCGACCGCAGCACTCATCGTGATCCGGTTCCTCTGGATCGGACCGATGGTCTACGCCCTCGGCAAGCGCGAGGAGCGTACCGAGAAGCGGACGTACCACGCGCTTCTCGCCCTGTACTACTACCGGAGTCACCCGGTGAGCACGGTCCGGCAGGCCCGCACCCGGGATCGCCTCGAGCGCGACTACGAGCGCCGGCGTGCCGACCTCGAGCAGCAGCGCCAGGAGCACATCGACTGGCGCGGCGGGATCGTGCTGGGCTGGTCGGGCATGCGCGGCGTCGTGACGCTCGCCGCCGCGCAGTCGCTGCCCGAGAACACCCCCTACCGGCCGCAGCTGATCCTCATCGCGTTCACCGTCGCGGTGGTGAGCATCGTCGTGCAGGGCGGCACACTGCCGTGGCTCATCCGCCTGCTCAAGGTGCAGGGCATCGATGCCCATGAGGACCGCAGGGAGCTCGCGTCCCTCCTCGAAGACATCAGCAACGTCGGCCTCGAGACACTGAGCGAGATCGAGACGGATGCTGCCACCACCGCCCCGATAGACCCCGATGTCATCGAACGCGTGAGGCGGGCCTCCTTCCTCAGCACCGAGGCCGCATGGGAGCGCGCACGCGTGGGGCGCAAGCCCGGCGAGATGCCGCACCAGCGGTACCGCGAGCTGCGCCTCGCCGTCGTCTATGCGGAGCGCGAGCGCCTGCTGGAACTGCGTGCCCAAGGCGTCTACTCCTCACGCGTGCTCGCCGAGGCGCAGGCCATGCTCGACCTCGAGGAGACCCGCCTGTCGCGCCACTCCGGCGACCACTGACCTGTCGCCCACGCGCTCCTCCCCGTCGAGCGAGCTTGCTTCCGACGGGGTCGGCGGTGGGTTGACTGTGCGGGGTGGTCTGTGCGGACCTGGCGCGTCTGAGTTCGTTCAGCAGCAGCCGGTTGGGTCCGCGCCATTGTCGGTGCGGGTCGACCCAGGCGGGTGGTCGCACGTGCGGCACACCGTCGACCATGCGGATCTCCCATCCGCTCGTCTCGATGCCGTGGTGATGGTGCCAGCACAGCAGCACCCCGTTGTCGACCGAGGTCGCACCGCCCGGGCCCAGTCGACGACATGATGCACTTCGCACCACGCCGCGGGAACGGTGCAGCCGGGGATGATGCAGCCGCCGTCACGGGCGCCGATCGCCTTGCGTTGCCAATGGTTGAACACCCGGTCCTCGACGACCAGCGCCTTGATGGCGCCGGTGTCGGCGAGGGTGAGCCGGTGGATGGTGCCGTGGCAGCCGGCATGCCGCGCGAACGAGGCCGGTATCGCAACGGGACCACCCGCGGACTCCACGAACGCCACTCCGTCGGGGTCGGCGAGGTCCTCGACGGTGGTGGTGACGATCAGGGTCGGCGCGGCCCCGCCCAGCGTCGGCGTCGCGACTGCGCCCGCCGCGGCGGAGAGGATCGACGCGAACGCGTCGTGGCGCTTCTGGTCCGCGGTCCGCGGATCCAGCACCCGCTCTGCCGCCTCGCCGGCCCGGGCGTCAGCCTCGTCATCGACGAACCGTGGTCTGCGGTCCTGCACCCGCGGATTCAGGTGCGCGTCCATCAGCCGATCGAACTGCGCCGCGACGTCGTCGGTGACATCCCCGGAGATCCGCCGCAGTCCCCGGTGCGCCCGCCGGCTGATCCGGATCCCCCGCACCCGCTGCGCGTACTCCTCGTCCGGGAGCGTGCCATCCGGGTCGAGGTACAGCGCCCAGGTGGTCGCCATCACCTTCAGCTCATGGATCCCGCACGCCGGCTCCCCGGCGTCCCCCACTGCGGCGGCGACGAGTTCGCCCTCGGCCGCCTCGATCTCGTCGACCGTGCACCGGCCCAGCAGCGGTCTGAGCGCGTCGACGATCGTGGTCAGCGCGTCTGCGCCGAGTCGCCCGGATGCCAGCGCCGCCCGGGCGTGCTCCAGGGGTGCCGGGCGGGTCTGCCCGGTCAGCGTCACCCGACTGGTGATCGCCTTCGCGTCCCGCAGCCGTGCCCGCGCGGTCGCCGCGGACACCAGCGTGGCGCGTTCCACAAGTTCCTGCGCCGACCCGCACCCGTACTGCGCGGTGATCCGGTCGTCGCCGAACTCGGAGTCGGCACGCCGCCCGACCTCTCCGGCGAGCGCCAGGCGGGCAGCATCCGCGATCCGCCCCAATTGTTCGACGACGCCCAACGCGTCGACCAGCTCACCGTGCGACAGACCCCGCGACGCGTCGCTGCCGAGCGCCGGAGCGAGGGTGTCGCCGAGCAGATCGGCGATGCCCCGGAGGTCGGTCAGCGGGAAGTTCATACCTTCGATTCTGCCGAGGGGCTCCGACATTCCGGCGCCTCAAAACCGCAGGTCCGAGTAGCTTTTGTGGATAACCCCGAAGAGACCTGAATCATCACGGCCTGGGGAGGAATCGGCGCCGCGACCCCGCCTCGCTCAGCCGCCACCGCCCGGCCCAGCGGGTACGTTCGTCCCATGACCGACGACATCGCCGTCCTGCTCGCCCGCGTCGAAGCCGACGAAGCCGAGGTGATCCTCCCCCGCTTCGATGTGACGGATGCCTGGGCTCTCGGCTCCCGCATGCGCGAGGAGGCTGCTGCCCTGGGCCTGCCGATCGTGATCGGCATCTCGCTCGGCCAGGCGCGGGTGTTCCACACCGCGCTGCCGGGATCGAGCGCCGACAACGACGGCTGGCTCGAGCGCAAGACGCGCGTCGCCCGCCGCTACGGCCGTTCCTCGTTCGGAGTGGGCCTCGCGTTCCGCGCCGCCGGCGGCGACTTCGACACCGACGGCCGCCTCGACACCACCCGGTATGCGGCGCATGGCGGCGTGTTCCCGATCTTGATCGAAGGAGTCGGCGTCGTCGGCACCGTCGGCGTCTCGGGCCTCCCGCAGGCCGACGACCACGCGTTCGTCGTCGAGCACCTGCGCGCCTGGCTCGCCGACATCTCGCGCGCCGAGGCGTGACGAGCTCCGGGCGGTAGCCACGGATCCCCGATCCCTGGATGACCGCGCCCTGAATCCCGATCCCGCCCACGTCCAGCATGAGAAGCACCACACCACAGGAGCCCCTCATGCCCAAGCCTCTCGACATCCCCGTTCCTGATCTCACCGGCAAGCTCGCCCTCGTCACCGGCGCGAGCGACGGCGTCGGACTCGAGATCGCCGCGCGCCTCGCGCGCGCCGGTGCCGACGTCCTCATGCCCGTCCGAAATCCGAAGAAGGGCGAGGCGGCGGCAACCCAGCTCCGACAGCAGACCCGAGCCCACAGCATCCGTGTCCTCCCCCTCGACCTCGCGTCGCTCGACTCCGTCGGAACCCTCGCCGCGCAGCTGAACGACGAGGGCCGCCCGATCGACCTCGTCATCGCGAACGCCGGCGTGATGAACCCGCCGACCCGCCAGGTCTCCGTCGACGGGTTCGAGCTGCAGCTCGCGACGAACCATCTCGGCCACTTCGCGCTCGTCGCCGAGCTGCTCCCGCTGCTCGTCGAGGCGAAGGCGCACATCACCAGCCAGGTGAGCATCGCCGCCGATCAGGGCGCCGTCAACTGGGACGACCCGAACTGGGAGCACGGCTACGACCCGATGAAGGCGTACAGCTCGTCGAAGATCGCGCTCGGCCTGTTCGCGATGGAACTGCAGCGGAGATCGGATGCTGCGGGCTGGGGCCTCCGCAGCACCCTCTCGCATCCCGGCATCACTCCGACGAACCTGCTCGCCGCGCAGCCGGGCATGGGGCGGTCCACCGATACGACGGCGGTGAAGTTCATCCGCGCGATGTCACGGCGCGGCATCCTGTTCGGCACCCCGTCGTCGGCGGCGCTGTCGGCGGTGTACGCGGCCACGAGCCCCGACGCCCGCGGCGGCCACCTCTACGGGCCGAACGGCTTCCGCCACCTGAGCGGCCTGCCCGCGGAGCAGCCGCTGTACTCGCGTGTGCGGAGCGAGGCCGACGCCCGGCGCGTGTGGGAGCTCTCCGCGCGGCTCACCGGCGTGCAGGTGGCGACCCCCGGTCGGTGAGCGCGCGAAGCGAGACGGAACGCCCTGGATGAGGAGTGACGGATGCCGCAGACTCAGGTGATGGACAGAGCACAGCTCGCCGACTTCCTGCGTCGCCGCCGCGAGGCGCTGCAGCCCGAGGACGTCGGACTGCGGCGCAGGTCTCGGCGCCGCACGGCAGGTCTTCGGCGCGAGGAGGTCGCGGTGCTCTGCGACATGTCGACCGACTACTACAGCCGGCTCGAGCAGGCGCGCGGTCCGCAGCCGTCGGAGCAGATGCTCGCCGCGATCGCCCGCGGGCTGCGGCTCACGCTCGACGAGCGCGACCACCTGTTCCGGCTCGCCGGTCACACGGCACCGGCTCGGGCACTGCGCAGCGAGCACGTCTCGCCCGGCCTCATGCGCATCCTCGACCGCCTCGCCGACACCCCCGCGCAGGTGATGACCGAGCTCGGCGAGACGCTCGCGCAGACGCCGGCGGCCCGCGCGCTGTTCGGCGACGAGACGCGCTTCGAGGGGTTCGCCCGCAGCGTCGGCTATCGCTGGTTCACCGATCCGTCGGCGCGCACCGTGTACCCGATCGAGGACCACCCGATGCATTCGCGCGCGTTCGCCGCCGAGATCCGCACCGCCTACGCGAAGTTCGGCGCCGACTCCCGCGCCGGGGCGATGGTGTCGGCGCTGCTGCAGGAGAGCCCCGAGTTCGCCGAGCTCTGGGCCGAGCACGAGGTGCGCTCGACGCACGCGCGCGAGAAGCGCCTGCAGCACCCCGAGGTCGGCGTGATGGACATGCAGTGCCAGTTCCTCATCGACCCCGAGCAGGGACAGACGCTCCTCGTGCTCACCGCGACGCCCGGCACCCCGAGCCACGAGCGGCTGCAGCTGCTCTCGGTGATCGGCACGCAGGAGATCGCCGCCGGCCGCTGAGATCGCGCCGGTCGCCTGGTTCGCCTGCACCGGCCCGTCCATCTTGTCAAGCACCCGTCCGCGTCGCGCGGGAGGCATAGCCTTTCGACAGCACGGACGCCCCGTGCGGTGAGTGAGGTGGAACGTGGGCGTGCACACCGCGATGGACGACGTTCTCGACGCCCCGACGATCGTCAAGGCGCTGCTCGCCGCCGACGATCTCGCCTTCGAAGCCGGCCGCGATCCCAGCGTCCGCACTCTGCGGGTGCTGTCGGCGGCGCTCGCAGGCACCGACGACATCGCCGCCATCGCGGCGGTGCACGCACTTGCGGAGATGCACGACGACGAGGCGCAGCGTCAGCTCGCCGGCCTGCTGTCGGACGAGCGACCGTTCATCCGAGAGCATGCCGCATGGGCGCTCGGCCAGAGTCTGCCCCGGCCAGAGGCCGTGGGACGCCTGCTCGCGCTGGTCGCCGCCGGCGGGTTCACGGGCATGCTGGCCCAGCACACCATCGAGAGGTGGTCGGGGCAGGCGAGCGACACGATCGCGATCGGCATCGAGGCAGCACTGCTGGGAATCACGGATGCTGCACCCCGAGCGGCGCTCGTCGAAACCCTCGGGCTCGTGCCTCAACCGGTCGCTGCACGCCTGCTGCGCGAAGTGGCGTCGGATCCCTCGGAGCACGATGCTGTGCGCGCGACCGCGATCGCCGCACTCGGGCAGCGCCGCGACACTGCGGGCCTCGAGGAGGAGCTCGGTGCACTCCTGGCAACCGGCGGTCCTCTCGCGCCGATCGCTCGCCTCGCACTGATCGATCTCGACCCCATCCCCAGCGCGAGCACCGCCCCGCCCGCATTCCGCCCTTCACCCCCGGACCGGATGCCGCGAACGCTCACGGTCGCGCAGCTCTTCCTGCATGCCGACATCGACCCCGCGCTCTCGGCAGCCGGAGCAGGTGACAACGGCGGAATCGCCACCCTGCTGGTGCGCCTCGGCGATGCGCTGATCGCGGCCGACGACAGCCCGGTCACGCGGGTCCTCACGCTGTCTCGCGGCCGGCTCGGGCAGAGCACCGTCGATCTGCTCCAGCTCGCCGGCACGGGGACCGGCCATCTCTACGGGCACATCCCTCTCCCCGATGAGCCGGTGGCGTCCGCGGCCGCGTGGCCGTACCGGGTCGCTGCGCGGCGCGGCATCCGTCGCATCCTCCGCGCCGCGGGTGTCGTCGACGTCCTTCACCTGCGCATGGCCGACGTGGGAAGCCTCGCGGCCGCGGACGTCGCCAGGGAGCTCGGCATCCCGACGATCTTCACCGTCGCCCCGGATCCGCACAGCGTGATCCACTCACTGCAGGACTCCGGCGTCCTCACGCGCGCGGGGTTCGGTGAGGCCGACCTTCACGAGCACTTCTGGTTCCGGGTCCGACTGGTCAAGGAGCTCGCGGCATCGGCGTCTCACACCGTGTTCTTTCCGCGCCCGAACCTCGTCGACGAGATGCGGGAACTCGTGGGAATCGACATGACGTCGCGCAGCGAGCGGCACACCGTCGTCGCAGAGGGGGTCGATCTCGCGGTCATCGACAGGGCAGTCGTCCAGGCGCGGACAGCGGCCGGTCCGGCTGCGACGCCGGCCCACGATGCGTTCGCCGAACTCGAGGCGCTGCTCGGCTGCCTCGACGCAGATCGCCGCGGACTGCCGCTACTCGTCTCGGTGGGGCGTCTGCACCGGGTGAAGGGGATGGCCTCTCTCGTCGAGACGTGGGCCCGATCGCCCCTCGCCGATCGCGCGAACCTGCTGATCATCGGAGGCGACCTCGAGAATCCGTCCCGGGATGAGCAGGGCGAGCTGGATCGCATCGCCGCCGCGGTACCCCCGCACGAACGCGCGCGCCGCGGGCTGATTCTTCCCGGTCATCGCCCCAACGACGTCGCCGCGCGCTGGATGGCGGCGGCGAGATTCGGGATGCCGCGGCTCGCGGCCGTCGGCGGCGTGTACGTGTGCGCCAGCTTGAAGGAGGAGTTCGGCCTCGCGGTGCTCGAGGCGATGGCCACGGGTCTCGTGGTGGTCGCACCCGACGGCGGCGGGCCCGCGACCTACGTGGACCACGGCGACACCGGATTCCTCACGGCGACGTGGGACGCCGACCGTCTCTCCCGCGCCATCGCGTCGGCCCTGGACCGCGCAGCCGACGCCGACGAGGACCGCGCGGTGCGGGCACGCGAGGTCGTCGCATCGAAGTTCACGATCCAGGCGATGGCTGCCACCCTCGCCCCGATCTACGCCTCGGTCGTCGCGCAGGAGGCCGAGTTCGCGCAGGCGACGAAGCAGCTCGCATGACGCTCCTGGTCATCAGTCCCGACTACGCCTCGCACCTCCTGCCGCTCGCGACGCTCGCGACCGCGTGGCGCGACGCCGGGGAGCGCGTCGTCGTCGCCACCGGCTCGGCGACGGCGCCGATCGTCGCCGACTTCGGCCTGGAGCGCGTCGACCTGCCGCTGGGCAGAGGGGCGAACGCGGGTGTGATGCGCACGCGAGAGCAGCAGACGGCGGAGGCGGCATCTCTCGAGCGCTTCTTCGACGCCACCCGCCGCGGGATGATTCCCACCCTGATGTACCAGGCCCGCGAGCGCCTGACCGACCTGATGTGGCAGGCCGAAGAGCGGGCGCGAGCGACGTTCGAGGTCGTCGATCGGGTGCGCCCGGATGCCATCCTCGTCGACCACCTCGCCTTCAGCGCCCGCCTCGCGCTGCACACCGCCGGCATCGACTACGCGGATGTGGTGCTCGGTCATCCCTCCGCGCTGCCCGTGAAAGGCGAGGTATACGGCTTCCCGCCGGCCTGGCCACGAGCGTTCGACCCCGACCCCGCCGAGCTCGCGCAGCTGCGCCGACTCTGCGTCGAAGTGTCCGACCGCTTCGCGCATCAGTGGAACACCGCGGCTCGGGCGCTCGATCCGCGAGCCGCCGAGGTCGCCGATGCGTTCGCCCTTCACGGCGACGTCGTGCTGTACAACTACCCCGCCATTCTGGCGGACGACGGACGGATGCTGCCGCCCCACGTCTTCCTCGGCTCGACGCGCCGCGACGAGCGCGAGGATCCCGAGACCGACGAGTTCCTTCGCGACGTCACGCCGTTCGTCTACGTGAGTTTCGGCAGCTTCCTGTCGGTGCGGGGCGATGTGCTGGCGCGCGTGGCGGCGGCGATCGCGCGGACGGGGCTGCGCGCGGCGATCGCGATCGGCTCGACTCCGGCGAGCGCTCTCGGGCCGGTTCCCGAAGGCTGGCTGGTGCGCGAATACCTGCCGCAGGTGCGCCTCCTCGACCGCGCGGCCGCCGCGGTCACCCACGGCGGCAACAATTCCGTGACCGAGTCGGTCGGGCAGGGTGTGCCCGTTCTCGTGCTTGCGTTCTCGACGGACCAGTTCGCCGGCGCCGCAGCGGTCGAACGCTCCGGCACCGGCTTGGCCCTCGCGCCGAACACCGCGACCGAGCACGAGCTCACCGAGGCGATCGCTGCTCTCGCTGATCCCACGTGGCCGGGCCGCGAGGCGCTGCGCACAGAAGCAGCCGCGCAGCACGAGCGCCCTGGGCCGACCCTGGCCTTCGCCGCCCTGGCCGCCTCGCGCGCCGACGCGGTCGAGAACGGCATCTCCCGGTAGCCGGAGCATCGCACGTACTCTCGGCGTATGCGCTGCGTCGCCTTCATGCGGAACGTCAACCAGGGTCAGCGCGGCCATCCGTCGACCGACGACATCGTCGCCGGCTTCGCCGATGCCGGCTGCCCCGACGTTCAGACCTTCCAGAGCAACGGCACGATCCTGTTCGACTCCGACGAACCCGGAGAGGTCGTCGCAGGCGCAGAAGAAGCGATCGCCGCCCGATCGGGCCACGAGCGCGACATCCTCTGGATCGCGCTTGCCGACCTCGTGGCGATCATCGGCGAACACGGCGCGGCCCACGAGTCCCGCGGGTACGAGTTCACCCTCCACCGAGGCGGAACGGTCGATACGCAGGCACCCGACGCGATCAGCATCATGACGCGTGCCCGCTGCGAGATCGTCGATGCCGGACCCGGCTGGGCGCTCGTGCGCAACGACGTCGACGGCCAGGGCAACGCCACCCCCGTGCTCGAGCGCCTCACCGGCGACCGGGCGACCTCCCGCGGACTGCCGACGATCCTCCGTCTGGTCGCCCGGTTCGACTCATCCGGGTGAGTCAGTCGTCGAAGATCCCCACCCACTCCGACAGCCGCGTGACCTCGTCCGCGCTGAGCTCGAGGTTCGCCGCCTGAGCCGAGTCGGTGATGGATGCTGCGCGCCGAGCTCCCGGGATCGGAATGACGTGCGAGCCCAGCGCCAGTTCCCACGCGAGCACCGTCTGCTGCGGGCTCACGCCATGATCCTCGCCGACCTCGCGGAACGCCGAGAACCGGTCGCCGACCCGGCGCGCTCCCCCGCCCGTGCCGCCCAGCGGGCTCCACGGCAGGAACGCTATGCCGTGCTTCTCGCAGAAGCGCAGCTCGTCGATGCTTCCCGGATGCTTCGGCGAGAACTCGTTCTGCACGCTCGCGAGGTTGCCCTCGCCGAGCACGTCGATGGCGATCTGGATCTCTTCGACGCTCGCGTTCGAGATGCCGACCGCGCGGATGAGGCCGTCGTCCTGCATGGCCTTCAACCCGGCGATGATGTCGCCGTAGACGAGCCAGCGGTCAGGGCGGTGGTACTGGTACAGCTCGATCTGATCGACGCCGAGGATGTCGAGCGACTTCTCGGCCGCCGACCGCAGGTACGCCTCCGAACCGTCGCGCCCCTTGGAGCCGTCCTCACCGAGCGTGATCCCGCCCTTCGTCGCGACGAAGATGCCCGACGCGTCGCCGTCCCACGTGCGCAGCGCCTCGGCGACGATGCGCTCGTTGTGCCCCATCTCCTCGCCGTCCGGCGCGTAGATGTCGGCGGTGTCGATGAGCGTGACGCCGGCGTCCAGTGCCGCGTGCACGGTTGCGACCGCGTCGTCGAACGAGGGGTACACCTTGTCGTTGTTCATCGACAGCGGCATCGCCCCGAGCCCGATCGCCGAAACCTGCCGCCCTGCCAGCGTGCGCTGCTTCATCGCATCTCCTTCTCGCATACCCCCAGCCTGCCACTGCCCAGTCCACCGACCCCGGGTTCCCCGACCCCGACCCTCGGTCGTTGAGCGAGCTTGCGAGCCGAAACGCCTCGGGCCAACGAGCAACCCCGTGTCGCATCGACTCCACCGCGCCTACGCTCCGAGCATGGGCACGAATGACCGCGACCACGACATCGTCCTGCTCGGCGCCTCGGGTTTCGTCGGCAGATACACCGCGCGGCACCTGGCACGATCCGCCCCCGAGAGCGTGCGGATCGCCCTCGCCGGCCGCTCCATCCGACGCCTCGAGGAGGTCGCGCGCGAACTCGGCGTCGACTGGCCGATCATCGAGGTCGACACCTCGGACGATGCCGCCGTCGGCCGGGTCGCAGCATCCACTTCCGTCATCGCCACGACCGTCGGCCCCTACCTGCGCTACGGCGCCGGCGTGGCCTCGGCCTGCGCGAGCGCGGGCACGTCGTACGCCGATCTGTCGGGCGAGAGCATCTTCGTCGCGCGGAGCATCGAGCGCAATCACGCCGTCGCCGAGACCACCGGCGCCAGGATCGTGCACTCGTGCGGGTTCGACTCGATCCCGTCCGACCTCGGCCTCGGGCTCGCCCACACCGCCGCCGGCGGTGTGGCCATCGTCGCGGCGACCCTGAAGGTGCGGTCGCTGCGCGGCGGCATCAGCGGCGGCACGATCGACTCGCTCCGCCAGCAGCTGAAGGAGGCGAAGACGGATGCCTCGACCCGCCGCCTCCTCGCGAACCCCTACGCGCTCACGCCCGGGCCGTCGGTGCGTCTGCCCGGCCATGCCGGCAATGGCTGGGGCAAGGTGCGCGGAACCTGGCAGGCGCCGTTCGTCATGGGCTCGTACAACCAGCAGATCGTGCAGCGCAGCAACTACCTGACGGGGTGGAGCTACGGCCAGCTGATGCAGTACCGGGAGGTGGTGGCGACCGGGCGCGGCCCTGCCGGACTCGCGCGCGCCATGGGGATCGTTCTCGGGACGGCGGGTCTCGTGGGTGCGCTGGCGTTTCCGCCGACGCGCGCCGTCGTCGACCGGGTGCTGCCGTCTCCAGGCAGCGGACCCAGCGCTGAGGCGATCGAGCACGGTCGCTTCGTCCTCGATGTCGACGTGTACCCGGTCGAGGGCCAGCCGGTGCGCACGCGGGTCGCCGCGCCGTACGATCCCGGCTATGGCGGCACCGGCGTGATGCTCGCCGAGTCCGCGCTGAGCCTCGCGCTCGACGACCTCCCCGACCGCGCGGGCGTTCTGACCCCGATGGTCGCGATGGGTGAGCACTTGGCCGAACGGCTCCGCGCCAACGGCTTCGCCCTGACTGCAGGAGCGTTGCACTGACGCCCCCACGCCCCCCGGTCGTTGAGCGAGCGAAGCGAGTCGAAACGCCCCCGAACGACGAGCAACCTCGGCCCGCAGCATCCGTTCGTGACTCAGCCTCCGAGCGGTGCGTCGCTCGCGCTCCGCTGCTGCGCCCGGGCGAGATCGATCACGCCCCACACCGCCACCGCGCCGGCGGCCGCCAGCACGAGCAGCGACCAGAACGGCGCTCCGGTCGCCTCGCCGAGGATGGTGATGCCGAGCACGACGGCCACGAAGGGATCGATGACGGTGAGCCCGCCGACGACGACTTCCGGGGAATTGACGGTGTGGGCCCGCTGCACCAGGTAGATGGAGAGGCCGCCCGAGATCGCGATGCCGATCAGGCACGCCAGGGTCAGCAGGTTCGAGGAGTCGAAGCTGTAATCCTGCTCGGTGATGACCGTCTGCACCCGCAGGATCACCGTCTTGCCCAGCGTCGCGACGAAGCCCGAGAACACGCCGGCGGCGATGACGATCAGCACGGCGGGTCCGCGGCGTCCGCGCTGAACGAGGGCCATGATGATCGCGACGCAGAGCACGACGGCGAGCGCGAGCAGGATGGCGATGAGCTGGCTGTCGTGGATCGTGCGCTGGGTGCTCACCAGTGCGGCGACAGTGACGAACCCCGCCACCCCGATGACGCTCGTCGCGATGGCACGCATCTCTGTGCCGGAGGGCTTCGTGTGCGTCGCACGCGCTGTGAGCAGCGAAGCGAAGACGAGTGCGACGACCCCGACCGGCTGCACCACGATGAGCGGAGCGAACGTGAGGCTCGCCAGCTGGAGCAGGATCGCTCCCCCGATCAGCAGCGCACCGATCACCCACGGGCCGTTGCGCAGCAGGGCGAAGAACTGCTTGGCGCCGAAGGATCCGGTGGCGGCGCTGCGCACCCCGCGCGCCTGCATCATGTTGCCCAGCGCCAGCGCGGCGGCCGAGGCGACGGCCAGGACGATGCCCAGCACGGGGAACGACGCGATCGTCGACGGCACCGGTCCCCCTCTCCGCAGTGCTCTCACGCTACACAGAGAGGTCGTCGGTGAGCGGCTCTGCTGGCGACGATCCAGTCGCCCAACCTCGTGAGTGCCGTGGGCGACGCGGTCGTCCTGGCCGCCGCGACCGCGACCTTACCGACCGTGCCGGGCGACGCGTTCGAGCTCTTCGCTCAGCTGCGGAAAGCTCGCGATCACCGTGCGCCAGAGCAGCGCCGCATCCACGCGGTCCTAGTGACGGACCGCGAAGTCGCGATTGCGGGCCGCCTGCCGGAGAACTGACCGAGCTCGGCGGCCCTTCGGCGAATGCACGCCGTGCGTTCACTCGGAATAGACGGCGTCGACCTCCACTTCGACCAGCCATCCGTTCACGGGCAGGTTCTCGACCTCGATCGTGAACCGGGACGGACGCGCAGGGTTCACGACCTTCGGCGCACCGGCCGCGGTGCCCAGCTGAACCTGCAGGGGCTGCCCGGTGGACAGGTTCGTGTTCGCGAAGAACTGACGGTAGCCGCGGTTCCAGCCGGCGAAGTCCGCCGCCTGCTCGCCGGCGGGGTTCTGGAGGAACACGCGCATCGAGGTCACGTCCTCATACGACAGGCCCGCCTTCTTCAGGTTCTCGCCGATCCTCATCAGGACGTTGATCGACTGCGCCTCGGTGATCGTGACACCCGCGGGCAGCACACCGCCAGGGAACACGTCAGCAGGGATGTAGCGGGCCTCGGCCGACACTCCGGGAGCGGTGTTGAGAGCGGAGGGCCCGAGACCCGAGGACTTGTACCACGCGACATTCTTGCCGATCGCCACGCCGTCGGCGATCGACGGAGTCTCACCGGTGACGAAGGTGAAGGCCTCCGTCGGCTTCGGGCTGAACAGCCCGTCGGCGGCCACCGCAGTGCTGGGGACGGCGATCCCCGCGGTGATGGCCACTGCGAGTACGAGCTTGGTGCGGGTCTTCATGGGGGTCGTCTCCTCGGGTTTCCAGGCAAGGAACCAGCCGTGCCGGCGCCTGCGTCATGGCGCTGAAGCCTCGCATTCACTTGTTTCCCGTGGATGTCATCGGAAAGTCCCCAAGGTGACACGAAGTGAGAAATTCGAGCGGCGTGGTGACATGCCGGAACCAGCGGCGTTTACATCGCGGCAACGCGAGGAAATGGCCGCGATTCACCGGAGTGACATATTGCCCACGGGTGCACATGAAGCGCTGATCATGCCTCGCAGGGCGGCTGTCGTCGCGGGGCGGTGCGCGAGATCGAGAGGGCAATACGTGGAAACTCTGAAAACGGCCGGCGTCTCCCGCCGCAGCTTTCTGCACGCCGTGGGTGCAGGCTCCAGCGCCGGCGTGCTCTTGGCGACGATGGGAGCGCTCGGCCTCGCGCCGACCGAGGCCCAGGCCGCCCAGATGGCGTGGACGCCGCCCAGCGGAAGCGATTTCTCCCTGACGGGGCGCTCTTCGAAGAAGGTCGTCATCGTGGGCGGCGGCCCTGCGGGCCTCGCCTCCGCGTACGAACTCCAGAAGGCGGGCTACAAGGTCACGGTTCTCGAGGCGCGCCACCGTGCGGGTGGGCGGACCCTCACCCTGCGGCCGGGCGACAAAGAGACCGACCTCGACGGCAATACGCAGACGGCGAACTGGGACAACGGCATCTACATGAATGCCGGCGCGGGACGCATCGCGCAGTGGATGGTCACCATGGACTACATCCGCGAGCTCGGCGTGCCTTTCGAGGTCTTCACCAACGCGAACGCCGACGCCTACCTCTACAACGAGAACTCCGGCTCGACTCCGGGAAATCCGACCCGCTACCGCACGGCCAAGGCCGACTGGTTCGGCTACACCTCCGAGCTCCTCCGGCATGCCACCGATCAGGGTGCACTCGACCAGAAGATCACGGCGGCCGACAAGGAGCGGCTGCGTGACTTCCTCACCCGCTGGGGCTCTCTCCAGGCTGACGGCACCTACAAAGGCGGTTCCAACCGCGGCTACTCCGTCTACCCTTCGGCCTGGAACGAGCACGGGACTCCCCTGCCCGGCCCTGGCACGATCTCGGAGGTTCTCGGCACGAGGATGGGCAACTACTTCCCGTTCGAGATCAACTGGGAGCAGGCGATGCTGATGTTCCAGCCGAAGGGAGGCATGGACTCGATCTACGACTACTTCGTCAAGGCGATAGGCAAGCAGAACGTGCTCCTCCAGTCCCCGGTCAGCGGCATCGAGAACACGGCGTCCGGGGTGTCTGTGACGTACCAGCCGCCGAACGGCCCGGCGCGGGTCATCGACGCGGACTTCGCGATCGTGAGCGCGCCGGCGCACCTCATGCGCAAGTGGAAGTCGAACTGGGGATCCGAGATCGACTCTGCGCTCGGCGAGTTCTCGGCCGCGTCGCCGGCGGGCAAGATCGGCCTGCAGTACCGCTCGCGGTGGTGGGAGAACGACCACCGCATCTACGGCGGGATCACCGAGACGGACATGGACCTGCAGCACGTCTGGTACCCGTCGTACGGATACGGCGAGAAGAAGGGTCTCGTCGTCGGCTACTACAACACCGGCAACGCCGCTCGCACCTACGCGACGCTGAGCCCACGCGACCGCGAGGCCCGTGCGGTGGCGCAGGGTGTGAAGATCCACGGGGAGAAGTACCGCACCGAGCTCGAGCAGTCCTTCTCGATCGCGTGGCACAGAGTGCCCTACATCGAGGGGGCGTGGGCGTTCCCCAACACGAGCTCCGCGGGCTTCAAGAAGCTCCAGACCGGCGCCGGCAACGTGTACTTCGCGGGTGACTGGATGTCGGAGATCTCCGCTTGGCAGCACGGCGCATTCTGGTCGGCGCGCTACGCGGTGCAGGCTCTTCACGCCCGAGTCATGGCGGGCTGAGCCCACCCCTCGCGCGGGCGGACTCAGGCGGTCCTGAGATCGTCTGAGTCCCCCGCTCGGTCGGCGCCATGAGGAGCCCGCGTCAGGGCATCCGCTCGAACACCTCCCGGGCTCGCAGTGTGCGCGCCCGCGTGACCGGACGGGTGGCCAGCACGATCTTCCCGCGCGCATGCAGCTTGGCCAGGTCGTCGAAGGCGTCCACGATGTCCTCGATGGGGTACAGGCCCGAGACGAGGAGGCGGAACGCGCCTGCGCCGGCGAGGTCCACCACGCGCTGCAGCACCTGCGTCGCATGCGAGACGGACTCGGCGTCGTCGCGGAGCAGCCGCAGCTCGATCTGGCGCCTGTCGGCGCTCGAGCGATAGCGCTCGGGAGGAACATCGAGGGCCTCCGCGACCTCCCGCCCGTCCTTGCCGAAGTTGTCGATGTACGCGGTGACCGGTGCGCCCGCGGCACGCCGGATCCGCTCCGCCATCCCCTCGCCGTACCTCACAGGCGTGATGCCCAGCTGCCGCAGGTAGTCGAAGTTGCGCTCCCCGCACGTGCCGATCACCCGGGCGCCGCGGTACTTCGCCACCTGCGCCTCGATGCTGCCGACACCTCCCGCCGCTGCGGAGATGACGACGGTGTCCGAGGGGCCGATCCGAAGGTCGTCGAGGGTCTCCAAGGCGGTGGCCCCAGCGAGGAACAGACCACCGGCGACCTCCCACTCGATCGCGCCGTGCTTGGCCACGAGCTGGTCTGCAGGCACGACGATGTGGCTCGCGTGAGCGCCGGTGCGGGTGTGTCCGACGACGTCGGCGCCGACCCGGTACGTGGTCACGCCCGGGCCGCAGCCACGGACGATCCCCGCGAAGTCGCTGCCGGACGACCGCGGCCACGGGTCGTCGTGCCAGGTGTCCTCCTTGCCGTTGCGCAGGAAGGCGTCCATATGGTTGATCGCCGTCGAGATCACCTCGACCAGCACCTCGCCCGGCCCCGGAGCCGGCATCGGGTACTGATGACGCTTGAGCACGTCTGCGTCCCCGTAGTGGGTGTAGCGGTAAGTGAATGCCTCCGTCGGTGCTCGCATCGCGATCCCCTCCTGCCGATCCCGTGAGGCTCGTCATCGAGCCTCGAGGATGTATTCCGGCGGATGGGCGGTCATGGATGCAGCCGCAGCATCCCATCCGATTCCGCACCCGCCCCGAAGACCTTTCACAGCGCGGCAGATCGCCGCGGGAAAGAGAGGTCTCTCATGGGCTCGTCACCGAACCGCATCGTCGCCACGGTCTTCGGCGCCGTCTACCTCCTCGTCGGGCTTCTCGGGTTCTTCGTCACCGGTCCCATCAGCTTCATCGCGACCGAGGGTGGGCTGCTCCTGGGGATCTTCGAGGTCAACCCGCTGCACAACGTCGCGCACCTGCTCATCGGAGCGGCGCTGCTGATCGCCGGTATCGCCGGTGCGCGCCCCGCCAAGATCGTGAACGTCACGGTCGGCGCCGCGTACCTGCTGCTGGGTGTCGTGGGCTTCTTCCTCGTCGGCACGCCGGCGAACATCCTCGCGCTCAACGCGCCCGACCACTTCCTGCACCTCGCGAGCGCCATCGTGCTGCTCGGCGTCGGCCTGGCCGCCGAGCGGACATCGCGCGTCGCGACCGCATGATCGCGGCGACGGGGGAACCCACGGCGGAGCGCGTCAGCCGCGCGCCGTCGTGGGTGCCGGTCGCCGCGTGGGGGTTCGGGCTCGTCGCGGTCGCGCTCGGCGCGGCCGCGATCGTGGCGGTGCAGGCCGACGCGCTGTCCCGGGTCCTCGGAGGACTCTCGGTCGGGGTGGGACTGGGGGCACTCGGATGGGGTGCAGCGGGCCTCTGGCTCGACCGCACCCCGCTCCCTCGAGTGGCCGTCTCCGGACTCTTCGTCGGCATGGGCGTCGCCGTTGCGCTGCTCGCGACCGCGCCGGGGCGCGCGAGCATCCTCGCGGTGGCCCTCCTGCTGGCGCTCGGCGTCGCCGCCGCCTGCGGGATCGTGCGAGGGACGAGGCATCCGTCCCCGCGGTCGAGCCTGTGGGGCTTGGTCGCTGCGGCGGCGCTGGTCACCGTCGTGGTGGTGCCCGCGCTCGGCGCCTGCCAGGGCGCGGCACTCCTGAACGTCGACGGCACCGTGCTTCCCGTCATCAGCCACGAGGGACATTGAACGGATGCCGCGTCGCAGCCGGTCTCGGCGGCGCGACCGTGGTGGCCTCCCCTGCGTCGATCGAGGTCCACCACGGCCCGCCGTCCGCCGTCAGGAGGCCGGAACGAGAACGCGATCGATCGTGTGGATCACGCCGTTGGTCGCGGGGATGTTGATCGCCCAGAACACCAGCCGCGGGTCGCTGAGGGCAGGAGTCTCATCGCGCAGGTTGATTCCGCGGGGGTTGACGACGCCGCCGTTGGCCATGGTGAGAGACCGCGCCGTCAGGACCTTCACCGGGCCGAGCTTCTCACCCGCGACGACGTGGTACAGCAGGATGTTCGAGATCTGCTCGGTGGTGAACGTCGACGTGATGGCGGCCAGCGCGTCAGCCTCGCTGGCCGGCGCCGTGCCCGTGAGGTCGGTCACGAGGCGCAGGAACGCGCGGTCGTTCGGCGCGAACACCGTGTAGGTCTGGCTCGTATCGGCGAGCGCGCCGTTGAGGCCCGTGGCCAGCACCGCTTGAACGAGGATGTCGTAGTCCCACGGGTTGGCGTCGGGGGCGCCACCGCCGGACGCGGCGACGGCGACATCCACGATCGTGCCGGCGGGGGCGGAGCCGCCGTGAGCCTGCGCGGGCGTGGACGTGAACACGAGAGCCAGGGCGGCGACCGCCGCAACGGCCAGGCGAGACTTCTTCATGGTTCCGATCTCCTTCGATGCGATTCCCGGCACCGTCCGAACGAAGGGTGCCGTAGAGGTATTCGCCCGAAGACTCGGCTACGGATGCAGCGGCCGGAAGTTTCGCTCCGGATTCGCGCGCGCACCCACGGCGCGCACCCCACCCCGGCGCCCCGCCGAGGGGCACCGGGTCAGCTGAACTCGAGCGGCCCGCGCACGATCGAGTCGCCGGAGTGGGTGGGATCTCCATCGAGGGGCTCCTGCGAGACATCGACGAGCACGTATTCGCGCAGATCGACGTCGGCCGGAACCACGAACGTCCCCTTCTTCCCGTCGAGCTCGCCGAGACTCACCAGTGCCGAGGCGTCCGCGGTGATCAGCCAGACCTCGCGGAACCCGTCGCTCTCGTCGAAGTCCTCGACGTTCACGGTCAGCGTGCGCTCCCCGTCCGAGAGCTCGATCACCTGCGCGGTGCCGGCGGCGCCGGGGTGATCGGGGAACGCGGCCAGGGTCGCCGACGCGATCTCGACCGACTGCGGCGCCCTGACGAAGCTCCATACGCCCACGATCGCCAGGACGGCGGCGATGCTCGCCGCCAGGGCGAACAGCATCCGTCCGCCTCGCCGTACGCGGCGCTTCGGCTGTTCGTCTGCGAGGGATGGCGCGCCCGCGGGCGCAGAGGCCGCCGGCGGCGGGGCGGCAGGCGGCGCGGAGGCGGCAGGAGCGGCGACGCCCGCATCGGATGCCGCCGACTGCTGCGACCGGACCTCATCGAGGATGCGGTCCCACACCCGCTCGGGCGGCGTCTCGAGCTCGCCCAGGGTCACGGTGGACCGGCCGACCGCCACGGTGTGCTCGAGTTCGGCCAGCTCGATCGAGCAGACGTCGCACGTCGCGAGGTGCTCCTGCTCGGCATCCGTCAGCGTTTCGCCGACCGCGACCAGCGCAAGACGCTCGGGGTCAAGGTGTGACATGAGACACCTCCAATCGGTCACGCAGGCGGGTGAGACTTCGGCGGATGTGACTCTTCACGGTACCCAGCGGCATGTCGAGGCGAGTCGCGATCTGCTGGTGGGTGAGGTCGTCGTAGAACGCCAGCCGCACCACGCGCTGCGCATCGGGCTCGAGGCGGTCGATCTCGTCGGCGAGCAGCATCCGGTCTCCGAGATCGATCTCGGACGACAGCGGCTCATCGGTGACGGCGAAGCGCTGCAGCTTCTCCTGCAGCTCACGCACGCGGCGGCGCGCATCGAGGGTGTCGGCGATGCGGCGCCGGGTGATCGTGACGAGCCACGTCGAGAGCCGACCCTTGGCCGGGTCGTACGAGGCCCGCGAGGTCCATGCCGAGACGAAGGTCTTCTGCGCCACGTCCTCGGCATCCCCCCTGTCGCCGAGCACCCGCAGCGCGAGTGTGAACACGATCGGCGACCATCGTCGGTAGATCTGCTCGAGGGCGCGCTCGTCACCGGCGGCGAAACGGCCGCACAGCTCGCGCTCTTCCTCGTCGTCCACGCTGGTTCCCCTCGTCTCGTCCGGCGCCATCGCCGGCTCACGTGATCGGGGTCGCGATTGCGACCACGTTATCCGCGTAACGGCCCGTGCGGGAGTCGAATTCGCCGCCGCACGTGATCAGCACCAGGCTGCGTGCGCCCGAGCGTGCGAACAGGTCGTCGACCGGCAGCTCGGCCTTCGGGTAGTAAGTGACGCTCTCGACGGCGTACTTGCGCATGTCGCCCGCAGCATCCGTCACCTCGACGACGTCCCCGATGGGGAGGTCGCGCAGCCGGCTGAACGGGCCGATCGGGTACGCCGGAGAATCGACGTGGGCCGAGATCACGACATTGCCGTCGGATGCCGCGGGGTCGGCGCCGAACCGGTACCACCCGCCGATCGCGGGGTCGGCCGGCAATTCCATGAAGCCTCCGGCCTCCACGCCGACCGGCACCACCGGCACGTCGACGTCGATCGAGGCGGCGACCACCCTCACCGGCGGCACGGGCCGCCGGGCCGGAGACGGGGTGGCCGCCGCGACCGGCACCTCGACGGCGGGCGTCGGGTCGGCCGTCGCCGTCGCCGTCGCCGTCGCAGAGGGTGCCGACGCCGACGGGGCGGCTCCTGGGGGCGAGCCGCACGCCGTCAGCGCGAGGACGATCGCAAGAGATGCTCCGACTCCTGCGATCGCCCTAGCCATGTTGTGACCCTTCAGCGCTGCGCCCGGCTGCGCGCGACGACGAGAGCGGACGCCGCCACCGCCGCCGCGACCGCGAGGCCGCCGATCGCCCACATCCACTGCTGGAACATGTCGCGCTGTGCGAGCTGGCCGCCCGTCCCGGAGTTCACACCGTCCGGTGCCGAGTGCAGGCCCGTGATCGTCTGCACAGCGAGCTCGAGGTTCTCGTCCTCGAGGCTGCCCCACGCGTAGGCGATCGTGAGCACGCCCTCCTGAACTTCGACAGGCGCCGGTCCGATCACGGGATCGGTGGTGCCGGCCGCGGCCACCGAAGCCTCGATCGTTCCGGCGGGCAGGTCCAGCGATGCCTCATCGGGGTTCGCGAGCCCCTGGATGACAGCCGATCCACCGGCGAGCACATCGACGGCGGGCGCAGCCGCGACGTGGCGCACGGTGAGGCGTCCCTCCCCCGCCGCCGTGGGCGACGTGTCGTTGACGTACGGAGTCACCGTCGGCGAGCCGGATGCGCCGAGGTGGGCGACCGCCGTGTAGTTCTTGCCGGCCTCGAGCGTGAGCGTGACGGGGCCGAGCACGGGCGAGCCGGCGTCGGTGGCGTCGGGTGCCGTGAGCGCGACCTCGTAGGCGCCGGCGGGCAGATCCAGCGGACCCGCCAGGTCACCCGGCTGGAAGTCGTCGAGGGTGAGCGCACCGTTGACGTAGACGTCGACGGGCGTGTCGGGGATGCCGTGCAGGACAGAGAGCACGGCGTTGCTTGCGGTGGATGCGTTCGCGGGGACGCCCACGCTGAGCGCGGCGGCAATGCCGACGGCGATCGCCGCGAGAACCTTCTTTCGCACGGTCTTCCTCCTTCTTTGAGCGGCCGGTCGCCGCGTGTATGAAGAGTTGTTCCGGCAGGAGGAGGAGTTCGGATGCAGGCGGGGCCGGATTCTTGTCAGTTGTGGAGTGGTGTCACATCTCGTCATCGCCGGACACGCTCTGACACCGACGAGCGATCCGTGCCCACGGCGATTACCGTGGGGTTCATCGCGGCGATCCGGGCGGTCCCGGGCACCGGCTCATACCCGGGTGCGTTGCGGGTTCGACTCCCGCCGTCGCGTCCAACCGTCGCATCGCAGTCGCGTCGACGAGCGCCTCGCCGATCACGAGCGCATTGCCCCCACGGAGGAAGCAGCAGTGATACTCGCCGTCGACGAAGACGGGCCGCTGGGGGTCGTTGTTCCAGCTATCGGGCACACTGAGTTGAAACTCGGCGCGTGGTCCGCCTCGTGGGCGGCCCAGGGGCGATGCTCATGGGGTGGCCGCCGCGTTCCTGGCGACCGTTCGCATGGACCAGGCGCGCAGTTGCACCGGGACGTCGTCCCCGGACAGCCGGATCCCGAGGGCGTCCGGGCGGGTCGGGTACACGCGCGCCGTCAGCGGGACTCCGCCCGCGAACACCTCGAGCGCGGAGTGGTCGACGAGGATTCGAAGGTCCAGACCGCCGTCGGCATCCACCGGCACCGTACCCGCACGCGGGCCGGCGTCGACTTCGGGGTCCAGGCTCGACCGCGAGCGGTCGAGGCTCAGCTCGGCCTGGTCGCCGCGACGCTGCAGGTGCAGGACCGTGCGCTCGGCGTCGTCGTCGGTGGCGCGCAGGGCGATCGTGACCGCCCGGTCGTCGGGGATCGTGAGTCGCAGCTCGAGGTCGAGCTCATCCCCACGGACGACCTCCACCGGCTCGGCACCCAGCACCGACGAGACGGACGCCACCTGTTCGTCACGGAGCGCGTCGACTTCGGGGGCCGGTGCCTGGTGGAGGGAACCGTCCGGCGCGGCCGTCACCACGCGCGGCAGCGACATGATGCCCGACCACCCTGCCTCAACGGCGGCCTTGTCGGGTCGTCCCTCTTGCAGCCAGCCGAAGAGGAGGCGCCTTCCCGACTCGCCCCGCATCGACTGCGGGGCATAGAAGTAGCGTCCGCCCAGATCGAGCCGATGCAGCGCGGCGGGCGTGAACCGGTCGCCCTCGTACCGACCGGACCAGTACAGCGGGTGGTGGGTGACACCCTCGTCCCATGCGGAGAACACGAGGATGTCGCGGTGGGCGGCATTCTCCTCGCCGATCCGGAACAGGTCCACGCACTCCCACATGGTGCCGGTCCAGTCGGGAGCGCCCGCATCGCCTACCGTGCTGTCGCCGACCAGCAGCGGCCCGATGTAGGTCCACTCGCGCAGGTCGGTGGATTCGTACAGGAACGCCGTTCCTCCCCGGCTCCGGATGCCTGAGCCGATCAGTTGCCGCCATGTCTCGCCTTCGCGCCATACGCAGTGGTCGCGAAATGCCGTGACGTCGATGCCGGCGGGTGTTGTTGAGATCACGGGGTTCTCGGCGACCTTCGTCCACTCGACGAGGTCGGGGGTGCCGATCGCCACGCACGGCAGCTCCCGGTCACCGTGGCGGCCGGAATACACGATCGTCGGGGTGTCGCCGTCGTACACCAGCACGCCGGACCAGCATCCGTCGACGTCGGGTCCGTCGCTCGGGGTCAGCGCGATCGGCAGATCGCGCCAGTGCACCAGGTCGGTGCTGACCGCGTGACCCCAGTGGATGCGGTGGTGCAGCGGGGCGTACGGGTTGAACTGGTAGAAGAGGTGGTACTCGCCGTTTCGCTGGGTCAGGCCGTTGGGATCGTTCAACCATCCAGCCGGGGCAGTGAAATGGTAGGCCGGACGATGAGGATCGTCGGCGGCGCGCGCGATCAGCTCTGCCGGGACGAGCGTGGAAGTGGATGTCGCGGTCATGCGGCAGGGCTTTCTTCGAGGTCGTCGGGCAGTTCCAGGGCGGTCCCGGGGGCGTCAGAGGGCGGGGCGTAGAGCCCGCACCGCACCCAGTGCTCGGGCTGCTCACCGACGCGATGGAAGACCGGCTTCGCGTCGGAGCACGGCTCGGCGGCGGTGTGGGCCAGCGCGCACTCGGTCGGCGTCAGCACCTCGCGACGGAGGCGAGCTCGCTGGACGGGGTCGAACGGCTCCGTGCGCTTGGGGTCGGGTACTGCCGAGATCAGGAGTCTCGTGTACGGGTGTTGCGGGTTCGCCAGGAGTTCCATCGCGTCTCCGCCCTCGACGAACTCGCCGGCGAACATCACGACGATGCGATCGGCGAGATACCGCGCCGACGCGAGGTCGTGCGTGATGTAGAGCATCGAGATGCCCTGCTCCTCGCAGAGCGTGCGCATGAGGTTGAGCACGCCGATCCGCACCGAGACATCGAGCATCGACGTGGGTTCGTCCGCGAGGATCAGCCGCGGGTTCACCGCGAGGGCGCGGGCGATCGCGATGCGCTGCCGCTGGCCGCCGGAGAGTTCGTGCGGGTAGCGGTCCAGCATCTCGTCCGGAAGACCGACCTTCTCCATGAGCCGCCGCTTGGCGCGTTCCAGCGCGGCACGGCCCGATGCGGCACCGTGGATGCGCAGCGGACGCTCGAGGAAGTGACCGATCCGGTGGACGGGATTCAGCGACCCGAAGGGGTCCTGGAAGATCATCTGCACCGCTGAGCGGTACTCGCGGGTCGCGCGCCGCTTGGAGGTGGCGAGGACGTCTTCGCCCTCGAAGAGGAAGGTGCCGGCCGACGGCTGCTCGAGGCGGGCGATGCAGCGCGCGAGTGTGGACTTTCCGCTGCCGGACTCGCCGACGAGCGCGACGACCTCACCGTGGGCGATGTCGAGGTCGACGCCGCCGAGGGCGCGGACCCGCTTGCGGGAGAATGCGCCGCCGATGGTGAATGTCTTCTGCAGCCCTCGTGTCGAGAGCACGGGAGTCTCGGGTGCGGTCATGAGATGGTCTCCGTGATCAGGGAGTCGTCGTCGCTGGGCGCCACCCAGTGGGTGGGCGTGATCGGTTCGAGATCGGGGATGTCGCGGAACCTCACACCTTCGCCGAGGCCCTGCAGACGGTTGCGAGGACCGGACATGGGCGGAAAGGCGTTCATGAGGGCGCGGGTGTAGGGGTGCTGCGGAGTGTCGAAGATCTCCTCGGACCGTGCGGTCTCGACGAACCGTCCCGCGTACATCACCGCCATCCGGTCGGACAGCTCGACCATCAGGGACATGTCGTGGGTGATGAACAGGATGGCGAAGCCGAGCTCACGCTGCAGGTCTTTGATCTGCGCCATGATCTCCTGCTGCACCACGACGTCGAGCGCGGTGGTGGGTTCGTCCATGATGAGCAGTGGCGGGCGGAGCGCCGTTGCCATGGCGATGACGACACGTTGCCGCATCCCGCCCGAGAGCTGGTGCGGGTACGAGCGCAGTCGGTCTCGCGGGATGCCCACGAGATCGAGCAGCTCCCCGGCGCGCGCGATCGCGGTCTTCTTCGATACGCCCTCGTGGGTGGTGAAGATGTCGACGATCTGGTCGCCGACGGTCATCACCGGGTTCAGCGAGTTCATGGCGCTCTGGAAGACCATGGCCACCTGGCGCCAGCGGAACTCGCGGAGCTGCTCGGCGTTCAGCGCCAGCACGTCGGTGCCGGCGAAGCGGATCGACCCGCCGGAGATGACGGCGGGGTCTCGCAGCAGCCGCAGGATGGCGTTCGCGATCGTCGACTTGCCGCAACCGGACTCCCCCGCGAGGCCGAACACCTCCCGCTCCGCGATCGAGAACGACACGCGATCGACGGCGCGCACGGTGCGGGCCTCGGTGACGTACTCGACGGAGAGGTCCTGGATCTCGAGCAGCGGAGCAGTCATCGCGCCGCCTCCTTCGCGGTGCGGGGGGCGACACGCGTGGGCGCGTCGGGCGTGGTGCGACGGCGCGGCCGCCGCAGGCGGGGGTTGGTCGTCTCATCGACGCCGTAGTTGACGAGCGCGAGCGCGAAGGCGACGAGGGCGATGCACACGCCGGGAGGGACGAAGACCCACCACGCCCCGGTCAGCAGGGCGCCGTCATTGCTCGCCCAATAGAGATTCGTGCCCCAGCTGACGGTGCTGATGTCGCCCAGGCCCAGGAACTCCAGGCCGGCCTGAGCGCCGATGCCGAAGATCACGCAGGCGAGGAAGGTGCTCATCACGATCGAGGCCATGTTCGGCAGCATCTCGCGGAACATGATGCGCAGTCCCCCCTCACCGGTGACCTGCGAGGCGGCGACGAAGTCCTTGCCGCGGATCGACATGGCCTGCGAACGCAGCACACGCGCCGACCCCGCCCAGCCGGTGATGACGAGCACCAGGATGACGGTGCCGAGGCCCTGCGGCAGGAACGCGGCGAGGATCACCAGCAGCGGAAGTCCAGGAAGGAGGAGGAACACGTTCGTGACGAGCGACAGCACGTTGTCGAGGGTGCGTCCGAGGTAGGCCGAGGCGAGGCCGACGAGGAGGCCGACGAACGTCGCGAGGATGCCGACCGTGAAGCCGACGAACAGCGACGAACGCGAACCCCATACGTTCAGCGCCAGCACGTCCTGCCCTTTGGCCGTCGTTCCCAGCCAGTGCGCGGCCGACGGAGGCTGCGAGCCGATGCCTTGGATGAGCGTGGGATCGCCGGGGGCGAGGATCGGCGCGAACACGGCCATCAGGACGAAGAGGATGAGGATGACCAGACCCGAGGTGGCCTTGGCATTTCCGAGGAGGCCTCGCAGGAGTCCGCCTCCGCCGCGTCGGCGCCGCGGGGGCGGTGCTGCGGTGACCTGTCCGTCCGGGCCGGGCGGGGTGCCGAGCTCCAGCTCGGCCATGGCGCGGGGATCTTGCGCGAGTGACATCACGAACCCTCCGTTCAGCTCACGCGCACGCGCGGATCGAGGCGCACGTACACGATGTCGACGAGGAAGTTGGCGATCAGCACGGCCGTGGTGATCGTGAGGAAGAGTCCCTGCATGAGCGGGTAGTCGAGGTTCTGCACCGCGGCGAGCAGGGTGTAGCCGATGCCCGGGTAGGCGAAGACGACCTCCGTGAGCAGCGCGCCGCCGACGACGAACCCCAGGGACATGCCGAATGCGGTGACCGACGGGAGGAGGGCGTTGCGGGCTGCGTACTGCATCATCACGCGGTTCGCCCGCAGACCCTTGGCTTCGGCCATCACGATGTAGTCCTCGGCGTTGGTGGCGATCATCGTGTTGCGCATGCCGAGCATCCAGCCGCCGACCGAGACGAGCACGATCGAGGTGGCGGGGAGGATCAGGTGGTACGCGACATCGCCGACGAAGGCGAGCGAGAACTCGGGCGCAGTACCCACCTCGTACGCGTGGCGCAGCGGGAACCATCCGAGCGTGACACCGAAGAGGTACAGCAGCCCCATCGCCAGCCAGAAGTAGGGGAACGAGCCGATGAAGATGAGCAGAGGCGGGACGAAGGAGTCGAGGACGCCGCCGCGGCGCCACGCGGCGAGGATCCCGAGCACGTTGCCGATGACGACGGCGATGATCAGCGACACGAAGCCGAGCAGGAATGTCCAGCCGATGACGCTGGAGATGACGTCGATGACGGGCGTCGGGAATCGCGAGATCGAGAAGCCCAGGTTGCCGGTGAAGATCTGGCCGAGGTAGCGCAGATACTGCTCCCAGAGCGGCGCGTCGCTGAGTCCGAACGACTCTCTCAGCGCTTCGATCTGGTCGGGGCGGATCTGGCCCTGCAGCCGCGCGACCATGCGCGACACGGGGTCGCCCGGCATGAAGCGGGGAAGGAAGAAGTTGAGGGTGATCGACACCCAGAACGCGACGAGATAGAACCCGAAGCGCCGCAGCATGTAGCCCATGATGTGTCTCCACGGTCGTCCTGCTGCGCCGCGCGGCGGCGGCGGCGCAGCAGGACGACGCGATGTGTCAGTCCGCGACGACCGGTTCGAGGCTGGTGAGGACCAGGACCGTCGTCCGAGCGCGCGTCGAGAGCGTCGCGTAGGGGTCGTCTTCGGTCGGCCACCCGGTGAACCGTGCGTTGCTCGCCGCCCCCCACTCGGGGCCGGGGAAGAGCGGCGCGACCGGTGCGGTGTCGGCGAACAGCGCCTGCAGCCGGCTCATGATCTCGTGCTGCGCGGCCTCGTCGGATGCCGCCGCGAACTGCGCGAGCAGCGCGTCGGCCTCCGGGTTGCCGTAGCGGTGGTAGTTGTCGAACGTCTGCTCGCCCACCGGCTTGACCGTCTCGGTCGACATCGCACCGCGGTAGAACTGGTACGGCGTGGGGGCGTTCGCGCTCCACACGATGCCGGAGTCGAACGTGCCGTTCTCGTAGCCGGCGACGACGTCGCCCCAGTCCTTCGCTGCGACGGTGACGGTCACGCCGAGTTCCGCGAGGTTCTGCGCGATGACGTTGCCGACCGACACCCAGTCGCTCGAGGTCGAGCCCACCGAGAAGTCGAACGCGAACGGTGTGCCATCGGGGAGGACGCGCTTGCCGTCTTCGCCGAGGGTGATGCCTGCCTCGTCCAGCAGTTCGCCGGCGCCCTCAAGGTCACGGGCGGTCCACGTGCACGACTCGACGACGGCCTCGTCGCGCCACGAGTCGTACGAGCCGGTCAGGCCGGTGCAGTCAGCGGGGCGCGTGTATCCCTGCATGCCGATCTCGGTGACCTGCTCGCGGTCGACCGCCATGGACAGCGCCTTGCGGACGTCCGCGTCGTCGAACGGCGCCTTGGTGGTGTTGAACTGCCAGTTGATCATCGATCCGGTCGGCGGAAACCAGAAGAACCGGTTGTCGGGGTCTTTCGCGACATAGGCCTCGTCGATGTTGGGGATGAACTGCGGAGCCCAGTCCACGTCTCCGTTCGCGGCGGCGAGGTTCGCGCCGTCGTTGCCGGAGAATGCGAGCATCCGGATGCCTTCGATCTTCTGCTTCTCGGGCTGCCAGTAGTTCGGGTTCTTGCCCAGGTCGAACGACTGCGCCTGGAAGCTGGTCACCTCGGTGTAGGGTCCAGTGCCGACGGGCTCCTCGTTGGCGAACTTGGTCGGGTCGTCGACGTCGGCCCAGACGTGGGCGGGTGCGATGACCTGCTGGCCGATGTCCAGCAGCGCGGGAGAGAACGGCTGATTGAAGTCGAACTGCACGGTGTGCGGGTCCACCGCGGTCACGGACTCGATGTAGTCGAATCCGCCGCGCACCTCGCGCTGCAGGTCGAACGACACCACGACGTCGTCGGCGACGAACGGCTCGCCGTCGGACCACTTCACGCCGTCACGCAGGTGGTAGGTGATGCCGGTGCTGTCGGGCGCGACTTCCCACTCGGTCGCCAGCCACGGCGTCGTCGAACCGTCCGCCGGGTTGTAGACGAGCATCGACTCGAAGATCGCCTGCTGCGTCATCGGGAAGTCGGGGTTCGCGAACGGATTGAAGTTGCGGTCGAACGTCCCCATGTCTTCACGGGGGATGGTCAGCAGCTGGGAGCCGTCGAGCGAGTCCGCGGACTCGCCTCCGCCGGCGCTGCAGCCGGAGAGTGCGAGTGCTGCTGTGGCCGCCATTGCGGCGGCGATCAGCACCGCTTTGCGGTGAACTGTCATGATGAGGGTGTTCCTTTCTTCTTCGTTGAAGCCGAAGGGGCTGCGCGTCGGACGGGATGTCCAGTCACACCGACGCGCGTTCTAGGAGCGGGCAGTCGACCGTCACGGTTCCCGTGCCGGTCGACTGACCCGCGATCATGGCGGCGAGGAGATCCACGCCTTGGGCGCCCATCTGTCCGAAGGGCAGTGCGACCGTCGTCAGGCCCGGCCTCAGGTACGCCGCGATGAGCTCCTGATTGTCGAACCCGATGACGGCAACGTCTTGGGGAATGCGCAGACCACGTTCCTTGATCGCGTCGTATGCGCCCATGGCCATCCGGTCATTGGCGCAGAAGATCGCGGTAGGCGGGTCGGCGAGGTCGAGCAGGGCGGATGCCGCGACATACCCGCCGTCGGCGGTCGCATGTCCGGAGATCTCCAGGCTCTCGTCGAGCGCGATCCCCGCCTCACTGAGCACTTCGTGGTAGCCGACACGACGGCCGACGGCTGCCGGGATATCGGGGTCGAGGTTCACGAACCCGATGCGCCGGTGTCCGGCTGCGAGGAGGCGCTCGGTCGCGCGGCGACCGCCGACGCGCTCATCGGGGACGATCGCGGGGTATCGTCCTTCCGCGTCGTAGCAGTTGACGAGAACGGTGGGCACTTCGCGTGCGATCTCCGGGAGCTCGACCGCCCGGTGCCACGTCGCCGCGTAGAGCAGCCCTTCCACGCGCTGCTCCAGGAGCCGCTCGATCGCGGCGGTCTCGGCATCCCGATCCGACTCCGTGGACGCGATGAGCAGGTACTTCTCGTCGGCGAACGCCCGATCCTGGGCGCCCTTGATGATGTCGACCGCGAACGGCGCCGTAACGATCTCGGTGACCAGCCCGTACCAGTCGCTGCGCTGCTGCGCGAGGGCGCGAGCCCCCGCGTTCGGCCGATATCCGAGTTCGGCAGCGGCCGCGAGTACCCGGTCCCTCGTCTCGTCCGCCAATGACACCGAGTGCCGACCATTCAGGACCAGCGACACAGCAGTACGCGATACCCCGGCGTGCAGAGCGACGTCCTTCATGGTGACTGGCCGTCGAGTCATCTTTGACATGAATGTGAATCTGCTCTCAAGAGGGGAACTAACCCGAGTTAGTTCCGTGCGGGACGAGACTAACGCGAGTTAGTCGATGGGTCAAGTGCGGAGCGACCGCACCTCACCCGACCCAGTCGGACCTCGTGATCGCACGATGGACAGAGTGCGCGTCCCTGGATCGTCAGCCCAGTGCGCGCACCATCGCGGCGATGGTCGACGGCCCGATGCGACAGCATCCACCGATGACGTGTGCGCCCGCCTCGGCCCACGCCGTCGTGAGTGCGAGGTCGAATTCCGGGTCGCCGATCCATCGGCGTGCTGCGCCGTCCCATGTCTCGCCCGAGTTGGGGTAGGCGATGGCGGGTTTGCCGCTCGCGGCGGTCGCCGCCCGCACCGCCGGCAGCACATCGTCGGGTGCGCAGCAGTTCACCCCGACTGCCACGATGCAATCATGGCCGGCGGCGAGGGCGAAGGCTTCGGCTGCCGGCCGGCCGTCGCGAAGTCGATCACCGGAGACCGTGCACGACAACCAGGCGGGGATCGCGAACTCGTCAGCGAGCTCCAGGAGCACCGAGACCTCGTCGAGGTCCGGGATCGTCTCGAAGGCGAGCATGTCAGGCCCCGCGCTCGCGAGCAGTTCCATTCGCGGGGCGTGGAAGTCGCGAAGCGCTGCGCGGCTCAACCCGTACCGGCCGCGGTACTCGGATCCGTCGGCGAGCACGGCACCGTAGGGACCCACGGATGCCGCCACCAGACGGACGACGTCGTCATCGGTCGACTCGGCGACGTCGTCGCGCACCTCGCGGGCGATCATCACGCTCCGCGTGATGAGGCCCTCCGCTTCGGTGCTCGTCATCCCCTCGCGCTCGAACCCGGCGACGCTCGCCTGATAGCTGGCGGTCGTGGCGACCTGCGCGCCTGCGTCGAAGTACGCGCGGTGTACGGCGGCCACCTCGCCCGGAGCGTCGCGCAGCAGTCGGGCAGTCCAGAGCTCGTCGGTGAGATCATGACCCCGTTCGGCGAGCGCATTGGAGAGTCCGCCGTCGAGCACGATCACGCGAGGTGCCGTCGGGTTCGTCACCTGCTCATCCTCCCCGATCGGGTCAGGGCAGAGTCTGTGGCACGAGGCTCGACGAGGCACCCCGACGACGGAAACGTCGCGTCGAGGGCCGCCTCGAGATCTGCGAGCAGGTCGGAGGTCTCCTCGATGCCGACCGAGAGACGCAGATGACCGAACGTGCGGAAGGGCAGCGGGTAGGCGGCAACGCGACCGCCCTCGGTTCCGGTGTGCACGATCAGTGAGTCGTCGTGCCCGAGAGAGAAGCCCGACGTGATGAGCCGGAGGTTGGCGACGAACCGATTCTGCGTGTCGGGATCGCCGGCCACGGCGAAGGCGATCATCCCGCCGTACCCGCGACCGCCGAATTGCCGCGTCGCCAGGTCGTGTTCGGGGTGCGACGGCAGGCCGGGGTAGTAGACGTACTCCACTCGCGGATCGCACTCCAGGAACTCCGCGACGGCGAGCGCGGATGCCAGGTGCTGCCGGAGGCGCAACGGGAGGGTCACCGAACCGCGGTGAATCTGCCAGGCGTTGAAAGGCGAGATCACTCCCCCGACATCGACCATGGCGTCGGCCTTGATCGGCTCGATGAGTTCGCGCGAGCCGATGACGGCGCCGCCCATGGCGTCGCCGTGACCGTTGATGTACTTCGTCAGGGAATGCACGACGAGATCGGCGCCGTCGGCGAGCGGGCGGTAGAAGGGCGGTGGAGTGAACGTGGAGTCCACCATGAGGATCGCGCCGGCGCCATGCGTGATCTCTGCGATCGCACCGACGTCCGCCACCTTGGTGGTGGGGTTCGCGATCGCCTCGATGCAGACGAGTCGGGTGTTGGGGCGGAAGGCGGTGCGCAGTGCGTCCAGGTCGCCGACGTCGACGAACGTCGCCTCGATGCCGTATCGATTCGGCAGGAGTTCGGTCCACAGTCTCCAGGTCGCCTCGTACGTGACGTCGCTGACGATGACGTGATCGCCGACGCGGACGTGCGTGAAGAAGACGGCGTGCAGGGCGGCGACGCCGGAGGCGAGCGCCACGGCGTCTTCGCCGCCGTCGAGAGCGGCGAGCTTGTCTTGGAGGCCGGCCTGGTTGACGCCGGTGTTCCGGGTGTACAGCCCTGGCGCGGAGGCGGACCAGCTGATGTCGCTCGGATCGTCGGGCAGCTCGTAGGAGTTCGCCATCACCAACGGCGTGCGCAGCGCCTTCGTGGAGTCGAGGCGATTGCCGCCGTGCACGGCGAGGGTGAGGTCTGACAGGGTCTCAGCCCGTCGGCGGTCCGGCCGTTGCGACATTTCGTTCCTTACTCTCCCGCGAAGAGACGTGCCATCAAGGGGAGCCATCTGTGACAGCATCCCGATCTACGGTACTGTGTGACATTGACACTTGCAATTGCCAATCACGCACGGAGGCATGATGGCCGCATCGCATCTGGACGACATCGACCAGCAGCTGCTCGCAGCCTTGACTGCGGACGCGAGGATGCCGATGGTCGCTCTGGCCGGCAAGGTGCATCTGTCGCGCAATGCGGTGCGGCAGCGCATCGAGCGCATGGAGCGCGACGGCGTCATCGCCGGCTACAGCGTCATCAGGGGAACCGCGTCGCGGCCACGCGTGACCGCGATGGTCATGGTCTATCGCGTCGACAGGATGCGGGACGATCGGGTGATCGCCGCATTGCGGGGCATCCCGGAGGTCACTCGCTGCGACGTGCTGTCGGGAGCGTACGACCTGTTCGTGACGTTGGAAGCCGACTCGATGGATCGCGTGGGTCACATCTGGGAGCAGATCGCGGCCCTTCCCGGCGTGGCCGACACCGTGACCGCGGTGTCGCTGTCGCGCGCGATCGATCGCCGGTGACGCTGCCGCCCGGTTGCCGGGCGGCAGCGCCTCAGTGCGCGAGGAGCGCTGCCGCAGCTTCTCGAGAGAGCTCCGTGTGCTGCGCCACCGCGTCGGCGATCGGGATGCCGGTGCGAAGCGCGTACTGAGCCGCGTGGGCGGCCGCCTCGTAGCCGATGGACGGCACCAGGGCCGTCACCATGCCGACGGACGAAGCGACGTAGCGCTCGAGCACGGTGTCGTTGGCTTCGATGCCCTCCACGCAGAATCGGCGCAGCGCCGAGACGCCGTTGGTCACCCAGCTCAGCGACTGCAGGAGCGAGTGCGCCATGATCGGCTCGAAGGCGTTCAGCTGCAGCTGGCCGCTTTCGGCGGCGACGCCGATCGTCACGTCGGCGCCCATGATCGCGAAAGCGATCTGGTTCATGACCTCGGGGATCACCGGGTTCACCTTGCCCGGCATGATCGACGACCCGGCTTGCCGCGCCGGCAGGCGGATCTCACCCAGCCCCGCCTGCGGACCGCTGGCGAGCAGCCGTAGGTCGTTGCTGATCTTCGACAGCTTGATCGCGCTGCGGCGGAGCACCGCGGACGACTGCAGGAAGGCACTGGCGTCCCAGCTCGCCTCGAACAGGTGCGCCGCCGGGGTCATCGGGAGTCCGGAACGCTCACGGAGCCGTTCCAGAGCGATCTCGCGATAGCCGGCCGGAGCGGTCACTCCGGTTCCCACGGCGGTCCCGCCCAGGCTGCACTCCAGCAGCAGCGGCACCGTGTCGGCGATGCGCACCACGTCTTCGCGGATGGCGACGGCGAACGCGGCGAACTCGTCGCCGAGCGTCATCGGCACGGCATCCTGCAGCTGGGTACGGCCGATCTTGACGATCGAGCCGAACGCGACGCTTCGCTCCTCGAACGCCGCAGCGAGCTCCTCCAGCGCCGGCATGAGCCGCAGCAGGCCTTTCGCCACGGCGATCTTGACCGCAGTCGGGTAGACGTCGTTGGTCGATTGGCTCCGGTTCACGTCGTCGATGGGGTGAACCAGGTCGTAGCGGCCGCGCGGCAGCCCCAGGTGCTCCAGGGCGGCGTTGGCGATCACCTCATTGGCGTTCATGTTCGTGCTGGTGCCCGCGCCGCCTTGCAGCACGTCGACACAGAACTGGTCGTGCAGCTCGCCGTCGCGCACCCTCCGGCAGGCGACGGCGATGGCGTCCGCCACGCCTGCCGGCAGCAGCCCGAGCTCGTGGTTGGCGGCGGCAGCAGCATCCTTCACCGTGACGAGCGCGTCGATGAGATCGGGATGCTGTGAGATCGGCGTGCTGCTGATCGTGAAGTTCTCGAGGGCCCGGGCCGTGTGGATGCCCCAGTACGCGGCGGCAGGCACCGCCAGCTCGCCGAGCGAATCGCGCTCGAGTCGGGTCTCGGGGCGGTTCATGTGTTGATGCAGACGACCTTGGGCTGGGTCATCTCCTCGTACGCGAATCGCACGCCTTCGCGGCCCATGCTGCCGTACTTCGAGCCCCCGAACGGCATGCTGTCCACGCGGTAGTCGGAGGAGTCGTTGATCATCACGCCGCCGGCGTCGAGCTGCTCCGACACGCGAAGCGCACGTGCGATGTCGCGGGTGAAGGTGGCAGCGTGCAGCGCGTAGTCGACATCGTTCGCCTGCGCGATCGCCTGCTCCTCGGTCTCGAACGGCGACAGCACGACCACCGGCGCGAACGCCTCGTCGGCCCACAGCTCGCACGAGAACGGCACTCCCTCGACCACGGTGGGCCAGTACACGCCCCCCTCCCGGCGGTGGCCCGCGAGCACGCGCGCGCCCGCCGTGACGGCATCCTCCACGATCCGCTCAGCGGCCTCGGCGGACGCGGTGGAGATCATCGGGCCGACATCGGTGGTGTCATCTCGCGGGTCGCCGGCCTTCAGAGCGATGGTCTGCGCCGCGAAGCGGTCGCGGAACTCCTCATACACCTCGCTCTGCACCAGGATGCGCTGCGCGCCCACGCAGTTCTGCCCGGCAGCCCAGAACGCTCCCGACACACATGCCTCGACCGCGGCGGGAATGTCGGCGTCCGAGAACACGATGACCGGAGCGTTGCCGCCCAGTTCCATCGCGAGCTTCTTCAGACCGGCGTTGCGGGCGATCGCCTCCCCTGTCGCGAACCCTCCGGTGAAAGAGACCATGCGCACCTCGCGGGCCGAGGTGAGCGCCTGCGCCAGTTCACGGTCGCCGTGCACCACGGTGATGATCTCATCGGGCAGGCCCGCGTCGATGAGCAGATCGACGAGGAACCGCGCGGTCAGCGGGGTCAGCTGCGACGGCTTGAGCACGACGGCGTTGCCGCCGGCGATGGCCGGCCCCAGCTTGTGCGCGACGAGGTTCAACGCGTCGTTGTAGGGGGTGATGGCGACGATGATGCCGAGCGGCTCGCGGGTGAACCACCCGCGGCGATTCTCGGACCCCTGGAACGCATCGAAAGGGACGACCTCTCCGGCATCGGAGCGGGCCGCGTCGGCCGACAGGGAGAGCGTCATGACCGCACGAGACACCTCCTTCCGCGCCTGCCGGACGGTCTTTCCCGCCTCACGCACGATCAGGTCGGCGGCGGTCTCGGCTCGCTCGCACAGCAGCGCAGACGCTCGCTGGAGAATCTCGTGCCGCGAGAACCGCGACAACGACCGCGACAGCTGGAATCCGGTACGAGCACGCTGCAGAATCTGCTCGAGCTGGGCCGGCCCGTTCTGCGGGACGGCACCGATCACCTCTCCGTCGAAAGGGCTCGTGACGATCAAGTCGGGGCACCCGGAGGTGATGGCCTGCGTGCCCTCCACAATGCTCACCGGCCGGCCTCGACGCGAGCCCGCTGGTGCGCGTCGATCGCGATGATGTCCGACAGCAGGGCGTAGGCGGTCTCGATGCGCCCCGCACCGGGGCCGGAGACGGTCACGGTGCCGAGCAGATCGGTGTCGAACGACACCGCGTTCGTGGGTCCGGTGACGCTGGCGAGCGGGTGCGTCAGCGGCAGCGCCACCGGCTCGACCTTGGCGGTGACCGTTCCGGCGGCGCTGCGGAACGCCGAGCCGATCAGCTTGTAACGCTTGCCCTGCGCAGCCGCGTCGATGATGTCGGCGGCCGAGACCTCGGAGATCCCCCGCCGGGTCACATCGGCCGTGGTGATGTCGGCACCGAGGAGCTCGTTGGCGAGGATCACGACCTTCAGCTGCACGTCGGAGCCTTCGATATCGGCCGTCGGATCAGCTTCCGCGTAACCGAGCGACTGAGCCTCCGCCACCGCGCCGTCCAGCGTCATGCCCGACTCCATCTGACCGAGCACGTAGTTGCTGGTGCCGTTGAGGATGCCCTCGACCGCGTTGATGCGCAGCCCCTGAAGCGTCTCGGACGCGAACCGCAGGATCGGCGTGCCGCTGACCACCGAGCCCTCGTACTGGAACGTGACGCCGTTCGCAGCCGCGAGGCGGTTCAGCTCGCGCCCGGCCAGCGCGACCGGGCCCTTGTTCGTCGTGGTGACGCTCTTCCCGCTCTCCAGCGCAGCACGCACGTGCGAGATCCCCGGCTCCCCGTCGATGGGGTTGGTGAAGGTGGCTTCGACCACGATGTCGGCCGTGCTGTTGCGGATCACGTAATCGTTCTGCGGCGCCGCCGTTCCCCCCGGCCGGCCGGCGAAGGTCTCACCGTCGCGCATGGCGAACACGTCGGCCAGGTCGATGCCCTCGGCCTGCATGAGCGATCCCAGACGGAGGTCTGTGATCGCCACGACACGCAGGGCGAAGCCGAGGTCAGCGGCGAGTTCGTCGCCACGGTCGAGGATGATCTGCGCCAGCGCACGGTTGACGCCGCCGAAGCCGATCAGCGCAATGTCATGACGGTCCACGTCGAGCTCCTTGAAAGAATCGGGAAGAGGTTCGACTCAGCATCCCCAGCGGTCGCGTCAGTCCGCGCCTGACGGATCGCTCGCACAGGATGCCGAACTGACCACCGCGGAGAAGGTCTGCCCGAATCGCCCTTGCACGCCGCTAATTCCCGCTGATGCCTTGTGCACCGACCCCCGCGCCCCGTAATCTGCCCGACACGCGCGTCGTGCATCATAGACACATGGTTGTGATGATGTAGCACGGCGACATTCCAACACCGACTCCCGACTCGAATGCGAGAAGTCATGAGCCCGCTGCCCGACCAGAGTGCGCTTCCGAACGCCCTCCCCCACACCACCGCGACCCAGGTGCCACTGCGACGACTGCAGCGCTCCATGGACGCGCGACACCTGATCATGATCGCCCTCGGCGGTGTGATCGGCTCCGGACTCTTCTTGAGTTCGGGCTACACCATCAGCCAGGCCGGCCCGCTGGGTGCGATCATCGCCTACCTGATCGGTGCGTTCGTGGTCTGGCTGGTGATGGCCTGCCTCGGCGAACTGGCGCTGGCCTATCCCGTCTCAGGCGCCTTCCACATCTACGCGGCACGGTCCATCGGCCCCGCCACCGGCTTCACCACCGCGTGGCTGTACTGGCTGTGCTGGGTCGTCGCCCTGGGCTCGGAGTTCACGGCATCCGGCATCCTGATGCAGCGCTGGTTCCCCGGCGTGGACGTATGGGTCTGGTGCCTGATCTTCGCGTTGGCGCTGTTCACCATCAACGCGATCTCGGCGAGGGTCTTCGGTGAGACCGAGTTCTGGTTCTCGCTGATCAAGGTGGTCGCCATCGTCGCGCTCATCGTGCTCGGCGGCATGGCGATCTTCGGCTTCACGCCCTTGTCGACCGAACACCCCGCTGCCCCGCTGTTCAGCAACTTCGTCACGCCGGAGGGTTTGTTCCCGGGCGGCGTCGCCGGCGTCGTCGTCACCGCCCTCGCCGTCTTCTACGCGTTCAGCGGTTCGGAGCTGATCGGCGTCGCCGCGGGTGAGACCAAGGACCCGGGCAAGAACATCCCCAAGGCGATCCGCTCGACGGTCTTGCGCCTGCTGATCCTGTTCGTGGGGTCGATCACCGTCATCGCCGCGCTTCTCCCCTATGAGGATGCCGGGCTGACCAGCAGCCCGTTCGTGGACGTGTTCGAGTACGTCGGCATCCCCTACGCCGCCGACATCATGAACTTCGTCATCATCACCGCGTTGCTCTCCGCCGGCAACAGCGGCCTGTTCTCGTGCGCGCGGATGCTGTTCTCCCTCGCGGAGGAAGGGCACGCGCCGCGGGTGCTGCAGCGCCTCACCCGCCGAGGAATCCCGCTCGTCGCCCTCACTGTCAGTCTGGCGCTCGGCCTTGTCTCGCTGATCTCCAGCGTGATCGCGCCGCAGACGGTGTACCTGGTGCTGGTGTCGATCGCGGGTTTCGCCGTGGTCGCCGTGTGGATGTCGATCGTGGCGTCGCAGTTCTTCCACCGCCGCCGGTTCGTGCGCGAAGGCGGCGACATCACGACGCTGCCGTACCGCACCCCGCTGTACCCGGTGCTGCCCATCCTGGCGTTCGTGCTGCTGTCGATCTCGCTGGTGGCCATCGCGTTCGACCCGAACCAGGTCGCCGCCCTGTACTTCGGGGTTCCGTTCGTGGGGCTGTGCTACCTGTACTTCTGGTGGCGCTACGGACGCCGTGGCGCGCGCCCGGTCGTCGCCGTGTCGGAGGAGGCCCCCGTCGACGAGGCGGACGACCCCGTCGCAGAAGAGCCCGTGCGGCAGTCCCGCGGGTAAACCGCGCCGACCAACCACCTTTACGCATGCGCACCACGAGTCCTGTCTGGGTCGAGATCGACGCGGGCGCCATCGCCCACAACCTCGACGTCGTACGAGGCGAGGTCGGCATCACGACGCGGCTCTGCGGGGTGGTGAAAGCGGATGCCTATGGACACGGCATCCCCGTCGTCCTGCCGATCCTGATGACGGCTGGTGTCGACACCATCGGGATCACCTCGAACCAGGAAGCCGAGGAGGTACGCCGGCTGGGATTTCCGGGACGCATCATCCGCCTCCGGGCGGCACTGCGCGACGAGATCCAGGAGGGTGCCCGGCTCGATATCGAAGAGTGGGTGGGCGGCGGCGATCACGCGCGTGTCGTGGTCGCCGCCGCCCGCGCGCTCGGGCGTCCTCTCCGCGTCCATCTCTCCCTCAACTCCACCGGGCTCAGTCGAGACGGAATGGACTGGGACGACCCTCAGGCGCAGCCTCACCTGCGACGCATCGCCGCGAGCCCTGAGCTCGCGATCGTCGGAGTCTGCTCGCACTTCCCCTGCGAAGACGCCGACGATGTGCGCGCCGGCGCCCTTGCCTTCCGGAACCAGGCCGGCGCGGCCGAGCGGGTGCTGGGCGCTCCGCGCGGCCGATTCGAGAAGCACTGCGCCACCTCGTACGCGGCGCTGACCGTCCCCGACTCGCGCATGGACATGGTCCGGATCGGTGCGGCACTGTACGGCGACACCTCGGCCGCGATTCCTCACCTGCTCCCCGCCATGCGGCTGGTGTCGCGCATCGCGGCGATCAACCCTTACCCGGCGGGCAGCACGGTCGGATACGACAGGGCCGCACGCATCGATCGCTCCAGCCGGCTGGCCGTCATACCCGTCGGCTACGCCGACGGGTACCCGCGCACGCTCGGCGGCCGGGCGCACGTTCTCGTCCACGGCACCTTCGCGCCGGTCATCGATCGGCTGGCCATGAACAGTCTGGTGATCGACGTGACCCAGGTGCCGTCGGCCCAGGTCGGCGACGAAGTGGTACTTTACGGGCGGCAGGGATCCGCACAGATCCGTTCCGCCGACATCGAACGGGCAAGCGGAACCATCGCCGCCGGCTCGTACACCGCGTGGGCTCGGCTGAACCCGCGCGTCGTCGTCGACGTGCCGGCCTCCGAATCGGTCCCCACCGGGTGACCGGCCCCTCGTCCATCGGCCCAGAAAGCACCCCAGATCATGAGCGCCCCGTCCTCACTGCTGCAGGGTCTCGCGCTGCTTGACGCGGCGGTGGCGCAGGAGCGATCGGGAAGGCAGGGGCACAACGCCTCACGTCTGGCCGAGACCACCGGCATCGAGCGCAGTCGCGTCTCGCGCCTCACACGCGAGCTGCGGGACCTGGGCTACCTCGATCGCGACAACGCCGCGGTGCTCAAGGCGGGCGACGGCTACTTCCGCGCCGCCGGGGCCCTGAGCCGGCCGTGGCTCCGAGCAGCACGTGAGAGTCTGCGCGTGCTCGCCTCCACGTTGGGGGTTTCGGCGCAACTGGTCGCCGCCGAGGGCCCGGGCGCGATCCTGCTCCGTTCCGAGAAGGGCCCGGGCGTGTCCGCGGACTACCTGCGCCCCGGCATCCTGACCCCCATCTGGTGCACCGGACCCGGCCGGGCCCTCCTTTGGGACCACACACGCGATGACCTCGAAGCCCTCCTTGCCGACGTGCAATTCGTCGGAGTCGGCGGCCCCGGCGCGGCAAGATCGGTCGATCAGCTCCATCAGCTGCTCGAGCGAGACCGCGAGCTCGGCATGGTGGACGCCCGCGAGGAATACGTCGAAGGCGTGCGGGACTTCGCACTGCCGATCCGCGATCAGCGCGGCATCGTGGTCTCCATCGGCATCAGCAGCGGCGGCCTCTCGGAGCGCCGCACACGCGAAGCGCAGAGTGCGCTTCGCGACGCCTGCGCGCGGCTGAGCCAGCTCATCCAGGAGTCGTGAGCAACCCGCTCCGGCTCACTCGCCCCGAGCCTCGCCCGCGCCGAGCATCGCCGACAGACGCTCGGCGGCGTGGACACACGCCGCTCCCAGAGCCTCCGACCTCGACTCCAGGCGGCGCCGTTCCCCCACGATCTGCAGGCCGGCGATGACTTCGCCCCGGAAGTCCCACACCGGCGCCGAGACCGAGTACAGGCCCGGCTCGGCCTCCTCCGCCACGATCGCGTAGCCCCTGGCCCGCGACTCCTTCAGGCGCACGAGGAACTCATCGACCGATGCGGCGGCGTTGGGACCGGCGCTGCGGAAGCTCGTGCGGCTGAACACACCGCGAACCTCCTCATCGGAGGCATCCCACAACACCGCCTGACCCGCGTCACTGCAGAACGCCGGATACGCTCGCCCGACCCACGAGCCGATCAACCGGGCGGCGGGCGGCACGCTCTCGACGATCGTGACCGTCGCATCGCCCTCGAGGACTCCGAGGAAGCACGCCTCACCGACATCCGCTGACAGCTCGTCCAGAATCGAGAGGCCGTCGCTGCGCAGACGCCTTTCGACCAGCTGCTCCGCCGAGGCGTACCAAGCCCACGCCAGTCGGTAGCGACCGTCGGGGCCTCGCGACACCAGCCGCTCCTCCGCCAGCGCGGCAAGGGTGCGAGAGACCTGCGAGCGGTCGCGCTGCAGCGCTCGCGCAATGGTCTGCACCGATACGCCCTGCCCGCTCGTTGCGGACATCTCCGCTACGCAGGACACCACGTCCATCCCGCGGCCCATACTGGTCCGCTCGGGAGCGACATCGTCACGCAGGGTCACAAGGAGAGGATATCGAGGTGGCCCGTTGCGGCTCGGCTCGCCGGGCGGGTGACGAGCGCGGAAAGGGGGTGCCGCGCATGCCGGATCTCGTATGGCACAGCCGGGAGCAGCGGATCCGCACGAACCCGGCACCATGCCGCCGCGGCCCTGCGTCCGTTCAGCGCCGCTCCACGTCCCCCGAACCCGACACGCGCACGTCCGTACTCGGGTCACCCGAGTACGTGACCTGACCGCTGCCCGAAAGGTCGACCGAAAGACTGTCGCTCGCAGCGACGTCGACCTCGCCCGATCCGGAGAGGTTGACGACGGCATCCTGCGCCTCGAGCTCCTCGGCGTCGACGGATCCGCTGCCCTCCAGGTCGACGGAGAGCTCGGCGGCAGAGCCCGTCAGCGTGACGTCGCCCGAGCCCGAGAGGCGCACCTCGACCCGATCAGCCGAGATGCCCGACCAGTCGACGTCTCCCGAGCCGTCGATGTCGAGCTGCACGGTGCCGTCCGCCGACACGGTCGCCTCGACATCGCCGGAGCCGGTCAGTTGGATCAGCTCCAGTCGTGGCACAGTCAGCTCGTACCGCACGTCGCCGAACCCCATCGTGAAGCCGGGCTCGGCGCCCAGCACGAGGGTGTCGCCCTCAACCTCGGAGGTCAGGCGATCGATCGCCCCCTCCGGCGCGTGCACCGTGAGCGCCGGCTCCCCCTCAGACACGACAAGATCACCCGAGGTGTCGAGCACGACGCGCGACACCTCGCCGATATCCCGCTCCTCGGAGGTCATCTGCCCGACGGGGATCATCAGTGAGCATGCTGACAGGGCGAGGACCGACGCCGCGACGGCGAGGACGCTGGGCAGTCGGCATCCGTTCTGGTTCATCGGTGACTCCTTCCGCCATCGAAGGTCTGCCGACAGGTCCTCAGCGACCGTCGACCTCCCGTCGCCGGACGAAGGGCGAACGCGTGGAGCCTGAGCGCTCCCAGCCACGCCCATCCTCACCATGATGGAACGACGAGCGGGCCCGTGCCACCCACCTCCGCACCGGCGCACCGTCCTGGGCGAAGTGGATGCTTCGCCCAGGCACGGCCTCGCTCCCCACCACGACGACCGACCCCGACCTGATCGTGCGGGTCTCAGTCGGGTTCAGCCGAACGCGACGTAGCGAGCGGTGGTACCGCGGAAAGTGCTCGCCGGGCCGGCGTCCGCTGCTCCCGGCGCAGCATTCGAAGGGGGCGGCGTCGCAGGGCGGCGATCGACGAGTCTGCGGTGCACAACCTGACGGTCGCCGCGCAGACGGAAGAGCGCGCCTGCTCGAACGATGACCCGGGCCGCAAGCGACGGCACGGGTGCTTCTGCGTGATGCGCGCCGGCCGCACCGGCGCAGGCGACCGGCGGGACGGACGGAATCGCGAAGGGCTTGCGGTCACGCGGCTTCGGCATGGCTCTGACATTCGATGCAGGCGGCCGCGTACGGGAGAACCTCGAGCCGCTCGGGGGCGATCTGCCCTCCGCACCGGGTGCAGCGGCCGTACGTGCCCTGGGTGATGCGATTGAGCGCCGCGCTGATCTGCTCGATCGCGATCCGGTGCGACGCCGCCGACTGGTAGGCGACGGGATCGACGCTCGGGAGAGCGAACGGCTCGAGTTCCTGGAGGACGGCCAGCCGTTCCTCGAGCCGCCGCTCGAGCTCGCGCTGCACGCCGTCGAGCGGAACGGGTTCGGTGGTCTTGATGGGCATTGATGCTCCTCGGGGTACAAAAAAAGCGCCGCAGATGCGACGCGCGGGTGTGTCCGGTTGGACCGATCGTTCAGATCGGACATCACGGGGGCGCGACGCGACGGATGGGCTGCACGGACAGACCATCCGCGTCGCGCCGCCGGGGCGGCAGCACCTCGTGACGGGCGCCCGCGATGTCGACCACTGCCGTCACCACGGAGGCGTCGGCGAGACGCTCTGTGCGGTGTGGGCGGGTCATCGGGGTCATGGCCATCACCATAGCCCGCTTCCAGAAAAAGGCAAGTCAGCGGATTTTTCTGCGCTCGAGGTGCGCGAGTTGACTTCCCCAGGAAGACGGCTATGGTCGTGGGTTCACCCGCCAGCCACCCAGGGGAAGCGAGTCCGCATGTCAGGCCGATCACCGCGAGCACGCGACACGAAGAAGGTCGCCCGCTCGTCACCGAAGGAGAAGCGCGCCGAGAAGCGCGCGAGCCAGGAGTCACGAGCGTTCATCAAGCCACGCAAGGGCGCGTCCGGTTGACGAACGGCGCGGGCTCCTCGCTGTGAGGAGCCCGCGGCACCATCTCGATCAATGGCCGATGCGACCGACGCTCGCGGGTCGCGCGGGTGCCGTCACCGCGCTCCGCAGCGAGAGAGCGCCTACCGGCTGCCGCGCCGCGACTCGCCTCGGGCCTCAGCGTGCTCTGCAGCGGCGGCTGCAGCATCCGTCTTCTTCCGTCGATCCCGCACGGCCCCGCCGACCGACACCGCGGCGTAGAGGAAGAGACCGCCGGCGACGACCGCGAGGACGATCGTGCGGTTCGCGCCGTTCAGCAGGCTGTTCACCCAGCCGAGCAGCGGCAGGCTGTACCAGAGGGTTCCGCGGACCTGCACCGGACGCACCGGTGCAGGGTCGACGGTGTCGTTGTTGTCACCCTTCGTGACGAAGGTCAGCTCGCCGTCGGCGTACGTCTTCGACACCACGCGGTGGCTCACCACGGCCGCTTCGCCCGAGCTGATCTGGTACGTGATGACGTCGCCGACGCGGATCTCGTCCACCGGCGTCGGGCGGATGACCACGAGCGTTCCGGGCGGCAAGCCGGGCTCCATCGACTGCGTGAGCACCGTCATGGCACTGCCGCCGACGACGACAGGCAGGCCGACCACCGCGACCGCCACGCCGAGCAGCAGAACGAGGATCGACGCGCTGACCGACACGGCGAGGTAGTGCAGCAGGCTCTGCCCCTCGTCACGGCGGCGGGCATCGGCGCGGAGGGCTCGGCGTGACGACTCGGTGGCGCGGGGCGTCGGGAGGGTGGACGTCGACGCGGCTGTGGAGATGGTCATGGGTTCACGCATTCGTACTTGACGTTGGAGTTTCCGACGGCGGTCCGGCGCACGGTGAGGGGCGCGCTGTCGGACGAGGTGGTTGTCGAACCGGTCGTCTCGATGGCGACGATGCGCAGCTCGTGAACACCGTCTGCGCGGATGTCGGTGCCGGCCAGGGTCACGGAGACGGTGGCGGCGCTGCTCGAGACCTCTTTGACGACGGTGTTGGACCTGTCGACCACGCGGTACTGCAGGCTCACGCCGGCCGCGCGGTTCGCGGGGGCGGTCCAGCTCAGCTGCACCCCGTGCGGCGGCGCCTGTGTGCAGGCCGGAGCACTCGCAGGGCCGAGTCCCGAGACGGACTGGGTGAACGCGGCCGTGGTCGCCGCTGCGGTCCAGTTCGTCCCGACCGCGCCGGTCACCCGGAACGCCGCCGTGACGGACTGCCCCGAGAGCGAGGCATCCGTCTGCCCGTCGATCTGCGTCGACACGCACACCACCACGGAGGTGCCCGGTGCGAGGGAGCGCGCCGCGGTCGGCAGGGCGGGCGCGCTGTCGGCGAGAGTCGTGCTGACGGCACCGCTCGGAGCGGTGGTGCCGCATGCGCTGCCCGACCACAGGCGGAGCCTGATCTTCCCGGCGAGGGCGCTGCTGCTGGCCGCACCGAGCTGCGTGACCAGCGTGTACGACAGCGGAGCGCCGCCGGTGTTGGCGATCGTCAGCTGGCCGGCGGTGGCCGTCGCGGTCGTGCCGGAACGGTAGTTCGCGTCGAGGCCGCTCGTCAGCTGCGCCGTCGTGGCGATGGTCGTGGACGAGACGGATGCTGCCACCGACGTGCTCGCGATCCACGCGGCGGTCGCGCCGCCGGCGCTGCCGAGCACCGCGAGGGTGACGAGCGCTGCGATCGGGCCGAGCAGGCGACGGCGGGTCATCGGCGCACCTGCGTTCCCGAGATGGTGATCGTGAGGACGGATGCTGCGGCCCCGGCCGCGGCGGACGACGCGTTCTGGGGCAGCCCCACGCCCACGCAGACGAGCTGGGAGGCACCAGGAGCGAGGGTCAGCTGCAGGTCGGAGCCGGCGGCGCCGACGGTGGTCGTGACGGTGGCGGGGACGCGGCCGGCGGTGCAGTCCGCGGCCGAAGAGGTCTTGCCGACGGTGACGGCGACCGCCGATGCGAAAGGGGTGGCCGCGGCGGTGCTCGCGACCGGGTCGATCGTGAGGGCGAGCGGCGTCGTGCCGGTGTTGCTCACCGTGGTCGCGGCGTAGACGGTGCGGCCCGGATAGAGGTTGGTGGCCGAAAGTTGGAGCGGCGTCGAGCTGAGGCCCGCGGACCCCGCCTGCAGCGTGACGGCGGAGGCCGCGGGCGCGGCGACGGTCCAGAGTGCGAAGGTGCCGCCGCCGGCGAGCACGCCGAGCACGATCGCTCCCGCCGTGCCGAGCGCGCCGAGCAGCAGGCGCCGCGGCGCCGCCGCACGGCGGGCGGCGCGCCGGGCGGCGTGGCGGCGGGTGCGGCGGCTCATCGCGGCTCCTTCTCGGGTGGGACGGACGTGGAACCGGAGGCCCGCCTCGGGAAAGCGGGCCCCCGGGGCTCAGTTGGTGTTCTGCGTGAGGCTGACGGTGAGCTCGTCGAGCGTGACCGCACCGTTCATCGCGGCGTTGTTGCCGCCGGCGACGTCGCCGTACGGGAAGGCGATGGTGACCGTGACGGTGACGTCCTGGCTGACGACGTCGCCGGCCGGGGTGACGGTGAACGTGGGGCCGGTGCCCGCGATACCCGCGCCCGAGGCGGTGAGGACGGCCGAGTCGGTGAGGTAGCTCGCGAGAGCCACGTCGGCGGGCTCGGTCACGTCGGCGGGAGCGATCGACGAGTCGGTCAGGGCGAGCGTCGCGCTCAGCCTGTCGCCCTCGGCGCCCACCTTCATCGTCTTGGTGTAGGTGAGGACGTCGCCGGGGACGACGCGGTAGTCGTCGATGGAGATGGCCGAGCCGTTGGCGGTCCAGGTGCCCGCGTCCTGCGATGCCTCGACGACCAGGTTGCCCGCCATGATCGAGGCGCCCTGCGCCGTCGCCGACGAGTTCCAGGTGGCGAAGGTGCCCGCGCCGCCGAGCAGCAGGATGACACCGGCGGTGGTGGCGATGGAGGCCTTGACGATCTTCTTCATGGGAGTGTCCTTTCGCGGGCGGTGCCGCTCTTCTTCGTGGAGGCAGAGGTGCCGGCGGACATTCGGTCGGATTCCGACCGCTCCTCGAGCACGTTGCAAGTCTTGGCGGCGCACCGCAACGTCCCACCGAGTGAGCACGAGCGCTGCCGCAAGATCGCGACAAGAAACCTGCGAGGCCGGACGGCCTTCACACGAAGCGCAAGATCAGCGCAAGACTCCCCCGAGCCGGAAGGTCGAGGGAGGTCGGCATGCTAGCCGCGAGCGGTCACCACCACCACGTCCGGCCGTGGAGCATGTCGCCGAAGTCCTCCGGGGTTCCGCGCCCCGTGTGCCGCGCGCCGAGGTAGCTGTCGACCACCGCACGCCCCAGGTCGTCGAGCTCCGGCGCCACCACATGCCCGCCGGCCCGCCTCGCCAGCGCGTCGATGAACCGCGCCAGCCCGGGGTCCTCCCCCAGCCGGAAGAACGTCGTCTGCGCGCCCATCCGCTGCACGTTGTCGAGCTCGCGCACCGTGACCGCCACCGTCCGCGGGTCCGGCGGGTACGCGAAGAACACGCTCCCGTCGGGACGCAGGTGCGACGTGGGCTCGCCGTCCGTCACGATCAGCAGCACCGGCTGCGCCACGGGGTTCTTGCGGAAATGCCGCTGCGCGAGCAGCAGCGCGTGCTGCAGGTTCGTGCCCTTGTCCCACACCGCGTCCTTCGCGGTGAGCTGCTCGATGTCGATCACCTCGGCGTGGCGGGCAAACGCGATCAGCTGCAGCTTGTCGCCCCGGAACCTCGTCGAGATCAGGTGATGCAGCGCCAGCGCCGTGCGCTTCATCGGCACCCAGCGTCCGTCCATCGCCATCGAGAACGACGTATCCACCAGCAGCGCGACCGCGGCCTGCGTGCGCTCCTCGGTCTCGACCACCTCGACATCGCGCGTGTCCAGCCGCACCCCGGCCGAGACCTCTCCCCCGTCGAGCACCGTCCGCAGCACCGCGTTCGACACCGTGCGCGGGATGTCCCACGGCTCGGTGTCGCCGAACGCCCACTCGCGCGTCGACCCGGTGCGGTCGCCGGCGGCACCCACGTTGCGGGTCTCACGACGCCCCGAGCGACCGGACTGCCGCGTCGCGATGTCCCTCAGCAACGCGCGCCCCAGCTGCCGCATCGCCCGCGGGGTCAGCCGGAGCTGTCCGTCCGACGCGCGCTGCAGCATCCCGGTATCCCTCAGCTCCTGCTCGAGCTCGCGCAGGGTGCGGGCGCTGACGGCGGCGTCCTCGCCCATGAGCCGCTCGAGCGCGTCGAGATCGATGTCGTCCATGCGCGCGCCCGGATACATCTGACCGAGCTGATCGGTCAGCGAATCGAGGTCGGAGAGGTCCTGCATGATGCCGGTCGCCTCGCCGAGACCCGTCGGCTGATCGCCGGAGAAGGATGCCGAACCCGACCAGTCCTCGCCGGGCCGAAGCGACCGCAGATTGTCGTCGAGGCGCGACAGCGACTGCATGAGGTCGGGCGAGCCGAACGCCTGCTCGGCGAGGCTCAGCAACTCGTCGCGCTGCTCTGGGGTCATGGAGTTGAGCATCCGCTGCGCCGCCGCGGCGCGCTCGGCGAGCGTGTCGAGCAGCTCGTCGAGGTTCTGCGGATTCTCGGGGAACTGATCCCCGTGCGTGCGCATGAACTCGTCGAAGTCCTCCTGCGTGTCTTCGCCGAGCCGGCGCTTCTCGAGCAGGTCGTTCAGATCGTTGAGCATGTCGCGGATCGCCTGGCGGTCAGCATCCGTCGCGTTCTCAAGTGCGTTCTTCATGCCGGCGAACCGCTGGTCGAGGAGTTCGCGGCCGAGCAGCTCGCGGATGCGGTCGTAGTCGGCCCGTGCGGTCGGGCTCTGCCAGTCGTAGTCGGCGAGGTCGTTGACCGCCGCGGCGGTGCTGGTGGGGAGATTCTCGAGGCGCATCTCGGCGAAGGCTCTGGTGTCGTCGTCGAGATCGACGTCGCGGACGAGGTGCTTGCGCTCTTCGAGGACGGCATGGTCGAGCAGGCGGCGGACCTCCTCGAGGGTGCCGTCGAGGCGGTGACGCTGGGTGAGCTGGGCTCGGCGCTCGCGAACGCGGCGGGCGAGCTCGTCGAGGCCGAGGCGGTTCTGGTCGCCGCGCCGGAGGTACTCGCGCATCGCGCGCTCGGCGGAGGTTCCCTCCATGACCTCGCGGCCGATCGCCTCGAGCGCGGACTGGATGGGGACGGGAGGCGCGAGCGGGTCGCCGCCGGCGTAACGGCCGTAACGGGAGGTGTGCGCGGGGGTGCGGTGGAAGGAGCGGGGCATTACGGATGCCTCGGGGATGGGTTGCGACCGCGTTCGGGGCGTTTCGACTCGCTCGTTCCTCGCTCGCTCAACGAGCGGGGGTGTGACGCCGGGTACCTAGCCATAGACCGTCTCACCGCCCGCACTGTCTTTGCCGATCTTCTTCTCGAGGTACAGCGACTCGAGGAGCAGCTCGAGCGCACCAGCCCGCTCACCCGGGGTCACGGCCTCGAGACGATCGGCGACCTGGTCGTAAAGGTCGGACTCGCCGAGAACCGGGAGCGCCGCCAGAACCTCCGCTGCAGGAACCTGCTCCCCCGTCATCACCGTCGCGCCGGTATGCAGAGCATCCGCCAGCGCACGCGAGTCCAACCCACGCAGATGCGCCCGCGCCGTGTCCGCGACCGCGGTGCGCAGCAGGTGCTCGAGGATCGCTCGCTCGCGACCTTCCTCCCCCGTCTCGAACTCGATCTTGCCGCCCAGCACGTCCACCGCCGTCTCGAGGTCGACCGGTCGCGCCACCGCGACGTCCTCGTGCTGGCGCGTCGCGCGATGCAGGGCCGCGGCGGCGATCGTCTCGGCGCCCGCGATCGCGAACCTGGCGGATACGCCCGCGCGCTGGTCCACAGCATCCGACTCCCGCAGGTTGCGCGTGAACCGAGCCAGGATCTCGAGCAGGTGCGCCGGCACCTCGGCGACGAGGTCGGCCTCCTGGCGGATGACGGCGATCTCCTCATCGATCGTCTGGGGGTAGTGCGTGCGGATCTCGGCGCCGAAGCGGTCCTGCAGCGGCGTGATGATGCGGCCGCGGTTGGTGTAGTCCTCGGGGTTCGCGGTGGCGACGACGAGCACGTCGAGGTCGAGGCGCAGCACGTAGCCGCGGATCTGGATGTCTCGCTCCTCCATGACGTTCAGCAGCGACACCTGGATGCGCTCGGCGAGGTCGGGCAGCTCGTTGATCGCGACGATGCCGCCGTTGCTGCGCGGCACGAGCCCGTAGTGGATCGTCTCGGGATCGCCGAGCGAGCGCCCCTCGGCGACTTTGATCGGGTCGACGTCGCCGATGAGGTCGGCCACCGACGTGTCGGGCGTGGCGAGCTTCTCGGCGTACCGCTCGCGGCGGTGGCGCCATTTCACGGGCAGCTCGTCGCCCAGCTCGCTTGCACGACGAATGGATGCCGGGGCGATGGGGTGGAACGGATGCTCGCCGAGTTCCGACCCTTCGATGACCGGCGACCATTCGTCGAGCAGGCCGTTGAGGCTGCGGAGGAGGCGGGTCTTGCCCTGGCCGCGTTCACCCAGGAGGACGATGTCGTGGCCGGCGAGGATCGCCCGCTCGAGCTGCGGGATGACGGTGGTGTCGAAGCCGTGGATGCCCGGCCACGGATCGTCGCCGTTCGCGAGGGCGGCGAGAAGGTTCTCGCGCATCTCGATGCGGACGGACCGGTAGGTGTGACCCGATGCGCGCAGCTGGCCGGCCGTCGTGATTCCGGAAGGCGAAGGTGTCATGCCGGGAGGCTACGCCTGGTGCGCGGGGCTCGGGGCCGCATGCGGGAAATCCATCGCGACGCGAGCCGCGCCCCGTGCGACCCCGTTCCAGCCGCGCCGCGGCGCGCGCCCGCGTCAGTTGAAGTTCACCCGCACCAGGGGGCTGCGATCGATCCACTCCTCGACGGGTGCGAACTCCGGCCGCGAGGCGCGCCCTGAGTAGATCGCGTCGATGCCGTCCACGATCGCGCTCAGCACCTCGGTGCGCTCCCGCGGGTCGGTGATCGCGGTCGCCTTCGCCGGAAGGTCGGCCTGCACCTCGTGCTTCAGGTGGAAGGTGAACTCGGGGTGAGCCAGCAGATTCGCGTACCAGGACCGGGCGCCGGGAGTGCCGGTGATGTACACCTCGCCGTCGACGTTGTGGAACCAGATCTCGATCCGGCGGAGCTGCTGGGAGCGGGCTCCCCGCGTGGTGATGTCGACCACGCGCTGCGCGAAGGGCGCGTCGTCGGTCAGGGCGAGGGCGGTCTCGATCGCGGCATCCATACTCGTTCTCTACCGGGGATTCCGCCGGAACGGAAACCGACCGCGACTTCCATCGTCATGCAGGCCGAACTGTGCGGGCGATGTTCCGAGACATTGACCGCGGCATCCTGCTGTGTCCGTTCCACCACATGAATCTTCACCACCATGGCTGGCGAATCACGAGAAACGGGAAGGAGGACTTCGTCCTCCATCGCCCCGGACTTCCTCCCACCGCGCTGCCGACGCGGGTGGCTCGCCGCTACGATTTCGGCGACCTCCGACCAGCGCCGCGAAGACTCATCCCCGCCGGGTAGCGGCGGGGCGCGATGCAACGATCACCGGGCCGCGGGTACGGACTGTCACCCACCTCGCCGGCGGTGCGTGTCGCGCCCCACTCCACCCGGTTCCGCGGGCGGGGCGGCGGCATCCGTTCTCAGCGGTTCTCACCCGAGACGTCGATGAGCACCTTGCCGACGGCACCCTGCTCGACGGCATCGTGTGCCGCCGCGGTCTGCTCGAGCGAGAACCACGTCAGCGGAAGCCCCGCCTCCTCACCCACGGGGAGCGCGCCGTCGCGCAGCGCGGCGGTGATGTCCTCGGCGGCGGCTTCCAAGGCGGCTGCGCCGACCGTGTACAGCAGCAGCCCTTGGATGCGCACGTTCTTCGCGAAGGTCGGCCGCACCGGGATGGTTGCCTCCTCGCCGCCGTTGTCGGCGTAGTACGCGATCGAGCCGTGATTCGCGACCACCTGAGCATCGAGACCGGCGTTCTGCGCGATCGACACCTCGACGATGTGGTCGACGCCGCCGGGCGCAATCGCGGCGATCAGGTCGGCGGCATCCTCGTCGCGGTAGTGCACGATGTGGTGCGCCCCCGCGGCACGCGCGAGCGACGCCTTCTCTTCGCTCGAGATCGTCGCGATCACCGTCGCACCCGCCCAGGCCGCGAGCTGGATCGCCGCATGCCCGACGGCACCCGCTCCCCCGGCCACGAGCACGACACGTCCGTCGAGCGAACCCGGCGCCAGCCGCGCGGGTCCGAACTCGTGGACCGTGAGCGCCCGGTGCGCCGTCATCGCGGGCACACCGAGGCTCGCTGCCACGTCGAAACCGACGCCATCCGGCAGCTTCACCGCCCGCTCGGCGGGGACCACGGTGTATTCCTGAGCGGTGCCGGTGGGGCGTTGGTGCTGGGCGAGATACAGCCACACGCGGTCGCCGACCCCGAGCTCCGTCACACCGTCGCCGACGGCGTCGACGACGCCCGCACCATCCTGATTCGGCACGACCTCGTCGAAGGCCGGCTTCGCTCCGCTCCCGGCCCGCGCCTTCCAATCCGTCGGATTCACGCCCGAGACGGCCACCTTCACGCGCACTTCCCCCGGCCCCGGGTTCACGGGCTCGCGCTCCGCGAGCGAGAGGACGGACGAGCTTCCGGTGCGGGAGTAGACGATCGATCGCATGCCACACGCCAACGCGTCCGCCGTCGTCGGCATTTCCGATCCACGTCGATGTCGAGACCGGCCCCGTCGAATGCGGCGTTGCTCGCTCCCCTGCCGAAGACTCGACGCATCCCGCCGGCCGGGTTCTTCCGGAGTGCGGGTGTCAGCCCACAGATCCGCCGCGCGTGGCGCCGGCCCGTGCCACCCAACGGCTCGCCAGGAGGACGGCCAACGCGGCCGCGATGATCCAGAGGGCACCGTGCCCGATCCAGGCGAACGCCGCGGCGCCGAGGACGGCGCCGGAGGCGATGGAGGCCCACAGCAGCAGATGCCGCGGCCACCCCGTTCCGGCCTGGCCGCGGATCGCCCCGACGAGACCCTGCCCGACCTTCACCAGGGCGCCCGTCATGTAGGTGACTCCGAACGCGACCTGGCCACCTCGTGCGAAGACGGTGTTGAGCGCGCCCATCGCGAAGGCGAGGCAGCATCCCGTCGCCCACCGCCATTCGAATCCGGCGAGGATCGCAGCGGCGCACACGAGGCCGAGGATCAGGAGCAGCACCCGGAGCTGCCCGCTGGCGCGATCGCCGGGAACGAGTGTCCCCGCCATCACGCCCACTACGAACGCGACGATCAGCGTGAGGGCGAACGCCGCGCTCACGAGCGAGAGCTGCGACAGGTCGACGCTCGCGCGGGTGGTGTTGCCGGTCATGAACGAGACGAAGTAGCCGCCGAGGAAGACGAACGCGAAGCCGTCGACGTATCCGGCGAGGCCCGCGAGCACCACAGCCGCCGCGAGCCCCCGTCTGCTCAGGCCTCTCACCATGACAGCGAGCGTATCGACCGCGAACTCCCGAGAACGCCGACGGCCGCCGGACGAGAACGGGAGTCCTCGCCCGGCGGCCTCGCCGCCCGGTCGATCAGTCGAACGGGTCGAAGTACGCCACCGTCGCGGCGTCGATGTTGCTGTCGAGTCCGACCGCGTCGAACGCGGTGGTGCTCGCTCCCGTGACGAACACCCGCCGTGTGCCGTCGGCTCGCTGGTCGACCGCCACGCCGTTCGCCCCGTCGCTCGCGCCGGTCGCGTCGTAGTTCGCCGACCAGACCTGCTCGCCCGTGACGAGGTCGTAGGCGATCGTGACGTAGTCCCAGGCCGTCTCGGCGTCGCGAGACTCACCGGTGACGACGGCATGGGTGCCGTCAGCGGTCAGCGCCACGTCGTAGGCGACGTCCAGCCCGTGAGCGGTTCCGTCATACCGCGTCGCCCAGAGCTGAGCGCCATCGGCCACGTTGTAGGCGACCGACGCGTAGTCCATCTCGGCGCCACCCTCCACGTTGCCGACGACCACGACGGTGCCGCCGTCCGGACTGACCGCGAGCGCCTGCGGCACGTCCGTGCCCGCCTCGCCGTATCCGGTCGCCCAGCGCTCCTCGCCGGTCGCGAGGTCGTAGGCCACCGTCTCCCAGTCGACCTGGCGGTCCGTGTTGCTCACGACGCCGGCCACGATCACGGAGTCGCCCACGATCGCGATGTTGTCCGCGATGTCGATCTGCCCGTCCGAACCGTTGCGCAGCACGTCCCACTTCTGCGCGCCGGTCGCGGCGTCATACGCGACCGTGCCCCAGTCGGTGAGGCCGGTGCCGTCGCCGGCGCTCTGACCGGTGATGACGACGGTCGCGCCGTCCTCGCTCACCGCGATGCTGCGCGCGTCGTCGGTCCCGTTCACCGGGTCGTCGTACCGCGACACCCAGCGCTCGGCGCCGGTCGCCGCGTCGTACGCGACGGTGGCGTAGTCGAGCTGCGCTTCACCCGTGGTCTGGTAGCCGGTGACATAGACGGTCGATCCGTCCGGGCTGACGACGAGGTCGTTCAGCGAGTCCCCCGCCTGAGCCGGCCCGTCCAGGCGCGCGGTCCACCGCCGCTCACCGGTCGCTCCGTCGTAGGCGACCGTGAGGTAGTCGCCGCCGCTGGTCCCACCGACGTACAGGGTCTCGCCGTCGGGGCTCATTCCGAATCCCGCCGGCTCGTCGGACCCGCCGTTCGAGGCATCCCACTGCTCCTCCCAGATCACGTCGCCGGTCTCGGGGTCGTACGCAGCGGTCAGGAAGTCACTCACGAGCCCGCCCGCCGACGGCGGCCGGCTGTAGCCGCTCATGTAGACGCGCTGGCCGTCGGGGTGGAGCAGGAGCTCGGTGCCGACATCCGACGAGCTGCCGAACTGCCCGCCCGCTCCGTCGTACCGGGCGGCCCAGTCCTCGTCACCCGGCTGCTTCGCCCGGAGCACGATCGGCGATCGCACCGTGTGCGTGCCATCGGTCCACGAGAGCTGGCCGGCGAGGTAGTCGAACAGCTGGGTCTCCTCGCCGACGGCGAATGTCACCGTGTACGACGCGGTCGCGCCCGGCGCCACAGTGAGCGTGCTCGGCTCGACCGTGACACCCACTCCGGCGAGCCCGCTCACCGTCGCCGAGTAGGTCCCAGCCTCGTCGTCGACGTTCGTGACCGTGCGGGTGACGGTCTGCGTGCCGTCGAGCAGGCCGATCCCGATCGAGGGTGTGTTCAGATCGCTGGGGTCCAGCGAGCGGCCTCCCGCCTCGAGGTCGTCACACGCCGTGCCGGACACACTGCGGGTCGAGCCGCAGAGGAACGCGGTCCAGTCGTCGACGCCGCTCTCGTAGACCAGGCCCGGGTCGGCCGCGCTCGTGGGCTGCACGTGCCCGGCCCCCTGCTTGAAGATGAGGTTCGGGTCGGTGTTCGCCTCGCCGTCCAGCACGTCCGATCCCGTGGTCATCAGCGCCGACTTGATCGCCATCGGCGACCAGTCCGGGTGGAGGTCCTGCAGCAGGGCGGCGAGTCCGGCGACGTGAGGCGCCGACATCGACGTGCCGCTCATCAGGTTGAAGTCCATCCCGCCCTGGCCGGGAGGGGCGACCGCCGCGAGGATGTCCTGCCCCGGAGCGATCACGTCGGGCTTCAGCACGTCGCCGTTGCCGGCGACGAGCGGGCCGCGCGAGGAGAACTCCGCGGTGAAGGGCGCCGTGCCGCCGTTCGCGATGACCGCCTTCTCGATGGTCGCGGTGGCTCCTGCCGTTGCCGCGTACGCGCTGATCGCGCTCCACTCGGTGTCTTGCAGGTGCACCGTGGGCACCGAGTGGAAGTCGGCGTTGAGCGAGTTGCCGAAGGCGTTCACGAAGATCATGCCGACCCCGCCCGCCTCGGCGACTGCGCGCGACGAGTTGACGCGGGCGATGTCGCCGCCGCGCTCGCAGAGCACGATCTTGCCGGCGACCTTGGCGGGATCGAGCGCCGGCTTGCCGTTGTTGTCGCTCGCGGGGTAGCAGCGGGCACCGGCGCCGATCGAGACACCCGAGAGCCGCGCGGCGGCGCCCGTGATGATCGGCGCGGGGCCGACCGCGGCGCTGCTGAGCGACACGCCCTCGTAGCGTGCGCCGTTGCCGAGGACCACGGCGCCCGTCGTCGTGCGGTCGTGGGTGCCGGCCGCGACCGTGGTCAGCCAGGGACCGGGGTGGGCGACGGTGGCGGCATCAGGGCCGGAGTTGCCGGCGGATGCCGCGACGAAGATGCCCGCTGCGGCGGCGTTGAGGAACGCCGCCTCGGTGGGCTCGAGGAAGTCGGTGCTGGAGCCCGAGACCGAGTAGTTGATGACGTCGACGCCGTCGGCGACGGCCTTGTCGATGGCGGCGACCATGTCGGACGTGTAGCCCGTCGCGGTAGAGCCGTCCTCGACGGACCACAGCGCCTTGTACGCCGCGATGCGCGCCCGCGGCGCGATGCCCGAGATCTCACCGAACGGCGCCGCCGGGCCTGTCACGTCGACGCCGTGGTTGCCGCCGGCGGTCGAGGCGGTGTGGGTGCCGTGACCGTTGTAGTCACGCGGCGAGAGGAACTCCCACGGCAGCTGCTGCGCGACGCCCTCATCGCCTCCCCACGCTGCGTTGAAGTACTGGGCGGTCACGAGCTTGTTGTTGCAGAGGTTGGCGTCCCACGAATCGTCGCCCACTTTCTCCGCCGACGCGCACGTGCCGCGGAACCCCTGGGGCTTGCCCTGGTACACGAGCTTCTTGTCACTGCGATCGGAGAAGCTGGCGACCTCGGGCCAGATGCCGCTGTCGATGACGCCGATCACGATGTCCTCGCCCGCTCCCGGCGTCTTCTTGCCACCGGTCGGACCGCCGAGCTGTGCCCACAGGCCGTCTTCGTCGTCCAGTCCGAGGAATCCTTCCGTCGACGAGGTGTCGGTCTCGACCGCCTCGTCGGGGTGCACCGAGACGACGTCCGGCTGGGCCTCGAGCTCGGCAGCCTGCGCGGGAGTGAGCTCGGCCGCGAAGCCGTTGAAGCTGTACACGTAGCTGTATGAGGGCTTGCCGCCCTTCACCTTCGCGAGAGCCGCCCGCTGCTGACCCTTGAGGTGCGTGCTGTACGCCTCGACCGCGGGGTCGGCCGGGTCGACCTTCGCGCCGCCGCGAGGCTTCGTCGACTTCAGCCCCTTCTCACCGCCCTCGTATGCGACCACGGGCGCGGGCGCCATCTGCACGATGTACGTCTGCGGCTGCGCGGCTTCGCTCACCAGCGCCTGCGCGTCCTCGGGGGTCGTGACCTTCACGCCGCCGGTCCGGTCGCCGAGGTCCTCCACCGCGACCGGCGCCGGGTCCACGGCGAGCGCCGCGGTCGGTGCGGCCGGTGCGGCTGTCACCACGAGGGCGAGGGCGGCGGCCGCCGCGATGGTCAGCCGCGTAGAGGCGTGCCTCCGCGGTCGTTGTCTGAGATGTCTGGGCACTGTCTCTCCTCGCACACGGATGATTCGTTTCACACCTTGCGTTGGAGGTTACGGACGGGTGAACGGGGCCTGCATCCGTGACCTACACTGACTTTTGCTCGCGCCCCACGAGACGAATGGCAGTCATGCCTCAGCCCCCCGCTCCACCTCCCGGCGGGGTGTCGCCTGTCCTCGTCGGTCGTCGCGCCGAGTTCGACGCACTGGCTCGCGCGATCACGTCACCCCCGGCGCTCATCGTCGTCCAGGGCGAAGCCGGGATCGGCAAGAGCCGCCTGGTCCGCGAACTCCTCGCCGCGGCACCGCCCTCGGCCGCGGTGCTGATGGGTCAGTGTCAGCCGCTCCACGATCCGTTCCCGCTCGGACCGGTACTGGACGCCTTCCGGCAACAGCGCGATCGCATCGACGTGGGCGACCTCAGCCCCGTCGTGGGGAATCTGGCTCCGCTCGTGCCCGAGATCGCCGACCGCCTCCCCGCGCCACCCGAACGCCCGGCGGATCAGCGCGACGCGCGACACCAGATCTTCCGCGCGGCGACCGAGCTGATCGAGCATCTCTCCCCCGCGGTGCTGGTGCTCGAGGACGTGCACTGGGCCGACGCCGTCACCTTCGACTTCCTCACCTACCTCATCGCGCACCAGCCGGCCGAGACGACGATCGTCGTGACCAGTCGCACGGACCTCGGCGCGACGCCCGTCGGAGAGTCGTTCGCACGCGCCCCGGAGGGCCGGACCCGCACGGCACGGCTCGCGCCGCTCGACGTCGCGCAGGTCGGCGAACTCACCCGGCACCTGCTCGGCGTGGACGTCCCTGATCCGGTCGCCGCGGCGCTGCACGAGGTCACGGGCGGCGTACCGTTCGTCGTCGAGGAGGTCCTGCGCACCCTGCTGGCGCAGCTTCCCGCCGCGGACATCCCGACCCACACGGACGCCCTCGCGGCGCTGTCGGTGTCGACGGCGCTGCGGGATGTCGTCATCCAGCGGCTGATGACGCTGGACGCGACCGCCCGTGAGGTCATCGAGGCGGCCGCCGTGGTCGGGCCCACCGTCGACCCGGGCCTCATCGCAGAGCTCACCGAGCACGACGCCCGGCAGGTGGCGACCGCTCTCACGGCAGCCCATGCCGCGGGCCTGCTGCATGAGCAGGACGGCCGCAGCCGCTTCCGGCACGTGCTCGCACAGCAGATCGTCTATGACGCCACACTTCTGCCCACCCGTCAGTGGTGGCACGCCCGGATCGCCCGCGTGCTCGAGGAGCGGCACGACCCGATCCTCTCGGCGCGCATCGCCCACCACTACCAGCGCGCCGGTCTCGTGAAGGACTTCGTCCGCTGGGCGGAGGCCGCGGCCGATGAAGCGGTGCGCCACGGCAATGAGGCGGCGGCGGCCGAGTTCCTCCGCGAGGCGACCGCCGACATGACCGACCTCTCGATCGACGATCGCGTGCGGATCGCGACGAAGCTGGGTCGTGCCGCCGTCGACGGACTGGCACACGCCGAGTCGGCCCCGATCCTCACCCGCCTCTTGGAGAGCGAGCAGCTGACGCCGGCCGCCCGCGGCGAGCTCCGGTTCGCCCTAGGCCGGCTCTATCGGCAGCAGGGGTTCGCCCGCGACGGGTACGGCGAGATCGAGCGCGCGGTCGATGAGCTCGACGAGCGTCCCGACCTCCAGGCGCGGGCGCTGGCCGTGCTCGCCGCGCCCGAGACCGTCGTCGATGTGTCGCTCGAGGCGCATCTGGCGCGATGCGCGCAAGCCGTGGCGGCGGCCCAGCGCGCCGGATCGGTGGACGTCGAGCTCGGGGTGCGCATCGCGCGCGCCTCGCTTCTTCTCGAACAGGGCGATCCGGCCGCATGGGGGCTGATCGACGCCGCGCGACGCGACCCCGTCGTGCTCACGCAGCCCCGCGAACACGCTCGCGCCGCACTCAACTGGGCGCAGGGCGCCCTCCACATCGGCAACGTGCGCCGCGCCGACGAGTTGCTGGCCGAGGGGCGGTCGATCGCCGAGCGGTCACTCTCGCCGCGCCTGCTGGAGGTCTTCGAACTGGTCGGCGCGATGGTCGACCACGCCGCAGGTCGATGGGACGGGCTCGCCGAGCGGGCCGACGCCCTGGCCTCGCGCGCGTTCGGATTCGGTGCCGCGTCGTTCGAGGCGCGTTACCTGCACCACCTCGTTCAAGGCTCTCGCGGGAACGCCGCGGAAGCGGTCGAGGGTCTCACCGACCTCATCCGCGACTGCGAGAGGGTCGGTGCGGTGTGGCCGCTGGTGCCCGCACGCGCGGCGCTCGCTCCCCTGCGGCTGACTCTGGGCGATCCGCAGAAGGCCTTCGACGAGGCATCCGCCGCCCTCGAGCAGATCCGGCGCAAGGGCATGTGGGCGTGGGCAGCCGACGCCTTGGTCTGCCAGGTCGAGGCCGCGTCGGACCTCGGCACGGTAGACGATATCCGCGGGCGGGTCACGGCCGTCGGCGAGCGCATCCGCGACGCGCAGGCGCCCGCGATCACCGTGGCCATGACGACGTGCGAGGCCCTGATCGCGCACCACGACGGCGACACCTCCACCGCCGAGGAGCGACTGTCGCACGCCCGGGCGGCCGCGCACGAGGCGGGGCTCGTCTACGTGGCGGCTCGATCGACGGAACGGCTCGGAGGCTGGCGCTGCGAACGGGACGCGGCCGACGGCCCCGGTCTGCTCACGGAGGCCCTCACCGCGTACGGCCGTCTGTCGGCACGGCAGGACATCGCCCGGGTGACCCGAACCATGCGGCGGCACGGCGTTCCCGTGCCGTATCCGTGGCGCGGGGGGCGGCCGACCCACGGCAACGACCTCTCGCGGCGCGAGCAGGAGGTCGTGCAGCGAGCGGCGGCAGGACGCACGAACCGCGCGATCGCCGCAGAGCTGTACCTCTCTCCTCGCACCGTTGAGACCCACATGTCGAACGCGCTCCGGAAACTCGGGCTGACTTCCCGGGACGAGCTCGACGCGGGCGCGCTCGAGTCCTTGACGAGCGACTGACCGCGTCCGGCAGGCGCCCGCGGGATCCGATCGGAGACGAGCGCCCGGCAGCGACGCCGAGCGGCGGCCGCCCTCGTGAGCGGCCGCCGTGTCCATCCGCGCTCAGTCGTCGCTGTCGGTCCCCGTCGCGACCACCGCGAACTGGGCGTCCAGATCGAGCTCGACGAAGTCTCCTGCAGCGGTCAGGACCGTGACATCCCAGGGCGACGTGCTGTCGTCGTCGGCCTCGATCTCGACGATGCGGCCGTCGGCCTCGGCGAGCGCCGCGTCCACGATCGCGGCGATCGAGTCGGCGTCGAGCACGTACTGCGGGGCGCCGTCGTCGTCGGCGGACTCCGTGGAGACGATGGATGCCTCCCCGCCGGCGTCGACGCGCACCTCGGTCTCGGAGCCGTCCGCGGCCTCGAGCGTCACCTCGGCGCTGCCGTCGCGCTTCAGATCGATCGACGTGGGCTCGCCCTCGCCGGCGGCGGATGCGGCGTCGATCATCGCGACCAGGTCGTCGGCGGAGTCGGTGCCCAGGTTCGACACATCACCGCCGGTGCTGCCGGCGGTGTCGTCGCTCGAGTCGTCGGTGTCACGCGAGTCGTCGTCGCTCGAGTCGGACGACGCCGATGCGGCGAGGTCGCCGGCCTCATCGGCCATCTCCGCGCCCAGGGCGATGCCGCCGCCGGCGAGGATCGCGGCGGCCAGCACCGCGCCGCCGCCGATCAGCCAGCCGCGTGTGCGGCTGCGCTTCGGGGCGGGAGCGGCGTGCGCGGATCCCGTGGTCGCGTCCGCCGGACCGGCGGGAGCCGGGGCCGGAGCGGCCGCGAGCACCTCGGGCTGACGATCGTCGGCGGGCTGCGCTGCAGCGGGGGAAGTCTCGGGGGTGCTGTTCTTGTCATCCATGCTTCGATGGTGCCGAGCGGTCGCTGAAGCAGACCTGAAGCATCCTGAAGCGGCGTTCAGGGTGACGCCGGCAACGCGACGGCGAACCGCGCGCCCCCCAGCGGCGAGTCCTCGACGCGCACGCTGCCGCCCTCGGCGCTCGCGATCGCACGCACGATCGCGAGCCCCAGCCCGCTGCCGCCGGCATCGCGCGCACGCGCCTCGTCGAGCCGCACGAACCGCTCGAAGATGCGCTCGCGCTCCTCCCCCGGAATGCCCGCGCCGTCATCGTCGACCGTCAGCAGCACCTGCCCATCGCGCTCGATCACGCCGATCGCGATCGCGCTTCGCGCGTGACGGGCGGCATTGTCGGCGAGATTGCGCAGGAGCCGGCCGAGCAGACGGGCATCGCCGCGCACCCGGGCGGCATGGACGCCGGACGCATCCACCGCGACGCCGCCGGTGCGCAGCCGCTTCACCTCGGCGAGCGCGAGGTCGTCCAGATCGACCTCGTCCCGCTGCAGCGCCGCCCGCTCGTCGAGTCGCGCCAGCAGCAGCAGCGCGTCGACGAGCTCCTGCATTCTGAGCCCCTCGTCGTGGACCACCCCGGCGAAGTCGTCGACGGACGTCGCCTCGGGATGCAGCTGTGCCAGCTCGGCGTGCTGGCGGATCGTCGCCAGCGGCGAACGAAGCTCGTGGGAGGCGTCGGACACGAATCGGCGCTGCGCGGTGGCGGCAGCATCCAATCGGTCCAGCATGCGATTCATCGTGCTCGCCAGCGCGGCGATCTCATCGCCCGACGGCGGAACGACGACCCGTCGGTCGAGCCGGTCGGCCGTGATGTCGTCGACCTCCGCACGGATGCGCGAGACCGGTCGCAGGGCGCGGCCGACGACCCACCAGGTGATCCCCGCGACCAGCGCGACCACGGCGACGACGGCGAACGCCAGCAGCATCGCCACGGTCGCGAGCGTCTGCTGGTCGTCCTCCACCGGCACCGCGAGGAGGAGCGTGCCGTCGTCCAGATCTTCGCGCACGACCAGCATCGGCTCGTCATCGTAGATGACGGTCCCCTCCGCGTGCGGCAGGTCGCCGCTGTCGGCCTCCTCGGACGCGGCGACGACACGCCCCTCGTCGTCGAGCACCTGCACGATGTCGTCGTCGAGCTCAGCCACCGCCGAAGCGCCCTCGGCCTCGATCCGGGCGGCGAGCTGCTCGGCGCGTGACTCGGCCGCGCGGGCGGTGGCGTCTTGGATGCTGACCGACAGGATGCCGTAGAAGGCCAGTGCCCCGATGACCAGCGCTGCGGCGACCACCGCGGTCGCGGAAGCGGTGATGCGCCTGCGCAGCGAGCGGCGCCGCGGCTCAGCCACCGTCGGCCGCCAGACGGTAGCCCGCACCGCGGACGGTCTCGATCGCGTCGCGCCCGAATGGCCGGTCGACCTTGCGCCGCAGATGCCCGACGTACACCTCGACGATGTTCGGGTCTCCCTCGAAGTCGTCGTTCCACACACCGGCGATGAGGTCGCGCTTCGAAAGGACCTGCCCGCGATGGCGGATGAGGTGCTCGAGCACCGAGAACTCCCGCGACGTGAGGACGATCTCGGTGTCGCCGCGCCAGACCTTTCGCGCTCCGGGGTCGAGCCGAAGGTCCCCCGCTTCGAGCACGGTCGGCCGCTCGATCCCGCCGCGGCGGATCAGCGCACGCAGCCGCGCGACGAGCACGGCGAACGAGAACGGCTTGGTGACGTAGTCGTCGGCCCCGGTCTCGAGCGCCTCGACCTGGTCCCACTCCCCGTCCTTGGCCGTGAGCATGAGCACGGGCGTCCAGTTCTCCTCGGCACGCAGCGCCTCGCAGACCTTCCAGCCGCTCATTCCCGGCATCATCAGGTCGAGCACGATGGCGTCGTACGTCGTCTCGCGTGCCCGCCACAATCCGTCCACGCCGTTGTGCGCGACATCCACGCCGAAACCCTCGGCCTCGAGCCCCCGACGGATGCCGTCGGCCAGGCGCACCTCGTCATCCACCACCAGAATCCGCATCGGGTCCAGTCTGGCCCGCCGCGCCTGAATCCGCCCTGAAGCGCGAGACTGGGCACATGGTCACGGTCACCGCCGTTCATGGCGACATCACCCGGCAGCGCGTCGATGCGATCGTGAACGCCGCGAACAACGCGATGCGGGGCGGCGGCGGGGTCGACGGCGCGATCCACCGCGCGGGCGGTCGCGCCGTCCTCGATGACTGCATCGCCCGGTTCCCGAATGGACTCCGCACGGGGGACGCCGGATGGACCACGGCCGGCGACCTCCCGGCGACCTGGGTGATCCACACGGTCGGCCCCAACTACGCCGCCGGTGAGCGGGACCGGGAGCTCCTCGAGTCCTGCTACCGACGAGCGCTGGAGGTCGCCGACGAGATCGGCGCCCGCAGCGTCGGCTTCCCCCTCATCAGCGCGGGGGTGTACGCGTGGCCGCTCAACGACGCCATCGATGCGGCGGTCAGCACGATCGCGAAGACCCCGACCCGCGTCGAAGAGGTCGTACTGGTCTCGTTCAGCGAAGACACGCATCGGCGGGTCCAGCCACAGGTGTATCGCCGATTCCCACCGCCGACGGAGCCGGGCTCGGTCGGCCGGCTGTTCGAACGGGCGCCCGCACAGATGGGCATGCGGGGCGACGCCTACCTGTGGCTCGCCCTCCGCGCGGAGTTCGCCGCGACTCCCCTGCCGTCCACGTGGTTCGAGCTTCGCCAGATGGTCGTCCAGGCAGCGGAAGGGATCATCGGCGCTCCTCTCGCTCACACCGATGACCCCATCCACGTGCCCGAGTTCGATCCCGGTCACGGCATGTCGGCCGGCAACGTGCTGCCGTCGTGGTGGCACCACACGGGCATCCCGATCCTCATCGACCGGTTCGAGGCGGCTCAGCAGACGAACAGCTCGGAACCCGCCGAGGGCTGACCGCCGACCCTCTTGCGGGGGCGGCTTGCCGGGAGTATCTGTGAGGTGGTCGCGCGAGCGACCGCGCGATGCGGGGCAAGCGCGGATACCGGCGGGGAGCGTGTGCGATGGCCGATGAGCAGTTCCTCACCATCTCGTCGATCCCCGGCGAGGTCGTCGACGACCGGCACCCGGGCGCCATCGAGGTCCTCAGCTGGAGCTGGGCGGTGTCGAACTCCGCTCCGGCCGGCGGCGGCGCGGGCAGAGGTCGTGTCGGCAAGCCGACGCTCACCGATATCGCGGTCTCGCTGCGATGGGATGCTGCGACCCCGCGCCTCTTCGATGCCTGTGCCCGCAGCATCCGTCTGCCGGAAGCGCTGCTGTCGGCACGACGCGTGGGCATGATCGGCGACTACTTCACGATGCGCCTGCAGGACGCCGTCGTGACCTCGGCGACCACCGCGTTCGCGGGCGAGGAACCCGCCGTGCAGATCACCCTGGGGTTCGCCACCGTGACCATGACCTACCAGACGACACTGCCGGACGGCTCGCTCGGCGACCCGGTCGCGGTCACGCTCGGACGCGCCCAGAGGTGATCGGCGCGGTGGCGTTCGCGTCGCTCGCGTCGGGAGATGTAACACCCGGCAACGGGTGGGAGCCCCGCACGAGACACGGCCCCCACCCGTCGATGGCTCACTGCGCGGGGCTCACGCTCCCGAACAGGTGCAGCTCGGCGACGCCGAGGATCTGGCCGTTGACGATGCGGACATACCGGTACCCGGTGGCGCCCTGCACCGCCCACCGCTGCCATTCGAGCGTCTTCGCGGGCGCCCCCGGCGTGAGACGGGTCCACGACTGGAGGTCGTTCGAGCCTTCCAGCCGCATGTCCGCGATGCGGGACGTGCCGTATCCGTCCTGCCGGACGAGGATCTCGGCGCCGGTCAGCGTGACGCGCTGGTCCGCGCCGAGGTCCCACACGTTGCCATACGTGCCGGAGTTCAGACGGGTGTCGGAGTGGGTCGCCGCGTCGCCGTCGAACATCTTCGCGGTGTACTGGGTCCACGCTGTGTCGACTACGCCGTCCGGGCGGAGCACCCGCGCGGCGCGGAATGCGTCGTCCACCAGCCCGGCGTCGGTCGAGAGGAAGAGCTTGGACCCGTCCGACGTCGCGGCGATCGCATCCGCCGACCTGCCGTCCGGCGTGGTGAAGCGGATGTCGAACGTGACCGACCCGCCGGCCGGTGCACTCGAGGGGATCACCGCCGTCGCGACCCATTCGCCCGCCGCCGGCGACGTCACCTCGGCCGGTTCGCCCAGCACGGTGACCGCCACGTCGGTGTTGCCCGCCGGCCCCGTCATCCGCACTTCGACGCGGTCGCCGGGCACGACCCGGCCGGCCACGCCGTCCGGCGACCGGAGCGAGACGGTGTCCATGGCACCGGTCGCCTCGCTGCGCACGCCGTCGATCCGGATGTCGGCGATGCTCCAGATGCCCGGGTACGCAGGGTCGGACGGCACACCCGGCTCGTCGACCTGGAACTTGAGGAACCGGAACCGCTGGTCGCGCAGGTCCGCGCGCACGGGAATCCATTCGATCGCGGCATCCTGTCCCGCATTGGGACGCTCGGTGAGCAGCGTCCAGGTCGCTCCGTCATCGGAGCCGTACACGTTCGTGCCCTCTGCCCGGTTGGGGAAGGTGTCTCGCGCCTGGAATCCGAACGCCGACGACGTGACCCGGAAGCCCGGGCCGAAGTCGAAGACGATCCCCGCCACGCGCTGGTCGCCCCAGGACGTCTGGTTGTCGCCGTCCACGAGCGCACGCACCTGCGCCGACGTGAGTCCCGGTGCGCTGACGATGCCCGAGAAGTCGAGCGTGCCGTCCGCCAGGCGCGGGCTGAGCACCTCGAGCCCCTCGACCGCGTCCCCCAGCTGCTGGAGCAGGGTGGCGAAGGTCGCCGAATCCGCGGTCTTGCGCGCCTTCTTCGCCTGCGCGTGCAGCTCTTCCACCCGCTGCCAGGATGCGGCGGTGTAGAGCTCGCGCGTTCCCTCGATGCGGTCGAGCAGCTTGCCGATCGCGGAGGCGCGGTTCGGGGCGACGGTCACCGCCACCGGAAGTGCCGTGACCGCCGCGTCGTCGGACGCGACGAGCACCAGCTGCGCGCTCCCCGAACGCGCGGGCGTCCAGCTGGCCGTGTTCCCGGAGATCGACGCACCCGCCGGGGCGTTCTGCAGCTCGATGCGGGTCTCGCCTCCGGACGCGTCGGTCGTCGCGAAGGAGCGCGTCCACGGCTCGCCTGCCACTGCCATGACGTCGACCGCCGGCGCGTCCTCGAAGATCGGCGGGGTCAGCACGCCGTTCGCCTGCGCGAGCACACCCGCGACATCGACCGAACCGTCGCCGCCGGTCGCCTTCACGAAGACGATGTTGTCGCCGACGGCGCCCGGCGTCTTGTCGAGGTGCAGATCGACCCACACGGAGCGCCACTGCCCGCCGGTATCGGGGACGACCACCTCGGCGAACGGCGCCTCGCCGCCCGTGCGTGCGAGCTCGAGGCGCGCCACGCCGTCGCTGCGCACGCGGATCCCGACGAGAGCGGTCTTGCTGCGATCCGACCACACCGCGCGCCGGACGGCCACCTGGGCGTCGGCTGCGGCGGCGTCGAGCCTCACGAAGGCGGTGCCGTCGGCATCCGCGTCGGCGTGCGCTCCCGCACCCAGCGCCTTGCCGAAGGTTCCCACCGACAGCTCCGCGCTCGGTGCCAGTGGCGCGGCCGCGCCCTCCACCTCGGCGAGCTGCGGCGGGAACGCCACCCAGTACTCGGCGCCGGTGTAGTCCGAGCCACGGTCGTTCCAGAAGTTCTGAACTCCCGAGCCGTAGTAGTACAGCGGCCCATCGCGGTGCTCGTAGAGTTCGGCGACGTGGGGCGCCTCGGTCTCCACGTCGACGCCGGCGACGTAGCGGTACTGCAGATACGCCTCACTCAGCGGATCCTGCAGCCGGCCGCGATACGCCTGCGAGATCGCGCCGCCCTCGTTCGCGGGGATGTACGGCACCTCTTCGCCCATCATGAAGGCATCGAACGTGTCGGCGCCCGCGAGGATGCGGTTGTCGAGGAACCGGTACGGCGAGACCGCGTCCGCGGCGTCCGAGACGGTGCCGGCCACGGGGTCGAGCGTCGTGCCCTGGTTGTCGACGAGGCGCGCGAGGGCGACGAGCAGATCCACGTCGCCCTGACCGTGGGCCTGGTCACGCAGCATCTCCATGTGCTGGACGAAGGACTGCCCGGTGGTGTTGCCGGGGGCGTCTGCGGGGACCTCTCGGAAGATCGAGGCGAGCGCCCCGTTGACGTCTCCGCCATACAGGTCGTGCTCGCTCTGGTAGCCCGCGTTGACCGTGAACCACTCGACGCGCTCGGCGTACAGATCGGCGTCGTCGAGGAAGATCGCCGCGGCGACCATGCCGATCACGCCGTACAGATGCTGGTTCCACAGCCGGTTCGGGGAGTACAGGAACGTGTCGAGCACCGGGTGCACAAGGTTGTCCTCGATGCGCTGCTGGTCCTGGGCGGTCCACCGCAGGTCGTACCCGCCGAGCGAGTCGCTCACCGGCTCGGTGCCCCGCAGCACCTCCGCCGCGATCAGCATGTAGTACAGCGGCACGCCGGTGTGGATGTGGGCGTCGGCGAAGTACGCGTACTTCGCCGGGTCGAGGCTGCTCCAGGTGCGCAGCACATGGAGCGCGTTGGCCCGGTACTGCTCGTCGCCGGTCACCACGTACTCGAGCGCCTGGGCCATCGCCCCCAGGCTGTCGCGCAGCGCGCTGGAGCGCATGCCCGCGCTCGCGTACGCGTCGTTCTTCGGGGTGTCGGTACCGGGCTGGGCGTTCTCCGCCCGGAAGTCGCGCGCCGCGTACCGGGTCTGCGACATCGCCTCGTAGTAGCTCGCCCACGGGTCGACCCCGGCGAGCACCTGCGTGCGCATGTTCTCGAGGTGGTCCGCGGTGAAGCCGAGGCCCGGGTGAGAGAACCCGGCGTCGCTGACGGTGCGGACGATCTCGGGTGGTGGTGGCGCCGCGTGCGCGGCTGCCGGCTGAGCGGCCACGAGGGCTCCGCCGAGCACCAGCAGCCCTGCTGTGAAGGCCCCGACCACCTGGTGGAAACGACGTCGTCGTGCGATCTTCATCGATCTCTCTTCTGTTTCTGCGCCGTACGAGATGACGACGCGGGTGGATGGATAGCGTTTGCCACTTAACGAATGCCACAAAGACGGGGTCGCGTCAACCCCTGATCAGGAGCGATTCACGGTGTGAAGCGCAGGCGCACGGACGCGATGTCGGCGGTCCAGCCGCGCCCGTCGAGGTCATCGGCGCGTACGCCGAGGAAGAGTCCCGTGAACCGCAGGCGCGGGCCGTGGTCGTCCGACAGCGTCCACGCCGGATGCACGCCGGGAACGGCCGTCCACTCCTCCCCGATACCGGCCCAGGCGAATCGGAGTTCCGGCCCGTCCAGCACGGTCCGCAGCCTCAGCGCGCCGTCCGGCACCGCCACAGCAGCCGATCGCGTCGTGGTCGAGCCATCGCGCCGCACGACCCGCAGGTGGCGGCCGTTGTCCCGATCGTGCGTGACCTGCAGCCAGATCCAGCCCGACCTGTCGTACCAGGCGATGGGCCCAGCAGCCTCCCGCGGCGAGCGGGGCTCGGCGTCGATGACGAACTCGAACTCGGCGCGGTGCTCCTCGACGCGGGTGAGGAGCATGGACTGATCGAACACAGATGCGGTGGAGTGCCCGCCCCGCAGCCTCAGCCATCCGGGGCGCACCGCGAGGTCCGCCACGTCGTGCGGCAGCGGCGCGCGCAGGGTCGTCCAGCGTCGCGAGTCGAGCGCGGTCCCGTCGAACTCGTCGACCCACTCGCGAGCGCCGGGAGAGGCATCCAGACCATCGTCCGGTGGGGAGCCGAGCACCACCTCGACCGCCGCGTGATGCCCGCCGTCGGCGAGCCGCAGCCAGCCGTCGGCGTCGAACTCGACGCGCTGCAGGCACGTTTCGCGCCCGAGCGTGCTGTAACGCTCGCCGAGGTGCAGCGTCGGGCGGCTCGCCAGGTGCACGAGCAGCCAGTCGCCCTCCGGAGTCTGCACGAGTTCACCGTGACCGGCCTTCTGCAGCGGATGCCCCGGCGCATCTCTCGTCGTCAGCACGGCCTCGCGCGCGTCGCGCTCGTACGGCCCGAGCAGATCGCGCGAGCGTGCGAGCGTGATGCCGTGGTTCCAGCCGGTGCCGCCCGCCGCGATGAGCAGGTAGTACCAGTCGCCGAGGCGATACAGGTTGGGTCCCTCGACGAGTCCGTCTTCGCGGTGGATCACGGTGGCGTCGCCCGTCGTGCGGCGCTCGTCGGGCAGGTACTGCTCGAGGACGAGCCCCGAGAACGACGGGTGCTCGGGGCGCTGGTCCCATTGCACACCGACGATCCAGTGAGTGCCGTCGGGGTCGTGGAAGAACGAGAAGTCGAAGCCGCGAGAGCCGAGATGGACCGGCGCGCTCCACGGCCCCGTCACGGCATCGGCGGTCACGAGGTAGTTGTCGATGTCCTTGTCGTCGCCGTCCATCGTCCGGACGATCGAGTAGGCGAGCCAGAACTTCCCCTCGGCGTACGACAGGCTCGGCGCCCACACTCCGCCGGAATCGGGGATGCCCCGCAGGTCGAAGCCGTCGTCGAGCGCGTGCCCGATCGTGGACCAGGTGGCGAGATCGGTCGAGTGGTGCAGGCGGACGGCAGGGTGGAACTCGAACGTGCTCGTCGCGATGTAGTAATCGTCGCCCACACGGAGGATCGACGGGTCGGGGTTGAATCCCCGCAGCACGGGGTTGTGGATCACGGCCATGACCGGGTGCTCCTCGCGAGACGACTCAGGACGGGGGTGCGGGGTGGGCGAACGGCTCGCCCGCGACGAACCGTTCGACCTCGGCGGTCGCCGCCTCGCCGAGGCGTCGCAGCTCGACGCCCATCGAGCCGGCCAGGTGGGGCGTGAGGAACACGTTGGGCAGCGAGTACAACGGGTGCCCAGGCTCGAGCACCTCAGGCTCGGTCACGTCGAGCACCGCCCGCAGCCGGCCGGCCTGCAGTTCGGCGACCAGCGCGTCCTGGTCGATGAGCGCGCCCCGCGCGGTGTTGATCACCGTGGCGCCGTCGCGCAGCGCCGCGAGCACATCGCGCGAGATCATCCCGATGGTCGCGGGCGCCTCGGGGGCGTGGATCGAGAGGATGTCGCTGCGCCGCGCGAGCTCCGCGAGGTCGTCGACGAGCTCGACGCCGAGCGCCGCTGCGGTCGCCGGCGTGGCATACGGGTCGTACAGCAGCACGGTCACGTCGCTCGCGGCGAGTTTCTCGATCACGAGCGTGCCGATCGCCGAAGCGCCGACGATCCCGACCGTGGTGCGATACAGGCCGGACCGAGGGGCGGCCACCTCACGGGGGATGAACTGCTGCTCGGCGCTGTAGCGGCGCGAGAGCCAGAACACATCCTTGGCGGCGAGCGTGATCATCGCCTGGGTGAACTCCGCCACGGGGATCGCGTTGGCAGCACGGGCGGTGGAGACAGGGATGCCGCGCGCCGATGCCGCCTCGTCCAGGAATCCGATCCCGCCGCCCCAGTGCACGATGGCGCGCAGCGCCGGCAGCGCGTCGAGCTGCTCTCGGCCGAGGCGCACCACGCCCCAGCCGGTGAGGAGCAGCTCGATGTAAGCGGCGTCGCGAAGCTCGTCGAGGGAGGTCGCGGCATCCGTCATGTCGATGTCGAGGATCCCGGCCAGGCGCCGCGTCTCCTGCTCGCCGAAGACGAACGGCACCAAGGTGGGGTCCATCAGCAGCGCGGCCTTCATGCTCCCAGCTCCTCGATGCTCCAGGCGTCGCGCCACTCGAGGCGCACCTGCCCGTCGTCGATGCGAAACGGGAGCCAGACCGCGGCGGACTCCGCGAGGTCGTCGGGCGTCCAGCGGTCGCCGACGTAGACGAACCCGTCGCCGACCGGGACGACGACACTCACCTGGGACTCGAAGGTGTTCGTGCCGGGAGGCGCGATGGGGCGCCAGTCCTCCCACGGCCCCGACAGGCGCGCTGCGCTCGTGTACATGTTGTCGTTCATGCTCCACCCGGTGAGGTCGGAACCGAAGAGCCAGTACCGGCCGTCGTGGTGCACGAGGGTCGGCGACTCGTAGCCGACGGCAGGGTTCGCCTGCTGCCGCAGCGTCGCCACGATGCTGTCGACACCGAGATGGTCCTCGCGCAGGCGGTAGATGTGAAGGCCGTGATCGCGGTCCTCCGACAGCAGGTAGCCGACGCCGTCCTCCTGGAACACGCCGATGTCGCGGCTGAGGTTGCCGAGAGGCCGCTCGCTGCGTACGTACTCGTACGGCCCCTCCGGGCGATCGGCGATCGCGTATCCCACCCGGGCGTACGCGTAGTCGCCGGTGTCGACGTGCAGGAGCATCACCCACCGTCCGTCGGGCCGCTGCAGCACCTTCGGGCGCTCGACGATGCGGTCCGCGCCGATGTCGCCGGCGCCGGCGGTGAGAGCGTCGCCCGCGAACGTCCACGTGGCCACGTCGGGCGAGGAGTAGCACGCGACGGCCGTGAACCGGTCGCCGGCCGTCTTGTCCTCACCCCACGCGTACCAGCGGTCGCCGACGCGCCGCAGACCGATGCCGTGCAGCTGCGCGGTGCGTCCACGGTCGTCGGTGAACGTGCGGCCGGGCCGGATCACCGCAGGCTCAGCCACGGCGCACCCGAAGCACGCGCGCGCCGAGCCCCGCCGGCGTCGCCAGTGACAGGCCGCCTTCGGCGAGCTGCAGCCGCCATTCGCGACCGTTCACCGATTCGCCGGCGGGGAAGAGCACATCGACCTCCCCGTGCACGCCGGGAAGCTCGATCGCGGCGGGCGCGGCATTCCGATCCCAGACGAACAGCAGGTCACTTTCCGTCGTATGCAGCCCGAGGCATATGGTCGGAGCGTCCCACGCGGGCAGCCCCAGAGGCCAGAACGGCACCGCGTCGACGAGTTGCTCGCGGAGAACCTTGTGCAGCGCCACCGCCTCGGCGATGCGCGCCCTCTGCTCAGGTCGCAGCTCGTCGAGGAAGCCCGACAGGTACAGTCGCCCGCTCAGTCCGCTGACGAGCGTGAACACCGTCTCCTCGTCGCTCATGCCCCGCGCCGGGTACGCCCAGTTGCCGCACTGCTCGGGAAGGATCGACATCGGCGCGGACGCGGCAACCGGCGGGTAGAGCCGGAAGTCCTGCTGGTCGCTGGTCGACTGCAGGTGCGTCACCGCGAGCAGCGCGTAGTCGGCGCGCATCGCCCCCGAACTGCAATTCTCGAGGCGCAGCGAGGGATGCCGCTGCTGAACGCGCTCCAGCCAGTCGCGGAACGCGCGGGTATGCGCCAGCAGGCCGTCCGCTGCGGTCGTCGCGTGATGGTCGGTGCCGGCACCGGGATTGATGTTGTAGTCCAGCTTGAGATAGCTGATGCCGTACTCGGCGACGAGATGATCGACCGTCGCGTCGAGATGGCCACGAGCGGACGGATGCCGGAAGTCGAGGTGGTAGCGGCGATCCTCCTGCACCCGTCGGCCGAACCGCTGGAAGAACGCCTCGTCGGGCAGCTGCGCCGCGGCCGGGCTGTCGATGCCGACCACCTCCGGCTCGAGCCAGAGTCCTGCCTCCATGCCGAGCGCCCGGATCTCGTCGATCACGCGGCGCAGGCCCCCCTCGGCGAACCGGCTGGACGCCTCGCGCCACTCGCCGACCGTCGTCCACCAGTCACCGATGGCAGGGTCGGCGAACCAGCCCGCGTCGATGCAGAAGACCTCGACACCCGCGTCGGCCGCGCGCCGGATCAGCGGCAGGAGCTGCTCGGTCGTCGGCTGTCCCATGAGCGTGTTCATGAAGTCGTTGTAGACGACCGGGAGGGCCTGGTCACGCGCGGGGCCACGCAGCCACCGTCGGTACCGGGTCAGCTCGGCGATCGCACCGTCGCGTCCGGCGGGCGACGCCGTGATCGCGACGGGTACGACGGTGAAGGTCTCGCCCGGCAGGAGCTCGTGTGCGAACTGGTGCTCGAGGTCGGTCGGGCCGAGCAGCGACAGCACTCCCCCGTCGCGCGTCTGGCTGAGATCGGCATGCCACCCGGCGCTCGTCTCGATCTGCCATGCCAGAGCCTCACCGTCTCCGCGGGTGAGGTACCCGCACGGCACATGCTCACCGCTGGACCAGGCGCCGTGGCTGGTGATCGCCGCGTGGCCGCGCGCATCCTGCCCGTGGAACGGCAGCGAGATGTCGGGAAGCAGCGTCCGAAGCGATGTCTCGCGCCAGCGGTTCTCGGCGAGCCACTCACTCGCCGCCGTGCCCCACACGACGTCGTCGAGGTCGTCCTGCGAACGGCCGAAACCGATCGTCGCCGACGACACCGCGGTCAGCACGACCGTGTCGCGCCCGCCGTTGCGCACCTCGTGCTCGACGCGTACGGCGCTCGCCCCCATCGGGGCGGTGACCGTGGTGCGAACCTCGATCCCGCTGACCGCATCCGTCTGCACGACGACGGCCCGCGATGCCTCCGCGTCGGTCGTGACCTCCGAGCCCTGGACACGCAGACGCTCGCCCAGCGCCGATCGCCAATACGCCTGACTCGTGCGGGCGCGCTGCTCGACGGCGGTGAACACCTGGACGAGCCCGACACCCGGGCGGCCCGCGTGTGTCGACGTCGGAACGCTCAGCGAAGCCGGTGCGTCGGCCGACCAGCGCAGCTCGAACGCGCCGACCCGGGCGCGGAAGCCGGTGGGCACGGACTCCCGGTCCGCGGCGAGGACCGAGGCGATGGTGGAGGAGGCGGCGTCAGTCACGGAGTGTGTCTCGTCTCGTCGATCAGGGGAAGACGCAGCGCGTCATTGCAGATGTGGATGCCGACGCCCAGAAGCGCGGGAAGGAACAGAGCGAGCGGAGGTCCGACGACCGGCAGCGCGAGCGCCGCGATGCCGAGGCCGGTCAGCAGCAGCCAGCTGAGGACGATGTGCGGCCGCCGGGCGATGACCTTGGCCGCCGCGGTCGCCAGTGCGACAGCGCCGTGTTCGTCTCTCACCTCGGCAGCGAGCGACACCGCGATGAAGAAGGCGAGGGATGCTGCAGCGGAGGCCGCGACGAACAGCAGCATCGCGTCGGACCCGCCGAACAGCGCGAAGTCGTACGCGAGCAGCAGCACCACCGCACTCGCTGCGATCGCGGCCCACGCCAGGGTGCGGCATCCGCTCGCGAACGATCTCCAGAACAGACGGCCGGCCCGCGCCTCGCCACGTTCGGCGAGCAGGCGTCGCGTGCTCCGCAGCAGCGCGTACGTGGCGGGCACGAGAGGCAGGAGGGAGGCTGCGCCGAGCCAGATGGCCAGGTGCGTCGACTGCCAGCCGACCAGCGCCGCGAACGCGAGCGCCGGGCCGAGGCATGCGAGGAACGACACCGACACCACGAAGTACTGGAAGACCGTGAGCGCCATCCCGGCAACGGGGCCGTCGAGTGCGAGGATCGCCCGCATCCGCGCACCGACGCCGGCCGTCCGCGACGACGTGTGCGATACGGTCATCCCTTCACCGCCCCCACCGACATGCCCTTGATGAAGTAGCGCTGGAACGCCGCGAAGATCGCGACCGAGGGGATGATGGCGAGGATCGCGCCGGTGTAGATCAGCTGCCATTGCGACGTGAGCAGGCCCACCATCCGGTTGATGGCGACGTTGATCGTGCCGGCCGACGACGAGTCGAGGAACACCAACGGGATGAAGAAGTCGTTCCACAGACCGAGCGCCTGAATGATCACGAACGCCGAGGTCACCGGAAGCAGCATCGGGAAGACGATCGACCAGAACGTCCGCAGACGGCCGGCGCCGTCGACGTGCGCCGCCTCCTCCACCTCGATCGGGATGCCCTTGATGAAGCTGCAGTACAGCAGGATGCCGAAGCTCGCCGCCCCGCCGAGGTGGACCAGGATGACGCTCGTGAGCGTGCTGTACAGCCCGACCTCGTCGAAGCCCTTCACGAGCGGGATCATGCGCACCTGGAACGGGATCATCAGACCCGCGATGAACAGGATGTACAGGAACCGCGAGGTGCGTCCGCCGACCCGTTCGATGCCGTAGGCGGCCATGGGCACGATCGCGACCAGGAGCACGACGGTGGCGACGGTGATGATGAGGGTGTTGAGGAGCGCCTCGCCGTAGTCGGTCTGCTGGAACAGCTGAATGTAGTTGTCGAGCGTGAACTGGGTGGGCAGGCCCATCGGGTCCACCGTGATCTCGGCGTACGACCGGAACGAGTTCAGGAACGCGTAGATCACGGGGCTCGCCACGATCAGGACGAGCACGGCGAGCACGGCCATGACGGCGATCTGGCCCGCGGTGAGCTTCTTCGGCGTGGCCTTCTGCCGGCGCGGCTTCCGCGCGGGGGCGACGAGCAGTTCCGTTTCAGTGCTCATGCCTGGATCTCCCTCTTGCGCATGTAGGCGTTCGCCGCGACGGTGCTGACGATGACGACGAGGAACAGCACGATGGCGGCGGCGCTGCCGAAGCCGGCGCGATACTCGCCGAACCCGACCTTGTAGATGAAGAACGCCATGGTCTCGCTGACGAACCCTGGCCCGCCGGCGGTGAGGACCATGACCTGATCGAAGATGGTCCAGCCCGCGATCATCGCGAGGGTCATGTTGACGGTGACGGCTCCGGCCAGCATCGGCCACGTGACGTGCCGGAACACCTGGCGGCTGTTGGCTCCGTCGATGCGCGCCGCCTCGGTGAGCTCCTGCGGCACGGACTGCAGATTCGCGAGGTAGATGAGCGTCGTGTTGCCGCCGAGCGTGAAGCACGTGATGAAGAGGATGACGCCCACCACGATCGAGCTGTCGCCCAGCCAGTCGCGAGCCCACTCGGGGAAGCCGGCGTCGCGGAGGAACGTGTTCACCGCGCCGAAGTTGAAGTTGAGGAGGTACTTCCACACGGTCGCGAGGATGAAGCCGCTCACCAGCGCCGGCAGATAGACGGCGGTGCGGAAGAAGCCCTGCCAGCGACCGACTTTGTCGAGCATGAGCGCGACACCGAGCGAGATCGCGTTGATGATGACGGCCGAGCCGAGCCCCAGGATCAACGTGTTCTTGACCGCGTTCCAGAACCGCCCGCTCGTCAGGATCTCTTCGTAGTTCCGGACGCCGACGTACTCGTAGTCGGGGCTGATGCCGTCCCAGTTCGTGAAGCTCAGCTGGAGGGACTGGATCGACGGCACGATCACCATGAGCAGGTAGATGACGAGCGCCGGAGCGACGAAGCCCAGCATGACCCACCGCGCGGAGCGGAACCGCCGCGTGCGGCGCTGCTCGCGTTCGGGCCCGACCGGCACGAACGACACGTCGTCGGGGGCACCCTCCGGCGCTCCGTCGAGCGGACCTCCGCCGCTGAGGCGGACGGCGGCGCCGACGACCTGGGTCTGCCCTTGCGAGGCACTTTGATCTGTCATGGAGACCTCCTCGGCTCCCGGTCGCGGTGCCCGGGCGGACCCGGGCACCGCGACATCCGGTGTGGATCAGCCTGCGGCGACCGTCTTGTCGAACTCGGCCTGCACCTTGGCGATGGTGTCGTCGATCGACGACTGCCCGTCCTGCATCTCGATCCGCGCCTGGCGGAAGAAGGTGTTGAAAGCGCTGAACGTCGAGAGGTCGGAGACGTTCTCGTACCAGACGAGGTTCGGGCTCTCGAGCAAGGCGAAGTAGTCCTCGGCGCCGGGGATCGAGGTGTTCCGCTCGATCTCGTCGGCCGCGACGATGTTCGGTGCGAGCCAGCCGTTCGCCTCCATGAGGTTGGCGGTGTCGACCTGGTAGAAGAACTCGAGGAACTCGGTCGCCGATGCGTACTGGTCGTCGTCCTCCGCGGCCTGCGACGAGATGGCCAGGCCACCGGCGGTGTCGCCGTTGACGGCGTTCTTCAGCACATTGATCGAGCCGTCCTCACCCGGGACGATGAACAGGCCGGCGTTGAAGTCCTGATCGACCTTGTTGATGTCGTTCAGGCGCCCGATGCCGGCGGACGACGTCGCCATCACAGCCATGTCGTTCACCAGCAGCGTCGTGGTCTGCGCGTCCGCGGTGGACTGCCAGCCCTCGAGGACGTACTCGTTCGTGATGTCGAGGAGCTCCTGCAGAGGCTCGCGCAGGTCTTCGATCGTGGCATCGCCGTTCTGAGCAGCCGTCCAGAACCCACCCTCGTCGCCCCACTCGGCGAAGTACGGCGAGGCGAGCTGCTTCCACAGCTGGTCGCTGGGCCAGACCTCGGCCGCCGCGGTGGCCAGCGGCTCGTCGCCGTTGGCCTTGATGTCCGCGAGGAGGTCCGTGAAGTCGTCGTACGTCTCGGGGACCTCGAGGTCGTTCTCTTCGAAGTAGTCCTTGTTGTAGACGATGTTCAGGCCGATCTCGCCGTTGAGCGCGCTGTACGGCACGGTGTAGACGTTGCCGTCTTCGGCCGATCCGACCGCCTCCGGCTCGATGAGCTCGGTGACCGACTCGGGGATCGGCGCGAGCTTGCCGGCATTGATGTACGTGAGCGTGTCCCGCATGTCGACGACCGCCGGCCAGTTGCCCGTGGCATCCATCGTCTTCAGCGCTGTCGCATAGTCGCTTCCCGCCGGGAGCGGGTCGAGCTGAACGGTCGTCGTCTCGCTCTGCTCGTTGAAGGCTTCGACCACTGCGTCGACGACCGAGTTCCAGGTCTCGTCGCCGGTTGCGTAGAGGAAGCGGATGGTGGTCTTCGGAGCGGTGCCGGCGTCATCGCCGTCGCCTCCCGAGCTGGTGCAGCCGGTGAGCGCGAGAGCCGCGACGGCGACACCCGCTGCGCCCGCGAGCCAGGCAGAACGGCGCCGCTGCGCCCCTGCCCGCGTCGTTGCGTCGTGCATGTGATCTCCCTTGATTCGTGCCGGAATGATTCCGTCATCGAGAGAGTACCGCAAAGTGGACAACGTTTGCCACTCCTTCAGGAAGACGCTTTCCTTACGCCTGCTGGAGCGCCGCGGCACACACGCCGGCCTCAGCGATCGAAGGCTGCGATCGCCTCGCCATGGATGATCGGCGTGCCGCTCAGACCGACCGTGTCGACCCCGTCGGCGTGCTCGTCCAGCACCAGGGCGAGCGCCGCTTCGCCGAACTGCTCGAGCGGCACCTCGACCGTGCTGAAGCCCGGCAGGACATCCCCCAGCATGGGGACGTGGTCGAATCCGGTCACCTCGATGTCCACGGGAACCGAGACGCCGAACTCGCGCAGGCGGGCGATCACACCGACTGCCATCGCGTCGCTCATGGCCGCGATGACGTCGATCTCGCCGAGCCGGTCTCGCAGCTGGTCCACCGCACGGTGGCCGCCGTCCCGGGAGAACTCGGTGTGCACGATGTCGCGCTCGTCCACGGCGACGCCCCGGTGCGCGAGGCCTTCCACGAAGCCGCCGACGCGCTCGAGCGCCGTGATCTGGCCGGCGGGACCGGACACGAGTGCGAACCGCCGGCGCCCCGCACCCACCAGCCCTTCGGCCAGCAGGCGGGCGGCGTGCCGGTTGTCGACGGTCACGGTCGGGAAGCCGAGCTCGTTGTCGCCGATCACGACGATCTTCGCTCCGTGGTCCTGCAGCACCGTGAGCTGCTCTTTCACCGACGCCTCGCGCGCTGCATCCGTCGTCCGGCTCGTCGCCATCACCACCGCGAGATGGCGCTCGCCGCGCAGCTGCATCAAGAGGTCGAGCTCGCGCATCGGGTCGTCGCGCGTCGTGCGCACGGCGACCGAGATCCCGCGCTCCTCGGCGGCGTGCATGATGCCCGAGATCATGGTCGCCGAGCCGAAGTCGTCGATGTCGGCCACGATGAACGCCACCGTGCGCGCCCGGCCGCCCTTGATGGCCTGAGCCGCCGGGCTTACGGCATAGCCGAGCGTGCGGGCGGCCTCTTCGACGCGCTCGCGGAGCTCCGGCGACCCGCTCTTCTTGCCGCGCACCCCGCCGTTGAGCGCACGCGACGCCGCCGGCACCGACACACCGGCCAGGCGTGCCACGTCGGTGAGGGTGGGGGGCTTCGCGGGCTTCGGCATCGACTTCCTCTCACACGGGCGAGCGTGACTAGATAACGCTATCCAACAATGACTTCGAGGCGGACCGGCGCCGAGGACGACGGGTCGGCGCGGAGGGGTGCTCCGTCTCTGACCCGCTCAGTCGTCGCTGTGAGCCGCGCGCTCCATCTCGGCGGCGACATCGGGGACGTAGTTCTCGAGGTTGCGGGGCGGGCGCTCGTATCCCCGGGAGCCGGGGCGGACCGGAATCGCGACCTCCTCCCGCGGGACGAGCTCATAGGGGATGCTCGCCAGCAGGTGGGAGATCATGTTGATCCGGCTGCGGCGCTTGTCGACCGACGGCACCTCGAACCACGGCGCCTCGGGGATGTCGGTGTGCACGAACATCGTGTCTTTCGCGCGGGAGTAGTCCTCCCAGCGGGTGATCGAGAGCACGTCGTTCGGGCTGAGCTTCCAGCGCCGCATCGGGTCGTCGGCCCGCGAGCGGAATCTCGCCTCCTGCTCATCCGGAGAGACGCTGAACCAGTACTTGAGGAGGATGACCCCGTCCTCTACCAGCATGCGCTCGAAGATCGGCGCCTGGTGGAGGAAGCGGTGGTACTCCGCATTCGTGCAGTAGCCCATCACGTGCTCGACGCCGGCGCGGTTGTACCAGGACCGGTCCATGAGGACGATCTCGCCCGCCGCCGGCAGGTACGGCACGTAGCGCTGGAAGTACCACTGGGTCTTCTCCCGCTCCGTCGGCGTCGGCAGGGCGACGGTACGGGTGACCCGCGGGTTCAGGTACTCGCCGACCCGCTTGATGGTCGAGCCTTTGCCCGCGGCATCCCGTCCCTCGAAGATCACGACGACCCGCGCACCGGATGCCTGAACCCAGGCCTGCATGTCGACGAGCTGCGCCTGCAGGCGCCGCAATTCGCGTTCGTAGATCTTCTTCGGCAGGCGCGACTGGCTCATCTCGGTGACAGTACACCCGACGCCCGCGCAGCGAGGAGTGGGTCGCTCAGCGGCGCACGGGATCCGCGTCGCCGCGCTGGAAAGCCTCGACATCGCGCAGCGAGGGTCCGGCTTCCCAGTCCCCCGGCGTCAGGCACGCCATCGCGCCGCACGTGTTCGCGCGACCGAGGGCGTCGGCGACCTCGAGGCCGGCGAGCATGCCGCTCAGGTAGCCGGCGACGAACGCGTCCCCGGCGCCGACGGTGTCGACGGCGTCGATGCGGAAGCCTCGACCCTCGACGACGGTTCCGGGCTGGAACACCGTCGCGCCATCGGCTCCGAGCTTCAGAACGACCTGCGAGCACCCCGTATCGAGCAGCCGCCGCGCGGCCGCGTGCGGATCGTCCTCGGGGAACATCAGCACCAGTTCCTCGGCGCCGCCGAACACGACGTCGGCCCGTTCTGCGAGCGCGCGCAGCATCGGCCCCGCAGCATCCGGGTCCGCGAGGGCCGACCGGTAGTTGACATCGAAGCTCACGCGCACGCCGGCGGCGCGAGCGCGGTCGATGGCCGTGTGCAGAGTCGCGCGACCCGACTCGGAGATCAGGGCAGTGATCCCCGAGACGTGCAGCAGGTCGGCCTCTTCGATCCATCCGGCGGGCACGTCCCCCGGCGCCACCCGGGATCCTGCGGAACCCGCGCGATAGTAGAAGACGGCAGTGGATGCTGCGTCCGGGCGTTCTTTCACCATCAGCCCCGTCGGGGCCCCTCGATCGACCACAGCGCGGACGTCGACCCCCTCCGCGCGGATCTCGCGCGCCACGCGCTCGCCCAGCGAGTCGTCGCCGACGCGGCCGAGCCACGACGAGTCGACGCCCAGCCGACGCAGGCCGATGGCGACGTTGCTCTCTGCGCCGCCGATGCCCAGCGCCACCGCGGGCACGTGCCTGAGTGACCCGATCTCGGTCGCGCGCATGAGCGCCATCGTCTCGCCGAGGGTGACGACGCGGGGGTCGCGGGCGTCAGCCATCAGGCCGCTTCCGGCACGGCAGCGGCGACGAACGCGGCAGCGCGATCCCGCAGAGCCCGGAGGTCGCCGCCGCGGAAGGCGTCGCCCAGCAGCGGTCCGCCGACGCTCACCGCGACGGCGCCGGCCGCGAGCCAGGCGCCGGCCGAATCGAGGTCGATGCCGCCCGACGGCACCGCGACGATGTCGGGGAACGGCCCCCGCAGATCCTTGAGATACGACGGCCCGACCACACCCGCCGGGAAGACCTTCACGGCCGACGCGCCGGCCGACCAGGACGCGAAGAGCTCGGTCGGGGTGAGGCCGCCGGGGATGATGGGCACACCGGCATCGGTCGCCTGGGCGACGAGTGCCGGCGAGGTGATGGGAGTGACCGCATAGTGGGCGCCGGCGTCGATCGCCCGAGCGAGCTGATCTCCGTCGGTGACCGTACCGACACCGAGGTCGACGGCATCACCGTAGCGCTCGATCAGCTCGGGAAGTCGGTCGAACGTTCCCGGCGTGGTGAGGGTCAGCTCGACACTGCGGATGCCGGCCTCGAGCAGCACGTCGAGAACAGCGTCGTAGTCCTCTGCCCGCTGAGCTCGTGCGACGACGACGACCCGGGACTCGACCGTGCGTGCCGGGAGTGCGAGGCGGCCGCGCGCGGCCTCACCAGTCATGGACGGTCCCGTCGAGCAGGCGGTTCACCGGGAGGTAGGCCTTCGTGTACTCGAACGCCGCGGCGGCGTCCTCGTCGAGCTCGACCCCGAGGCCGGGCGCTTCGCCCGGGTGCAGGAACCCGCGGTCGAACGTGAACGACGTCCGGAACACCTCGAGCGTCTGCTCGTTGTGGGGCATGTACTCCTGGATCCCGAAGTTGTGGATCGCGAGGTCGAGGTGCAGTGCCGCTGCCATGCCGACGGGCGAGATGTCGGTGGGGCCGTGGATGCCCGACTTGACGCCGTAGATCGCCGCGAAGTCCAGCAGCTTCTTCATCGCCGTGATGCCGCCGGTGTGCGTGACCGCCGAGCGCACGTAGTCGATGAGCCGCTCGGTGATGAGCGTCTGGTAATCGAACACGGTGTTGAAGACCTCGCCGATCGCGAGCGGCGTCGTGGAGTGCTGGCGCACCAGGCGCAGCGCCGACTGGTCCTCCCCCGGCGTGCAGTCCTCGAGCCAGAAGAGGTCGTAGGGCTCGATCTCCTTGGCGAACCGCGCGGCCTCGATGGGCGACATCCGGTGGTGGCCGTCGTGCAGGATGCGCAGGCCCGTGCCGAAGTCCTCGCGGATCTTGGCGAACACGTCGGGCATGTGCGCGAGGTACGTGCGGGTGTCCCACGTCTCCTCGCTCGGCCGGCCGTCGGCGGCGCGCTTGGCGGGCTCGTAGTCGTAGCGGACGCCCGGGCCCGCCGACGAGACGCCGTAGATCTGGCCGAGGCCCGGCACCCCCGTCTGCACGCGCACGGCGGTGAAGCCGAGCTCCTCGTACCCGGTGATCGCGTTCGCGAGAGCCTGGTAGTCGGTGCCCGAGGCGTGGGCGTAGACGCGGATGCCCGAGCGGCTGGCGCCGCCGAGGAGCTGGTACAGCGGCATCCCGGCCTTCTTCGCCTTGATGTCCCACAGGGCCATGTCGACCGCGGCGATCGCCGCCATCGTGACGGGTCCCCGGCGCCAGTACGGACCCCGGTAGAGGTACTGCCAGGTGTCCTCGATGCGATCCTCGTCGCGCCCGATGAGCATCGAGGCGACGTGGTCTGCGAGGTACGACGCGACCGACAGCTCGCGACCGTTCAGGGTGGCGTCGCCCCACCCGACGATGCCGTCGGAGGTCACGATCTTGAGCGTCACGAAGTTGCGACCGGGGCTGGTGATGTTGACGGTGACGTTCTCGATCGCCATCTGTGTCTCCTAGGAAGTGTCGGTGCGGCCGCCGCGGACGGCGGCCGCACCAGGGTTGGGATCGGGTGCCCCGGCGGTCTACATCGCGGGACGCGGATCGGTCAGATCGCGACCGGTCCACTCGGGCGCGACGACCGCCGCGATGAGCGCCGACAGGGTGTACAGCGCGAGGAGCACGATCACCGGGATGATGCTGCCCGTGGCCGCGGCCACCCAGGCGGCGGCCAGTACGGGGCCGATGCCGGTCGCGATGATCGCCGCGATCTCGCGCACGATGGCCGTGAGCGTGTAGCGGTTGCGCGAACCGAAGATCTCGGGGATGGCGATGTTCTCCATCGAGGCGAGGCCCAGCACGGCGACGTTGTGGATCACGACGTAGCCGACGAAGATCCAGGCGACCTCCTTCGTGTTGATCGCGAGCATCGTCGGCACGATGAGCACCAGCGCGAGCGACGTCATGATGATGTACATGCGGCGGCGGCCGAACTTGTCGCCGAGCCAGCCCACGAAGGGGATCGTGCCGAAGCCGATGAGCGACGAGACGATGACGATCTCGGGGCCGACGCCCTTCTGCACGGCGAGGGTGATCGTGATGAACGAGATCAGGTACGTCTGGATGAGACCCGAGTTGCCGGCCTGCCCGAAACGGAGGAAGAACGAGACGAGCGTCGCCTTGATCGGCTTGCGCTGCAGCGACTCGAGCGTACGGATGTCGTTGGTCTGCGTCGCGAGGTCGACCATCTCGTCGCGCGACAGCGCCTGACCGTCGACGACGTCGGTGCGCTCCTCGAAGACCGGGCTCTCCTTGAGGTTCAGGCGCACCCAGACGGCGAACACCATGATCACGGCGGAGGCGATGAACGGGATGCGCCAGCCCCAGGCCAGGACGTCCTCTTCGACCATGACGGCCAGCAGGATCGCCCAGATCGCGGAGGCGAAGAGCGTCCCGCAGTTGGTGCCGAGCGCGACGAGCGACGCGATGATGCCACGGCGCTTGGCCGGCGCGTACTCGGCGAGCATGACGCCCGCACCCGAGATCTCGGCCCCGGCGCCGAAGCCCTGCGCGAGGCGCAGCAGCACCAGCATGATCGGGGCGATGATGCCGGCCTGCTCGTAGGTCGGCAGGAAGCCGATGAGCGTGGTCGCCAGGCCCATCAGCAGGATCGTGTAGAAGAGGACCTTGCGGCGGCCGATCTTGTCGCCCATGCGCCCGAAGTACCACGCGCCGAGCGGACGGGCGAGGTAGCCGACGCCGTAGGTGGCCATGGCGAGCACGACCGCCATGCCGGGCTCCTCGCCGGCGAAGAACAGCTGGCTGAAGACCAGGGCAGCGGCCAGCGAGTACAGCTGGAAGTCCATGAACTCCAGCGCGGTGCCGAGCCAGCCGGAGACGGCGGCGCGGACGAGGTCGCCCGTCGAACGGGTGACGGTGGGCGGCGGCGCGGGTGCGTCGACGCCGGGGACCTGGGGGGTGCTCATGAGTACTCCTTCGTAGATGAGTGAGCGGTCAGGGGATGAGAAGTCAGAGTTCGAGCAGGACCTTGGCCGAGGCGGACGAGTCGCGCGCGATCGTGAACGCCTCGACGGCACGGGATGCCTCGATCGTGTGCGAGACGACCGCATCGAGCGCGTCGGATTCGGCGAGCATCGCCACGGCGTCATCGATCTCGGTCGAGAAGCGGAACGCCCCGCGCAGGGTGAGCTCCTTCGCGAGCATCGGCGCCAGGTTCACGCCGATCTCGGCGTTCGCGAGCATGCCGACCTGCACGATCGTTCCGGTGCGGCGCGCGGCACGCACCGACTGCGTCAGCGAGACGGCGACGCCGGAGCACTCGAACACGACGTCGTACGATTCGTCGGCGATCGTGTCGCGGCCGACGAGCACCAGCTCGCTCGCCCCCAGGGCTGCGGCGCGGTCGAGCGGCTCGGTGCGCACGTCGCTCGCGCCGATCACCGCGGCCCCGGCGTGCGCGGCAGCGGCGACGACGAGGAGGCCGATCGGACCCGCGCCGATGACGAGAACGCGCGTGCCGGTGATGTCGCCGGCGAGGTTCACGGCGTGCAGCGCCACGGCGAGCGGTTCCGCCAGCGCCGCACGCTCCAGCGGAAGCGCCTCGGGCAGTACGCGGATCATGTGGTCCTCGACGACCAGGTACTCCGCGGCGCCGCCCTGACGATGCGGCGTGGTCGCGGCGCTGCCGAAGTAGTCGCCCCCGGGCCGCAGATGCGGGTGGTCCTCGAGTCCGGGGACCGGCGCGCCGTAGCGGGCGGGATGCACAGTGACCGGGGTTCCGGGCTCGAGTCGCCCGGACGGGTCGAGGTCGACGACTGCCGACAGCTCGTGCCCCGGGATGAGCGGCTCCTTGATCGCGTATTCGCCGTTGACGCCGTGGAAGTAGTAGTGCAGGTCGGACCCGCAGATGCCGACGAACCGGACGCGCAGGCGCACCTCGCCGTCACCCGGCTCGGGAAGCGGGCGGTCCTCCCAGCGGATGTCTTCCTTGCCGTGGATCGCGAGCGCCTTCATGGCGCCTCCTTCCGGGTGCTGTGCCGCGGTCATGCCGAGACCTCGTGACGGATGCCGGATGCTTCGGCCTGCGCGGCGGCCACGCTGTCGGCCACCGCCGCCTCCACACCACCGCCGGTGATCGTGTCGATGAGCTCGCCGACGCGGGTGATGAACGCCGGACGACCCGCGAGCTCTTCGCCGAACAGCTGCAGCCCTGCGATCGCGGCGTCGGCGACGCCCTCGCCGTTGCGCGCGCCCGCGGCGGCTTCCGCGAGACGAGGGCGCGCAGCATCCGTCATCGCATCGGCGAACCGACCCGGCTGGAAGCCCGGAAGCGGGGCGAGGCACGACAGGTACGACGCGACCGTGAGCGCGATCAGGTGCGGCATCGTCCCGTTCTCGAGGGCCCGCACGGCGGGCTCGGGGATGCGCTGGCGGAGCTTCACCGATCCATCGGTGCCGACCTGCGTCGTGCGGTGGCCGAGAGCGGTGTTGCCCCAGCGCTCGAACAGCTCGCGCTGGTAGTCGTCGAAGTCGACGCCCGACGGCATCTCGATCGACGGCGCGTACTCGTCCGCGAGGACGATCCGGGCGGCGGCGTCGATGTCGGCGAGGCCGATCGCCTCGGGGATGGTCTCGACCCCGCGGAGCGCGCCGAGGTAGGCGATGAGCGAGTGCGTGCCGTTGAGCAGCCGCACCTTCATCTGCTCGTACCTGCCGACCTCATCGGTGAAAACGGCTCCCCCGGCCTCCCACGCCGGGCGGCCGGCGCGGAAGTCGTCCTCGATCGCCCACATCGTGAAGGGCTCCGCGGGGACGGGGATGTCATCGCGCGCACCCAGCAGCCCGGACACGCGGGTCCGCAGCTCGGGGGTCGTCGAGGGGACGATGCGGTCGACCATGCTCGACGGGAACGACACGCGCTCGTCGAGGAACGCCAGCGCCTCGGCCCCTTCGGCTCCCGGCAGGCTCTGCAGGAACTCCTGCACGAGCCGGCGGGTGTGCGATCCGTTCGCCGCCAGGTTGTCGCAGCTGAGCACCGTGAGCGGAGCACCGGATGCCGCGGCCCGCCGCTGGATGCCGCGTGCCAGCTGACCGATCGTCGATGCCGGACTGCCGCCTTGCAGGTCGGCCGCGATGACCGGAGAGGCGACGTCGAGGTGGCCGGTCGCGGGCGAGTAGCTGTAGCCGTTCTCGGTCACGGTGAGCGTGACGATGCGGATCGCCGGATCGGCGATGGCCTGCACGACCCGGTCGGGTTCATCCGCGGCGACGAACGCGTCGGTGTGGACGGCGGGAACGGCGAGTCGGGTTCCCGCCGGCGAGATCTCGGCGACGGCGTAGAGCATGTCCTGCACGCGCATCGCGTCGACGACAGATCGCGATCGCGACGCGACTCCCACGATCCCCCAATCATCGCCGCTTCCTGCGGCGAGCGCAGCGGCCGTGTACACGGCCTGGTGCGCACGGTGGAAGCTGCCGAGACCGAGGTGGAGGATTCCCGCCGAGCGAGGCGCATCGGCAACGGCGACCGTCGTCGGAAGGCTCCGGCCGAGCCGGGCGGCGGTCATGCCGTCGCTCCTGCGGGGGCGCTCGTCCGTCGAGTCGAGGGATCCTCGGTGATCGTCATGGAAAAGAGTGTGCAGGGTTTGTACAATGTTTGTCAAGGCGTTGCATCACATCGGCATGAGCCATGATGGGAACGCTGGCTGGGCTCGAGATCGGAACGCGGGATGACGGCGACATTGACCGACGTGGCTCGGCGCGCGGGCGTTTCTGTCGCGACGGCCTCGCGCGCATTCGGGGAGCCCGACCGCCTCGCGGTCGCGACGCGGGATCGCGTGCTCCGCGCCGCGAGCGACCTCGGGTACGCGACTCCGCAGGCCGCGACGACCACGCGCACGATCGGCGTCATCGTCCCCGATGTGGCGAACCCCGTGTACGCCACACTTCTCAAGGCGATCGAGGGTCAGGCCTGGCACGGCCGCCATCGGATCGTGCTGTTCGACGCGGATGAGGACCTGCGGCGCGAGCGCGAGCAGATCGAGCGCGCGCGCAAGCTCGACGGCATGCTGCTGTGCTCTCCTCGCCTGCCCGACGAAGACGTGCTGGCCCTCGTCGGCGAGACGCCGTACGTCGTGATCAACCGGCTCCTCGCGGGTGCTCCGTGCGTGCTGATGGACGCCGAGCACGGACCTCGGCAGGCGGTCGAGCACCTGGCGGCGCTCGGCCACCGGCACATCGCCTATGCCGCCGGGCCTCTCGGATCGTGGGCCGACAGCCGGCGATCCGACACGGTCGCGCGCGCGTGCGAGAGCTTCGGCATCCGTCTCACGCGGCTCAGCCACCACGCCGCGTCCATCCAGGGCGGACGCGCCGCGGCGGCGCCCGCGGCCGCGAGCGGCGCGACAGCCGTGATCGCATACAACGACCTCGTGGCGCTCGGTGTCGAAGCCGGCATGTCGGACCTCGGCCGCTCGTGCCCCGAAGACATCAGCATCGTCGGCATCGACGACATCGAGATGGCGGGAGCCGTGACGCCGGGTCTGACGACGGTGCGGATGCCGATCGGCAGAAGCGGGGCCCTCGCCGTCGACCTCCTGCTGCAGGCGATGGCCGGCACCCCACCCGAGGAGGCCGCGGTGCTCAACTCGCAGCTGATCGTTCGCGGCTCGACGAGCGCGCCGGCCGCGTGAGGTCCCCGACGGCGCCGCACCCGCGCGCCGCGCGGGTGCGCGTCACGTCGTGAGCGTCGCGCGGATCCCCTCCACGGCGAGCGCGTGGTCCTCCTCGGACGACAGCCCCGACAGCGTCAGCGCGGCGACGACGCCGGCTCCGCGAACCCGGATGGGCACCGAGCCGCCGGTCACCGCGTAGTCGCCGGCTGCCAGCCACCCGACGGCGGTGGGGTCGTAGCCCGCGGCCGCCATCCGCGCGGCGAACAGCGCCGAGCTCGTCTCGAACCGGAACACCACCGCGCTCTTGCGCCGGATCCAGTCCTCCTGATCCACCGTGACGCCGGGCAGCGCGCTGCGGAACAGGATCATCCCGTTGACGCGGCGGATGTCGATGGCGACCCCGTGCCCGCGTTCCTCCGCGAGCGCGCGCACCGCGCTGCCCAGCCGCCACGCTTCTTCCGTGCCGAACCGATCCCAGGTGAGCTCGGCCTCCCCCGCTTCCAGCGCTGCGACGAGATCCTGTTCCATCACTCCTCCTTCTCGCCGTCGCCGGCGCTGGCGATCGGGTAGTCCACGTAAGCGAAGCGGGTGCCGTCGGGTGACCAGCTGTTGACGTTGATGGTTCCCTGGCCTCCGAACAGCTCGACGGCGACGCGACCCCGGGTCCACGCATCCGTCTGCGAGATGTCATCGACCACCCGCAGCTGTACGGGCAGGTCGGCGGGGTGGCCCTCCGTGCCGACGGGGAAGCTGAGGAACACCGCTCGGGTGCCCGTGGGATCGATGTGCGGGAACCAGTTGACCCGTTCGTCGAAGGTCAGCTGCTCGAGCCCAGTGCCATCCGGACGGATGCGGGCGATCTGCGCGTGCCCGGGGGCTTCGGTGAACCGCTCGGTGTTGAAGAAGACCCACTCGCCGTCGGGCGCATACTCCGAGCCGTCGTCGGGCCCGCGACCTTCGGTGAGCGCCGCATCCCACGACCCGGATGCATCGATCACGCGGATGGTGCCGCTGTCCCAGCCGTTCGCGGGGTTCAGCGCCACGTATGCCAGCTGCTCGCCGTCGGGGCTGACCCCGTGGAGGAAGTGCCAGTGCGGACTGCCGTCCGGCGTCACCTTCCGCACCGCACCGGTCGTGAGGGACGCCGCATAGAGGTGGCCGTCGTTCGCCGACACATAGATCGTGTCGCCGTCAGGTGCGAGCACATGGTCGTTGTTGAGCTCCGGCAGCTTCTCGATCGGCACCGGAGCCGGCGGTGCAGAGCCGTCGGCGGGCATGCGCCAGAGGATCCCGTCGCCGTTGAGGATCAGGTCGCCGCCGGCCGTCCAGTTCGGCGCCTCGACGAGAACCTCGCGGTCGACGTGGACCACCGTGCTCTCCCCCGTCGCGAGGTCGTACACGTGGACGCGGGCGACCTGCCCGTCGGCGAGCGTGCGTGCCCAGCCCATCAGCGCGCGCCCAGCTGCCGGCGCGCTTCGTCGATCGTCGCGAGGATCGACACGGTCTCGGCGTGCGTGTGCAGCGGGGACTCGGCGCGGCCTTCCCCGACGTAGCGGGCCAGGGCGGTCGCCTCCCAGGCCAGCCCGTCCATGAGCCCCACCCCGGTCGGGTCACGCCAGACGACGGGCTCTTCGAAGAGATCGTGCGAGCGCAGGGTGATCGCGGTCGGGATGTGGAACGGCCCTTCGATGTCGATCCGCGCGGTCGTGCCGCAGATCGATGCGACGGTCGGCGTGCGCGTGAGGATCGAGGTCATCAGCGTGGACTGCTCCTCGCCGTGCCCGAGCACCACCGTCGAGGTCGCGTCCACCCCTGACAGGGTCAGCGAGCCGACGGCCGTGATCGACGTCGGCGCGCCCAGCACCATCGAGTCGAGCTGGATCGGATAGATGCCGAGATCCAGCAGTGCTCCGCCCCCCGTGCCCGGCCGGAGCAGCCGGTGACCCGGGTCGTCGGCGAGCGGCTGGCCGTGGTCGGCGATGACACTGCGGACGTCGCCGAGGATCCCCTCGTCGATCACGCGACGGATCATCCGCGTCTGCGGCAGATACCGCGTCCACATCGCCTCCATGAGGAAGACGCCGGCGGCACGCGCCGCGTCGACCAGCTGCTGCGCGTCGGCGGCGCTTGTGGCGAGCGGCTTCTCCATGAGCACGTGCTTGCCGGCGGCGATCGCGCGCAGTCCGAGCGACAGGTGCTCGCTCTGCGGTGCCGCGACGTAGATCACGTCGACGCCCGGATCGTCGAGCAGCGCGTCGACGCTCGAATGAGCGGTCGGGATGCTGTGCGCCTGGGCGAAGCCCTCGGCCTTGGCCTGGGCACGCGCGGCGACGGCGACCACCTTCTGCGCGGTGTGCTTCTGCACGGCGGCGACGAAGAACCCCGCGATCCAGCCGGCTCCGAGGACACCCCAGCGCAGCGCGGGTTCGCCCCTCTCGGGAAGGAACAGCTCCGGTTCAGGCAGGGATCTGGGCAGCATCGACACTCCTTCGGTCATCGGCGACGCGATGACTTTAGCATCGTAAAAGATTTCTCAGCAATCGGAGAACTAATCTTTGACAATGTTCAAAACAAGCTGATAGCTTCTCCGGCGATGGCGGTCCAATGACGGATCACCTCCACGAGAAGGGACCAAGGATGTTCCGTTGGAAGGCCACAGCAGCCCTCGCGATCGTCGCTTCGCTCACCCTCGCCGGCTGCGCCGGCGGAGATGGCGACGGCGGGGGCACGAGCGACTCAGGGCGCGCGGAAAGACTCACGCTGATCGCGATCGCGTCGCCCACGAGCTACGACGTCGGCCAGGGCGCCGAGTACGGCAACCGGAGCGTGTTCTTCCAGGCGGTGTACGACACGCTGCTGCAGAAGGACGCCGCCGGAGAGATCATTCCCTGGCTGGCGACGGACTGGGAGTACAACGACGACAGCACGGTGCTCACGCTCACCCTGCGCGACGACGTCGTGTTCAGCGACGGCACCGCACTGGATGCCGCGGCCGTGGCTGCCAGCCTCGAGCGCTTCCGTGACGGGACGGCACCGCAGGCGGCGACCTTCGCCGGCAAGGAGTTCGAGGCCGTCGACGCGACGACGGTCACCATCACCCAGCCCGCACCCGACCCCTCCCTCATCAATCTGCTGTCGATCGCCCCCGGCCTGATCCAAGCCCCGTCCAGTTTCGACGACCCGTCGTCGGCGACCTCCCCCGTCGGCTCGGGCCCGTACGTGCTCGACAGCGCGGCGTCGGTCACGGGAACGACCTACGTCTACACGGCGAATCCGGACTACTGGAACCCCGACGCCGTCCACTACGACAGCCTGACGATCAACGTCATCGACGACCCGACCGCCGCCCTCAACGCGATGAAGGCCGGCGAAGCCAACGGGCTGCCGCTGGTCAACAACGACGCGATCGACGAGGTGTCGGCGTCGGGCTGGGAGGTCGCGTCCAACGAACTCGACTTCCACGGCCTCATCCTGCTCGATCGGTCCGGGGCGATGGCACCGGAGCTCGCCGACGTGAGGGTGCGGCAGGCCATCAACATGGCCTTCGACCGCGAGGCGCTGCTGGACGTCCTGCAGGCCGGCTACGGAACCCTCACGCAGCAGGTCTTCCCGACGACATCCGTCGGCTACGACGAGGCCCTCGACAGCACCTACGAGTACGACCCCGAAGGCGCCAAGAAGCTCCTGGCCGAAGCGGGCTACCCCGACGGCTTCACCCTCGCCATGATGTCGACTCCGGCGTTCCAGACGACCTTCGACCTCGTCGCACAGCAGCTGGCCGACATCGGGATCACCGTCGACTACACCGATCCCGGCACAGGCAACTTCATCACCGACATGCTCGCCCCGAAATACCCCGCCACCTGGATGTCACTCGAGCAGAACCCCGACTGGCAGCTGATCAACTTCATGATCGCCCCCGAGGCGACCTTCAACCCCTTCCACTCCCAGGACCCGCAGGTCGACGACTACATCTCGACCATCCAGCTGGGCACGCCGGAGGAGGCGGAACAGGCCACGAAGGACCTCAACGCCTACATCACGGATCAGGCGTGGTTCGCGCCCTGGTACCGCAAGCAGGGCAGCTTCGCGCACGACACCGGCACGGCCGTGGCGATGTGGCCGACCAACTCCTACCCGTCGCTGTTCGGGTTCTCCCCTGCGAACTGATCAGCGGCACGACGGCCCCGGCGCGAGATCGCGCCGGGGCCGTCGTGTGCCTTCTCGACTCCGCGGTTCTCCGCACACGGTTCGGGGGGTCAGGCGGACGCGGCGATGCCCTTGCGGAGCGAGGCCAGCTGCGGCACGGACTCGTCGCTCAACCGCACGGCCGGGTCGTCGGCCAGCGACCGCAGCGCCTCGACGGCGCCCGCGAGCAGGGCGACGGCATCGATCCGCTCGTCGAGGAGCGCCTGCAGCTGCACGCCGTCCGACACGGCGATGAGCCGCTGCGCCTCGTCCGCCGGATCGAGGTCGGGCGGGATGAAGCCGGCATCCTGCTCCGCGGTGATCCCCTCCGCGATCTGCTGCGCGACGCGCTCGTAGCGCTCGCGGAAGAACGCGTGCGCCTCGTGGTCGGGCGCGACGGCCTCGGCGGCGAACGAGTGCAGCAGGTGCACGAACCCGGGCACATACAGATTGAGACGCACATGCTCGACGAGGAAGTCGAGGGGCCGGTCGGGCACGGCCTCGACGGCGCGCGCAGCCTGGGTGTCGGCATCCCATCTCTCGATGACGGCCTGGAGCAGTCCGTCGCGCGAGCCGAAGTAGTAGACGAGGTGCGCGGCCTCGACGCCGCTCTCGCGCGCGATCTCGCGCAGGCTGAGCCGCCGGAAACCTGCCCCCGCGATGGCGTGCATCGCCGCCGCGAGCATCTCGTCGCGCCGCGCCATGCCCTTCGCATACGACGGTTGCCTCATGTGCCCACCCTACGGGCGGAGCGCGGCCGTGTGCGTCTGCGCGGGCGGGAAGACCGGCCCCGAGGGTCGTGCGATCGGGGCGAGGGGTGCGGGAGGCCGGCGCATCCAGCCTCCCGCACGGCGTTGCGGCGCAGCATCCGTCATCCGCGCGCGATCAGCCCTTCACGCTTCCCGTGGCGAGGCCCGACTGCCAGTACCGCTGCAGGAACAGGAACGCGATGATCAGCGGCAGGATCGACACGAACGAGCCGGTGATCACGGTCGAGAACAGCGCCTGCGTGCCGCCGCCCGCGGACGCCGCCGCCTGGAGCTGGGCGAGGCCGACGGTGATCGGATACAGCTCGGACGAGTTCAGCATGACCAGGGGCAGGAAGTAGTTGTTCCACGTCGCGACGAGCGAGAAGAGGAACACCGTCACGAGCCCCGGCCCGAGCAGCCGGAAGCCGACCTGCCAGAACGTGCGGAACTCGCCCGCCCCGTCGACGCGCGCCGACTCGATGAGCGTGTCGGGGATCGCGTCGGCCGCGTACACCCGCATCAGGTACACCCCGAACGGACTGACGAGCGAAGGGATGATGATGGCCCACGGGGTGTCGGTCAGCCCGGCTCGCGCGAACAGCAGGTACGTCGGCAGGGCGAGAGCCGTCAGCGGGATCATGATCGCGCCGAGGGTCGCGCTGAAGAGCACCTTCTTGCCGGGGAACTCGTACTTCGCGAAGGCGTAGCCCGCCATCGCCGACAGCAGCGTGGCGCCGACCGCCGCGGTCACGGAGTACACCACCGTGTTGATGAGCCACCGGGTGAACAGTCCGCCGCGGATCGTGAACAGCGTCTGCAGGTTGTCCCACAGCGAGAGCTCGCCGCCGAACCACAGCCCGAAGGTGGAGAACAGCGCGGAGTTGTCTTTCGTCGACGACACGAGCAGCCACCACAGCGGCAGCACGAAGTACAGCACGCACAGCCACAGCAGGACCGTCAGCAGCCAGCTGCGCCGGCGGGTGCGGGAGTACGATGCCTTCGCATTGTCGAGCCGCTCCCCGGTCAGCAGCGTGCGGGTCTCGGTGGAGGTCATGCGAGCCCCTTCCGCTCACGGCGCGCGGACCGCTCGGATCCGAGCTGCACGAAGTACGAGATGATCGCGATCACGATTCCGAGCAGGAACGCGAGGGCCGCACCGTAGTTCAGCTCCTGGTTGATGAAGGCGACGTTGAAGGCGTAGTAGTTCGGCGTGAAGCCCATGGTGATCGCGTCGGGGGCGATGACGTTGAGCAGACTCGGCTCGGCGAACAGCTGGAACGACCCGATCACCGAGAAGATCACGGTCAGCAGGATCGCGGGACGGATGGCGGGGATCTTGATGCTCCACGCCAGCCGGAACTGGCCCGCCCCGTCGATCTCGGCCGCTTCATAGAGCTCCCCCGGGATCGCACGCAGGGCCGCGTACATGATGATCATGTTGTAGCCCACGAACTCCCACGTGACGATGTTCATCATCGAGCCGAGGATGTTCTCGGCCGACAGGAAGTCGGGGGTTCCGAATCCGAGCGCCCGCGCCATCTGGGCGATCGGACCGAAGTCGGGTCCGTACAGGTAGCCCCACATCAGCGTCGCCACGACCGCCGGAACGGCGTACGGCATGAAGATCAAGAGGCGGATGCTCTTCGACCCCCGCGCCAGGAACGTGTCGAGCGCGAGCGCGAAGAACAGTGCGAGGCCGAGCATGATCGGCACCTGCACGACGAAGAACAGCGCCACCCTGCCGAGGCCGCCCCAGAACTGCGGGTCGGTCAGCGCACGGACGTAGTTGTTCAGGCCCGCGAACACCTCGCCGCCGATGAGCTTGCTCTCGAACAGGCTCAGGTACCCCGCGTAGACGAGCGGGACGACGAGCATCGTGATGAACACGATCAAGAAGGGCAGCAGGAACAGGTAGGCGGCGCGGTACTGCTTGCGCTTGGTGGGGCTGGTGCGCCGCTTCTTCGCGGACGCTGCGGGACGCGCGGCCGGCAATGCTGTTGCGTTCGCCACGGGGGTCTCCTTTCGAATGGATGCTGCGGACCGCCCGATCGCGTCACGGCTGCGGTGCGATCGGCCGAGGCGAAGGGTGCCCGCGCAGGGCAGGCGGGCACCCTTCGGGCTCACTTGACGGTGAAGCCCTGGTCCTCTGCGTACGAGACGAGCTGGTCCTGCCAGGCGTCGAGGGCGCCGCTGATGTCGCCCTTGGCCGCGATCACCGTGCCCATGGTCTCTTCATAGGTGGAGTACACGTAGTCCATGAAGGGGAGCCACTGGAAGTCGGTGTCGACGGTCGTGGAGATCTCCGCGAACAGCTTGTTGACCTGCTGGCCGCCGTAGAACTCCGACTCCTGGTCGACGAAGGCCGGGTCCTCGAGCACCGACACCTGCGGCGGGTAGAGGAACTGCTCGGTCGCGAGCATCATCGCCGACTCCTGGTCGTTGTTGATGAACTTCGCGAGCTCGTACGCGGCGATCGGGTTCTCACTCGACGCCAGCACGGCATCCGACGATCCGCCCCAGTTGCCCGAAACCTCGTCGCCGGCGTTCCACTGCGGCAGCGGCGCGGCGCGCCACAGCCCCGACGTGTCCTTGGCGGTGCCCTGGAGGAAGATCGGCCCCCACGCGGCCGTCAGCCATCCGGCGTACTTGCCGCTGGCCAGGCCCTGGTACCAGTTGTCGTTGAAGTCGACGTCGGTCGAGATGAGGTCGTCCTGGATCAGGCCGGTCCAGTAGTCGGCGACCTTCTTCGCCTCGTCGCTGTTGACGTCGATCGTCACGGTCTCCTTGCCGTCGTAGCCGAACGGCTTGACGCCCGCCTGCCAGAAGAACCCGATCATCTGCCCGGCCTGCGTTGCGCCGAGATTCGAGATGTACGAGCCCGTGCTGTCCTTGACGGCCTTCGCGGCGGTCGCGTAGTCGTCCCACGTGGCCGGGGCCTCGGTGATGCCCGCCGCCGAGAGGATGTCCTCGCGGTACAGGTTGCCCATCGGGCCGACGTCCTGCGGGATCGCCCACACCTCGTCGCCCGGCGACACCTGGTTCCACGCCCATCCGACGTAGTCGTCGGCGAGGTCGTCCGCGCCGTACGGGGTGAGGTCGAGGAGCGACTCGGGAAGCACGAACGACGGGATGTACTGGTACTCGATCTGCGCGACATCCGGGGCACCCTCGCCCGCTTCGATCGCGCTGCGGAGCTTCTGGTAGTGGGGCAGGCCCTGGCCGACGTTCTCGACCTTCACCGAGATGTCGGGGTACTTCTTCTCGAAGAGATCGACCTCGTTCTGGATGTCGGGAACCCAGGTCCAGAAGGTGAGCTCCGTCGGGGTGCTCATCGCCTCGTCGATCTGATCCTGCGTGATCGGGCCCTGCGCGCCGCCGCCGTCGTTGCCGCTCGGGGCGCACCCCGTGAGGAGCACCGCGACCGTGGCCGCGCCGACGGTCAGCGTCGCTGCTGTTCTGCGTGCCTTCTTCATGATTGCTCTTTCTTCTCGGTGGGGTCGCGTGACCCCTTGGGTGCTCACCTTCCGACGAGACAGCGTGTCGACCACGCCGGAAGGGAGATCTCGGTGCCGGCGGAGAGCTCCTCCGCCGTGACGGCGTCCGCGAGGTCGACGGCGGGCGTGAACGCCTGCGGCTCGCCGCTCCAGTTGAAGACGAACCACGCACGGCGGCCGTCCGGGAGCGAGCCCGAGCTCACCGTGACCGGAAGCGCCCGCTCCGGCGCGATCGCGTCGGCGACGTTCGCCGGCGCGGCCCAGCGCACGAGGTCGGCCGCCAGTTCGGCCGAGGGGACGGTGCCGACCACGGTGATGCGTCCATCGCCGTGCTCCCGGCTCGTCACCGCCGCGAAGTCGCCGAAGCGCGGGTGCGCGTAGCGCACGAGGGTGTCGGCATCGGACGGGACAAGCCCGTCCGCCCACAGGGTCGCCGCAGCGCCGTCGGTCAGCGCGAGGCCTTGCTCGGACGTGACCGGCAGCGGGTCGCGCAGGTTCGAGAACTCCTCATAGCTCACGCCCGCAGCATCCGTCAGCCGCGCCGGAGCCACGCTGACGCGCGCCCGTGCCTCCTCGTCGCCGTAACCGGTGCGGATGCCGACGATGAGGTGGCCGCCCGCGGCGGCGTACTCGCGCAGCAGGTCGAGCTGGGAGTCGGTCGCGACGTAGAAGCCGGCCGCGATGAGCACGGGGAACCGTGCCGCCAGGTCCTTCGCGCCCCAGGCGAGCGCCTGATCGGGATGCAGCACCCGCGCCTGCGCGCCGCCGTCGATGACACCGCGGTAGTACGCGTCGAAGATGCGCGTGTAGCTCGTGCGATCGGGCTGCCCCGTCGCAGTGGGGAACGTCGGGAAGAACTCCAGGGCGAAGCGCGAGTCGTTCGACCACAGGATCGCCACGTCGGCATCGGGCTCGTAGCCGTCGAGGAGGTCGCCGATGGCCGCGAAGTCCGCACCGACGGCCGCGAGCTCACGGTAGACGCGGCCCGGCTCGAGACTGTGGGGAAGGATGCCTCCCCAGTAGGTCTCCGTGCCGTACGGCAGCGTGTGCCAGTGCCAGTACTCGATCATCGCCGCGCCACGGGAGACGAACGCGAACGCCGCCTGCGCCAGCTGCCCGGGATAGGGAGGGAGGTTGAACTCAGACCCGCCGATGGACTGCGCATCGGTCTCGGTCACGAGGAAGCGGGCCTGGTTCGACGAGAACAGCCGGTCGGCCTGGCGGAACATCGCGGGGACGCCGCTCGTCGTCCACGGCGTGACCGCAGCCAGATCCTTCGTCGCGTCGAGGTGGTCCTGCATCGCGTAGTACGGGTTGCCCGCCGTGACGTCGAGCGCCTCGACGAGCTTCTCGTCGTCGAGCGCCGGGCGCGGATACGCGATGCACGTCGTCACGAACTGCCCGGGGGTCGAGTACTCGCGCACGATCTCGGCCTGCCAGGCGATGAACTCCGTCGTGAGCTCGGCCTGGTAGCGACGCCACGCGAGGTCGTACTGCGGCAGCGAGTTGCCGTCGGGCGTCCACAGGTCGGAGAAGTCCGACAGACGGTGCGACCAGTAGGTGAGCCCCCACTCGCGGTTGAGCGTCTCGACGTCGCCGTACCGGGCCGCGAGCCGCCGCACGAACCGCTGGAACGAGCCGCGGTTGTGGAAGAGCACCATGCCGGGCTCGTTGTCGACCTGATAGCCGATGACCGCAGGGTGCGACGCGTACCTGCCGACGACGGCGCGGATGACGCGCTCGGCGTGGAAGCGGAAGGCCGGGTGCGAGTAGTCGACCTCCTGGCGGGCACCCCAGGGCATCGGCTCGCCGGTGCGGACGTCGGCGGCGATCTCGGGGTACGCGGTCTGGAGCCACGGCGGAACGGCGTACGTCGGGGTGCCGAGCACCACCGCGATGCCACGGGCGTGCGCGCCGTCGAGCACCGGCTGCAGCCACTCCAGATCGAACTCGCCGTCGCGCGGCTCCCACGTCGACCACACCGACTCGCCCACCCGGATGACCGTGAACCCGGCCTGCTTCATCAGGTCGAGGTCTTGATCGACGCGGTCGCTCTGGTGGTACTCCGCGTAGTACGCGGCGCCGAAGAGGATGCCGGATCGGTCGAGGTGCATCAGGGACTCCGTTGTCGTCGAGAGCGGGGTGGATGTTTTCGGAAACATCAGGGCGGAGCTAGTATGTTTTCGATAACATCGAGTTGTCAAGGGACAATCGGGAATCGTGAGCAAAGAGACCCAACCGCAACTGGCGACGCCTGCGGCGTCGGCGCGCGCCGCGACGATCTACGACGTCGCCCAGGTGGCCGGCGTGTCGCACCAGACGGTCAGCCGTTTCCTCACGGGCTACCCCGGCATCCGCCCCGAGACCAAGGCGCGCGTCGAGGCAGCACTCGTCGAGCTCGACTACCAGCCGAACCTGTCCGCCCGCAGCCTGAAGTCCGGGCGGTCCCACCGGATCGGCGCCCTCGTCCACGACGAGTCCGAGACGGGCCCCAGTCTCACGGCCCACGGCGCGACCATGGAAGCACGCGAGGCGGGCTACGTGCTCGACGTCATCTCGCTCGACGCCCACGACCGCGACTCGATCGCGAAGTCCCTCGCACTGATCGGGCCGAACACCCTCGCCGGGGTCCTCGCCCTCGCGTCGACCGACGAGATGGTCCACGCGTTCGAGGCCGCGCACTTCACGATGCCCACCTACGTCCACAGCGAGGCCGACGACACCCGCCTGGCGAAGACCGACGTCTCCCGCGTCGGCATGCCGGCCCTCATCGCTTACCTCCGCGACCTCGGGCACCGCAGGCTCGCCCACGTGGCCGGCCCGGCGAACTGGTCCGCGGGCCGCAATCGGGCGCGCGCGTTCGCCGCGGCGGTCGAGGACCTCGGCCTCGTCCACGCCGGTGAGCTCACCGGCGACTGGTCCGCCCGATCGGGCTACGACGCCATCGCCGGCCTCTCGGATCTGCCCGATGCGACCGCGTACGTCGTGGCGAACGATCAGATGGCCATCGGCACCATCCTCGCCCTCAAGCGACGCGGTCTCCGTGTTCCCGCCGACGTCAGCGTCGTGGGCGTCGACGACCTCCCCGAGTCGGCCTACATCGATCCCCCGCTCACCACCCTGCGGGTCGACCACGTCGCGCGCGGCCGCGAAGCGGTCGCCTCCCTCATCGGCCAGATCGAGGGGGTTCCGGCGCGCCCCGTGCCCATCGACATCCCGCACGTCGTGGTGCGAGAATCCTCCGGCCCGGCCCCGGTCCGCTGACGCGAGCACAGAAACGGAGAGAATGCGCGACACGCCGCGTCGAGGCATCCGTCGCCGGCGTGTCACCGAAATCCTCCGACTCTGTGCACCCGCGCCGGACTCTGCTGATGTTCCGCAGTCGCTTTCGGCGGCCTTTCGGACGCTCCGACCGCCGAAGGTGACTGCGGAGCAGAAGAGTGGCGTCGCGGGAATGCTGCGAGAGATCGCGACGGCGAGGCCGCGCACGGGCCCGTCGAGCTCATCGAGGTGCCGATCCGGTTCCTCGCGATCCGGTCGCGCTGAATCGGACGGGCGGCGGATGCTGCGCCCCTGTCGCATGTCGGACGCCGGTGGTTGGCTGGCGCCCATGAAGATCGTGACCTCTGCCGACGGAACCCCCATCGCCTACGACGAGAGCGGTGACGGACCGACCGTCGTGATCGTGAACGGCGCCATGTCGACGGCCGCCGATGCGGCGGGACTCGCGACGGCCCTGGCGGATGCCGGCTTCCGGGCGATCACGTGGGACCGCCGCGCGCGCGGCTCGAGCGGAGACGCGCGCGACTCCACGCCCGAGCAAGAGGTCGAAGACCTGGCCGCGGTGATCGACGGGGTCGGGGGCGATGCGGCCGTGCTCGGGCACTCGTCGGGCGCGGTGCTGGCGCTGTTCGCCGCATCCCGCGGGGTTCCGGTGCAGGCGCTGTTCCTGTCGGAGCCGCCGCTGCGGTTCGGCGTCGACGAGCCGGCCGACGACCTCGCCGAGCGCCTGCAGGCCCTCGTCGACGACGGCCGCGCCGACGAGGCGATCGTGACCTTCCAGCTCGAGGGCGTCGGCCTGCCGCGCGAGATGGTCGAGCAGATCCGGGCGAGCGACCAGTTCGCCGCGCTCGTCCGGCTCGCGCAGTCCACGGTGTACGACACCAACCTCGTGCGCGTCGCGTCGACGCCGAGCGCAGAGACGCTCTCGGTCTCGGCCCCGGTCACCGTGCTGCGCGGAGCCCAGACCTTTCCGCTGCTGATCACCGCCGCCGACCGCCTGGCCGACGAGATCGACGGGGCCGAGCTCGTCGTCGTCCCCGAGTCGGTCATGCACCGCCCCGACCCGGGTGCGACGGCGCGTGTCCTGGCCGAGCGCCTCCTTCCCGGGCGTTGAGCGAGCGAGCCTCACCGTGTCGCGGGCGCCGCCTCCCGGTCGTTGAGCGAGCGAGGGACGCGGTCGTTGAGCGAGCGTGCGAGTCGAAACGCAGAGGCCAAACGCCCCGAGCGCGGCGCAGACGTCGACCCCGCCCCGCACGCCACGACCGTCAGGCCGCGAGGCGGCGCCGCTCGGCCAGGCTCTCGATCGCCAGGCGGTACTCGTCGATCATCCGGCCGCGCGACAGGCTCGGACGGGCGGCGAGCGCGGCATCGCGGTAGCTCGCCCGATCGTGCAGCACGGCCTCCCAGGCGGCGGCGATGGCGTCGGGATCGCGCGGTGTCACGAGCCCGAACCCTTCGACGCTCTGCGCCGCGTCGCCGACGTCGGTGGTGACCGGCGTCGCGCCCGACGCCGCCCCCTCGAGCAGGCACAGCGGCGATGCTTCCCCGAACGCACTCGTGAGCGCGACGATGTCGGCGATCCGGTACAGCGCCGGCATGTCGCCGCGGATGCCCAGGGCGTGCACGCGATCTGCGGGGGCCGCAGCATCCATCATCAGCGAAGCGAAGCCCGCGTTGTCATGGGTCATGCCCGCGCCGCACAGCACGTAGTGCGCATCCGGCCGCGCTGCGGCGTGGCGCGCGGCCGCGCGGAGGAACAGCCCCGGGTCCTTCATCGCATCGAACCGGGCGGCGAGGAGTACCACGGGAGCATCGAGCGGGATGCCGATGCTTGCGCGCAGCGCGATGCACTCGAAGTCGTCGGCGGCCGGACCGAACACGTCGATGTCGATGCCGTTCGGCACGACCCGACGATCGAGGCCGAACGGCAGGTGCTGTGCGTAGGCCTCGTCGGTCGAGCGCGCGCATGAGGTCGTGGCGGTGAGGAGCCCGGTCTCGGCCGCCTCGCGGAGCCATCCGAGCGCCGGTCCGGAGTGGGTCGGATCCGAGCGGTGGAGGCAGGCGGCGACGGGTACCGACGGCATCAGCCCGTGGGCGCGCAACGCCAGCAGCAGACCGAGCGGCTGCTCCTTGAGCGAGAGCACGACATCCGCCTGCGAGATCGCCTCGGCGGCGCGGTGCAGGTCGAGCTCGCGGAACGAGGACGGATCCATCGGATCCGCGCCGGCCGTGCCGCCCAGCGCAGTGATCTCGACGCCCGCCGCGGCGAGGCGCCGGTAGCGAGGGTCGTCGTGGGCGAACTGGACGGTGGCGTCCCGGCGCGCCTGCGCCGACAGCGACAGCACCGCATGGGCCTGGCCGCCACCGGCGTGGAGCCCGGCGACGACGTCGGAGTGAAGGATCCTCGCCCCGCCGGCGAAGAAGCCTTCGTACAGGGACAGCACGCGAAGGGTCATGTGGCACCTCTCGGGGGGAGGGACGACGGACGGATCGGATGCCGGAAACCTTCGTTCCGGCCGGTCACTGTCGGCGCCGGTGCCGGTCGATCCATCGTCGGGGCCGCGCGCCTCGATGTCGATGAACAGCCGGGGTGCATCGGGTGAACGCTCGACGCACGCGGGGTCTTCGAGTTGCGCGTCTGTGCGCTCCCCTCGTCCATATCGCGTGCTCTCACCGAGATCACGAGATCCGAACGCGAATAACGCGTGCTCTCGGTGAGAGCACGCGATGTGAACGCTCGCGGCGGCGGCCCGGCGCAGCGCGGCGCCCCAGCGCGGCGCCCCAGCGCGGGCGGGTCAGCGCGGGCGGCTCGCCGCCATCCGGCCGTCGGGGTCGAGCCGGGCGAGCACGGCGGCGGTGATCTCCCGCAGCTGCTCCGCCTGCTCGGGCGTGATCACGTCGAGCAGCAGGGAGCGCACGGTCTCGACATGGCCCGGGGTCGCCTGGAGCACCTTGCGGCGGCCGTCCGCGGTGATGACGGCGTCGGTCGCGCGTGCGTCGGAGGCGTTGCGCTCCCGTCGCACGAGGCCGCGCGCCTCGAGCCGCGAGATCACGTGCGAAAGGCGCGGGAGCGTCGCATTCGTCATCGACGCGAGCTCCTTCATCTGGAGGCGGTGGTCGTCGGCGTTCGACAGCATCGACAGCGCGAAGTAGTCGAAGTGCGTGAGGTCCTCGTCACGCAGGAGCTGGGCGTCGAGTTCGCGTGGGAGCAGTTCGAGGAGTGCGGCGAACGGCACCCAGGTGTCTTGCTCGTCGCCCGTGTAGAACCGCGGCCTGTTCATTCTCCGATTCTAGGAATACTTGTGGCGACAAGCGAGTTGTCCTCCCTCAGATGCTTGAAGCTACAAGCAATTCGTCCGACAGGAGAAGAACAGCCATGACCACGATCACGATCTTCGGTAACGGCAACATGGGCCAGGCCATCAGCGGTGTGCTCGCCCGCGGCGGCGCCGACATCCAGCACATCGGCAGCGCCGACACCGGCGCCACCGTGAACGGCGACATCGTCGTGCTCGCTGTGCCCTACCCGGCGCTCGCGCAGATCGCCACCGCCTACGGCCCGCAGCTCGCCGGCAAGACGGTCGTCGACATCACGAACCCGCTCGATTTCTCGACCTTCGACGCCCTCGTCGTGCCCGCCGGCAGCTCGGCGGCCGCGGAACTGCAGTCCGCGCTCCCCGAGGCGAAGGTACTCAAGGCCTTCAACACCAACTTCGCGGCGACGCTCGTGAGCGGGCGCGAGGGCGACGCCACCACCACGGTGCTCGTCGCGGGCGACGACGCCGACGCCAAGGCCGGCCTCATCGCCGCCGTCACCGCGGGCGGGCTCGTGGCCGTCGACGCCGGCACACTGTCCCGCGCCCACGAGCTCGAGTCGATCGGCTTCCTCCAGCTGACCCTCGCCGTGGGCGAGCAGATCGGCTGGACCGGCGGCCTCGCGCTCGTGCGCTGACCCCAGCCCAGCGAAGCGAGGGCCCGACACCCGCTCCTACGCGATGCGCGTCCCCGCCGGCAGACGGCCGGCGGGGGTGCGCGTCCGCGCCCACGCCCACCACATCAGACCCGCCGCGAGCAGCAGCTGCAGCGTCATGCCGACGAACCAGCTCGGCGTCGACTGGTCGACGACCTCCGCCGGCGTGCGCTGGTCGCCCTGCGACCCGGGCGTGCAGTCGTCCCAGCGCTGCTCGAGCTCGGGCGGCTGCTGAGCCGCCCGCACGCCGAACTTGATCTGGCCGAACAGGTCGTTCGGGTTGCCGTACTCGTCGTACTGCGTCGGCGTCGCGTCGGCGAGGATCACGAACGGATTCGCGGCGAGCAGCCACCACACCTGGTCGAACCGCGGGACTTCGTGCGTCGACGTCTCCCACTCACCGCACCGCACCTCGATGTCGTCGTCACAGGGATTCTCGTCGCTGGGCGTCTCGCCGGGCAGACACGGGTAGCCGTCACCCGTGTATTGGTCGTACTCGATCGAGCGGAAGTGGCTCGTCACCTCGGACCGCATCGTCATGCCGACGAGCGCGAACGCGATGAGCGTGCCGACGACGAGCGCCGCGACCACGAGGTACGTCGTCGCGACCGAGAACAGCGGACGCGACAGGATGCCGCTGAGCGCCACCCCGATGGCCGAGATGATGCCGACCTCGAAGACGAGCACCAGCAGCGACACCGTGATCGTCGCCGGCGCTCCCCCGCCCCCGAGCGTCGCAAGCACGAGGAACGGCACCGACACCGCGACGAACGCGAGGCCCGTGACCCAGGCGGCGAGGAACTTGCCGATCAGGATCTCGAGGGTGCTCGCCAGTGTGACCTGAACGGGTGCGAGGGTCGCGGCGTCCCGGTCGCCGTTGATCGCGTTGCCGCTCAGCGTGGGCGAGACGAGCACCACCAGCAGCAGCGTGATGTAGACGATCGTGGAGTAGATCGCGCCGCCCGGCCGGTACGCCGACCCCCACGCGAGGAACGACAGCCCGGTCACGATCGCGAGCAGCACGGCGAAGACGCCGAGCAGCACGTACCAGGCGATGCTGCGGGTGCGCTGCGTCAGCTCGAGGCCGACGATGGTGCCGAGTCGCTGACCGCTCACGACGTCGCCTCGCTCTCGTCCTCGCCCGGTGCCGGGGGCTCGGATGGCGGTGGGGCTTGGGGCGGTCGTCCGTCACCGAGGTCGAGGAAGGTGCGCTCGAGTGCGCCCTGCGCCGCCGCGAACTCCACCACGTCGAGTCCGGCGCCGACGAGGTCGCGCAGCGCCCCGGCCGCGGCGTCCTCCGATTCGAACGACACCGTGACGTCGCGGCGGTCGACACCGAGGCTCTCGACCGGGATCCGCAGTGCGCCCGCCACCTGCTCGACGGCGACGGATGCCTCGGCCCCCGCCAGCCGCACCCGCCAGGGGCGCGCACGGCGCGAGGCCGCCTCGACGCGGGCGGGGTCGACGGTCACGCCGGCCATGAGGAAGACGGCGTCGTCGACGACCTCCTCGAGCTCGGACAGGATGTGGCTCGACACCAGCACGGTGCGCCCCTCGGCGGCGAACCGCCGCAGCAGCAGCCGCAGGTCGATGCGGGCCTGCGGGTCCAGACCCGAGGCCGGCTCGTCGAGCAGCAGCACGCGGGGGTCGTGCACGAGGGCTCTCGCGAGTCCGAGGCGCTGCTTCTGCCCGCGGGACAGCACACGGGCGGGGGCGTCGGCGAGGTCGACCAGGCCGACTTCGCCCAGCAGGGCGTCGGCGCGCACGGATGCCTCGGCCCGCGGCATCCCGTACAGCCTCGCCGTGACCGCCAGCGTCTCGCGGGACGTGAGCGAGTTCCAGGCGCCGAGCGCGTCGGGCATCCAGCCGAGCAGCGCCCGGGCCGCCTGCGGGTCGGTGACGGGGTCGACGCCGTCGATGCGGATCGAGCCGGCGTCGGGCGCCAGCAGGGACGCGAGCATCAGCAGGAGCGTGGTCTTGCCCGAGCCGTTCGGGCCGACGAGACCGGTGACCCGGCCGGCGTGAGCCCTCAGCGTGACGTTGCGGACGGCCTGCACCTCGCCGAACGCGCGACGCACGCCCTGCACGACGATGCCGGGCTCGGCGGGGATTCCGGGGGCCTGAGGGGCCGGACTCGGCATGCTCACGCGCCCCACCCTAGCGACCCGGCGCCGGCCCGCCACGCCTTGAAGAGACTTCGAGTGTCAAGACACGCTCCACCTGAACCGGCGACGAGTTCAGGCGCGGAAGAACTCCACGCCGAGGTCGGGGTGGTCGACGAAGACGCCGTCGACGCCGGCCTCGCGGATGACCGCCCACTCGGACTCCCAGTCGCCGAACGCGGCCGGGCCGCCGCGCGTGCGGAACTGTCCGATCAGGAACCGGTTCTCGGGACGGCACGTCCACGTGAACACGCGCAGCCCGCGGTCGTGCGCGTCGGCGACGACGCGCGACGGGCCGGCGGTGCGACCGAGCCGGTCGGGGCGGAGGATGGCGCGCTTGTCGACGCTGATCCCGTCCACGCGCCCGGCGAGCCCGTCGAGCCCCTCGGGCGCGGCGGTCTGCCGGTACGTCAACGACGCCTTGCCGTGTGCGCTGAACAGGTCGAACGGGCGCCCCGCGTCTTCCAGCAGATACACGTAGGACCCGCGGATGCCGCGTTCCTGGAGCGCGAACAGCACCGTCGACTCGAACGACTCGATGGTGAGCGGCAGCTCGCCCGACGCCCAGCCCGCCTCGCGGAGCTCGGCGTCGACGAGCGCGGCGACATCCCACCCGATCGACGCGAAGTACGTCGCGTGCTTGATCTCGAGCACGACGCCGATCTCGCGGCCGAACTCGAGCGAGGCGTCGCGCGCCGCGTCGAGCACGTCGCGCAGCCGCAGCACCGGCTGCTCGTCGTCGAAGCTCGCGCTCGTGGGCCGCACGTCCGAGATCCGTTCGCGGCAGCGCAGGGTCGACAGCTCGTCCCACGTGAAGTCCTCGGTGAACCAGCCGGTCAGCTCGGCGCCGTCCACGTACTTCGTCGCGTGACGGTCGGCGAACTCGGGGCGGGTCGCCACGTCGGTCGTCCCCGAGATCTCGTTCTCGTGGCGCACGACGAGCACGCCGTCCTTCGACACCACGACATCCGGTTCGACCGCGTCGACGCCCATCTCGAAGGCCAGCGCGTACGACGAGCGCGAGTGCTCGGGCCGATAGCCCGGCGCACCGCGGTGTCCGATCACGAGGGGATGACGACGGGGCACCGCTTCAGCGTAACCACGAGCGCCCGAGGGACCGGGGGCGCGCCAGCCGTTCATAGTCCTCTCACAGCACGAACCCGTGCCCGGTCACGGCCCGTCGGATAGTGTTGATCAACAGCATCGTGCTGGGATTCCCTTGACATTGGAGTGTGAGAGCAGTGGCCCTCAACAACCCCGCGTTCAACAACCCGGCCTTCCAGGACCCGAAGGCCGTTCAGACCTACCCCGGCGGTTCGCAGGCGGCGAACCTGGGCGGGCAGACGCAGTTCGCGACGGCGCAGCGTGCCGGAACGGATGCTGCGGCCCAGGCGCAGCTCGAAGGCATGTACGCGGCACCGTCCGCAGGTGCCGTCGAGACCGGCCGCATGTCGTACGAAGACACCATCTGGAAGACCGTCGGCCTCTTCGCCATCCTCCTCGTCACCGCGGCCGTCGGCTGGGTGTGGACGATGGCGGGCGTCACGCCGGCCAACCCGAACCCGTCGATCCTCCCCTGGATGATCGGTGCGCTCGGCGGCTTCGTGCTGTCGCTCGTGGTGATCTTCACGTCGCGCAAGAAGATCCGCCCGGCGCTGATCTTCGGCTACGCCGCGTTCGAGGGTCTCTTCGTCGGCGCGATCTCGGCCTTCTTCGAGTTCCTGTGGCCCGGCATCGTCGTGCAGGCGACCCTCGCCACCTTCGCCGTCGTCGGCGTCACCCTCGCGCTGTTCGCGAGCGGCAAGATCCGCGCGTCGAAGCGGGCCACCAAGGTCTTCATGATCGCGATGATCGGCTACCTGGTGTTCTCGCTGATCAACATCGGCCTGATGCTCTTCAACGTCCCGATCGCCGGTGGCGCGTTCGGCCTGCTGAGCGAGAAGTTCATGGGGATCCCGCTCGGCGTCATCATCGGAGTGCTCGTCGTCATCATGGCGGCGTACTCGCTCGTGCTCGACTTCGACAGCATCCAGCAGGGCGTGCGCAACGGCGCTCCCCGTCAGTTCGGCTGGCTCGGCGCGTTCGGCATCATGGTGACCGTCGTCTGGCTGTACCTCGAGATCCTGCGCATCCTCGCGATCGCGCGCGGCAGCAACTGACGCCCCGCGCTTCGCTTTCGAACGGCCGCCCGGTTCTCCGGGCGGCCGTTCTGTTCCGCCGGCGTCACGCCTAGGCTGAAGCCGATTCGAGGAGTGGCATGGCCAGACGTCGTACGGCCTTCGGCGCGGGGGCGCTGCTGCTCGTCTGCCTCACCGGATGCGGAGGAGCCCCCATGACCGAGCCCACGCCGTTCGAGCCGGCCCCCTCCCAGCCGACACCGACGCGCACGCCCTTCCAGGCGACCACCCGCGGCCCGATCGCACCGACAGGAGAACCCGTCGCGGTGCCGGCCGCGCGCTGGGACGCGATCGTCGCCGACCTCGCCGAGCGCGGCGTCACCGGGACACCCGAGCTCGTCTCGGCCCACGCCGTCACGTGGAACAACGGCGCCCTCGGCTGCCCGTCCCCGGGCGTCTCCTACACGCAGGCGATCGTCGACGGCATGCGGGTCGTTGTCGAGGTCGACGGCACGACCTACGACTACCGGTTCGGCACGACAGACTCACCCAAACTCTGCACCCGCTGAACCGGAAACGGATGCTGCGCGCCTGGGCGGCAGCATCCGTTCCCGGTTCACGCGACGAGGTGGCGCCCCGCCCTGCGACGGGACGCCACCTCGTGTCGCGCGGCTTACTTGGCCTTCACCAGAAGCGCTTCGCCCGGTCCCGCCGCATTGTCCATCACGACGACCATGACACCGAGCGGCTTCTGCGCACTGAAGGCGGCGGCGTTCACGGTGACCGGCACGTCGACGGTGCCGCCGACGGCGACCGACTCGAACTGCCCGTTCGTCAACGCGGGCGCCCACGGGTCGTAGGTCGCCATGCCGTCGATCGCGTCCGAGCCGTCATTGACCGACGAGAAGCTCTCCACGGTGTAGCTGAACGCTCCCGACGTGATGCCGAGGTCGCTCGCGAGCACGGGCAGCAGGATCGTGCTGCTGTCGGTGGGGGCCGCGGCGTTGAACCCGGCCGCGAACACCTCACCCGTCGCGATCTCGTACTCGAACACCTGCGAGATGCCGTTGGCGTCTCCTGCGGTCACGAGGCCACCGTCGGCCGAGAACACGATCCAGTCGGGCTCGCCGTCGCCGTTCGTGTCGATGACGACGTCGAACTCGTTCGCCGCCGCGTTGGACCAGCGGTTGTGCGTGTTCACGGCGAAGACGAGCAGCTGGTCGCCGCTGTCGTCCCAGGGGAACGACTGCACGCCGGCGGCCCTGAGGTCGTAGCCCGTGTCGGTGAACGACTTGGGCGCGTCCTTCTTGTCTTCGAGGCCCCACGTGTAGAAGTCCGCGTCGCCCGCGAAGGCGCCCCGGTTGTTCTTCAGGGTGAGCGAGACGTCGCCGTCGACCGGAGTGTTCTTCTTCGTCACCTTGAGATCGCCCGACGCCGACACATCAGTCGTGGCGCGCGGCACCAGCAGGTACGGGACCCGCAGCGTGTCGCTCGCCGACGTCAGCACGACGTCGCCTGAGAACTCGGAGAAGGCGAACCCGCCCGCACCGGAACTGCCCACCGCCGTTGCCGGAGCGGTGAGATCGACGGTGATCTTCTCGGAGCGACCGGGCTTCACCGTGACCTGAGCCGGGCCCGCCGTGACCGTCGCGGCCTCCGACTGGGCGGATGCCTCCGTGCTGACGCTGTACGTCACCGGCTCGCTGCCGTGGTTCGTCAGCGTCACCGTCTTCTTGCCCTGGAAGGTCTTGGCGGTCTCCTGGAAGCCGAAGCTGAGCGCGGTCTCGCGCAGCTTGCCGTCGTCCGTCCGGAACGAGTCGCCCGTCGCGGTGACCTGCTGCGACACCGCCTGCGCGGCGTCGACCAGGCCGACGCCGCCGCGGACCAGGTTCTGGCCCACGACCTTGTCGGGGTCGGCGGTCGACACGAGCACCGACGCGACCTCCGCTGCCGTCCAGGCCGGGTGCGCCTCGACGGCGAGCGCCGCGACACCTGCCACGTGCGGCGCGGCCATCGACGTTCCCGAGATGGTCGCCGGGCCGTTGCCGGTGCCCACGCCGGTCGAGACGATCGAGACACCCGGTGCCGCGACATCCACGCCCAGGGCGCTGTCACCGCTGCGGGGTCCGCTCGAGCTGAACGACGCGTAGCCGCGGAATCCGGGGTTGTCGAGCGGGGCGGGCGCGACGGTCGCCGGCTTGTTCGTGACGAAGGTCGCGCCGTCGGACGAGCGGACGCCGAGGAACGGGATGGTGACCGTGTAGTCGTCGCCGTTGTCGGGGTTCTCGGTGATCTCGCCCTCGAACGGCGGGTAGTCGTTCGAGGTGTTGACCATGACGGCAGCCGCTGCGCCGGCCTGCTGCGCGAAGATCGCCTTCGCGACGCGGGCGCAGACACCGCGGGTCGACACCGCGAGCTGGTTGCCGCCGACCGTGACCCCGTTGAAGTTGTACGCCGCGACCGAGCAGCCGAGCGCCTCGTTCTCGTTCGCCGTGGCGGGGTTGTCGACGAGGCGCTTGACCGTCATCGCGGGAAGCCCGGTCAGGACCGCGCCGTTCGCGTTGATGGCCGGCACCTGGACGCCGTCGACGGTGATCAGCGCACCCGGGAAGGTCGCCGTGCTGTCGACGGCCGAGACCGAGACCACGCCGTCGCCGTTGCCGGCGAGGTAGGGGCTCGGGCCCTCGTTGCCCGCGGACTTCACGACGACGACACCGGCGCCGATCGCGTTCGCCGCGGCGACCTCGTCGGGGTCGTCACCGCGGCCGAAGGGCGAGCCCAGCGACATGTTGATGACGTCCATGCCGTTGTCGACGGCCCAGTCGATGGCCGGCACGACCACGTCGGTCGAGCCGCCGCAGCCGAACACGCGGAGCGCGTAGAGGTCGGCCTGCGGCGCGACGCCCGGGCCGATCGTCCACTCGGCCGACGCCGTCGACTCGTCGTACGGCCCCTCGTAGGTGTCTCCGGCGGCGGTGACGCCGCTGCCCGCGGTGGTGCCGGCGACGTGGCTGCCGTGGCCGTTGCAGTCGAGCGGGTTGGCGTCGGGCTTCGGGACAGGGTCGTAGTCCTCCGACGCGGAGTCGGCGTTGTACGCGTCGCCGACGAAGTCCCAGCCGCCCTTCACGCGTGGCGCGTTAGGGCCGAATTGCGCCGGGTCGGCCGGCTGCGCCTCTGCCGCGTTCGCGGCGGTGTACGCCTCGGGCGTGCCGACGCCGCCGAAGTTCGCGTGCGTGTAGTCGATGCCGGTGTCGATCACCGCCACCTTGATGTTCTCGCCCGTGAATCCGGTGTTCTCCCACACCTGCGGAACCCCGAGGAAGGGCACCGACACGGCGTTGTCGAGCGTGTACGTCTTCACCGCGTGGACCGCGACCACGTTGGGCAGAGCCGCCACGGCGTCGACCTGGTCGGCGGGGATGTTCATCTGGATGCCGTTGTAGGCCGACTGCATCGTCGCCTCGATCCGGCCGTCCTTCGCCTTGATCGTGCCGACGATGGCGTCCTGGTTCTTCTTCAGAGAGCCCTTGATGGCCTTGCGCTCGGCGGCACTGAGATCGCTGCCCTTCTTCGCCTGGGCGACGGCGACCGGATCGCCGGCCATCTCGACGATGACGGTGACCCGTCCATCGGCGCCGACGCTCAGGGGACGCGCGGTCGTGCCGACCGGACCTTTCGTGTCTGATTTCTCGAAGCGCGACGACGGGTCGTGGTCGGGCGCGGCGGCCATCGCCGCAGTGGGGGTTGCAATCGCCAGCGCAAGCGCGCCGACCACCGCCAGGGAACGTCGCAACAAGGGGGAGCCTGCCTTCTCGTGTGTGTGGGAACAGCGAGGGGTACGGCGGCACGCTATGCGCGAACTCCTCAAAGATCAACAGAGCTCTCCCAGGTTGAGCAAAGCGCCCAATTCACCGCCCTCAGCCATCGGCGTTTCGTGCATCACGCACATCCGGCCACCCGACGCGCACAACGTGCACAGCACTCCGTCGAGGGGCGATCGCATTCTGCTCAGAGCGGAACCGTCTCGGCTTCAGGTGCGCTCGCGCTCTATCGTGAGCGCATGGCCGAGATCATCCCGCTGCCGACGAAGGCACCGCGTCCGTCCCGCGAGCCCGAGCCGCTCTGGCGCGACGCGCTGGGCGAGCGCTTGCGGACTCTGCGCCATGAACGCGGCGAGCGCCTCGCCGACACGGCTGACCGCGCCGGGGTCTCACCGCAGTACCTGTCCGAGATGGAGCGAGGCCTCAAGGAGCCGTCGAGCGAGATGATCGCCGCCGTCGCCGGTGCCCTCGAGGTGACGCTGATCGAGCTGACCGCGGGCGTCGTCGACGACCTCCGCTCGCGCGCGACCGAGCGGGCGGCGGTCGGATGCCGCGCCACCTACTCCCTCGCCGCGTGACTTCTCTCCTCTGGTCGATGTCCTGGGCCGTCGCTAGCCTGGCCGAGTGACGCCCGCGAAGTCGGAAGCCGAGATCCTCGAGATCGACGGGCACGAGGTGCGCATCTCGAGCCCGACGAAGATCGTGTTCCCCGAGCCGGGGATCACCAAGCTCGACGTCGTCCGCTACTACCTCGCGGTCGCCGACGGCGCGCTCCGCGGCGCGGGCGGCCGCCCCATGGTGCTCAAGCGGTTCCCGCGGGGCATCGACCAGGAGCCGTTCTTCCAGAAGCGCGTCCCCGAGAACCACCCCGAGTTCATCGACACGGCGACTCTGCAGTACGCGCGCGGGACGTCTGCCGAAGAGGCGGTGATCCGGGATGCTGCGGGCCTCGCGTGGGTCGTCAACCTCGGGTGTCTCGACCTGAACCCGCATCCCGTCCGCGCCGAAGACCTCGACCACCCCGACGAGCTGCGCATCGACCTCGACCCGATGCCGGGTGTCGACTGGTCGCAGATCGTCGACGTCGCCTTCGTCGCCCGCGAGGTGCTGGATGACGTCGGACTCGTCGGCTGGCCGAAGACCAGCGGCTCGCGCGGCATGCACATCCTCGTCCGCATCGCTGCGCACTGGGACTACAAGCAGGTGCGCCTGGCCGCCGAGACCCTCGCCCGCGAGGTCGAGAACCGCGCACCCGGACTCGCGACCGCCCGATGGTGGAAGGAGGAGCGCGGCGAGAGCGTGTTCGTCGACTTCAACCAGAACGCGAAAGACCGCACCGTGGCATCCGCGTACTCGATCCGCCCGCTGCCCGACGCACGCGTCTCCACCCCGCTCGACTGGGACGAGGTGCGCGAGCGGCGTCCGGCCGAGTTCACGGTGCTCACCGTGCCCGGCCGCTACGCCCAGATCGGCGACCCCCACGTCGGCATCGACGACGCGGTCGGCACCCTCGATGGGCTGCTCCGGCTGGCCGAGGAACTCGGACCAGCCGAGAAGCCGCCGCGCGGCGGCGACGGATCGGGCCGGCGGCAGTCGACGATGCCGCTCATCGAGATCGCGCGGACGAAGACCAAGCCCGAGGCGGTCCAGGCCCTCGACGCGTGGAAGAGCACGCACCCGGCCGTGGTGGAGCAGCTGCATCCCGCCGACGTGCTCATCGACGGCATGCGCGGCTCGAGCTCGCTCTGGTATCGCGTTCGCGTCAATCTCCAGCACGTGCCCGAGGCCGACCGGCCGCCCCAGGAGGAGCTTCTCGCCGACTACGACCCGTGGGAGGGCAAGACCTGGCCCGGCCCGCTCCTCGACCGCTGATCCCGGGCGCCAGAGCGACCTCCGCTCAGCGAACGGGGGCCGCTGCCCGTGCAAGGACGGCGTCGGCGAGGCCGTAGACGACCGCGTCGGCGGCGGTGAAGACGCGGTCGCGGTCGGTGTCGGCACGCAGCTTCGCAGCATCCTGCCCCGTATGCCTCGCGAGGATCTCCTCCACCTCGCCGCGGACGCGCACGAGCTCGTCGGCCTGCAGGATCAGGTCGGGGATCGCGCCCCTCCCCTGGCCCGCCGGCTGATGCAGCACGATGCGCGCGTGCGGCAGCACCGAGCGCTTCCCCGCCGCGCCGGCGGCGAGCATCACGGCGCCGACGCCGATCGCCTGTCCCACGACGGTCGTTGCGACGTCGGGTCGGACGTGCTGCATCGTGTCGTACACCGCGAGCATCGCCGAGGGATCGCCGCCCTCGCAGTTGATGTAGAGCTGGATGTCGCGGTCAGGACTGTCGGCGTCGAGGTGCAGCAGCTGCGCGATGAGCGCGTTCGCCACGCCCGCGTCGATGCCGGTGCCGAGGTACACGACGCGCTCGGCGAGCAGGTGCGAGTACACGTCCATGATGCGATCGCCGCGCGGATGCTGCGCAACCACGTTGGGGATCGTGTACGAGCTCATGCCGCCACCTCCGCTGGCCCGAGTCCGAGTCCTGCGGGCCGTCGCCGCCGGGGCACCACCTGTGCGAACGAATCGACGATCCCGTCGATGAAGCCGTAGTCCCGCGCCTCGGCGGCGGTGTACCAGCGGTCGTGCAGCGAGTCCTCGAAGATGCGCTCGACGCTCTGTCCGGTGTCTGCCGCGATGAGGCCGAGCACGGTGTCGCGCATGTGGCGCAGGTCGTCGGCCTGCACCTCGACCTCGACGGCCGACCCGCCGATACCCGCCGAGCCCTGGTGCATGAGGATGCGCGCGTGCGGCAGCGCGCGGCGCTTGCCCCGCGCTCCCGCCGACAGCAGGAACTGCCCCGCACTGCACGCGAGGCCGAGCGCGAGAGTCGCGACGTCGTTGGGGATGAGGTTCATGACGTCGCGGATCGCGAGCATCGAGGGCACCGATCCGCCGGGTGAGTGGATCCAGAGGGCGATATCGGATGCCTCGTCCTCAGCCGCGAGCGCCAGCAGCTGCGTCGCGATCAGGGTGCCGTTGTCGTCGTCGAGCGGGCCGTCGAGCACGAGCACGCGCTGGTGGAACAGCTCGCGTCGCGCCTCGGTCCCGAAGTGGGGAACCCGGATGTCTTCAGCCATGCCCCCAGCCTGCGCGCCCGCCGAGGGCGCAGCATCCGTTTCCGCTCCCGGCGGCTCTGCCCACGGCGGAGCGGGCCGGCGCAGGCCGTGGCGCGGTTGCGCCATGTCGCACTCTGGGCAGGCCGCGCGGGGTCGCACGCGGCGTCTGCGCATCAGACTCGGACACATGCGTCCCCCACATCGCGCTCTGGTCCCGGCCGTCCTGGCCATCGCGTCGGCGACCGCGCTCGTCGCCGGCCTCGTCGCTCCCGCCGCCTCCGGCGCGGAGCCCTCCTCCCCGAACCCGAACCCGCTGCCGACCGCGCCGGTCGGCGACACACGCGCCGTCACGCTCCTCACCGGCGACCGCGTCGAGGTCACCGATGCCGGCGGCGGCCGGTACGCCGCCACGGTGACACCCGGTCCCGGTCGCGAGCGGGTCACCTTCCAGACCCTCCAGGTCGACGGCGTGCTGAAGGTGCTGCCCAGTGACGCGGTTCCCTTCGTCGCTTCCGGTCTCGTCGACGAGCGCCTGTTCGAGGTGAGCAGCCTCCTCGAGGACGGCTACGCCGACCTCGACGCGCTGCCGCTCATCGTCTCGTGGTCTCCCGGCACGCGCGCCGCATCGATGGAGGTCGCCGGCGCAGAACAGGTCCGCACACTGCCCAGCATCGACGGAGCGGCGCTGTCCGCCGACGCCGACGAGCTCGGCGCCGTCTGGGATGCCCTCACACCGGGCGCCGCCGTCGCCGAGATGCCCGGCCACAGCGCCGAGCAGCGCATGGCCGGGGGCATCCAGCGGGTCTGGCTCGACGGGCGCGCGAGCGCTTCGCTGGACCGCAGCGTGCCGCAGATCGGCGCGCCTGCGGCGTGGGATGCCGGCTACCGCGGCACCGGTGTCACGGTAGCGGTGCTCGACACCGGCGTGGACGCCGAGCACCCCGACCTCACCGGACAGCTCGATGAGATCGTCGACTTCACCGGCAGCGAGTCGGGCACCGCGGACCGCGTCGGCCACGGCACCCATGTGGCGGCCACGATCGCGGGCACGGGTGCAGGTGCCGGCGGCACGCGGCCTGGCGTCGCCCCCGAGGCCGACCTCATCATCGGCAAGGTGCTCGACGACAGCGGGTCGGGGTACGACTCGTGGATCATCGCGGGAATGGAGTGGGCGGCCGAGAACGCCGACATCGTCAACATGAGCCTCGGCGGCGGCCCCACCGACGGCACCGACCCGCTGAGCCTGGCGCTGGACGCGCTCTCGGCCCAGACCGACGCACTCTTCGTGGTCGCGGCCGGCAACGACGGCCTGGACGGCGCGGTCTCGACCCCCAGCACGGCGAACTCCGCGCTGTCGGTCGCGGCGGTCGACCGCGAAGACGCACTGGCGGAGTTCTCCAGCCGGGGACCGCGCACGATCGACAGCGCCCTCAAGCCCGAGATCAGCGCGCCCGGCGTTGGGATCGTCGCCGCGCGCGCGGCCGGCACGTCGATGGGCTCGCCGGTCGACGCGCTGTACACCGCGGCCAACGGCACCTCGATGGCGACGCCGCACGTCGCCGGTGCTGCCGCGCTCCTCGCGCAGCAGAACCCGGACTGGTCGGGTCAGCGCCTCAAGGACGCGCTGATCAGCACCGCGAGCCCGAATCCCGAGCTCGGCGTGTACGCGCAGGGCGGCGGCCGCGTTGACGTCGCCCGCGCCGTCGGCCAGCCGGTCACCGCCACCGGCATCGCCGACTTCGCGCTCGTGACCGACGACGAGAGCGAGGCGCAGGAGCGCACCGTGAGCTTCCACAACGAGGGCGCGGAGGCGGTCACGCTCGACCTCGCGGTCGAGGCGGAGAACCTCGACGACAACGGCGCCGTCACGGCCGCGTTCTCGGCCCCCGAGCAGGTGACCGTCCCCGCGCAGGGCACCGCCGATGTCGTCGTGACGCTCGACCCTGCCTCTGTCGGTCGTGGCCGGTGGAGCGGCGCGCTCACCGCCACCGGGGCCGACGGCATCCTGGTGCACACCGCCATCGGCGCCGTGCGGCGCGGCCCCAGTCACACCGTGACGATCCGTGCCGTCGGCTTCGACGGCGGCGCCACGTTCGTGCCGTCGCTGTCACTCATCGGCGACCAGCCCGGGACCGAGATCCTCGGGTACCTCGAGATCGGCGAGGACGGCACCGTGGAGGTGGAGGAGGGCACGTACATCGCGCAGGCGATCATCGAGGACTACTCCAACGCTCAGGCCGAGCGCACCGGCACGATCATCCTGCCCGACATCGACGTCACCTCCGACGTGGAGATCGTGCTCGACGCCCGCCGCGCCGTGCCCATCACCGTCACGACGCCCGAACCGGCGGAGCAGCAGTCCGTGATCAGCTGGTACACGTACCGCACCTTCCCCAACGGCCGAGACATCCAGCACGGGGTCATGTCGTTCTCGCGGACGATGCCGTGGGTGACGCCCACGGACCCGGTGCGCGAGGGGGAGTTCGAGTTCACCTCGCGCTGGCAGCTGGTGCGGCCGTCAGCGATCGTGACGGTGCCGGGCACCGGGCTGCAGCCGGAGACGGCTCTGCTCGGCAACTCCGCGGTGCTGTCCAAGCCGCTGCGCGCCGAGCTCGTCGCCCCGGGCGCGGACCTCGCCGGCGTGCGTGGCAAGGTGGCGGTGGTGGATGCCCCGGACCAGGGCCTCGAAGACGGCCAGATCCAGGCGGCTGCCGACGCCGGCGCGAAGGCCGTGATCCTCGTGCGGCCCCCGACGAACAGCATCTTCACGGTGTTCGATCCGGGCATGGATGCGACCCCGATTCCCGTGGTCGTCACCACCGCCGAGGACGGCGCCGCGCTCATCCGCCACGCGCAGGGGCCGGGCAAGCAGCGGATCACGCTGGAGGCGAGCCGCATCAGCCCCTACCTGTACGACGTGATCCACGTGTCCCCCGGTGAGATCCCCGATGTGGTCGAGCACACGGTGACGGCAGAGAACAGCCACCGCGTGACCACGACCTACGTCGAGAGCGGCGGGCTGCCCTTCGCACGCGAGCAGCGCTTCGGCTGGCGTCCCTGGATGGAGTACGCCTGGAACGACGCGCAGCGCACCGTGGCCACCGGCGAGGTGCGCGAGGAGTGGGTCTCGGCCGGCGACTCGCTGTGGCAACACCGCGTGCTGCACACGTGGCAGAACTGGTTCGGCCGCGTCTCGGGCGGCATGACCGGCCCGGTGCGCAGCTACGACGTCGGGCGGTCGGCCGAGCGCTGGTTCGATCCGGTGGTGCGGCCGGGTGCGGTCGCGGGCGCGCCCTCGACACGGACGGGTGACCGCCTGACCCTGCGGGTCGCCGATCTCCTCGACGCCGAGGGCCACGCGACGGTCGGCGATGTCACGTCGGCCGCGCGGGTCTACCGCGACGGCGAGCTGCTGGCCGAGCTCCCGAACGCGCGGCAGGGCGTCGACGTCCCCGCCGGCGAGGGCACGTACCGTCTCGAGCTCGATGTCTCGCGTGACGACGCCGAGTGGCAGCGGGCCATCCGCTCGTCGACCGCGTGGACGTTCCCATCCGCCCGTCCCGCGGCGGGCACGACGGCCGAGCTGCCGCTGTTGCAGATCGCCTACGACGCGCCGACCGACGACGACGGGCACGCCACCAAGCGACCGCACCGGCTCGGCCTGCAGGTGACCGACCAGGGCGGGAAGGTGCGCTCGGGCGCGACGCTGACGGCTGAGGTGTCGTTCGACGACGGCGCAACGTGGAAGAACCTTCCGGTGAAGAAGGACAAGCACGGGTTCTCGGCGCAGGTACCGGCCGGCACGGCGCCCGTCACGCTGCGGGTGACCGCCACGGACGGCTCGGCGTCGGTGACACAGGAGGTGGTGCGCGCCTACGCCCGCCGCTGAGCCGAGGTCGAAGACGGTCAGAGCCACCCGCGCCGCGCCGCCTGATAGGCGAGCGCGGTGCGGGTGTCGACGCCGGCGAGGGACATCAGCCGGTCGAGCCGCCGCTGGACGGTGCGCCGGCTGACGCCCAGCTGGCTCGCGATCGACTTGTCGGGGAGGCCGGCGACCACGAGCGACAGCAGCAGGCGCTCGGCGTCGCCGATGCCGTCTCGCGGCACATCCGCGTCCGGCTCGTCGAGCAGCCCCGACACCGGCAGTGGACTCGCCCGCTCCCAGTGCCCCTCGAACAGGTCGATGAGCGCGTCGAGAAACTGGCCGCCGCCGATGATCGCGGCGCTGGGCTGCCCGAGCTCCCGCTCCCGGTCGTGGGTCAGCGGGCAGATGGCGATGCGCCGGTCGACGATCGCGAGCCGCACTGGCAGCGCCGGGGCGACGCGGGCCTCCTCACCCCACGAGATGCCTTCGCGCACGCTGTCGAGCTCGCCCGGTCCTTCCAGCAGGGCACGCTCGTAGATCGCGCGGTAGCGGACGCCGCGGGCGAGCGCGTCGCGCTCCTCGGTGTTGTCGGTGCCCTGCATCGCGAGCGGGTTGGCGCGGCAGAACCAGAGGATCTCCTCGCGGGCGCCCTGCTGCAAGTCGCGCAGCCGCTCGCGCAGCGCGCCGGCGCCGATCACGACCTCGACCACGTGGTCGGCGTCACGACGCCGGGCAACGGCGCGGAACTCCTCATTGAGCGCCGCGACGAGCTGGCGGTCCCCCTCCAGCGACTCCTGGCGCCGCAGCAGCGCAGTGCCCAGCGCGACGTCGGGCGGCTGCGGGCGGAAGACGGGGTCCTTGCCCTGCCGCACGACGAGCCCCTTGGCCTCCAGCCGCAGCAGCACGTCGCCGGCGACCCCCGGGGCGAGCCCCGCGACCTCGGCCAGCTGCTCGACCCGCGCACCGGCGAGCCCGACGAGCATCCGGTACGCGTTCTCCTCGACGGGCTCCAGCAACGGGTCCTGCATCGGCTCCTCCGGGTTCGCGGATCTCTCTCAGGACAGCGGACGCTCCGGCCGCTCCCCCGCCACGCGGTGCGACGGCCGCTCGACAGCGGCGCGCAGCGCGGCGACGAGCGCGGGCCGCACGACGTCGGGCGTGAAACGGGCGGCGGCCGCGCGGGCTCGGAGCGACAGATGGGCGCGGCGATCGTGGTCGTGCAGCAGGCTGATCACGGCCTCGGCGAGCGCGTCGGCGTCGCCGGGCGGCACGAGCACCCCGGCGCCGTCGGCCGCCTCACGGGGCCCATATCGGGCGTCGGTCGAGACCACCGGCAGCCCGCGCGCGAGCGCCTCCGCGATGGAGAGCCCCTGCCCCTCGAAGGCGGTCGACGTCAGGAACACGGCCGAGCGGTCGAAGATCGCATCGCGGTCGGCCGTCGCACCGTGGAGCGTGACGGATGCCGCGAGCCCGAGCCCGTCGATCAGCCCCTGCAATTCCTCTCGCAGCGGTCCGTCGCCGTAGATGTCCAGCCGGGCCTGCGGGACCGCCTGCGCCACTCGCTGCCAGGCGCGGATGGCGAGGTCGACGCGCTTCTGCGGCGCGAGGCGGTTGAGCATGACGACGCGATGCGGGTCGCGTAACTCCACGCCGGGCGGCTCGGCGCCGAGCTCGATCGTGTTGGGCACGACGTGGAAGGTGCCGGGATCGCCGAACCGGGCCGCCACCTCGTCGCGCTGCGCGGCGGTAGGGAACAGCACGGCGTCGTAGCGGTCCACGGTCGACAGCCAGCGTTGCCACATCCCGGCGACGGGTGCGTCGGGATCGTCGTAGGGCTCGGGCAGGTGCGAGTTGTGCACCGTGTGCACGAGGCGCACCCGCGGGTCGTCCCAGTCGACGAGCGTCTCGCCGATCTGACGCGATTCGAAGATCACCACGAGCAGCCGATCGGGGTCACCCGCCTCGGCGCGCCGCTCGTCGGCGAGGTGGGTGAGCCAGGCTGCGTAGAGACCGCGGAAGCCGCGGAGCACGCGATCCCCGTCCGGAGCGTGCACGATGATCGGCGCGTCGGACAGGTGCCATTCGGGGTCGTCGCGCAGAACCGGCAGCGACACGGCCCGACGGCCCGCGGCATCCACGATCTCGCGGTGCTCGACGCCCGCCCACGACCTCTCCGCCGGCTCGGCCGTCAACGGCTCGCCGGCCGCGAAGACCCACGCGGGGTCGCTCCTGAGGTCGTCGAAGAGGTTGCGGGCGCGGTCGACGCTGTCGAGGAGGCCCGCCTCGACGAACGCCCGGCGCTGCGCCTGGTGCACGTCGACCGGGGCCCCGTCGACGCTCAGCTGCAGCGGGTCGACAGCCCCCGCCGAGGCGAGCAGGCGCAGGCGCGTCGGAACCGCCACCGCGAACCCGCCGTCGAGTCCGAGAGCCACGCGGCTGCCCAGCAGCACGTAGTCGGCGTCGGGCAGCGAAGGTGCGGGGTCCGTCGTCACCCGTCCATCCTCACCCATCCGTGCACTGCCCCGGCCCGCCGAGGCGCCGGAAGACGACGGATGCCCCGGCATCGCCGAGGCACCCGTCACAAACTCACTCCCACTCGATGGTCCCCGGGGGCTTCGAGGTGACGTCGAGGACGACGCGGTTGACGTCGCGCACCTCGTTGGTGATGCGGTTCGAGATCTTCGAGAGCACGTCGTAGGGCAGGCGCGTCCAGTCGGCGGTCATCGCGTCTTCGCTCGAGACGGGACGCAGGACGATCGGGTGGCCGTAGGTGCGGCCGTCGCCCTGCACGCCCACCGAGCGCACGTCGGCCAGCAGCACGACCGGGCACTGCCAGATCTCGCCGTCGAGGCCGGCCTTCGTCAGCTCTTCACGCGCGATGGCGTCGGCATCGCGCAGAATCTCGAGACGGTCAGCGGTGACCTCACCCACGATCCGGATGCCGAGGCCGGGGCCCGGAAACGGCTGGCGGCCGACGATGACCTCCGGAAGTCCGAGCTCATGGCCGATCGCGCGCACCTCGTCCTTGAACAGGGTGCGCAACGGCTCCACGAGCTCGAACTGCAGGTCTTCGGGAAGGCCGCCCACGTTGTGGTGCGACTTGATGTTCGCGGTGCCGGTGCCGCCGCCCGACTCGACGACGTCGGGGTAGAGCGTGCCCTGCACGAGGAAGCGGATGGGCTCGCCGTCGGCCTCGGCCTCCGCGACGAGCGCGGCCTCTGCCTGCTCGAAGGTGCGGATGAACTCGCGTCCGATGATCTTGCGCTTCTGCTCGGGATCGCTGACCCCGGCGAGCGCGTTCAGGAACTGCTCGCGGGCGTCGACGGTCACGAGGCGCACACCGGTCGAGGCGACGTAGTCCTGCTCGACCTGCTCGCGCTCGTCCTTGCGGAGGAGTCCGTGGTCGACGAAGATGCAGACGAGCTGGTCGCCGACGGCCTTGTGCACGAGGGCGGCTGCCACGGCGGAGTCGACGCCGCCCGACAGCCCGCAGATCACGCGGCCGGAGCCGACCTGCGCCTGGATCTTCGCGACCTGCTCGGCGATGACGTTGCCGCTGTTCCAGTCGGCGGGAAGACCCGCCGCCTTGTGCAGGAAGTTCTCGATGACCTTCTGGCCGTGGTCGGAGTGCTTGACCTCGGGGTGCCACTGCACGCCGTAGAAGCGGCGCTCGTCGCTGCCGAAGGCGGCGACCGGTGTGGCTCCGGTCGACGCGAGGACATCGAAGCCCTCGGGGGCGCGCGAGACCTGGTCGCCGTGGCTCATCCAGACGTTCTGCTCGGCCGGCTGACCACCCAGCAGCACGCCGCCGTCGCCCGTGACCGCGGCATCCGTCGCTCCGTACTCACGGAGCCCGGTGTTGGCCACCTCGCCGCCGAGCGCCTGCGCCATGACCTGGAAGCCGTAGCAGATGCCGAGCGTCGGCACGCCGAGGTCGAACACGCCGGCGTCGAGTGCCGGCGCACCCTCCTCGTAGACCGACGACGGACCGCCCGAGAGGATGATGCCGACCGGGTTCTTCGCCGCGATGTCGGCGGCGGACGCGGTGTGCGGCACGATCTCGCTGTACACGCCGGCCTCGCGGACGCGGCGCGCGATCAGCTGCGCATACTGGGCGCCGAAGTCGACGACGAGGACGGGACGCTGAGAGGTCTCGGTCTGCTGGGTCAACGCTTGTTCTCCGTCGGGATCGCGTGGGTGAGGGTCGAGTGCGCGGCCTGCGAGTGCAGCTCCGCCGCCTCGCGCTCGGCCAGGTAGGTCTTGACGTCGCGGCCGACGCGCGCCTCCATGAAGAACGACAGGAGGGGCACGATGCCGCCGGCGGCGAGCATGCCCAGGCGCAGGAGGTTCCAGCGCATGAGGCTCCACACGCGGAAGCACGAAATCAGGTAGACGACGTAGAACCAGCCGTGGGCGACGAGGATGCCGAGCGACAGGTTGAACCCGTCACCGGTCGACTCGAGGCCCGAGGCCGTCTCGACGACGGGGGCGAACCACAGGAACCCGCCGGAACCACCGAGGAACAGCTCGTAGCCGACGACGTACTTGATGATCATCTCGGCGACGAGCAGCAGCAGCATCGTGCCCGTGATGATCGAGCACACCTGGTAGAACTTCAGGGCTCCGCGGATCGCCGGAAAGGAAGCGAGCTTCGGGGCGCGGGGCATGACCCCCAGTCTACCCGCGGGGTTCTGCGGCCTCGTCCTCGAAGTCCTCGACCTCCTTCTCCCACGCGTCCTTCGCGAGGCGGTACCAGAGGTAGAAGGCGAAGCCGGCGAACACGGCCCATTCGACGGCGTAGAAGATGTTGAGCCAGTTGATCCCCGACCCGTCGGCGGGCGCCGGCGACGAGATCGCATCGAGCCCGGCGACCGCGTCGACGGAGGCGATGTACGGGCGGTACACGAAGAGGGCGTCGATCTCGTGCCACTGCCCGAGCAGCGCGGCCGGCGACATGCGGGTCAGCGTCTGCGGGTCCTCGCCGCGAGGCGGGAGCACCGGCCCTTCGTCCGAGATCAGGCGCCCCGTCACCTCGACGGTCTCGGAGACGGATGCTGCGCCCTCGAGCTCGTCGACGGCCGCGCGCGCGTCCTCCTCGGTGGCGGCCCACCCGAGCGCCACGGCGACCGAGGTCGGGCCGACCGTCGCGCTCACGTCGGGGTCGATGCGCAGCTGCCCGGTCACCCAGTAGCCCTCGACGCCGTCGTTGTAGCGCGACTGGACGACGATGAAGTCCTCGGGGACCCATGTGCCGCGCGTCTCGACGCGCTGGCCGACCAGCGGCTCCGGGAGATACTCGCCGGGCAGGGCGACGTCGGCCAGAGGCTGCACCTCTTCGGTCGCACCCGGCGGGACCGGATTCGTCTGCACAGCACGGCCCAGCTGCCATTGCCCGAGCCACGCGAACACGCCCGCGACGACGAGGCACAGCAGCAGCATCCCGATCCATCGCGGGCGCAGCATCACCTCGCGCAGGGTCGGCGGGAAGGCCTCGGGCGCGAGGTCAGCCGCTCCCGTCGGGTCGGGGTCGGTCATGGCACCCGTCATCCCGCGGCGTACGGCGCGACGACGACCTCGACGCGCTGGAACTCCTTGAGGTCGGAGTATCCGGTCGTGGCCATCGACTTGCGCAGGGCACCGATGAGGTTCGCGGTGCCGTCGGCGACCGGGGCGGGGCCGTAGAGGATCTCCTCGAGCGAGGCCACCTGGTCGACCTTCACGCGGCGACCGCGCGGCAGCTTGGCGTGGTGCGCCTCGGGTCCCCAGTGGAAGCCCCGGCCCGGGGCATCCGTCGCGCGCGCGAGCGCCACGCCGAGCATGACGGCGTCGGCGCCCATCGCGATCGCCTTGACGATGTCGCCCGACGTGCCCACGCCGCCGTCCGCGATGACGTGCACGTAGCGGCCGCCCGACTCGTCCAGGTAGTCGCGGCGCGCGCCGGCGACGTCGGCGACTGCGGTCGCCATCGGGGCGTGCAGACCCAGGGTCGCACGCGTGGTGGACGCGGCTCCCCCGCCGAAGCCGACGAGCACGCCGGCGGCTCCCGTCCGCATGAGGTGCAGGGCGGCGGTGTACGTCGAGGCGCCACCGACGATGACGGGGACGTCGAGGTCGTAGATGAACTTCTTGAGGTTCAGCGGCTGGTCGACGCTCGAGACGTGCTCGGCCGAAACCGTGGTGCCGCGGATCACGAAGAGGTCGACGCCGGCGGCGACGACCGTCTCGTAGAGCTCCTGGGTGCGCTGCGGGGTCAGGGACCCCGCGACCGTCACGCCGCCGGCGCGGATCTCGGCGAGGCGATCGCGCACGAGCTCGGGCTTGATCGGCTCGGCGTAGAGCTCCTGCATGCGGCGGGTCGCGGCGGCCTTCTCGAGGCCGGCGATCTCGGCGAGCAGCGGCTCGGGGTCGTCGTAGCGGGTCCACAGGCCCTCGAGGTCGAGGACGCCCAGGCCGCCGAGCTGGCCCAGCATGATCGCCGTGCGCGGGCTCACGACAGAGTCCATCGGGGCGCCCAGCACCGGGATGTCGAAGCTGAAGGCGTCGATCGTCCACGTGGTCGAGACGTCCTCGGGGTTGCGCGTGCGCCGCGACGGCACCACCGCGATGTCGTCGAACGTGTAGGCGCGACGCGCCCTCTTGGCCCGGCCGAGTTCGATGTCCATGCTCACCCGACCAGCCTACCCGGCGGGCCTCGCGGCGCCGGATTCCGCCCGGCCGGCCGACCACCCCGGACTTCACGCGACCATCAGTCCCCCGCCCGTCACCAGCCCGATGAGCTTCCTCCGCGCCGGCGCTCCTGGGGATAAGGACGCCGACCGGTGTCCTTATCCCCCGGAGTCGCCGAGCGCAGCTTCGCGAGTCCGGTGCGAACGGCCGCGGGGCATCACCCACCGTCGCGGCGGCGATCCCGTCGGCCTCAGCGGGTGCGGGCCACCCGTGTCTCGTCCCAGACCGGCTCGTTCGACTCGAACACGCGGCCGTCGGAACCGAAGACGAGGAACCGGTCGAAGGACTTCGCGAGCCAGCGGTCGTGCGTGACCGCGAGCACGGTGCCCTCGAACCGGGCGAGCGCGTCCTGCAGAGCCTCGGCCGAGACGAGGTCGAGGTTGTCGGTCGGCTCGTCGAGGAGCAACAGCGTCGCGCCGGACAGTTCGAGCAACAGGATCTGGAACCGCGCCTGCTGCCCGCCCGACAGGCTGTCGAACGTCTGCTCGGCCTGGGCGACGAGTCCGTACCGGTCGAGCGCGCTGCTCGCGGCCTCGCGGGGCAGACCGGCTCGGGCGTCCTCGCCGCGATGGAGGATGTCGAGCAGCGTCTTGCCGTCGAACTCCGGGTGGCGGTGGGTCTGCGCGAACCATCCCGGCACGACGCGCGCGCCGAGGATCCCGCGACCGGTGTGCGCCACGGGGTCGAGCCCCGCGCCGGTCGTGGTCAGGTGCCCGAGCCTCCCATCGGGATCGGTGCCGCCGCGGGCGAGCAGCCGAAGGAAGTGCGACTTGCCCGAGCCGTTCGATCCGAGCACCGCGACCCGGTCGCCGAACCACACCTCGAGGTCGAACGGCTTCATGAGCCCCGTGAGCTCGAGCTGCTCGGCGACGACCGCCCGCCGGCCGGTGCGCGCGCCGCGCAGGCGCACATCGAGGTCCTGCTCCCTCGGGCGCTCCTGCGGTGGACCCGCCTCCTCGAACTTGCGCAGCCGTGTCTGAGCGGCGCGGTACCGAGAGGTGAAGGTGTCGTTGGCCGTGGCCTTGACCTTGAGGGTCGCCACGAGCTCCTTGAGCTTGACGTGCTGCTCGTCCCAGCGGCGGCGCAGCTCGTCGAGGCGCAGCATCCGGTCCTCCCGTGCCCGGTGATAGGTGCCGAAGCCGCCGCCGTGCACCCACGCAGTGCTCCCCGCACCGCCCGCCTCGAGGGTCACGATGCGGTCGGCCGCACGGGCCAGCAGCTCGCGGTCGTGCGACACCAGCAGCACCGTCTTCTGCGTCTCGCGCAGGCGCTCCTCGAGCCACCGCTTGCCGGGAACGTCGAGGTAGTTGTCGGGCTCGTCGAGGAGCAGCACCTGGTCGGGGCCGCGCAGCAGCGCCTCGAGCGCGAGCCGCTTCTGCTCGCCGCCCGACAGCGTGGTGAGCTCGCGGAACCGTGCACGCGAGAACGGGATGCCGAGGGCCGTCGTCGTGCACGTGTCCCAGACGGTCTCGTACTCGTAGCCACCGGCTTCGGCGTAGTCGGCAAGCGCTCCGGCGTAGCGCATCTGCGTCTCGAGGTCGTCGTGCTCGATGATCGCCGCCTCGGCGTCCTCGAGCTCGCGCGCGGCGCGACGCACGCGGTCAGGCGCGACGGCGATGAGGAGGTCATGGACGGTCTGCCCGACCTCGCCGTGGCCGACGAACTGGTCCATGACGCCGAGGCCGCCGTCGATCGACACGACACCGGAGAGCGCCGGGGTCTCCCCGCGGATGATCCGCAGCAGCGTCGTCTTGCCCGCGCCGTTCTGGCCGATGAGCGCCGTCGTCGACCCCTCGCCCACGCGGAACGAGACCTCGTCGAGCAGCGGCCGGCCGTCCGGCAGCGCATACGAGACGGCGGCGATGTCGATGTACCCCACGGTGTTCCCTGTCTGCTCCGGTGCGGCATCCGTCGCCGTTCAGGGAGCCGACCAGACTACCCCACCCCGCTCCGCTCCGCTCCGCTCAGCGACCGCAGTACGGAGCTCAGGCGGCCGGTGCGGCGTACCTGCCCGAGCGGATCGCGCGCTCGCGCGCCTTGGCGGCCTCGACCTCGCGGTTCTTGGGCGGCGTCACCGCGACGAGGTCGTCGAGCAGGTGCTGCGTGATGTGCGCGATCTCGTGCACGGCGTGGTCGAAGGCCTCCTGATTCGCCTTCGAGGGCTTGGTCGTGCCCGCGATCTTGCGCACGTACTGGAGCGCGGCGGCGTGGACCTCGGCGGACGAGGCTGCGGGCTCGAAGTTGTGGAGTGTGTGGATGTTCCGGCACATGCCCCCGACCCTACGCCGCGCCCCCGACGCGGGGCAGGGGGCAGCATCCGTCCGGGCGACCTACCAGCGGTCGGTGCCGCGCGGGAGGACCTCGAGCACGTGGGGCAGCTCGGTCGGGAAGCACGAGCGGAAGAGCTCGGTGATCTGCGGATCGGAGCCGTAGTCGTCGACGATGCGCAGGCCGATCATCGTCGAGATGAGCATGCCCTCGGCCATGAACGTGCGCGACTCGTCGGCGTCGAGCCCCATCTCGTCGCGGAAGAACCGCCAGACCTTCGCGAAGCCCTGGCGCGCGGCCGCGCCGATCACGGGATGGCTCCCGAGCAGGTAGGCGTGCGCGAGCGTCTGGTGGAGGCCGCGCACCGCGATGAGGTCGACGTAGGCCTGCCCGATGCGCTTGGCCGCCGCCTTCTCCGGTGTGATGTCGGGGTCGTGCGGGGAGTCTTCGGCGAGCGCCGCCCGGAAGCCGGCGAGCATGCGCGTCAGGGCGTCTTCGATCGCCGCGAGGAAAAGGTTCTCCTTCGAGCCGAAGAGTCGCACGACGTACGGCTGGCTGACGCCGGCGGCGCGGGCCACCTCATCGGTCGTCGCGCCCTCGTAGCCGCGGGCGCCGAACAAGGCGAGCGCGGCCGCCAGGATCTGACGGCGCCGCTCCTGGGACGACAGGCGCTTGCCCGGGTCGGCCGGCGCCTCGTCCACGGAGGCGCCGCTGCCTGCCACTGCCGGAGATGTCATGCCGAAAGGTTATCAGCGAATGACTTGACTTTGTAATCAGTCGATTACTACATTGTGGTAATCATTCGATTACAACCGGAGCCTCCCATGACCGAATCACCCCTCACCAGGGCCCCCCGTCGCACCCGGCCGTTCGCGCTCGTGGTGGCCGCGGCATCCCTTCCGATGTTCATGGCCACGCTCGACAACCTCGTCATGACGAACGCGCTCCCGGTGCTGCACCGCGAGATGGGCGCGAGCGTCGAAGAGCTGCAGTGGTTCGTCAACGCGTACACGCTGGCGTTCGCCGGCGCGATCCTCATCGCCTCGGCGCTCGGCGACCGATTCGGCCGCCGCACGCTCTTCGCGATCGGCATCGCCGTGTTCGGCGTGGGCTCGGTGCTCGCCGCGCTCAGCACCGACCCCGGTCAGCTCATCGCCGCGCGCGCCGTGCAGGGTCTGGGCGCCGCGGGTGTGATGCCCCTCTCCCTCGCACTGCTGAGCGGGGCGGTGCCGCCGGCCAGGCGCGCCCTCGCGATCGGCATCTGGGGCGGCGTCTCGGGGCTCGGCGTCGCGGTCGGCCCACTCGTCGGCGGGGCGATCATGGAGGGCTGGAACTGGCAGGCGATCTTCTGGATCAACGTGCCCGTCGCGATCATCGCCATCCCCCTCGCGCTCGTCGTGCTGAACAACGACTTCGGCGCGCGCGCCCGCATCGACGTTCCGGGTGCACTGCTCGCCGCGGCCGGTGTGCTCGCCCTCGTCCACGCGATCGTGCGCGGCAACGACGACGGCTGGGACTCGATCGGGGTCATCGCCGAGATCGTGCTCGGCACGCTGCTCATCGCCGCGTTCCTCTGGTGGCAGACCCGCACGCAGGCGCCCCTCCTGCCGCTGCGCCTCTTCCGCGACCGCTCGTTCTCGATCACCAACATCGTCGGATTCGCGTTCAGCTTCGGCACGTTCGGCGCGGTGTTCATCCTGATCCAGTACCTGCAGGTCGTGCAGGGATCCACGCCCCTCGAAGCCGCCGTGCAGACCACCCCCTGGACGCTCGCGCCCATGATCGTCGCCCCGATCGCCGGCATCCTGGCTCCCCGCGTCGGGACGCGCATCCTGCTCGTGCTCGGCCTCGCCCTGCAGGGCATCGCGCTCACGTGGATCGCCGCCGTCATGTCGACCGACCTCGACTACCCGACGCTGATCGCGCCGTTCATCATGGCCGGCGTCGGCATGGCGCTCGTGTTCGCGCCGTCGGCGACGGCGCTGCTCGCGACCCTCGGACTCATCGACCACGCCAAGGCATCCGGCGTGAACTCCACCGTCCGTGAGCTGGGCGTCGCCCTCGGCACCGCCGTGATGACCGCCATCTTCGTGAGTGCCGGTGGCGAGCTCCTGCCCGACATGTACGTCGACGCCGCCCGCCCCGCGGTCTTCACCGGCGCGGCCGTCCTGTTCGCCGCGACGATCGTGGCGCTGTGGCTCCCCTCCGGCAAGGGGACGGATGCCGCCTCCCTGGCGTCGTCCGAGACCGAGACACGGGCCGCCCAGCCCGAGGCCGTCCCCGTGCCCTGACCCCGGCCTCGGCCGGGATCAGTCGCCCTTGCCTCGCAGGACGCGGGTCAGCAGACCGTCGAGGAAGAAGAGCAGGAACGCCGCCGAGCCGACCCACGGCGCCAGCACCACCACCGCGGCCGAGATGAGGAGGGCGCTCAGCGAGCTGCGGCCGTAGGCCACGGCATCCGCCCTGCTCATGTCGGGCATCAGCGCTTCGCGCTGCCGCACCGCCCACCCCCATTGCAGCCAGCTGAACAGGATGGCGAGGAAGAACGTCACCGGCATCGCGAGCCGGCCCGCGAGCCACTCGGAGTACTCGGTCGTCAGGTTCGTCGCGAACGGCACGAGCACGATGAACAGCAGCCGCGCGTTGTTCAGCCACACCGTCGTCGAATCCACGCGCGCGAGGTGCTCGAACTGCTGGACGTGCACCATCCACATCAGGCACAGCAGCACGAAGCTCAGCCCGAAATTGAGGAACAGCTCGTACATGCCGCCGAGGGCGGCCCACATGTCGGCGTCGGAGTCGACCTTGCCAGGCGAGTACTGGGTGAGGTCGAGCACGAGCAGCGTCGCCGCGATCGCGAAGACCCCGTCGGTGAACGCCTCGAGACGTGTGGTGCGCTGCGTAGCCAGAGCGTGCCGCCGCTGCCTGATCATGGCGCCAGGGTAGCGACACCACCCGCTGGGGCGCCCGTCACACTCCGTGACCTCCCCTCGGCAGCGGTGCGCGGTGCGATTGGATGGAGGCGGAGACGGATGCCGCGCCCCTCGGCATCCGAGACCTGGGAGGCCCCCGTGACCGAGCATGTTCCGTACGTCGTCGTCGGCGGGGGTGCCATGGGGCTCGCGACGACGTGGCAGCTCGCGCGTCGCGGCCACCGCGTGGTCGCGCTCGAGCGGTTCGAACGCGGCCACACCCGCGGCGCCTCGCACGGCGCCACCCGCAACTTCAACAACGCCTACGGCGCCGCCCACTACCTCGATCTGCTCACGCTGGCGCGCGCCGAATGGGACGAGCTCTCGCGCGCGACCGGCGAACCGCTGCTGCGCCTGCACGGGCTCGTGACCCACGGCGACGACGCCGTCGTCGCGGATGTGCACGGCGCGCTCATCGCCCGCGGCGAGCGCGCCGAGGTGCTCGCCGCGCACGAGGCGGCACGGCGCTGGAGCGGAATGCGATTCACCGGCGACGTGCTGTTCACGCCCGACGCCGGGGTGGTGCGCGCGTCCGCCGCCCTCGAGGCGCTCGAGCGCGGCGCCAGTGCTCACGGCGCCGACGTCCGCTTCGGGCACCGCGTGGTCTCCCTCGACGAGCGGGGGAACGGCGTCGCGCTCACGGTCGAGGCCGGCGGGGAGCGCCATGACCTCGTGGCCGAGACCGTGGTGGTGACCTCCGGAGCCTGGACCCGCGGCATCCTTCCCCCGTCCTTCCCCCTCCCCCGGCTGACCGTGACCGAGGAGAGCCCCGCCCACTTCGCCCCGATCACGCCGGATGCGCGGTGGCCGTCGTTCAACCACCTCCTGCCGGCCGAGCGGTACCCCGCGAACGTCTACGGCATGCCGACGCCGGGCGAGGGCGTCAAGGTGGGCTTCCACCTCGTGGGGCCGGTGGTCGACCCCGATGCCCGCACGTTCCGTCCGGTTCCCGCCCTCGCCGCGCAGCTGCGCGACTACGTGGCTGAGTGGTTCCCGGGTCTCGACGCCGGGTCGGCCGAGCCCATCAGCTGCACCTACACGTCCACGGACTCGCAGGACTTCATCCTCGACCGGCGCGGCCGCATCGTCGTCGGCGCCGGCTTCTCCGGCCACGGCTTCAAGTTCACGCCGGCCGTCGGCTCGGTCCTCGCCGCCCTCGCGACCGACGACGGCTTCCGGGCCGCCGCCCCCTTCCGCCTTCCCTGAGCCCGTCCGGCGGATACGACGGATGCCTCGACCCTGCGCAGTGCGCGGGGCCGAGGCATCCGTCTCCGAAGCGGGTTACTTCTTGTAGTTGGGGGCCTCGACGACGATCTGGACGTCGTGCGGGTGCGACTCCTTGAGGCCGGCCGCGGTGATGCGGACGAACTTGCCCTTGGCCTTGAGTTCGTCGATGGTGCGGGCGCCGACGTAGAACATCGACTGACGCAGCCCGCCGACGAGCTGGTACGCGACGGCCGAGACCGGACCGCGGTAGGCGACCTGACCCTCGATGCCCTCGGGGATGAGCTTGTCGTCGGTGGGGACGTCGGCCTGGAAGTAGCGGTCCTTCGAGTACGACGTCTTCTTGCCGCGGGTCTGCATCGCACCCAGCGACCCCATGCCGCGGTACTGCTTGAACTGCTTGCCGCCCTGGAAGACGATCTCGCCCGGCGACTCGTCGGTGCCGGCGAGGAGCGATCCGAGCATGACGGTGTCGGCACCGGCGACGAGCGCCTTGGCGATGTCGCCCGAGTACTGCAGTCCGCCGTCGGCGATCACCGGGATGCCGGCTTCGCGCGCCGCCAGGTAGGCCTCGTAGACGGCCGTGACCTGCGGGACGCCGACGCCGGCGACGACGCGGGTGGTGCAGATCGAGCCCGGGCCGACGCCGACCTTGACGGCGTCCACGCCCGCGTCGATGAGGGCCTGTGCGCCCTCCCGCGTGGCGACGTTGCCGCCGATGACGTCGATGTGGTCGAAGCTCGTGTCGGCCTTGATCCGGCGGACGATGTCGATGACACCCTGCGACTGGCCGTTGGCGGTGTCGACCACGATGACGTCGACGCCGGCGTCGCGGAGGGCCTCGGCGCGCTGCCAGGCGTCGCCGAAGAAGCCGATGGCGGCACCGACGCGGAGGCGGCCCTGCTCGTCCTTGGTGGCGAGGGGGTACTTCTCGCTCTTGTCGAAGTCCTTGATGGTGATGAGGCCCGCGAGCTTGCCGTGCTCGTCGATGAGCGGGAGCTTCTCGACGCGGTGCTGCGCGAAGAGGGCGATGACCTCGCCGGCGCTGATGCCCACGCGACCGGTGACCAGCCCGTCGGTCGTCATGACGTCGCGCACCTTGGTGGTCTGACGCTCGAAGCCCGAGACGAAGCGCATGTCGCGGTTCGTGACGATGCCCACGAGGTGGTTCTCATCGTCGACGACCGGAAGGCCCGAGATGCGGTACTGCGCGCAGAGCGAGTCGACCTCTTCGATCGTGGTGTCGGGGGTGGTCGTGATCGGGTCGGTGATCATGCCCGACTCACTCCGCTTGACGCGGTCGACCATCGAGGCCTGGTCCTCGATCGCGAGGTTGCGGTGGATGATCCCGAGGCCGCCTTCGCGGGCGATCGCGATCGCCATGCGCGACTCCGTCACCGTGTCCATCGCGCTCGAGATGAGCGGGGTCGCGACGGTGATGCGTCGCGTCACCCGGGACGAGGTGTCGGCTTCGCTGGGGATCACGTCGGTGTGGCCGGGCAGCAGCAGCACATCGTCGTAGGTCAGTCCGACGAAGCCGAAGGGGTCGTTGTGCTCCATGGGGGTCTCCTCGCGCGGGCGCGCGCGTGCTCGGGGGTGGACGGCGGCGGCCGGTGCGCTCGTGACGCTCCGTACTCGATTCTAAGGCGGCGAACCTGGAAATGATTCCCGAATACAGCCACCTGAGACGCGGTCCCACCCTCGTTGCGATCGGGTCACGTATCCACAGGGTGCGATAGGCGAAACACCCGCGACACATTACGCTCGTACCGTCGTTCATCACAGCCGATGCGACCCGGACATCGGTGCGCTCGTCGGCGGCGAACTGGAGGTTCTGTGGGTCCTGCGACTGTGACCACGAGACATGTGTCTGGAAGGCGGGCGATCGCCGCTGTCTTCGGACTGCTGCTCGTCCTGTTGGGGCTGTTCGCCACCGCGACGCCCGCACTGGCCGACGAAGACGATCCCTATCGGATCAGCGGCAACGTCCAACTCGACGGTGAGCCGCTCGAAGGCGTCGTCCTGACCGTCGACGGCCCCGGCGGGGAACAAGAGGTCGAGACCGACGAGAACGGCCAATGGCACGTGAACGTCCCCGAGCGCGGCGAGACCTACGTCGTCACGCTCGACGAGGAGACGCTTCCCGAAGGCATCGCCGTGGTCGATGCCGAGGACGACACCCCGAACGTCAAAGAGGTCGAGGTAGGCCAGGGCGGCCGCGTCAGCGTCAACTTCTTCATCGGCGAGGGCGAGCGCAACGTCACGAGCTTCTTCGACCAGCTCGTCCAGCGCGTCATCCAGGGCATCAGCTTCGGACTCATGCTGGCCCTCGCTGCGATCGGCCTCTCACTGGTGTTCGGCACGACCGGCATCTCCAACTTCGCGCACGGCGAGATGGTGACCTTCGGCGCCATCGCCGCCTATCTGCTCGTCGGACCGGCGACCGTGGCGCTCCCGTGGTGGCTCGGCTACCCGATCGCCGTGGTCCTCAGCGCACTCTTCGGCCTCTTCCTCGACGTGATCCTCTGGCGACCGCTGCGCCGGCGCCGAGTCGGCGTCGTGCAGCTCATGATCGTGAGCATCGGCCTCTCGCTCGCACTGCGCTACACGTTCCAGCTCTTCATCGGCGGCGGGACGCTGCAGCTTCCGGGTTCGTCCGAGGCGAAGATCCCGTTGTTCGGCGCGGTGCAGATGAGCGTCATCGACCTGGTCTCGCTGGCCATCTCGATCGTGGTCATCGTGGCGTTCGCGCTGTGGCTCACCCGCTCGCGGACGGGCAAGGCCACCCGCGCCATCTCCGACAACGCGCCGCTGGCCGCCGCATCCGGCATCGACGTGGACCATGTCGTGCGCGTCGTGTGGATCGTCGCGGGCGGCCTCGCCGGCCTCGCCGGCATCCTGTACGCGTACTACCGCCCCGGCATCAAGTGGGACATGGGCGCGCAGATCCTGCTGCTCATGTTCGCCGCGGTCGTCCTCGGCGGTCTCGGCACCGCGTACGGCGCGCTCATCGGCGCGCTGATCGTCGGAATCCTGGTGGAGGTGTCGAGCCTGTGGATCCCGGCCGACCTCAAGTACGCCAGCGCACTGTTCATCCTCATCGTCATCCTGCTGTTCCGACCACAGGGCATCTTGGGCCGACGAGAGCGGATTGGTTAAGGCACGCGCATGAACTGGTTGCAGATTCTCTCCAACACCCTTTCCTCGATCCTCAGCCCCGCAACGATCGGCTACGCACTGGCCGCCCTCGGCCTCGCCGTGCACTTCGGCTACGCGGGTCTGATCAACATGGGCATCGCCGGCTTCATGGCCGTGGGCGCCTACGGCTACGCGATCTCGATCCTCTCGTTCGGCCTTCCCTGGTGGGCCGGGGCCCTCATCGGTCTGGCCGCGGCGGCGATCTTCGCGCTGATCCTGGGCATCCCGACTCTGCGCCTTCGGGGCGACTACCTCGCCATCGTGACGATCGCAGCCGCAGAAGTGCTCCGGCTGATGTTCCTCACGACAGCGTTCGACAGCGTCACAGGCTCGGCCGACGGACTCAGCGGGTACCACGAGAGCTTCCGGGCGTCGAATCCGATCCCGCCCGGGGAGTACGGTTTCGGCCCCTGGGTCTACAACGAGACCGGATGGTGGGTGCGCATCACGGGCATCATCACCGTCGCGATCGCGGTGCTCGTCGTGTGGATGCTCATGCGCAGCCCGTGGGGGCGCACACTGAAGGGCATCCGCGAGGACGAAGACGCCGTCCGTTCGCTCGGCAAGAACGTCTTCTCCTACAAGATGCAGGCGCTCGTGCTCGGCGGTGTCCTCGCGGCCGCGGGCGGCATCGTGTACGCGCTGCCCTCAGCCGTCAGCCCCGGCGTCTACGTGACGTCGCTGACGTTCTTCGTCTGGACGGCGCTCCTCCTCGGCGGTGCCGCAACGGTGTTCGGCCCGATCCTCGGTTCGCTGATCTTCTGGGCGCTGCAGACGTTCCTGTCCAACGTTCTGCCGGCGATGGCCGAAGCCGGCTTGCTGTTCGGCCTCTCGCAGATCCAGGCAGGCACGCTCCGGTTCATCCTCGTGGGCGTCGCGCTCATGCTGCTGGTGATCTTCATGCCGCAGGGCCTCCTGGGCAACAAGAAGGAGCTGACCTTTGTCAAGTGAAACCGCTCCGGTGACCGGGGGCGCGCCGGTCGCCCGTCCGAAGACCACCGGCCTCCATGTCGGCGACGCCGCCCCCGGCGTCGCGAAGGTCGACCCGATCATCATCGCCGACGACGTGCGCCGCTCGTTCGGCGGCGTCAACGCGGTGGACGTCGACCACCTCGAGGTCCCGCGTGGCGCCATCACGGCCCTCATCGGGCCGAACGGCGCCGGCAAGACCACGCTGTTCAACCTGCTCACCGGGTTCGATCGACCCGACCATGGGACGTGGACCTTCGACGGCACATCGCTCTCGGGCGTGCCCGCCTACAAGGTCGCGCGCATGGGGCTGGTCCGCACCTTCCAGCTCACCAAGGCCCTCGGCCTGCTCACGGTGATGGAGAACATGAAGCTCGGCGCGAAGAACCAGCGCGGCGAGAAGTTCTGGGGCAGCCTGATCCCCGCGCTGTGGCGATCGCAGGATGCGGAGTTCGAAGACCGCGCGATGGTGCTGCTCGAGAAGTTCAAACTCGACGGGAAGGCCGACGACTTCGCCGCCAGCCTGTCGGGGGGCCAGCGCAAGCTGCTCGAGATGGCGCGCTCGCTCATGACCGAGCCGACGCTCGTCATGCTCGACGAGCCGATGGCAGGCGTCAACCCTGCCCTCACGCAGTCGCTGCTCGACCACATCCTCGACCTCAAGGACCTCGGCATGACCGTCCTGTTCGTCGAGCACGACATGCACATGGTGCGCCACATCGCCGACTGGGTCGTCGTCATGGCTGAAGGCAAGATCGTCGCCGAGGGCGACCCCGATACGGTCATGAGGAATCCCGCGGTGATCGACGCGTACCTCGGCGCCCATCAGGAACTCGACCTGGGCGTCGTGACGGGCCGCATCGATGTCGTCCAGGCCGACCCGACGACGGATGCCGATGCCTCGGCCGCAGCGGACGCCGCAGCGCTCGTCGACGAGGGCGTGGCCGAAGAAGAGGAAGAGGAGGACGGCAGATGACCGCTCCCACCGCGACGGGCACTCCCGTCGTCGTCATCGACGATGTCCACGCCGGCTATCTGCCCGGGGTGAACATCCTCAACGGCTGCAGCCTCGTCGCCCACCAGGGCGAGCTGATCGGCATCATCGGTCCCAACGGCGCCGGCAAGTCGACGCTGCTGAAAGCGATCTTCGGGCAGGTGCACGTCCGCAGCGGGACGATCACGCTCGAAGGCGACGACATCACCGGCTTGCGCGCCAACAAGCTCGTGGCGCGTGGTGTCGGGTTCATCCCGCAGACCAACAACGTGTTCCCGAGCCTCACCATCGAGGAGAACCTGCAGATGGGGCTCTACCAGCGCCCCAGTGCCTACAAGGAGCGTCTCGAGTTCGTGACGGGGATCTTCTCCGAGATCGGCAAGCGCCTCAAGCAGCGTGCCGGATCGCTCTCGGGCGGCGAGCGCCAGATGGTCGCGATGAGCCGCGCTCTGATGATGGACCCGAAGGTGCTGCTGCTCGACGAGCCGTCGGCGGGCCTGTCCCCCGTCCGGCAGGACGAGGCCTTCATCCGCGTCTCGGAGATCAACCGCGCCGGCGTGACGTGCATCATGGTCGAGCAGAACGCCCGCCGCTGCCTGCAGATCTGCGACCGCGGCTACGTGCTCGATCAGGGCCGCGACGCCTACACGGGATCCGGCCGCGAGCTGCTGAACGACCCGAAGGTCACGGAGCTCTACCTGGGAACGCTCGGCAAGTAGCTGTCACAGCGCCTCAGAAGGAGGGGACCGGATGCCGCGGCATCCGGTCCCCTCCTTCTTCCCTGTGCGAACGCCGACCACGTGCCCTGCGAGTGACGGGAAGCCGAGCGGGCCCCCGAACCAGAAGAGGAACGGCCCCGGGTCCGAGGACCCGGGGCCGTTCACATCTGGGACGATCAGCCCTCGTACGGGACGTACTTGTTGTCGTCGCCGAACTGGTAGATGCCGATCGACGCCTCGGTCGGGTCGCCGACCTCGTCGAACGTGATCGGGCCGGAGATGCCGTCGTAGTCGGCGACACCGCCACCCACGATGATGGCCGCGCACTCGGCGTACGTGGTGCACTTCTCACCCTCGCCGGAGCCGCCCGAGACCTCGATGAGCTTCTCGGCGATCGCGGTTCCGTCGGTCGACTGCGCCGCCAGGGCGGCCAGCGCGATCAGGATCGTGGCGTCGTACGACTCCGCACCGTAGGTGAACTCGGTGAGCGGCGCGTTGCCCTCGCCCTCGTTGAACTCCTGCAGCGCGTCGGTGAAGTCCGTGATCGCGTCGAGCGACAGGCCCGGGAACGTTCCCTTCGCGCCCGTCAGCGAGCCCGCAGGGAACTGCTCGCCGAAGTTGGCGAGGTTGCCGTCGACGAAGTACAGGTCCTCCGCGGGGTACTGACCGAACAGGCTGGGCAGGATCGTCTTGACCTCTTCGAACGTGATCAGGGCGATCGCGTCGGGGTCGGCCGCGAGGACCTCCGAGATCTGCGCGTCGAAGCTCGTGTCACCCGTGTTGTAGGTGGGAGCCGCGACGACCTCGCCGCCGGCGGCCTCGAAGGCCTCGGTGACGTACTTCGCCAGGCCGGTGCCGTACGAGTCGTTCAGCACGATCATGCCGAGCGTCTGGTGGCCGTCCTCGGCGATGAGGTTGCCGAGCACCTCGCCCTGGAGGACGTCCGACGGAGCGGTGCGGAAGTAGAGTCCGTTGTCGTCGTAGGTCGTGAACGCGTCGGAGGTGTTCGCCGGCGAGAACTGGATGACCCCGGCACCGGTGACCTGGTCGATGAACTGCAGCGACGTGCTCGACGACGCCGCACCGATGATGGCGGAGACGTCCTCGCCGAGCAGGCGCGGGATCTCGGTCTCGTAGGCCTTGTTGTCGGTGTCACCGGAGTCGCCGTACTCGACGTCGAGGGTGAGTCCCGTGTCGGCGCTCGCCTCGTTGATCTGCGAGACCGCGTACGCGACGCCGGCCTCCTCGGGCGGGCCGAGGAATGCGAGGTTGCCCGTCTGGGGAAGTGCCGTGCCGATCTTGAGGCTCAGCTCCTCGACGGGACCTGCGCTCTCGCTGGCCTCGCCACCGGTGCCGCCACCGCCGCCGGAACAACCGGCGAGGACGAGGGCGCTGGCGCCGATGAGCGCGATGCCACCGAGGACGGTGGTCGTGCGCGAGCGGGTGAAGACGCTCATGTTGCTCCTTGCTGTGCGATTACAACGGGAACGGCTCGGGCGCCGACCCAGTGCACTAAACCTAATCGCCGTCAAGCGTCGCCAATGTTGCCTTTCGTTAACGATCTGTAACAGCTTGAAAACCGTGATCGGACCGTAATTCCAGACGCTCGCCGGGCTCCTCCGCTGTGGATAACTCGTCGGCCTGTTCGCGCGCACCGCCGGATCCGATTCCGAGGCCGGCGCCGGCCTCCCATACCCCTTGTGGGTATACACTGGAGCGACTGGGTACCCCTGAGGGGTATCCTCACGACCCAGAGGAGAAATCATGGCTGAGGCCGAGTACACGGTGACGGGAATGAGCTGCGGGCACTGCGAGGCGTCCGTGCGCGGCGAGGTGTCGAAGCTCGAGGGCGTCAAGGACGTCCAGGTGAGCGCGGCCGCCGGCACGCTGAAGATCGTCTCCGCCGCCGAGCTCGCCGACGACGCCGTCATCGCGGCCGTCGACGAGGCCGGGTACAGCGCGGTCCGCGCATGAGCGAGACCTCGACCCCCGCCGCCCGGTTCGAACTCGAGATCGGCGGGATGACGTGCGCGTCGTGCGCCGCGCGGATCGAGAAGCGGCTGAACCGGATGGACGGGGTCGAGGCATCCGTCAACTACGCCACCGAGAAGGCGTTCGTCACGGCTCCCGCGGGACTCGACCCGCAGGCGCTCATCCAGGAGGTCGAGAAGACCGGGTACACGGCCGCTCTCCCCGCACCGCCGGCGACAGAGCCCACGGCTGAGGAGCCCGCCGACCCTGAGCTCACGAGCCTCAGGCAGCGACTCATCGGGTCGATCGTGCTGTCGGTCCCGGTGATCGTCCTGGCGATGATCCCGGCCCTGCAGTTCACCTACTGGCAGTGGGCGTCGCTGGCGCTCGCGGCGCCGGTGGTGGTGTGGGGCGCGTGGCCGTTCCACCGGGCCGCCTGGATCAACCTGCGCCACGGCGCGGCCACGATGGACACGCTGATCTCGCTCGGCGTCTCTGCGGCGTTCCTGTGGTCGCTGTACGCGCTGTTCTTCGGCCACGCGGGCATGCCGGGCATGACGCACACGTTCGAGTGGTCCGTCACACCCGAGAGCGGCGCAGGCGACATCTACCTCGAGGTCGCCGCCGGCGTCACGACGTTCGTGCTCGCGGGCCGGTACTTCGAGCAGCGGTCGAAGCGCCGCGCGGGTGCCGCACTGCGGGCCCTCCTCGAGATCGGCGCGAAGGACGTCGCCGTGCTCCGTGCTTCCGGCGACGGCGTCGCCGAGGTGCGCGTGCCGGTCGCCGACCTCCGCGTCGGCGAGGAGTTCGTCGTGCGACCCGGCGAGAAGATCGCCACCGACGGCATCGTGACCTCCGGCACCTCCGCCGTCGACGCCTCGATGGTGACGGGCGAATCTGTCCCCGTCGAGGTCTCCCCCGGCGATGCGGTCGTCGGCGCCACCGTCAACGCGGGCGGCCGGCTGGTCGTGCGCGCGACGCGCGTCGGCGACGACACGCAGCTCGCGCAGATGGCGCGGCTCGTCGAAGACGCCCAGTCGGGCAAGGCCAAGGTGCAGCGCCTGGCCGATCGCATCTCGGGCGTGTTCGTCCCGATCGTGCTGCTCATCTCGCTCGGCACGCTCGTGGCCTGGCTCCTCACCGGCGCCCCGGCTTCCATGGCCTTCACCGCGGCCGTCGCGGTGCTCATCATCGCGTGCCCGTGCGCGCTCGGGCTCGCGACCCCCACCGCCCTGCTCGTCGGCACCGGCCGCGGCGCGCAGCTCGGCATCCTCATCAAGGGCCCCGAGGTGCTCGAGTCCACGCGCACGGTCGACACGGTCGTGCTCGACAAGACCGGCACCGTCACGAGCGGACGCATGTCGCTCATCGACGTCATGATCACCGGATCCGCCGACCCGCACACGAACCAGGCGTCCGCGGCTCGCGCCGAGCTGCTGCGTCTCGCGGGCGCCCTGGAGCACGCCTCCGAGCACCCGATCGCGCAGGCGATCGCCCGCGCCGCGACCGCCGAGTCCGGAGACCTGCCGCCGGTCGAGTCGTTCCAGAACGTGCCGGGCAAGGGCGTCTCGGGCGTCGTCGAGGGGCACGCGGTGCTCGTCGGCCGCGAGGCCCTGCTCGCCGACTGGGCGCTGAGCCTCCCCGACGACCTGGCTGTCGCCAAGGCCGCGGCCGAGGCGCTGGGACGCACACCGGTCCTCGCCGCCTGGGACGGCGCGGTGCAGGGCCTCCTCGTCGTCGCCGACCAGGTCAAGCCCACGAGCCACGAGGCAGTGCGGCAGCTCAAGGCCCTCGGTCTCGCGCCCGTGCTCCTCACCGGCGACAACGCCGCCGCGGCACAGGCCATCGCCGACGAGGTCGGCATCGAGCGCGTGATCGCCGAGGTGCTTCCGCAGGACAAGGTCGCCGTCGTGACCGAGCTCCAGAGCGAGGGCCGCCTCGTCGCGATGGTCGGCGACGGCGTGAACGACGCCGCCGCCCTCGCCCAGGCCGACCTCGGTCTGGCGATGGGAACCGGGACGGATGCTGCGATCGAGGCATCCGACATCACCCTGGTCCGCGGGGATCTGCGCAGCGCGGCCGACGCGATCCGTCTCTCGCGCGCGACCCTCCGCACGATCAAGGTCAATCTGTTCTGGGCCTTCGCGTACAACGTCGCCGCGATCCCGTTGGCGGCGCTGGGCCTGTTGAACCCTATGATCGCCGGAGCGGCGATGGCCTTCTCGAGCGTCTTCGTCGTGGGCAACAGCCTGCGCCTGCGTCGCTTCCGCAGCCTCTCGACCGCTCACCGTTGAAGGAGCCCGACATGACCGACACCACCCTCGAGCACGCGCACTCCGACTCCGGCGAGCACTCCCACCACGGCTACATCACCGACAAGGACAAGTACCTCAATCGCCTCAAGCGCATCGAGGGGCAGGCCCGCGGCATCCACAAGATGGTCGAGGACGAGAAGTACTGCATCGACATCCTCACGCAGATCAGCGCGCTGACCTCCGCACTGGAGGCCGTCGCCGTGGGTCTGCTGGACGACCACCTTCGCCACTGCGTGGTGGATGCTGCGCGCCTGGGCGGCGCCGAGGCCGACGCCAAGATCACCGAGGCCACGCAGGCCATCGCCCGCCTGGTGCGCTGAGCGCTACGCCGCGACGCGGCTGCGGCGGGCGTGGATGAGCGAATCGACCGTGAGCACGGTGAGCGCGACCCACACGAGCCCGAAGCCGATCCAGCGCTCGAGGGGCATCGGCTCACCCAGCACGAGCCAGCCCACGAGGAACTGCAGGACCGGCGCGACGAACTGCAGCAGCCCGATGGTCGTGAGCGAGACGCGGCGCGCGCCCGCGGCGAACAGCAGCAGCGGCACCGCGGTGATGACGCCGGTCAGGCTGAGGAGCACCGTGTGCTGCCAGCCGTCCGCACCCATCGTGAGCCCCTCGGTCGCGCCGACGATCACGAGCACGACCACCGCGATCGGCGTGAGCCACAGCGTCTCGAGGGTCAGCCCGCTCACGGCGTCGACCGACGGGCCGACCTTCTTCTTCACGAGGCCGTAGACGCCGAAGGATGCCGCGAGCGTGAGCGCGATCCACGGGAAGGCGCCGTAGCCGATCACGATCACTGCGACCGCCGCCGCGGCGATGCCGATGGCGACCCACTGCGTCGGCCGCAGCCGCTCGCGCAGCACGAGCACGGCGAGCAGGACCGTCGCGATCGGGTTGATGAAGTAGCCCAGGCTGGTCTCGATCACGTGACCGTTCAAGGCCCCGTAGATGAACACCTGCCAGTTGACGTAGATCAAGAGGCCCGCGATCACGGTGAGGCCGAGCACCCTCGGCTGCCGGAAGATCGCTGCGAGCCGCGGCCACGTGCGGGTCACCGTGAGCAGGAGCGCGCAGAAGACCAGCGACAGCAGGATGCGCCACGCCACGATCTCCCACGGCCCGGTGGGCGCCAGGAGTAGGAAGTACAGCGGCAGGAAGCCCCACAGCAGGTACGCGGAGAACGTGAAGACCCCGCCGAGCCGGCGCTCCCTGGCCGCGGCCGCATCGGACACGGCCCTGCGGGTCCCGGTGGTGACGCCCAGGTCGAGCGCCGTCGAGTCGTCGAGCCCGTCCACCACGTCGCGATCGGGAAGGGCAGACTGCTCGTGACTCACCGGGTCAGCCTACGCCCGCACCGCCGCGGCGCGGCCCGCAGCCGAAGAGTCGCAGCATCCGTTCTCCGTCGTCCATGGTGTCATTCCTGCCACCGCCAGACGACCCGCCCCTCCCCTCCCCTCCCCTCGCCTCGCCTCGCTGCTCCGCAGTCGCTTCTGGTGCGTTGCGGGCCACCGGCTCCCACCCTTTGTGACTGCGGAGCACATCGTGTCGTGCACGCAGACGACGAAAGGGCCGGATGCCGAAGCATCCGACCCTTTCGGGGTGCGCGTGGTGCGCGAACTCAGCGAACGACGACCGCGAGGACGTCGCGAGCCGACAGGACGAGGAACTCGTCGCCGCCGAACTTGACCTCGGTCCCGCCGTACTTGCTGTAGATCACGCGGTCGCCGACGGCGACGTCGAGCGGGATGCGGTTGCCGTTGTCGTCGATACGACCCGGGCCCACCGCCACGACCTCGCCCTCCTGGGGCTTCTCCTTGGCGGTGTCGGGGATGACCAGACCGCTGGACGTGGTCTGCTCGGCCTCGACCTGCTTGATGACGATGCGGTCCTCGAGCGGCTTGATGGAAACCGACACGGTCTACCTCTTCTTTCTTGAGACTAAGACTCGTTAGCACTCTGACGTTGAGAGTGCTTACGTCAGTCTAGGCAACCGGCTGGCACTCATGCAACGTGAGTGCCAATGCGACGTCACACGGATGCTGCGCCCCGCCGTTGCGCCGAACCGGACGCCGACTCGCACGACGATGTATCAGAATCGCGCCGGGCGTCTCCGTGGATGTGTCCTTGTTTTGCGAGCACCCCCTCGCGCTGGCGCACCCGCGGTGGTAGACCAGTGGCCGGGGGGAGACTCGTCCTGAACTCTTTGGGGGAGTTTCAGCGATGGTTTCGCATGAGTACGCACTCGCGGTCGATGTCGGCACGAGTAGAACGGCCGCCGCTACGGCCCGAACCGGATCCAGCGGCGAAACAACGGTCACACCTGTGCCCTTGGGCCGAAGAGGCGACAACGTCGCCTCCGTCGCCTTCGTCACGGACGACGGAGACCTCCTGTTCGCCGACGCCGGCGAGCGCCGCGGCCTGAGTCAGCCCGAGCGCCTGATCCGCGAGTTCAAACGCGGCGTGGGCGACGACGTCCCGATCGCGGTGGGGGGACGCTCGCTCAGATCCGAGGACCTCTTCGCGCGCGCCTTCGCCGCGGTCGTGCAGACCGTGAGCGAGCGCGAAGGCGCTCCCCCGGCGGCGATCGCGCTGACGCACCCCACGGCGTGGGGACCGCACCGGCTCGCCCTGGTCACGCAATCGCTCGGCGGTCTCGGCATCCGTGACGTCGAGCTCATCCCCGAGCCGGAGGCCGCAGCTCGTCACTACGGCGCGACGCACCCGCTCGCGGCCGGCCAGGCGCTGGCGGTCTACGACCTGGGCGGCGGAACGTTCGACGCCGTCGTGCTCCAGCAGGGGGCCGGATCGGCGTTCGCGGTGCGCGGCGAGGCCGCAGGCATCGACGACCTCGGCGGCGCCGACTTCGACGACGCCGTGTTGCGCCACGCCCTCACGGTCTCGGGCATCGCGGCGAGCGCGCTGTCGCTCGACGACCCCGACACACGCCTCGCCCTCCAGCAGCTGCGACGCGATTGCGTCGAGGCGAAGGAGGCGCTCTCGTTCGACTCGGATGCGGTGATCCCGGTGTTCGTCGGAGGCGCACGTTCGAGCATCCGGGTGACGCGGGCGGAGTTCGAGTCGATGATCGAGCCGGCGCTGGAGCGCACGGTGGACGCCCTCGAGCGGACGATCGACTCGGCGGACCTCGCGCCCGGTCAGCTCGCGGCGCTCGTGCTCATCGGCGGCTCGTCGCGCATCCCGCTGGTCGCCCAGAAGCTGTCGGAGAGGTTCGACCGCCCCGTGGCGATCGACGCCGATCCCAAGGCATCCATCTCGCTCGGCGCCGCGCGCACGGCGCTCGCGCGCCTCGAGGAGCGCGCGCTCGCTATCGTTCCGGAGACGCCGGCGACGTTCGACGACCTCGTGTCACAGGCCGCACACGGGCTCGATCTTCTTCCGCCGCGCGCAGCAGGCGCCGCAGCGCGACCGGAGCACGCTGCGAAGCGCGGACTGACACTGCTGATCAGCGCCGCCGCGGTGGCGGTGGCGGGCGGCCTCGTCTTCGCCGGCACGATGGCCGCCGGGTCGCTGGCCGAGGCCGAGGACCCGCGCCCGGCGCCCACCCGCACAGCGGACGAGGAGGAGCCGTCGTCGGCCCCGCCCGCAGCTCTGCCGAAGGCGGCACCGGTGTCGGCCGCGGCGCCCCTCGCCGAGCACGCCGCCTCGCCGGTCGAGGAGAAGACCACCACGCCCGCGCCGAAGTCGGCGAACCCCCGCAAGGCGACCGCGACCAAGGCGATGGCGGAGTCGGACGCACGCACTCCCGCCACCAGCCCGAGCCAGGCCGCGAAGGCCGCGTCGCCGTCGTCGGGGTCCGGTTCGGGAACGGGCTCGGGGTCCGGTTCGGGGTCGGGGTCGGGTTCGGGGTCGAACTCCGCGTCGACCAGCCCTGCGACGAGCACCGCTCCCGGCGGGTCGACGGCGGACGATCCGCCCGCCGACCCGACGCCGAGCGATCCGCCGGCCGATCCGACGCCGACCGACCCGCCCGCCGATCCCCCTCCGTCCGACCCACCGGCAGACCCGACGCCCAGCGATCCGCCCGCGGATGCGACGCCGACCGACCCGCCGGCGGACCCCACCCCGACCGATCCTCCGGCGGACCCGCCCGCGGACCCGGCCCCCAGCGACCCTCCCCCCGATCCCGCCCCGAGCGAGCCCGCCCCGAGCCCCGAACCGACGGACGTGCCGATCCCGCAGTGAGCGGGTGACGCACACGACACGCAAGGGTTCGACATGCTCCTCGCGACAGATCGCCCGGCCGCCATGGCCGCTCGCAGCGGCGCCCCCGGCCTCCCCCGGCGCCTCCGGCCCGTCGTGGACGCGCTGGCCGCCCGGGCAGGGCGCGCACCGCGTGCGCTGGTGGTGGGCACGGCAGGCTCTGGCAAGACGACGCTGCTGCAGCGACTGGAGGACGCCTTCGTCGCCGGCGAGCGCGACGTCGCGGTGATGCCGGACACCGCGGGTGAGATCGTGCGTCTTCCCGCCGCGCACGTGCTCCTCGTCGACGACCTGCACCTGCTGCGACCGGAACTGCTCGCCGCCGTGCGCCGTCGGGCCGACGACCCCGACGCGGGCCTCATCGTCGCGAGCAGGCCGTGGCCGACGACGGACGCCACCGTCACCATCGCGCGCCTGCTCGAGCACACGCAGCCCGCGATCGTCCTGGGGCATGTCTCGCGCTCGGACGTGCTCGACGATCTGGAGACGCGTCGGCTGTCGATCCCGACGGTGTGCGTGGATCGCGTCCTCGCGCTCACCGACGGGGTGTCGTGGCTCGTCGCCGAGGCCATCGCCGCCCACGACGAGCGCGACTGCGTCGACGACGCCTCCCATCGCGCGCTGTCGCGCGTGCTCGACGACCGCGTCGCGCACCGGCTCGAGACCGTCGACGCCGACATCCGCACCTTCGTCGAGCGTCGCTGCCTCGTCTCGGCCCACGGCCCTGCGCCGGCGGACCGCGAGGGGGACGACGAACTCGCTCTCCGCGCGTACGCCGAAGGGCTGCTGCTGCGGGGCGGACGCGCGGCGCCGGCGGTGCGCTCAGCCGTGCGGTCCGCGGCGTCGGCGCAGACCATAGCCCTGCTGACGGCGGAGCTCGGCGACGGCCTCACGCTCGCCGTCGCGAGCGACGACCCGGACTACGCCGCGATGCTGTCGCGCCTGCACACGCCCGGGCTCGGTGCCGCGCTGGCCGACCAGGGCGACCGGCTGCTCGACAGCCACCCCGAGCGTGCGCGGGAGCTGTACCAGGCGGCGTGGGACGCGGGTCTGCAGGCGACGGCGCTCCTCGAACGCCGGGCTCAGGCTGCCTGGGCCGTGGGCGATCTCGACGAGGCCGCGGTCCTCACCGAGGCCGCGCGCACCCGGGTGGACGACGAGCCCGGTACCGGCGACTCGGGTGCCCGCGAGCATGCCGACCGTCTCACCGACCTCGCCGCGGCCGTCTGGGCGGCGCGGGGCATGCTGGCCCAGAGCGCTGCGACCTACCGCGCGATGCCACCGCGGACCGCGGCCGCATCGGCCCGCGCGACCATCGCGGCGCTGGGCGTCGGCGACGGCACCGCCCTCGCCGCTGCGAAGACGGAGCCCGACGAGCTCGCCGCCATGCCGTCGACCCTCGGCACCGCGATGACCCTCGTCGACCGGGGCCTGCGCGCGACGCTCGCCGCCGACGCGACGGACGCGGTGCTCGTCGACCTCATCCGGGCGTCCGAGATGTACACCTCCGCACGCACGTCGGCGCCGATCGCCGAGCCGCCCGCGGTGATCGCCGCGATCGTCGCGCTCCACCTCGGCGACACCGTCACGGCGCAGTCCATCGTCGACGATGCGATCGCGGGCGGGCACGGCGGGCAGTGGGCGCGCCCGCGGCTGCTGCTGTGGCGCGCCTGGATCGCCGTGCAGCGCGTGCGCCCGCACGACGCCCGCCTCGCGCTGGCACAGGCCGACGCGCAGCCCGGCGTGCGCTCACCCCGCGACCGGCTCCTCGCGCGGGCGGTCGAGGTGGCGCTCGCACGCCGGTACGGCGACGCCGCCGATCTCGCCGCCGCCTGGCGCACCGCCCACACCGCGCTCCTGCGCGTCGACGTCGACGCCTTCCTCTTCCTGCCCGTGACCGAACTCGTGTCTGCGGCCGCGAAGGCGGGCGACGCCGATCGCGCCGCGCAGGCGCTGGAGCGGGCTCTCGAGGTCGCCGATGGACTGGGCGGTTCGCCGCTGTGGACGGCCGCCGTGCGATGGGCGGGCGTGCAGCGCAGCATCCTTCTCGGTCGTCCGGATGAGCTGATCCCGCATGCGCACGCCCTCGTCGCCGCGGGCCATCACAGCGCCGTGGCCGCCGCGATGGCGAAGGCCGGCCGCATCTGGACGTCGGTGCTCGCCGGCACCGTCGATCCCGACGCCGTCGAAACGGCCGCCCAGCAGCTCGCCTCGTTCGGCATGGCATGGGATGCTGCGCGCCTGGCCGGTCACGGAGCCGCACGCTCGACCGATCGGCGCGTGAGCGCGCGGCTGCTGGCCCGGGCACGGGAGCTGCACCCGATCGAGCTGGAGCGGACCACGGCGCCCGCCGCCGGAGAGCCCGCGGCCGCCCGCGCCGACAGCGACGCGTCGCCCGCCGCCGAGGTGCTCAGCGAGCGCGAGCGCGAGGTCGCGCGGCTCGTGCTGCAGGGCAAGACCTACGCCGAGATCGGCGAGGCCATCTTCATCTCGCCGCGCACCGCCGAGCACCACATCGCACACATCCGCCGTCGCCTGGGCGCGACGTCGCGCTCGGACGTGATCGCGAAGCTGCGCCTGCTCATGAGCGAACCCGCCTCGGCGGCCGACGCACCGGGCACGGAGACCGACGCGGACCCCCATCGGACCGCGTGACGCCATAGGGGTTAGCCCCGATGCCGACCCCACGACATCTGAATACCGTGAGCAACACGTTCAGTATTGCGGACACCTGTGCCGCACGCACCCGACGCTGGAGGGGACCATGACTACGCCGATCGAGACGGTCGCGGATGCGCTGATCGCGTTCATCCTGAGCCTGCTGCGCGATCCCCACGCGGTCGAGGAGTTCAACGACGACCCCGACGGCGCGATGGCCGCGCGCGGCATCCAGGGCGCGTGCGCCGCCGACGTTCGCAGCGTCGCTCCTGTCATCGTCGACCACCCGTCGGTGGCACCGCGGCCTGCGAGCCACCAGACGGTCGTCAGAGAGTCCGTCCCCGATCCCACCCCCCGCAGCACCGATCCCGAGGTGGTCCGCGAGATCTCGCGCATCATCAACCAGTTCACGACGATCGACGCGCGCTCGACCATCGTCGACCAGTCCACGAACCAGAACATCTGGACGCAGGGCGGCGACCTCACCCAGATCTTCGACCAGAGCGCGGTCGTCGCCGCGGGCGACGGATCCGTGGCCGCGGGCGACGACGTCCTGGTCGACGAGTCCGAGACGACGATCGGCGTCGGCGACGTCGCGGTCGGCAACACCACCGGCAGCCACAACACCACCACCACCGGCGACGCCGACGACGAGGCCGACGCGCCCGTCGACGCCGAGGTCGCGGACCCGGACGCGGCGGACACGGATGCCGCAGCATCCGTCCTCGCGGATCCCGTGCTCGACGACGGCCTGTCGCAGGTGACCGACGCGGTGGACACGGCAGCGGATGCCGCTGCCACCGCCGCGACGCAGCCGCCGGCGCCCGCCGAGCCCGCACCTGCGGAGGACGCGGCACCGCTCATGGCGGACATGACGGACACATCGGGCGTCGACGCCGCGGAGCCGCTGACGCCGCCCGAGCCCGAGGCATATCCCGACGAGCCGCTCGAGGATCAATGAGCAATCCGGCCGTGACCGACCCCACGACTCCTCCGCCCGGTGCACCCGCGGCGTCGTCCCCGCCCGCTTCTTATCCGGCGAGACCCGCGCCGGAGCGCCCACCTGTCGCCCGACCGAGCACGGCGCCGGTGATCGTGAAGCTGACGCCGCCGTTCTCGGTGAGGCTGAGCCAGCTCTGCTGGATCCTGAGCTTCGCGGTCGGCGCGTTCGCGATCGTCTACATGTTCGTGATCCGCGAGACGCAGCTTCCCCTGATGGCCGACGTGGTGCGTGGCGTCGCGGAGGGGCGCAGCGACGAGACCTACGAGACGGCGGCCGACATCATCTTCTGGTCGGTCTTCGGCACGCTGGTGGCGGTGCTGCTGACGCAGGTCACGCTGCTCGTGTCGTTCATGAGCCGCAAGCCGCACGTGCGGTGGTGGCAGCTGGGCACCCTGCTGCTGCAGGTGATCGTGGTGCTGCTGGCGTCAGAGGTCGTCGCGATCGGCGAGCGCGGCGAGCCGCTCCTTCCCGTGCTCGCCGGACAATGCGGACTCGTCGTGCTCGCTCTCCTCATCAGCGCGCTCCCCCGAGCGATCGCCTGGTCCGCCCGGCGTCACGACGTCCGCCACGGAGGCGACTCCCCCACCCTCGGGGACTTCTGACACGATCGCCTCCAGGCTACGGATCACGACGCGGCACACCGCGACCGCGGCGCGGTCGGTGAGCGGCGAGTCGCTCAGCCGCCGCCAGTGGTCGAGCTGCACGAGGGCGCGCTGCCGCACGGCCTCCGCTCCCGCGTCCTCCGGGAGCCCGAGCCGGGTGGTCGCCGGCGTCCCGTCGCCGCCGATGATCGCGACGGCCTGCGCCGCGTCGGGCGCCGCGAGCGGGAGTCCTTCGGCGCGTGCCGTCGCGAGCAGCGAGAGCTCGCGCAGGGCGTGGGCACCGGCCGACAGCCTCTCGATGCCGGCGCGGATGACGACGGCACCGGCGACGGGGCGCTCGTCGATGAGCCGCTCGAGCCCGAGGAGGACGCCGCGGACCTTGAGCGTCGCCTCGCGGGTGCGGAACTGATCGCGGACGAACTGCTGCAGCGGGATGAGGCCGCTCTGCTCGACCAGCTCGCGCGACAGGTCGGAAGACGAACGCGCCCCTCCCCGGATGAGCGCGGTCGCCAGCCGCACGCCGAAGATGCCGAACCGCTCCAGCAGGGCGGCGCGCTCGTCGGCGCCGAGGGTGGTGAGGGCGGTGTCGCGGACGAACCGGTCGGCCGACACCAGGAGCCGCTCCCGGTCGGCCCGTTCGAGACCGGCGAGCTCGCGGAACGCGGCGTACTCCCGCTCGCGCAGCGTGCGCGCGCCCTCGGCGAGGAGCCCCGCCACAGGGATCACCCCCAGGAGCAGCGATGCGAGCGAGCTGTCCCGCGCGTAACGCCGCGCGACCTTCCCTGCCGAGAGGAGGGAGTCGATGCGGCCCGACCCGATCTCGTCGGCGCGCGACAGCACGCCGACGGCGCAGATCGTCTGCGCGGCGCCTGCGGCGGTGTCGCGGAAGGCCTCGAGGAACTTCACGTCCGACGGATGCAGATGGCGAAGGAGGTAGACGACGGCGTCCGCACCGGAGGCGGACTCCTCGGGGGCGAGGAAGGTCGCCGCGCGCGCGGAGGTCGAGGCCGACAGCGAGGCGATGCCGGGTGTGTCGATGAGGATCACGGATTTCAAGGCATCCAACGGCCACCCGACGTCGATCCACGAGACGTCCTCCGCGACCGTGTCGCCGAGGTCCAGGACGAGGCGGCCGTCATCGCGGCGCACCGGCATCCGACGGGTCTGTCCGCTCCGCAGGTGCAGCGTGATCGTCGGCGTCATCGAGTAGCGGTACCAGGTGACGACCTTCGTGCACTCCCCGGCATCGGTGGGGGCGATCTGCTCGCCCAGCATCGCGTTGAGGAGCGTCGACTTGCCCGCCTTGACCATGCCGGCGAGCGCGAGCCGCAGGGGCTCGGCGAGACGCCGGTCGAGCTCGTCGAGCACACCCAGCGCGGTCGCATCACCGGCGTACGCGTCGCGCGCCTCGGCCAAGAGCGCCCGTGCGTCCTCCCGCATCGACGTGCTCACCGGTCGGCCGCCGCGGGCTGCGGCTCGTGCGGCAGCGCCGCGGGCGTCACCGCGGGTGCCGGCGCCGCGGGCGTCACCGCGGGCGGCGGGGGCGGTGGCGGGGGCGTCACCGCCCGCGTGCCGCCCTTCGGCAGCGGTGGGATCGCTCTGCCGAACGTCTCGAGGCGCCCGAGCTGTGCGCGCAGCTGGGCGACGCGCTCGTCACGCTGCGAGGTGTAGGTGACCGCGGACTGCTTCGCCGCGTTGAGGGCGTCGGTCAGCGACCGGTGCAGCTCGTCCGCGATGGCGCCGAAGTGGTCGCGTCCCGCGCGCTGGACGAGACGCAGGCGGTCCTTGAGCTGTTTGCCGACCTGGAAGCTGACTTCGTCGATGTACCGGCGCACAAGGGTCTTCGCCTCGTGCTGCCGGCGCGACAGCCGCGCCGACATGTCCTCGCGGTAGGCGCGGCGTCCGACGAGCACGCCCGCCAGCAGCGAGAAGGGATTGATGAGCGACAGGCCCACGAGGCCTGTGGCCAGGCCCACCATGAGCACGCCGCCGTACGAGCCGCGCACGCCGATGTAGATGCGCTCGGCGGCGTTCATGCGTCCGGGGTCGAGGCCCGCGAGCTCTTCGACGGGATCCATCACGCCCCGCGTGTCGCCCACGTCGATGTGCGGCAGCGAGAGCTCCCCCTCGGCGAAGAGCTGCGCGACCTCCTCCGACAGCCACTTCGAGCGCTCGTCGGTCCAGACGAAGGTCTCCGACACCGCCGCGACCACCCGCTGGCTCAGCCACTCCGAGAACTGGTCCCAGATGGGCCCGGGGTCGCCGTCCTCGATCGCGTTCTCGGCCTCGCGCTGAACCTTGCGCAGGCGATCGCGAAGGTCGTGCTCCATGTCGGCGATGAGGTCGGCGATGCCGTCGGTCAAGGTGACCTGCCACCGCGAAGAGCGGCTGCGGAACTCGTCGGCGCGCGCCTTTGCCTCCTCGAGCTGGGCGATCATCTGCGGCGTGCCCTCGGGGTTGAGGATCGTGCTCAGCTCGGTGCGCAGCGACATCGCGAGCTGTTCGACGACCGAGGTCAGGTCGTGCACGGCGCTGCGCTCGTGGATGAGCTCCGCCTGGGCGAGCACGTCGCGCCGCAGGTGCGCGACGAGCGCCGGGAAGCCCGACTCGGCGTTGAGGGTGCCGTCCTGGAGCTCCGCGGCGAGCAGGCGCAGGTCGCTCGAGACCGAGTAGAGCGGCACATCGCCGATTCCCTCGAGGTGCCCCTTGTCGATCGACTCGATCTCGCGCCACGACGGGTAGAGGTCGGTCTTGGCGAGCACGGCGGCGACGTTCGGCGAGATGCGCATCGCGTGCTTGAGCAGCTGCATCTCGGGCTCGGTGTACTCCTGCGACGCATCCGAGACGAGCAGCACCGCATGTGCGGTCGACAGGGCCGACAGCGTGCTGAGGGCGTTGAACGACTCGAGGCCGCCGACGCCGGGCGAGTCGACGAGCTTGAGCCCTCCCTTGAGGATCTCGCGCGGCAGCAGCACCTCGGCCGACACGATGCGGCGTTCGTTCCCCGGGTTGCCCCGTTCGGAGACGTACTCGGCCACGGACGAGATCGGTATGGTGCGCCGCTCGACCGCGTCCGCAGCATCCGTCTCCCTGATGAGCACGGATGCCGACGGCTCCGCCGCGTAGCCCACCGAGGTCGACACGCTCGTCGCGATGTCGTCGTCGACGGGGCAGGCGGGGGCGTTCACCAGCGCATTGATGAGCTTGCTCTTGCCCTGCTTGAACTCGCCCACGATGATGACGCGCACATCCGGGTCGAGCAGGCGCGCCCGAGTCTGCTCGAGGCGGCGGAACAGGTCGGCGCGACCGGTCTCGGACGCGATCCTCTCGACGCCGGAGGCCACGTCGATCAGCTCCGTCGTGCGGCGGACTGCCGGCGTGGGGGCGTTGGGGTGGCCTGCGGGTTCCGGGGTCTCGGCCATCGTGGCCTCCTCAAAAGGTCGCGTGCGTCAGCGCCTCTCCCCACCCCATGCTGGCAGAGCGAGGGGCGGGATGCACCGGGTGCGATGCGCCGGTCGGCGCGGATCGGATGACCGGCTCAGAGAGGGAGGTCGAGATCGCCGCCGTCGACGAGGGGATCCGGCCCCCAGAGGAGGTCGGCATCCCATTCAGAGCCGTCGACGTCGGCGATCTCATCGGAGAACGGATCGGCGAACACCGGATCCGCGAGCCCGTCCGTCGCGGGCTCCGCGGCGCTTGTCCAGGCGTCAGGCTCGAACGGCACGGAGTCGTCCGGCGTCGGGTCGCCGGGGATCCGCCAGTCCGTCATGCCATGCACCTCTCTCGCGCCGCTCCGACTCTAGCCTCGCCCCGTCTCGGCGGGGCGTCGGGTGAAGTGCGACGTGCCCGGCCGCCGAACCGGCGGCCGGGCCTGTCGCTCGGGTGTCAGAGGTCGAGATCGAAGTCGTTCGCGTCAGCGCCGGGGCTGAGCAGGTTCACGTCTTCGACGTCGACATCGACATCGACCGAGTGGTCGTCCTCCCACGAGTTGTCGACCGAGTTGTCGTTGAAGGCATCGCTGACGTCGACAGTCCAGTTGTCGGAGTAGTCGTAGTCGTCGTTGTACGAGTCGGTCGTGTTGCCGATCGCGACGTCGCCGACATTCACCTCGAACGTGGAGTTGTCGATGTTGACGTCTCCGCCGGCCGCAGCCGACCCGTCCCCCGAGGCGACGACGTTGTCGTTGCTGAACACCTGCGTGACGTTGCCACCCGTGGCCCAGCCGCCGGCAGCGCCCGTGTCGCCGGCTGCGCCACCCGAGCCCGCGCCACCCGTGCCCGCACCGCCGGCAGCGCCAGTCCCGGCGCCTCCCGCCGCGCCCGTGCCCGAGCCGCCGGTGCCGTTGGCCGCAGCGTCGGCACCCGTGCCGAGACCGACCGTGGCCGTCGCGGTCCCGCCGGAGCCTGAACCGCCCGTCCCCGCGCCGCCGGCTGCGCCCGTGCCCGAGCCGCCTGAACCCCCAGTGCCCAGGCCGCCCGTGCCGGACCCGCCGTCGGCGCCGATCGCCCACGCCGCTCCACCCGAACCCGACGCCGTCGTGATGTTCTGGTTGACGGAGTTGTCGACGTTCGTCGAGCGGTTGTCGATCGACAGGTTGAACGCGCCGCCGCCGTCGTCGAGAGCCGCGAAGCCCGCGCCGCCGCCACCGCCGCCGTCGCCGGTCGAGCCGATGATGTTGAGGTCCTCGAAGCCGACGTTGTACTGCCGCACGCCGGCGTTGACCGAGAAGTCGTTGGCCGAGTCGTGGACCGACTTGTCGTTGAACGCGTCCTCGATGTCGACGTCGATGTGGGTGGAGTTGTCCGAGTTGTCGGAGTTGTCGGAATTGTCCGAGTTGTCGGAATTGTCCGAGTTGTCGGAGTTGTCCGAGTTGTCGGAATTGTCCGAGTTGTCGGAGTTGTCGGAATTGTCCGAGTTGTCGCTGTTGTCGCTGTTGTCGGAGTTGTCCGAGTTGTCGGAGTTGTCCGAGTTGTCGGAGTTGTCCGAGTTGTCGTTGAACGAGTCGGTGATGCCGACTCCGATGTCGGTCGAGTTGTCGTTGTTCGAGAGGAGATCGTTGTTCGACAGGATGTCGTCCGTGACGGTCTGGATCCCCAGCAGGTTGTTGTTGTCGTCGGCCATGATCTTCCTTCTCTCAGAGTGCCGAAAAACCGCTTCCAGATGAGTGTCCCGAGGAGGGCGAACCCGCACATCGGGGGTGTTCCCGGGGCTTGCCCCCGATGAGAGGGGGATTCGGACGGGGGTTCCGGGGGGCGCTGCGGGGTCCGCGGTGCCCGCGCGGGCGCCCGCGCCGTAGGCTCGGCGGGTGGAACTGTCCGAACTCGAAGCGCTCCTGACACCCGAGGGCCTGCGCCTGCTCGACGCGATGCCGCCGGTGGACTCCTCCGACGATGTCGCGCGCACCGTGACGCGGCTGCGCCGCGACGGCCACTCGCCCGACCTCGTCTCGGCGGTCGTCGGCCAGGCACGCCTCCGCACGCGCGCGCGGGCGAAGTTCGGCGAGCTGGCGGCGCGGATGCTGTTCACCCGTGCCGGGCTCGAGCAGGCGACGCGGCTCGGCATCGCGGCCCGCCACGCGGCGCGGTTCCGCTCCGCGGGCTTCGCGCGCGTCGCCGACCTCGGCTGCGGCATCGGCGGGGACGCCCTCGGGCTCGCGGGGCTCGGCCTGCGCGTGACCGCGGTCGACGCCGACGAGGTCACCGCCGGCATCGCCGCCTACAACCTCGCGCCCTTCGGCGCGGACGCCGAGGTGCGTCTCGGCACCGCGGAGGACGCCGACCTCGACGGCATCGAGGCCGTGTGGCTGGACCCGGCACGCCGCACCGCCGGACACTCCGAGACCGCGCGCACGCGCCCGCAGGACTGGTCACCCTCGCTCGACTGGGTCTTCGACCTCGCGCGCCGCATGCCCGTCGGCGTGAAGCTCGGCCCGGGCCTCGACCGCGCTCTCATCCCCGACGACGTCGAGGCCCAGTGGGTGAGCGCGGACGGCTCGACGATCGAGCTCGTGCTGTGGTCGGGCGCGCTCGCGCGCCCCGGTGTGCGCCGCGCTGCGCTCGTCATCCGCGGCGACCAGGCTCACGAGATGACGGCGGAGACGGATGCTGCGGACGAACCCGCCCGCGAACTCGGCGCCTTCCTGCACGAGCCCGATGGCGCCGTCATCCGCGCGCGCCTGATCGGCGACGTCGCACGCACGCTCGAAGCGGGGATGCTCGACGAGCACATCGCCTACCTCACCTCGGACGCCGCCCTCACGTCGCCGTTCGTCTCGACGTTCCGCGTGCGAGAGGTGCTGCCCGCCGACGAGAAGGCTCTCGGCAAGGCGCTGCGTGAGCGCGACATCGGCCGCCTCGAGATCAAGAAGCGGGGCGTGGACGTGGACCCCGCCGCCCTCCGCACCCGCCTGAAGCTCCGTGGCTCGACGGCCGCGACCCTCGTCCTCACGCGGATCGGCACCCGCCGCACCGCGATCCTCGCCGACCGTGTCTGACGCGGATCAGCCGATGATGTCGGCGCGCGCCGCGGCGTAGAGGAGCCAGCCGGCGCTGTAGAGGATCGACAGCGTGCCGAGCACGATCGCCCAGACGGCCACCGCGCGGCTTTCGAGCGGACGGCGCAGCGCGATGATCGCGGACACGATCGCGACGAGCCCGATCGGGAAGCCCCAGCCGACGAACATCGACACGAGGAGTCCGAGGATCGCGAATCCGAGCGCCCAGCCCGCGAGCCCGCGGTGGAACGCCGAGTCCGATGCCGTCCACGACGTGGTGTCGGGCGCGAACTCGCCACCCGGCTCCGCCGGTGCGGTCTCCACCGTGACGGCGACCGGCGCCGTCGGCAGCCGGAGGAACCCTCCGCGGTGAGCGCCCGGCAGCGGCGACGCGTCCTGCGCGATGTCGACGTCGGGCGACACGGACGTCACCGTCGGCCCGGCCGGCCGGGCCGGTGCCTCCGGCGGAACAGACGCTGAGGTCTCCGAAGTCGCCGAGTCGAGGTCGCCCGGATCCTCGGGGCGTTTCGTCTCTGCGTTCGGACTCGCAGGCTCGCTCGACGAGCGGGATGCGGCGTCGGGTCCATCCACTCCATCCGAAGTTCCCGCTCGTTGAGCGGAGGGCGCTCTGGCGCCCGCAGTCGAAACGCCTGCCGCATCCGCAGGCGCCGGGTCGAGATCGGCCTGATCAGTCCCGGGCGTCGCGACCTCGGGCTTCTCGGGGTCGCCGGGCTGCGGCATCCGTTCGTCCGTCATGCCGACTCCGCGACCTGGATCTCCGTGACCGGAAGGGTCGAATCGGCGCCGAACTCGAGCGTCGAGGGCGCGCGGCCCGACATGATGAGCTCGGAGGTCAGCGCCGCGATCATCGCGCCGTTGTCGGTGCACAGCGACAGCGGCGGGATGCGCACGGTGACGCCGTCGGCCGCGCCGCGCTCGAGAGCGACGTCGCGCAGCCGGCGGTTGGCGATGACGCCGCCGCCCAGCAGCAGGCGCGGCACGCCGTGGTCGCGGCAGGCGGCGAGGGCCTTGGTGACGAGCACGTCGACGACGGCCTCGCGGAAGCTCGCAGCGACGTCGGCGACCGGCACCGGCTCACCCGCCGCCTCGCGCTGCTCGACCCAGCGGGCGACCGCCGTCTTGAGCCCCGAGAACGAGAAGTCGTAGCGGTGCTTCGCCATGTCCGACGCGCGCGACAGCCCGCGCGGGAACGGGATGGCCTTCGGGTCACCGGATGCTGCGGCCCGGTCGATCTCAGGACCCCCGGGGTACGGCAGCCCGAGCAGGCGCGCGACCTTGTCGAAGGCCTCGCCGGCGGCGTCGTCCATGGTCTCGCCGAGGAGCTCGACGTCGGTGGTGAGGTCGCGGACCAGGAGCAGCGAGGTGTGCCCGCCCGAGACGAGCAGCGCGACGGTCGGGTACTCGAGCGGCGGCGCGTCGGCATCGAGGATGTCGGCGGCGATGTGCCCGACGAGGTGGTTGACGGCGTAGAGCGGCTTCTCGAGCGACACCGACAGCGCCTTGGCGGCGCCCACGCCGACCATCAGCGCGCCGGCGAGCCCCGGCCCCGACGTGACGGCTACGGCGTCGAGGTCGGCGAGCGCGACGCCCGACTCGGCGAGCGCCGCTTCGATCGACGGCTGCAGCGCCTCGAGATGCGCCCGCGCGGCGACCTCGGGCACGACGCCGCCGTAGCGGGCATGCTCGTCCATCGAGCTCGCGATCGTGTTCGACAGCAGGGTGCGGCCTCGCACGATCCCGATCCCGGTCTCGTCGCAGCTCGTCTCGATGCCGAGCACCAGCGGTTCGGCACGGTTCACGTGCACACCCCTCCGTCCGCGTCGCGGCGGGCCCACCCGCGCAGGTCGAGCTTCATCACCACGGCGTCGACGTCGTCGGGCTGGTAGTAGCGGGGCTTGCGGCCGATCTCGGCGAAGCCCTCCGATACGTACAGCGCCCGCGCGACGGGGTTGTCGGCGCGCACCTCGAGGAACACGTCCGTCACGCCGCGGCGGGCGGCCTCCTCGAGCAGTGCACGCAGCATCGCGCGACCGCGACCGCGGCCCCTCGACACCTCGGCGATCGCGATGGTCTGGACGTCGGCATCCCGCGCCCCGGCGACGGCGCGCAGTCCCGCGTACCCGACGAGACGGCCGGCCTCCTCGTCGACGACGTACCAGCTGTGCGGCGAGGCGAGCTCTTCGCGCATCATGGCCTCGGACCACGCGTCGGTCGGGAACGACGTCCGCTCGAGCGTCATGATGGCGGCGAGGTCTTCGCCGGTCGCGGGGCGGAGGGTCACGAGCCCACCCGCTTCGGAGCGTGCGGGAGCGTCACGTCGGGCGAGCGCAGATAGAGCGCGTCGGCGGGGCCGATCGTGCGTCCGGCGGCGAGCGCGCGGGCCGCGGCGAGCCCGAGCATGCCCGCGGGGATCCGGTCGGCGTCGCGGCGCGCGGCACCGACGTTCGCGAGCACCGCATCGAGATCGTCGCGCGGCGCGAGCGCGGGCTCCGTGACGCGCACGGGCAGGCCGTCGTCGTCGAGCCCGCGGTAGAGCGTGTAGGCGAACTCGCGGCGGCGCGCGTCGGTGACGACAGCGAACGTCTCGTCGACGGCATCCTCGTATCCGCCCGTCAGCGCGTCGTGGATGAGCAGCTCGAGGGCGACCGCGTCGTGGCTCGCGACCGGCACGACCGGCACACGGCGCCCGAGGGCGAAGGTGCGCGCCGCGGCGATGCCCACCCGCAGCCCGGTGAACGGGCCGGGTCCCATACCCGCGGCGACATGCGTGACATCGGACGGGGAGACGGATGCCTCCGCCAGCGCCCGCTCGATCAGCGTGCCGATGACCTCGGCGTGGCCGCGCGGGTCTGCGCTCTCGACCTGGGAGCGGATCACGCCGTCCGGCTCGACCACCGCCACCGCGGAGCCGAGGGACGTGTCGATGCCGAGGATCACCCTTCCAGGGTAGTCGGGCGCCACGGGAGCCTCTCCGCCCGACGCTCCCCGCCTCCTCATTTGAGGACCAGGGCCGAATCGAGGAGCTGAACCGGTGGTGCGATCCGCATCTCGGCACACATCCTCAATTGAGGAGGCGGGGATGGATGTCGCGAGCCGACGTCGGCTAGGGGTGGCGCGTGATCTTCACCAGGCGAGGGGTGTCGGCGTCGAGGTCGGCCTCATGGGCGACGGTGCCGCAGGCGTTGTCGACGCCGCGGCCGTGCCACTCGCGTTCGAGCTCGACCTCCCACCACCGCTCGCGCAGGCCGTCGACCAGACCGCGGCCCCACTCCACGATCACGACGGAGCCGTCGAAGTCGATGTCGAGGTCGTCGAGCTCGGCCGCCGAGCCCAGGCGGTACGCGTCGACGTGCACGAGCGGCGCTCCGCCCGAGAGCGACGGGTGCGTCCGGGCGAGCACGAACGTGGGGCTCTGGATGGGTCCGCGCACGTCCAGCCCCCGGCCGATGCCGCGGGTGAGGGTGGTCTTGCCCGCGCCGAGCGGACCGGTGAGCACCACCATGTCGCCGGGGCGCAGCATCCGTCCCATCTCTTCGCCGAGTGCCTCCATCGCGTCCGGCGAGGTGATCTCGCGCGTGCCGACGAGGGCGTCCAATCCTTGTGCCGTGGTGTCCACGCCCCGTGCAACACCGGGGACGTCGCCTTCGTTCCCGCTCACTCCGACACCTGCCGGCGGGGCACGCGGACTCCGATGCGCGTGACGACCTCGTAGTTGATGGTGCCCGCGGCCTCCGCCCAGTCGGTCGCCGACGGCGCCCCGAGGGTCGGGTCTCCGAACAGCACGGCCGTGTCACCCACGGCAACGGGAGCGTCGCCCACGTCGACGACGAACTGGTCCATCGCGATGCGGCCCGCCACGGTGAACCGACGCCCGCCGATCACGACGGGCCCGGCACCCGACGCCTGGCGCGGCACCCCATCGGCGTAGCCGAGGGGCACGAGCGCGAGCGTCGTCTCGCGCTCGGCGCGGTAGTCATATCCGTACGACACGCCCTTGCCCGCGGGCACGCGTCGCACGGCGGCCACCGCGCCGCGCAGGGTCATCGCCGGGCGCAGGCCGAGATCCGCCGAGGTGCGGTCGTCGAACGGCGAGAGTCCGTAGATCCCGATGCCGATGCGCACGCAGCCGAGGCGCGATTCGGGAAGGTCGATCGCGGCGTGCGTCGCCGCGATGTGCCGCAGCGGCGGCGCGAGACCGAGCGAGGCGGCGGCGGCGACGCCGTCTTCGAAGGCGCGCAGCGCCGCGCGGTCGTCTTCGGTCGATGCGTTCGAGAGGTGGCTGAACAGCGCGATGACGCGGACGCGGCCGATCCGCTCGAGGCGCGCCGCCTCGGCGAAGACAACGCGGTAGTCCTCGGGCGCGATGCCGTTGCGCGAGAGCCCGGTCTCGAGCTTGAGGTGCACCCCGACGGGACGATCGGCGGATGCTGCGGCCGCCGCCTTCTGCAGCTGGTCGAGGCTCGAGATGCCGAGTTCGATCCCCCGCGCGGCGGCTTCGGCGAAGTCGGCGCCCGCAGCGTGCAGCCACGCGACGATCGGCGCGTCGATGCCGGCGTGGCGGAGGGCCAGCGCCTCGGTGATGTCGGAGACGCCGAGCCGCGACGCGCCGCCGGCGAGTGCCGCGAGCGCCGAGCGCACCGCGCCGTGTCCGTATCCGTCGGCCTTGACCACCGCGATGATCTCGGACCCGGTGAGCCGGCGGAGGTGCCGCACGTTGTCCTCGATCGCGCCGACGTCGATCAGGGCCTCACGCAGGGCTCCGGCGGGCAGGCGGCTCACGCTCTCTCCTCGGACTCGCCGGCGGGCACCGCCTCGGCGATGACGTACGCGGTCGCGAGGCCAGCGTCGTGCGAGAGCGACAGGTGCAGCGCCGTGATGCCGCGCTCCGCGACGACCGCGGCCGTCGATCCGCACAGTGAGAACACGGGACGACCGGATGCCTCGGACGCGATCTCGATCTCGGCCCAGTGCACCCCGTCGGAGCCGCCGAGCGCCTTGATGAGCGCCTCTTTCGCCGCGTACCGCGCGGCCTGCGAGTGCGGCTTGAGCTGCTGCTCCGCCTCCGAGAAGAGGCGTCGCAGCAGTTGCGGGGTGCGTTCGATCGTCCGCTCGAACCGAGGGATGTCGACGAGGTCGACGCCGATACCGACGATCATGTGGTCCTCCTGCGTGCTGCGGCCGCAGCATCCGCCACCCTATCGCGCGGGCGCGTCGCCGCCGCCTGCCGCGCAGCGCACGGCAGGCGGAACGGATGCTGCTACTCGACCGTGACCGACTTCGCGAGGTTGCGGGGCTGGTCGACGTCGAGGCCCTTGGCCGTGGCGAGGCCCATCGCGAAGATGTGCAGCGGCACCACGGCGAGGAGCGGCTCGAAGAACGGGCCGGCCAGCGGGATGCGGAGCACCTCGTCGGCCTTGGGCAGCACCGCCGCGTCGCCCTCTTCGGCGATCGCGATGACGCGGGCGCCGCGGGCGCGGATCTCCTCGATGCTCGAGATGACCTTCTTGTGCATCTCCGACGACTTGCGGGGCGACGGGACCACGACGAACACGGGCTGGCCGGGCTCGATGAGCGCGATCGGACCGTGCTTGAGCTCGCCGGCGGCGAAGCCCTCGGCGTGGATGTACGCAAGCTCCTTGAGCTTGAGCGCTCCCTCGAGCGCGATCGGGTAGCCGACGTGGCGACCGAGGAAGAGCACCGAGCGGGTGTCGGCCATCCAGCCGGCGAACTGCTCGATGTGCGCCTGCTCCCGCTCGAGGATCTGCGCGATCTTGCGGGGGACCGCCTCGAGCTCGCGCACGTGGTCGACGGCGTCGGCCGCGCTGATCGTGCCGCGGACGCGACCGATGTGCAGGGCCATGAGGTACAGCGCCGTGATCTGCGCGACGAACGCCTTGGTCGAGGCGACCGCGACCTCGGGGCCGGCGTGCGTGTAGACGATCGCGTCGGACTCGCGCGGGATCGTGGCGCCCTGGGTGTTGCAGACCGACAGCGTCTTCGCACCGTGCTCACGGGCGTACTTGACGGCCATGAGCGTGTCCATGGTCTCGCCCGACTGGCTGATCGAGACGACGAGGGTGTCGGGGCCGATCACCGGGTCGCGGTAGCGGAACTCGTGGGCGAGCTCGACGTCGACGGGGATGCGCGTCCACTGCTCGATCGCGTACTTGCCGACCTGGCCGGCGTACGCCGCGGTGCCGCAGGCGATGACGATGATGCGCGAGACGCCGGCGAAGAGCTCGTCGAGTCCGTCGAGCTCGGGGATCACGACCTCGCCGTCGCGGACGCGGCCGCGCAGCGTGTTGGCGACGGCCTCGGGCTCTTCCGAGATCTCCTTGGCCATGAACGACGACCAGCCGCCCTTCTCGGCGGCGGACGCGTCCCACGTCACCTCGAACGGCTCGACCTCGACCGGTTTGCCGCTGAAGTCGGTGACGGTGACGGCCTCGGGCGTGATCGCGACGATCTGGTCCTGGCCGATCGCGAGGGCGTTGCGGGTGTGCTCGACGAACGCGGCGACGTCCGAACCGAGGAAGTTCTCCCCCTCGCCGAGGCCGATCACGAGCGGCGAGTTGCGGCGGGCGCCGACGACGAGGCCCGGCTGGTCCTCGTGCATCGCGAGCAGCGTGAAGGCGCCCTCGAGGCGGGACACGACCGCGCGGAATGCCGTGACGAGGTCGCCGGCACGCTGATACTCGCGGCCGAGGAGCACGGCGGCCACCTCGGTGTCGGTCTCGCTGCGGAAGGTGAACCCGTCGGCGAGGAGCTCGTCCTTGAGCTCGGAGAAGTTCTCGATGATGCCGTTGTGGATCACGGCGAGCTTGTCGTCGTCGGCGAGGTGCGGGTGCGCGTTGCCGTCGGTCGGTCCGCCGTGCGTCGCCCAGCGGGTGTGGCCGATGCCGGTCGTCCCGTCGGCGAGCGGGTGGGCGGCGAGGTCGTCGCGCAGCACTTTCAGCTTTCCAGCGCGCTTGCGCATCCCCAATCCGCCGTCGCCGTCGATCACGGCGATGCCTGCGGAGTCATAGCCGCGGTACTCGAGGCGCGAAAGGCCTGAGATCAGGACGGCCTGGCTCTGCCGCGGGCCCACGTATCCGACGATTCCACACATGCCGTCAATGGTAGGCGGCGGGTTTCGCTAGGAACCCTTACGAATCCAGATTCCCCGCCCTTCCCCGGTCGTCGAGCGAGCGAGGAACCCCGCACGGCGCTACAGCTTGCGCAGGAGCACCGTCTCCACGGTGTGGTCGGCCGCCTTCTGCAGCACGAGGTTCGCGCGGTGACGCGTCGGGAGCACGTTCTCCTCGAGGTTCGGGAGGTTGATCGAGTTCCAGAAGCCGAGCGCGCGCTCCACGGCCTCCTCGTCCGACAGCTGCGCGAAGACGTTGAAGAACGACTTCGGGTTGCTGAATGCGGCCCGGCGCAGGGCGAGGAAGCGGTCGACGTACCACTGCGCGATATGGGAGGCATCCGCGTCGACGTAGATGGAGAAGTCGAACAGGTCGCTGACGGCGACGTCGTTCGGGGTGGGGGGCGGCTGCAGTACATTGAGGCCCTCGACGATGACGATGTCGGGGCGGCGCACGGTGATGACGGCGTCGGGCACGATGTCGTACCGCATGTGCGAGTAGAACGGCGCCTTCACCTCGGGGGCGCCGCTCTTCACCTCGGTGAGGAACGACACGAGCGCGCGACGGTCGTACGACTCGGGGAAGCCCTTGCGCTCCATGAGGCCGCGGCGCTCGAGCTCGGCGTTCGGGTAGAGGAACCCGTCGGTCGTGACGAGCTCGACGCGGGGGGTTCCCGGCCAGCGCGAGGTGAGCTCGCGCAGCAGGCGCGCGATCGTCGACTTGCCCACGGCGACCGAGCCCGCGACGCCGACGATGAAGGGGGTGGTGGAGTCCGCCTCGCCGAGGAAGCCGGACTCCTCCTGGCCGAGGCGTTTGGTCGACTCCGCGTACAGCGACAGCAGGCGCGACAGCGGCACGTACACCTGCGCGACCTCGGCCATGTCGAGGCGGTCCCCGAGCCCGCGGATCTGCACGATCTCGGTCTCGGTGAGCGGCTGCGTCAGGCCCGACGCCAGGCGGGCCCAGTCGGCGCGGTCGATCTCGCGGTACAGCGAGAGTGCGGGGGCGACAGCGGTCGCTTCGTCGGCGGACATCGCGCCCATCGTAACCGCTGGCGCGGGAGATGACGGATGCTGCGTCCACAGGCGCTCCGCGCGGGCGCCGGCGGGCAGCATCCGTGGTGCCGATGTATCTCACGTCGACGGAGACCGCTCTCCCAGAGTGCGTGTTCGCGCGCAGGGGGAGTCCGTTCGAAGGAGATGATCATGACCCGCCACGGCTCGTATCCGGTCGACATCGTGCCGCCCCGGTCGAAGTATTACGACTCGGGACGCTTCGGCCGCATGTTCGGCAAGCTGCCACCGTTCGCCGCCGACACTCCGGAGGTGCGGGCGGCCCTGCTCGACATCGGCAAGCCGGAGGGCATCATGGACGCCCGCGACGACCTGGCGGCAGGTCCTGTGCAGCTCATCGTCGATCCCGCCCTGTCGCACGGCAACCGCAACAGCACGACGCATGTCGCCGGTGACACGTTCCTCGGGCAGTTCATCGACCACGACATCACGTTCGATCCGACGTCGAGCCTCGAGCGCCAGGCGGATCCCGAGTACATCTCGAACTTCCGCACCCCGAGCCTCGGCCTCGACAACGTGTACGGGTCCGGCCCGAACGCGTCGCCGTTCCTCTACGACCAGCAGGCCGGTCACGGCGTCACGATGCTGGTCGAGGAGTGCGGCACGCCGGGCAGGTCGGACCTCCCCCGCAACGCGCAGGGCGTCGCACTGATCGGCGATCCGCGCAACGACGAGAACCTCATCGTGTCGCAGCTGCAGACCGCGATGCTGAGGTTCCACAACGCCGTCGCCGAGCACGTCCGCACCGACCTCGGGATCACGGCGCCGGGCGAGCTGTTCGCCGAGACGCAGCGCATCGTCCGCTGGCACTACCAGTGGATCGTCGTGCAGCACTTCCTCCGCAAGCTCTGCGGGTCGGCCGTCGTCGACGACGTGCTCCAGAAGGGGCGCAGGTTCTACGCGTGGCACAACGAGCCGTTCATCCCGGTCGAGTTCTCGGTCGCGGCCTACCGGTTCGGCCACAGCCAGATCCGTCCGTCCTACCGGGCGAACTTCACGGGCAACCCGGGCGGCACGCCGTTCTTCGGCATGATCTTCACTCCGGCCGGGGGCCCAGCGGGCGACCCCGACGACCTGTCGGGCGGATGCCGCGCCCCGCGCCGCTTCATCGACTGGCCGACGTTCTTCGACTTCGGCGACGGCAACGTCCGCCCGAACAAGAAGATCGACACCACCCTCTCGTCGGCGCTCTTCGCGCTGCCGGGCTCGGTCGTCGCCCGCCCGGACGCCGCGACGAATCCGGCGTCGCTCGCGCAGCGCAATCTGCTGCGGCACCTGACGTTCTCGCTGCCGTCGGGGCAGCGGGTCGCCCGGGCGATGAATCTGCCCGAGCTCGCACGGCGCGACCTCGACGACCTCCAGCAGTACGGCATGGACGACCGCACGCCGCTGTGGTTCTACATCCTCCGCGAGGCCGACATCGTCGAAGACGGCGAGCGCCTCGGCCCGGTCGGCGCGCGGATCGTCGCCGAGGTGTTCCTCGGCCTCCTGCAGGGCGACCGCGCGTCGTACCTCGCGCAGGATCCCGATTGGCAGCCGTCCCTCCCGACGATCGACCCCGGTCGCACGGGCGACGACTTCCTGATGATCGACCTGCTCCGCTACGCGGGCGTCGCGTAAAGACGGGACACGGATGCCTCGACCCGGCCGTTCCGGCCGGGCCGAGGCATCCGTGTGTCCGGTACCGCTACTCTTCTTGCGTGCGCCTCGGAGTTCTCGACATCGGCTCGAACACCGTCCACCTGCTGGTCGCCGACGTCCGCCCCGGCGGCCGGCCGCTCGCCGCGACGAGTCAGCGCACGGTGCTGCGGCTGATGCGCTACCTCGCTCCCGACGGCTCCATCACCGAGGAGGGCGTCACGGCGCTCGTCGCCGCGGTGACCGAGGCGCGCAAGATCGCGTCCGCCGAATCGGTCGACGAACTCCTGGCCACCGCGACGAGCGCCGTCCGGGAGGCGAAGAACGGGCCCGAGGTCATCGCGCTCATCGAAGAGGCGCTGGGCCAGCCGCTGCAGGTCCTCGGCGGCGAGACCGAGGCGCGGTACACGTTCCTGGCGGTGCGCCGCTGGTTCGGGTGGGCGGCAGGGCAGATCCTGCTGTTCGACATCGGCGGCGGCTCGCTCGAGATCGCGGCCGGAGCCGACGAACTGCCCGAGCAGGCAGCATCCGTCCCCCTCGGCGCGGGGCGCATGACGGTGCAGTTCCTTCCCGACGACCCGCCGGGCGAAGCCGCCGTCGAGCAGCTGCGCGACCACGCGCGCGCCACCCTCGCCCCGGTCGCCGCGTCGTTCGGCTCGCTCGCGAAGCCCGACCACGTGGTGGGCTCGTCGAAGGCGATCCGCTCGCTGGCGAAGCTCGTCGGCTATCCGGTTCCGGGCTGGTCGGGAATCGAACGGATGCTGCTCCCCCGCGCCTCACTCGGCTCGTGGATCCCGCGCCTGGCCCGCATCCCCGCGTCGGCGCGTCAGGAACTGCCCGGCATCACGCCGGACCGGACGTTCCAGATCGTCGCCGGCGCCGTCGTGCTGCACGAGGCGATGCGCGCGATGGACGTGGACGAGCTCGAGGTCTCGCCGTGGGCACTCCGGGAAGGCGTGCTGCTGCGCTACATCGAGTCGCTCAGCTGGAGCGCGCCGAGCGCCTGAGCCCGCGGGCTACGCCTCGATCGCCTCGGTGTACGCGGTGTAGATGCCGTAGACCGCGATGCCGGCGAGGTGCCAGTCGCGCGGGCCCTCGGGCCCGAGGGCGGTGACACGAGGCGCGTCGACCATGGCCGGGTTGATGCGGCGGTGGTCGCTCATGCCGTCGACCATCGCCATGATGGCCACGGCGAGGTCGCGCTCGTCGACGCCGTCGCGCATGCGGAGCCCGAAGGCGGCATTGAGTCCCCGGTACGTCTCGGCCATGTGGGTCAGGTAGCGGTCCTCGATCTCGGACAGCAGCGCACGGACCTCCTCCCCGCCGGGAACGGCGTCGCCACTGGAGAGCGCAGCCGACATGGCGCGATAGGCCCGGAACGCCACGGTGTGCTCCACGGCGGTCATGTTGTGCGACACGGTGACCCGCAGAGCCTCGCGGAGCGCGATCTGCCGCCCCACGGGAGTGCTCATCACCTGGGGGTCGCCGGCCACCGCGTCCTCGAGGTGACGGAGCGTTTCGCCGTCGAACCCCTTGTCGAAGCCCGGATCCGCTTCGAACAGGGCCCGCACCAGGTCGGCGACGAACGCCACGCGGTCGGGCCAGATGCGGAAGACGGTCGAGCGCGGCACGCCGGCCGTACGGATCAGGTCCTCGAGCTCGATGTTGGCGTAGTCGAGCAGCAGACCTTCCTCTTTGACGCGGTCGACCGCGACCGCCAGCATGAGGGCTCGCGTCTCGCCGGCAGGCCGCCGCGATCGGGATTCGGGTTGCTCCACCACTCGATTATCGTCCTCGGCGCGCTGTCCGGTAGGCCCCTTCGCCTCCGCAGAAACTCGCGGTGCCGGGTCCCCAGAACCCGGCACCGACTAGATCGAACACGACGGCATGGGGCCGCCGGCAAGATCGGCGTGCATGAGCCCCCCGACTCGTGCACGCGTTCCAGACTAGAGACTAGGAGTCTCATATCTCAAGTCGACTCGAGAATGCGCGGCCATCAGACTGCTGTCAGTCTGACAGGACGACCTGGTCGACCATGAGATGACCCCATTGTCCGGTCGCGTCATCCAGGATCTGGAACTGCGCCGAGCGCCCGGCGAGGTCGCGGAGGTCCCACTGCACGTGCCGCAGGTCCGCCGAGTCCGCGCCGGTCGCGGTGCGCACCGGCCGCCCGTCGACGAGCAGCTGGACGGAGGTGGCGGGCTCCACGCCCAGCGGATGATCCCCGCCGCCGACGAGGAAGTGCAGGAAGTTCCTGTCGATCGTGAACGCCGGCGAGGTGATCGTGCCGGTGGCCGGGTCTCCCCCGCCCGCGAAGGTGTCGGCGACCCGCGCGCCGACCCGTCCGCGCAGGTCGGCCGCGCTCGGTCCTGCGCCGATGAAGCCCCCCGTCGCCGTCCACCCCTGACCCCACGTGTCGCCCTCGAAATCGGCGATCACCCGGGCCGGCCGCTGCACGACGCTGCCGAACTCGGTGATCGTCAGATCGTGGAACACAGCCGGGCCGCCCGAGGAGTAGAGAGCGATGCCGTCGTCACCCGGCGGGGCGAACACCTGGCTCGAATGGACGTATCTTCCGTCGTCGACGAAGACCTCGATCGTCGTGCGGTCGACCAGGATGCGCAGGTGCACGGTGCCGGCACCGCCGGCGAAGGGCGTGCGACTCTCGGTCTTCCAGGTTCCGGCCGGGTAGCCGGTCTGACCGCGGTTCAGGTAGGCGTAGGTGCCGGTCACACCGACATCGGCGTGACGCGTCCCGTCGGCGGAGCGCCGCAGCTGCAGGCCGATGTTGGTCGCGGTCTCCCACGTCACATCCGCCTCGACCTGGTACGCGTCGCCCTCGTAGGCGAGCGGCAGGAAGCCGTCCACGGTCACGTCGCCGAGCTCCGTCCGAGCCGTCGCGATGTCGGCGAGGGCCGCCACCGGCTGCGACACCAGGCTGAACGCGGAGCCGTAACGCGTGAGGCGCAGCTCTCGGGTGATCGAGTCCGTGCCGTTGAAGCCGGCCGCGGTCCAGGTCGGGGTCGAGTGCGCGTAGTCCCAGTTGTTCATCCAGCCCACGGCGTAGCGGCGGTCCAGCGGCGAGGAGGGGTCCTCCCACGTGACCGCGCCGTACCAGTCGAACCCGTGATCGAGCCATTGCGGGGCGCTCGAATCGAAGGTGAACGACGTGCCGTCGAACGCGCCCGTCCAGTACGCGAACGTCGCGGGCTCTCCGGTGGCGTACCCGTTCGCACTGACGCCGAACACCCACTTCATCGTGCCGTCGTCGGCGCGGATCCGGAACAGATCCGGGCACTCGATCGTGCCGATGCCGGGGTTCACGTACTCCCAGGTGCGGGACCATGTCTTCAGATCCGGAGACGTGTAGAAGCTCACCCGGTCGCGCTCGGCGATCAGTGCGAGCCAGCGGCCGCGCTCGGCGTCCCACACGATCTTCGGGTCGCGGAAATCCGCGCGTCCGCCGTTCGTGATGACGGGCTGATCGCCGTACGGCCGGAAGTTGCGGCCGCCGTCCGTCGAGTACCAGAGGAACTGCGCCTGCGGCCCTGAGGCGTTCGCCTGCTGAGCCGGTGTCGGATGGTCCATCTGCGTCACGAGCATCACCACGGCGCCGGCCCCGAAGCCGGCGGTGTTCGCTTCGTCGACCACGGTCGACCCCGACCAGAGGTCGTAGTTCGCGTTCGTCCTCTTGGGTGCGGCGACACCCTGATCGGCGAACACGACCCCGTCGTATGAGGTCGCGAGCCGCCACTCCGTGCCGAAGTTCGCCGTCGGGTCCGCGTTGTAGTCGCTGTTGTAGAGGTAGTAGTAGTGGAACTTGCCGTCTAGGAAGACCGGCCGCTGGGGGTCGTTCTTCCAATGGTCGGGCACCGTGAAGTGGTACTGCGCGCGGTAGTCGGCGGCGGAATCGGCAGCCGCGGCGTCATCGCCGGCGCCTCCCGCCACCCCTCCGCCGATCCCCACCGCGATCACGGCCAGCGCGCCGGCCGTCAGACGCGCGGAGCGTCGCTTCGAAACTGACATCATCGTCATCCTTCTGTCGGCGCGGACACCGCCCGCCGAGAGGCGGGCCGGCCGGGGCTCGTCCGCGAAGCCCCGGCCTCGAACCTCAGGCGGAGAGAGCCACCGCCTCGTGGCGGACGAGTCGCTCGCCATCCCAACGCACCGGCATCGGGTCGGTGACGCCGCCCACGAACCGTCCGTCCTCGCCGATGTTCCGGAACGCGAACAGCAGCCATTCGCCGTCCGAACGGCGCTGCAGCAGGCGCCCGACGTACAGGTGCTCGTCGGTCAGCGGATACGCGGCGTCGATGTCGAACGGTCCGAGCAGGCTCTCCGCCGGAACCGCCCAGGTGCCGGCCGCAGCGGCGCGCCGGGACTCGGTGCTCTGCTCCTTGAGACAGGAGAAGATCACCACCGGGCGCCCGTCGACGATCTCGGCCTGCAGCACCTCGAGCTGCCCGAATCCCTCGACGCTCGGCGCGCTGAGCGGTTCTCGCAGCTCCCATATGCGCAGGTCCGCCGACCAGGCGTGCCCGATGACACCGCGTCCGTCCACCGGTCCCTCGGGAGAGCGGGCCGTGATGAGCATGTGCCAGCCGTCCCCGCCCGGGTCGGCGAACACCCACGGGTCGCGGAAGGCCTCGTCGTGCCACGCGCCGCTCGAGAGCTTCTCGTACCACGGCCCGTTCGCTTCGAGCACCGGGCCGTCGGCCTTGGTCCACGTGAAGAGGTCCGGCGACGTGGCGTAGCCGATCCGCTGCACGTTCTGACCGCCGGGAGCGAGCGTCGCGCCGGTGTAGAACATGAACCATGTCCCGTCCGGGTGACGCACCACAGATCCGGTCCACGTGGCGAGCTCGTCGAAAGCGGGGGCGTCGCTGCGCACCAGCGCATCGGCCACCTGCGTCCACTCGACGAGGTTCGTCGAGACCGCGTGCCCGATCGAGGCGCGGTAGTGGCGGGCTTCGGGGTCGTGGAGCGCCCGCGAGGCGTACAGGAAGAAGAGGTGGTAACGGTCGCCGTCGTCGGCGAACCAGTAGTCCCATACCCAGGAATCGGGGAGGTCGAACACGAGAGTTCCTTCAAGAGTCGTGCGCGGGAATCGCGCGATGGTGAGCCCCTCCGCCCGGCGGGCGGGGAGTGCGAGTGTCAGATGCGGCTTACCGTGCCGTCGCCGGCGCGGCGAGTTCGGCACGACGTGGAGGATCGGCGCCTGGCCGCGAGACGGTGATCGCCGCCGCGTAGGCGGATCTCCGCAGGAGTGATTCGACGACGGACGAACGGCCCCCACCTGCCGTTCGGATCCATGCCCGCAGTTCGTCGCTGCCGACGATGCTGTCGATGAGCACGCCCATGAACGTGTCGCCGGCCCCGACGGTGTCGACCACCTCGGTCACGACGGCGGGCACGGCGACCTCGCCGTCGGCGGTCACGCCGATCGCACCCTCCGACCCGAGCGTGACGACGACGAGTCGCGGGCCCCGAGCGGCCCATTCCCGTGCGACCTGCCGGACGTCCCGTCCGGGGTGGAGCCACCGGATGTCCTCATCGCTCGCCTTCACGACGTCGGCGAGCTCGATCAGCCCGGCGACGCGCTCCCGGACGCGGTCCGGGTCGTCGACCAGCGACGGCCGGATGTTGGGGTCATAGGTCACGATCGCCCGTCCGCGCACGGACCGCACGAGTGCGAGGACGTGGTCCGCGCCGGGTTCGAGCACCGCCGCGACGGAGCCGACGTGCACGACATCGGCCGCGCTCACGAGCGCCTCGAGGCTCGCGGCGTCCGCCCCGAGGTCCCACTCGAGGTCGAAGTCGTACGAGGCGGCACCGCCGGCATCGAGGTGGGCGGTGGCCGTCGATGTGCGCGCCGACGCGACGGCGACCACCTCGACATCGGACTCCCCGAGCCACCGTCGCACACCGCGACCCCGGTCGTCCTCCGCCAGGCGGGTGATCAGCGTCGGGCGCCGCCCCAGCCTGCCCAGCGTCAGCGCGGTGTTCGCGGGGCTGCCGCCGGGCGCCTCCTCGACAGCGCCGTCGGCACGATGGACGATGTCGACCAGGGCCTCGCCGACGACCACGATGCGCGGCATCGCTTCGGTCATCCCTTCACCCCGCTCGCCGCGATGCTGCTGACGAACGCCCGCTGGAACACCAGGAAGACGATGAGCACCGGGATCGTGATGAGCGAGGTGTACGCCATCACCTCGCCCCACGCGGTGTTCAGCTGGAAGAAGTACTGCATGCCGACCATGACCGGACGCAGCTCCTCCTTCTGCACCACCATGAGGGGCCAGAGGTACTGGTTCCACGCCGGCAGGAAGGTCAGGATCGCCACGGTCGCGAAGGCCGGGCCCGACAGCGGCACCAGGATGCGGCGGTAGATCGTGAACCAGCTCGCGCCGTCGATGCGGGCTGCCTCGTCGAGCGACTTCGGGATGGTCGAGAAGTACTGCGTGAACAGGAAGATCGAGAACGCGTTCGCGATGAACGGCACGATCTGCACCTCGTAGGTGTTGAGCCAGCCGAAGTCGTACTTCGGCACGCCGCCCTCGATCACGAGGGTGGGAAGCTGGGCGACCCAGTAGACCATCGGCACCGCGATCGTCTCGAACGGGACGATCAGCGTCGCGATGATCAGCGCGAGCACGACGATCCGGCCCTTCCACGCCAGCCGGGAAAGCGCGAAGCCCGCCATCGAGTTGACGATGAGCCCGAGCCCCACCGTGAGCACCGTCACGAGCACCGAGTTGAACATGAACTGCGCGACGGGCACACGGTCGAACACCCCGAAGTAGTTGTCGAGGCTGATGTCGCCGACCGGGAGGAAGGCCGCGGGCGAGTCGATGTCCTGCAGGATCTGGCTGTCGGGCTTGAGGCTCGACACGAACATGAAGACCAGCGGGAACAGGAAGATGATCCCGAACAGCGAGAGGGCGATATAGAGGAACACCTTGCCCCGGATGCGCTGCGACTTCTCGCTGCGGCCCGGTGCCGGGCGCGCGGCACGGCGCGAGTCGGCAGGCGCCGTGGTCAGAGTCTGGGTGGCGGTCACGTCAGTCCTTCTCTCGTGTGAGCCGGCGCTGAATGAGCGCGATGGCGAGGACCGCGACGAAGAAGATCAGCGAGATCGCCGCGGCGTAGCCGATCTCCTGCTGCTCGTAGCCCTTGCGCACGGCGTGGAACACGATGGTCGAGGTCGAGTTCACGGGCCCGCCCTGCGTCATGACGTCGACCTGCACGAACAGGCCGAGGGCGGCGATCGTGATCGTGACGAGGACGAACACCATGGTGGGCCTGAGACCCGGCCACGTCACGTTCGTGAACTGGCGCCACGGGCTCGCGCCGTCCATCTTGGCGGCCTCGTACAGCTCCTCCGGGATCGTCTGCAGGCCCGCGAGCCAGATGATCATGTGGAAGCCGACGGCCTGCCAGATCGACAGGACGATGATCGCACCGAGCGCCGTCTTCGGGTCGTTCAGCCAGTCGACGTTCGACCAAGCCCCGAAGGTGAGCGCATCGAACATGGCATTGATGAGCCCGTCCTTCTGGTACATGAACTTCCACAGGATCGAGACGACGACGATCGACGTCACGACGGGGATGAAGAAGATCACGCGGAAGGCGGTCACGCCGCGCATGCGCCGGTTGACGAGCACCGCGAGGAGCAGTCCGAGCGCCGCCTGCACCGGCACCACGACGAGCGCGAACACCGCGGTGTTGCCCACCGACTGCACGAACACCGGGTCGGCGGTGAAGGCGCGGATGAAGTTGTCGAAGCCGACGAACCGCGGCGGGTTCGGCGAGATGAGGCGCGCGTTCGTGAACGACAGCCCGAAGGCGAGGATCACGGGGATCACGAGGAACAGCACGAGGAGGATGCCCGCGGGGGCGATCATCCCCAGTCCTGCCCAGGTCTCGCGTCCCTTGATGGAGCGGAAGCGACGGTAGGCGCGCCGAGGCTCTTCGGCGGCGACCGTCGGAGGGGTGACAGTCATGACAGATCTCTCGGAGAGTGCGCCGGCGAGGGCCACGGGCCCTCGCCGGCGCGGTGGATCACTGGAAGCCGTAGCCGTCGTTCGAGGCGATGTTGGCGTCGATCTCAGAGACGGCACGGTCGAGCGTCTCCTGGACGTCGGCGCCGTTCATGATGTCCTTCGCCGCCGTCTCGAACGTCGTCGAGATGACCGCGTATGCGGGCGTCTCGGGGCGCAGCACGGCGTACTGCTCGGAGAACTCGACGAACGGGCGCAGGGCGCCGTCGTCGCCGAAGTACTCCGACGCCTGGGCGGCGGCATCCGTCGCGGGAATGACGACCTGCTTGTCGGCGAACTCGGTGATGTACTTGTCCTGGAAGCTGAACTCGAGGTACGCACGCGCGCCGTCGGCGTCGTTGCACTTGGACGAGATCGCCCACTGCCACGAACCGCCGCCGATCTTCGGGCCGTTGCCGAGGTCCGGCGGGGGCAGGATCAGCAGGTCGTCGCCGACCTCGTCGAGCGCGGCCACGGCGTTCCAGACGCCGGTGTAGCTGAGCGCCACCTCATCGTCGATGAACTCCTGGTTGCCGACGGTGCCGCTGTTGCCGGCGTACCCGGCGGCGAAGAGGCCCGCGAACCAGTCACCCCACGCGACGGCGTCGGGCCCGTTGAGGGCGCCGTCGGCCGACAGCATGGTGTCGCGGTCGATGAGGTCGCCGCCGAAGCTCTGCAGGAACGGCGAGTAGGCGTACGGCCACCACTCCCCGGTGTCTTCGGCGCCGATGTCGATCGGCGTCTCGTAGCCCGCGTCCTTGAGCGTGGCGAGCGCCGCGCCGAACTCGTCCGCGGTCCACGGCTCGTCGACGGTCGGGATGCGGATGCCGTTGGCATCGAGAACCGACTTGCGGGCGAAGATGCCGAGGGCGGCATCCCAGTAGCCGGCCGAGTAGATCTCGTCGTCCCACACGCCGACGGCCGTGGGCAGCAGCGCGTCCGTGATCTCGGTGGGCAGGTCGAGCGGCTGCAGGTACCCCGCCCACGCCCAGTTCGGCATGATCGGGCCGTCGAGGTCGAGAAGGCACGGAAGATCGCCGGATGCTGCGGCCGCGACGATCGCGTCGTTGTAGGCGCCCTGCGGGAACGACTCGTGCACGACCTCGTAGTCGTCCTGCGACGCGTTGAAGTCGGAGATGATCTGCTCGTAGACCTCGAGCTCGGCCGGGTTGCCCGCCGAGTGGGTCCACATCGTCAACTGGGTGCGGCCGTCCGCGGTGGTGGTGTCACCTTGGCCGGCCTGCCCGCACCCGGTCAGGGCGATCGCCGTGACCAGGCCCGCGGACACGAGGATCGGGGTCCTTGTGCGCATTGTTGTGGTTTCCTTTTCTTGGTGACTCACGCCCGCGTGGGTCACCGATCGGGGGCCGCCTGTGGCGGCCGCTCGGTGTGTGAAGCCCGTCGCCGGTTCGGTTTGGCGACTTGCGCCGGCGGCGGGCCTACGGAGTCTCGTCGGATGACGGGACACTCCATCAGGTGCGTGGCGTCCTCATCCCCTTCCGCGCGGACGCCGAGCGCGACCTCCATCGCCCAGCGGCCCATGGCGTAGTGGGGCAGCGCGACGGTGGTGAGTGGGGGATCCTGTTCCGCGGCGATCAGCTGCTGGTCGTCGTAGCCGACGACGGACAGATCGCGCGGGATGTCGAGGCCGCGGCGGTGTGCGGCGATGTACACGCCGGCCGCCATGCGGTCGTTGAAGCAGAAGATGCCGGTGGGGCGCTCGTCGTCGGGGAGGTCGAGCAGCGCCTCGGCCGCGGCGCGACCGCCGTGGGCGGAGGTCTCGCCGGTGACGTGCAGCGCCGGGTCGGCCGGGATCCCGGCCTCGGCGAGCGCCTCGAGGTACCCTTCGTGGCGCAGTCGCGATGCGAGCGGGCCGGGGTCATCCGTGTCGAGGTAGGCGATGCGCCGGTGGCCGGCGGCGACGAGCTCGCGCACGGCGGCGGCTCCCCCGGCGCGGTCGTCGGGCACGACGCTGCGGTAGCCGCCGTTCACGGGCCGGCAGTCGAGCAGCACCGTCTTCGGGAGGACGCCCTGCGGGACATCCACCACCCGGTGCCACATGCACGCGTAGATCATCGCGTCGACCTGCTGTGCGGTGAGCGCGTCGATCGCTTCGCGCTCGATCGCGGCGTCGCCGCCGGTGTCGAGGAGGTAGACGAGGTGCCCGGCGTCGCGCGCCGCGTCCTGCGCGCCGGCGAGCATGCGACCGGCGAACGGCGTCGTCGCGATCTGGTCGGAGATGAGTCCGACCGTGCGCGTGCGCTGAGTGCGGAGCCCTCGTGCCACCGAGCTGGGCGCGTAGCCGACGGCACGGGCCGCCTCGCGGACGCGCTGGCGCGTCTCCGCCGAGATGCGCGATTCGACGTCGTTCATGACGAGCGAGACCGTGGTCACCGAGACGCCGGCCGCTGCCGCGACGTCTGAGATCCGAGCCCTCGCCATCAGTGACACTCCCTCGTGTTAAATCGATTTATCGCGCGGATCTGATTATGGACCGAGTGACGGCGAACCGTCAAGTGCCACGTTTCGCGAACTCCATGCACCTGCATCCGCATGTGCGCGATCGGCTCGCACATGCAACGATGAGTGCGTGATGCAAATCGATTTGCATCACTGAGAATCCAAGGAGCGAATCAGAAATGCACACTCCCCCGAACAAGGTCAGGCGCGTCCTGACCGGCGGCCTCACCGCCGCTGCGGTCGCGGCTTCCGTGCTCGTCGGCCTGCCCACGGCAGCCCTCGCGGCACCGGCCGCGCCGGCGACGCCCGAGCTGCAGGACGGCCCCCAGCCGACGGCGCACACGCAGCAGGCGTACGCCCCCGAAGACGACTTCACCGCGAAGTGGACCCGCGCAGACGCCCGCCAGCTCAAGCGTCTGTCGGACCCGACCGCGGGCTCGAAGCAGAACTCGATGCCCGCCGAGCTCACCATGCCCGCGGTTGCGCAGGACTTCCCCGACATGAGCAACGAGCAGGTGTGGGTCTGGGACTCGTGGCCGCTGACCGATGAGGACGCGAACCAGTACAGCGTCAACGGCCAGGAGATCATCTTCTCGCTCGTCGCCGACCGCAACCTCGTGTTCGACGAGCGCCACGTGTTCGCGAAGATCGGCTACTTCTACCGCCCCGCCGGCGTCCCCGCCGATGAGCGTCCGGCGAACGGCGGCTGGACGTATGGCGGCCTTGTCTTCGACGAAGGGGTGACCGGCAAGATCTTCCCCGACCAGTCGTACAGCCACCAGACCCAGTGGTCGGGGTCGGCGCGCATCTCGAAGGGCGGCGAGATCAAGCTGTTCTTCACGGACGTCGCGTTCTACCGCAACGAGGACGGCAGCAACCGCAAGCCCTACGACCCGCGCATCGCGCTGAGCGTCGGCAAGGTGCACGCCAACAAGAACGGCGTGAAGCTGACGGGATTCGACAAGGTCACCGACCTGCTGCAGGCCGATGGCACGTACTACCAGACCGGTGCGCAGAACGAGTTCTTCAACTTCCGCGACCCGTTCACGTTCGAGGACCCGGCCCACCCCGGTGAGACCTACATGGTCTTCGAGGGCAACTCCGCCATGCCCCGCGAGTCCGCGACGTGCAACGAAGAGGACCTCGGCTACCGCGAGGGCGACCCCTACGCGGAGACGGTCGAGCAGGTGAACGCCTCGGGCGCCACGTACCAGATCGGCAACGTCGGCCTCGCCAAGGCGAAGAACAAGGAACTCACCGAGTGGGAGTTCCTGCCGCCCATCCTGTCGGCCAACTGCGTCACCGACCAGACCGAGCGTCCGCAGATCTACATGAAGGACGGCAAGTACTACCTCTTCACCATCAGCCACCGCGGCACGTTCGCGAACGGCATCGATGGCCCCGAGGGCGTCTACGGGTTCGTCGGCGACGGCATCCGCAGCGACTACCAGCCGATGAACTCCGGTTCGGGCCTGGCACTGGGCAACCCGACGAACCTGAACTTCGCGGGCGGACAGCCGTTCGCGCCGGACTTCAACCAGCCGATCGGGCACTTCCAGGCGTACTCGCACTACGTGATGCCTGGCGGACTGGTGCAGTCGTTCATCGACACGGTCGGCACGGAGGGTGACTTCCGCCGCGGCGGCACGCTCGCGCCGACCGTGAAGATCGACATCGACGGCGCCTCGTCGGCGGTCGACTACTCGTACGGGACCGGCGGGCTCGGCGGCTACGCCGACATCCCGGCGAACATCAACGTCAACAACGGCGGCAAGGTCACGCCGCTGCCCTGACCTGAAGACCGTCGAGCGGATGCCTCGGCACGGCCCCCGTGCCGAGGCATCCGTTCGTCCCGTTCCGAGCCGAGAAGGAGACCGAATGCACACGCAGAACACCCGATCCGCGTCGCCCCGGCGGCGCCTCCTCGTCGTGGTCGCCGCAGCGGCGGCGGCGATCGTGCTCGTGGCGGCGATCGCCGTCGCCCTGTCCGAGCGCGGCGGGACGGATGCCGCGCCCTCACCGTCCGCGACGACCGACGCGTTCGAGCGGCCCGCAGGCTGGTCTGCGCACCGGCCGAGTGTGCACCTCACGCCCGAGGCGAACTGGATGAACGATCCGCAGAAGCCTTTCCTGCTCGACGGCGTCTGGCACTACTACTACCTCTACAACGCCGACTACCCGGACGGGAACGGCACCGCGTGGTACCACGCGACCTCGACCGACCTCGTGCACTGGAAGGACGAGGGCGTCGCGATCGACAAGTACGCCAACGGCCTCGGCGACATCTGGACCGGCACGGCGGTCGTCGATGAGAAGGGCACGGCCGGGTTCGGCGAGGGTGCCGTGATCGCGCTCGTCACGCAGCAGGTGGACGGCGTGCAGCGCCAGTCCCTGTTCGTCTCGCGCGACGGCGGTTACCGCTTCGAGTCGTTCGAGGGCAATCCCGTCATGGAGAACCCCGGCGTCGCGGACTGGCGCGACCCGCGCGTGTTCTGGGACGACACGGCCGGACGCTGGGTGATGGCCCTCGCCGAGCACGACCGGATCGGGTTCTACACCTCGCCGAATCTTCGCGACTGGACCTACTCCTCGGACTTCGTCACGACCGACCTCGGCGTGCTGGAGTGCCCCGACCTGTTCCCCATGGCGGTCGACGGCGATCCCGACGATGTGCGGTGGGTGCTCGTCGCGGGCGCGAACGGCGCCGCGGAGGGGATGACGACGGGCACTGCGTACTGGGTGGGCGAGTGGGACGGCGAGCGCTTCACGGCCGACGGCAGCGGCCACCAGTGGCTGGACCACGGCCCCGACTACTACGCGGCCGTCACGTGGGACGACCCGCGCCGGGATGAGCACGACCGCCTCGCGTCGCGGTACGGCATCGGCTGGATGAACAACTGGGCCTACGCGGGCGGGTTCCCGACCGAGGACTGGCACGGCGGGTCGGACTCCCTCGTGCGCAAGATCACGCTGGGCGACGACGAGGGGCGCGCGACGCTGCACTCGGTGCCGGCACCCGAGCTGGAATCGCTGGAAGGCGAGGCCGAGAACCTCGACGATGCGCGGCTGGGCGACGGTGAAGCCGTGGACGTCGCGGTGCCGGCATCGGGCGCGTATCGACTGCGATTGGATGCTGCGAGCCCGGCCGGCGAGCTTCGGGTGAAGGTCCTCACGGGCGACGGCAGTTTCGCGACGGTCGGCTACGACTTCGAGGCGCGCTCGGTGTTCGTGGCACGCGACGCCGACGCCGTCTCCGACACGATGCCGGAGGCGTACCGCGAGGTGCGCACGGCGGCGGTGGAACCGGTGGATGGGCGCATCGCGCTCGACATCGTCGTGGACGCTTCCTCGATCGAGGTCTTCGCGGGCGGCGGGCGCGCGGCGCTCACGATGGCCACGTTCGGCACGACCGGCGTGCGAGGGCTGCAGCTCGAGGGGTCTCGAGACGAGGTCGCGGTCACGGGCGCCAGCCTCACGCCCCTGCGCGTCGCGCCGGTCGAGCGGGACTCGGCGCGTGGGTAGCTCGGCTACCGGGGCTGCGGCACCGCGACAGACTCCCGCTCGACCAGCCAGCCGCGGAGCAGGTGGATGCCGTCGCCGATCGGAGGTGCGGTCCCGTCGATGCGGTCGAGCAGCCGGGTCATCCCCCACCGCCCCATCTCGGCGTGGGGCAGCGCGACCGTGGTGAGCCCGGGGTCTAGGGCGTCGGCGACCGGACGCAGATCGTCGATCCCCACGACGGAGAGGCCCGCCGGGATGGGGATCCCTCGGCGGGCCGCAGCCTGCATCACGCCCATCGCGATCTGGTCGTTGAAGCAGATGACGGCCGTGGGCGGGACGGGCTGATCGAGGAGTCGCCCTCCGGCGTCTCGACCGCCTGTCGCATCGGATGTGCAGAAGTCGAGCCGACCGTCGGCCAGCGCGATGCCCGAGTCTCCGAGGGCGGATCGCACGCCGATCAGGCGGCCGCGGGCGGCGCGGGACTCGTCCGTGGTCCCGACGTACGCGATGTCGCGGTGCCCCTCACGCGTGAGCCGCTCGCACGCGAGTGCCGCGATCTGCGCCTCGTCGGGCACGACGGCGTCGACCTCCCAGCCGGGTTGCGGCGCAGCATCCACCAGCACGACGGGTACGTCGTCGGGGACGTCGGGCTGCTCGACGCGCTGGTGGTACATGCGTGCGATCAAGAGGCCGTCGACGCGCTGAGCGAGGAAGCGCGCGACGAGGTCGCGCTCCGCCTCGGCGTCGCCGCCGCTCTCGGCGACCATCAGCAGCACGTCGCGCTCGAGTCCGGCCCGCCGGGCGCCCTCGATGATGCGGCCCGCGAACGGGGTCGCCGCGAGGTCGTCGCCGATCAGGCCCACGACGCCGGTGCGGCGGCGGCGCAGTCCGCTGGCCACCCGATCGGGGACGTATCCGAGCTCGCGGGCCACGGCGAGGATCCGCTCGCGCGTCTCGGCGTTCACCGCTCGCGCGCCGCTCAGCGCGTGCGAGACCGTCGTCGCCGAGACGCCCGCGGCGGCTGCCACGTCGCTGACGCGCGCGCGCCCGCCGGTCTTGCCAGACATACCCTCAGCCTATGGCGCGCGGCGCGGGCGGTCCGGACCCGGCGCGCGTCCGCCGTGCGCGCGCGAGACATCACAACAGCACCGCACCCGACACACCGTCGGTGCTATTGCGCGTTCTCGCGAGTCCACGCCGGCGCGAAGACCGAGCGGACGGCGCCAAGGCCGACGAGCGGACGGATGCTGCGCCCCACCGCCACCGCCTTCCTCGAGCGATCCGGAAATCGGAGGTGCGACCGCTCTCCGGGTCTCCGCGGCGCGGCAGGTCCGGAGAGCGTGCGAGAGCCCGAAATCCGGACCTGCTGCACGCGAGACCTCACGACAGCACCAAGCACGACACGCGCGTGGTGCTATCGCGCGTTCTCGCCCGACAGGACGGGCGGACGGATGCTGCGCCCCACCGCCACCGCCCCCTCGAGCGATCCGGAAATCGGAGGTGCGACCGCTCTCCGGGTCTCCGCGGCGCGGCAGGTCCGGAGAGCGTGCGAGAGCCCGAAATCCGGACCCGTTGCACGCGAGACCTCACGACAGCACCAAGCACGACACGAGCGTGGTGCTATCACGCGTTCTCGCCCGACAGGACGGGCGGACGGATGCTGCGCCCCACCGCCACCGCACCCCTCGAGCGATCCGGAAATCGGAGGTGCGACCGCTCTCCGGGTCTTGCGCCGCGGCAGGTCCGGAGAGCGCGCGGGAGCCCGAAATTCGGACCCCTTGCACGCGAAACCTCACGACAGCACCAAGCACGACACGCGCGTGGTGCTATCACGCGTTCTCGCCCGAAAAGACGGGCGGACGGATGCTGCGCCCCGGACTCCGCCGATCGCTCAGCGCACGACTGCCGTGGCGGTCTCGAGTCGCGCGAGCACTTCCTGGCTGATCGAGCCGAGGAGGAAGCGCGCCAGCGCGCCGCGGCCGTGTGAGCCGACCACCGCGAGGCGTGCCGTGCCCGCGAGCTCGTTGATGATGTGCGACGGATAGCCGCGCTCGACGCGGCGCACGATCTCGAGATCGGGGTAGCGCGAGGCGAGCCCGGCGAGAGAGAGCCCGAGCGCCTCGCCCGTGAGCTTCTCCATGTTCTCCAGGTACTGCACGGGGTACGCGCCCATGTTGCGCGGCACCTCGAGCGGCGTCCACACCGCCACGGCGATGAGCGGCTCGTGGAGCCGGTCGGCCTCCGCGGCGGCGAACGCGACGGCCTTCTCCGACACCGGCGAGCCGTCGACGCCCACCACGACTCCGGTCCGGCCCGTGACGTCGAAGTCCGGGATCACCACGACCGGCGAGTGCGCACCCGCGGCGATGCGCAGGCCGTGGGCACCTCGATGCGCGCGCGAGCCCGACCCCTGGTAGTCACTGCCGATGACCAGCAGCGCGGCGGCGGTCGAGGCATCCAGCAGCTTCGCGACAGGGTTGCCCCGTTCGACGCGAGTGCGCACATCGGCACCTGTCGATGCGATTCGGGATGCCTCGGCCTCGGCGAGCTCGACGGCTTGGGCGAGTGCGGCGTCGACGAGCGAGTCCTCCCCCACGGCGCCGACCGCACCCCCGACGATGGCGAGCAGTTCGAGCGGCTGGCGCCTCTCGACCGCACGCTGCGCTGCCCAGTCGACCGCTCGGCGCGTGACCGCAGCATCCGTGATTCCGACGACGATCGCTTCACCCACGATGACTCCTCTCGGATGCCCTCAGGCTAGCCCGACCGCCTCGGCGGCGGCAGGCTCGAGAGCCGTGACAAACCCCGCCGCCGCAACGACGAACGCGGCAGGCCCCAAGGCCCACCGCGTTCGAACGAAGGCGTCGCCCTCGGAGTTACAGCGAGAGGCGCTCGCGCACGACGCCGGCGAGCTCGTCGGCGTGGCGGCGGGCCTCGTCCTCGGAGGCGGCCTCGACCATCACGCGCACGAGCTGCTCGGTGCCCGACGGGCGCAGCAGCACGCGCCCCGAGAGGCCGAGCTCGGCGGAGGCGCGGGCGACGGCATCCTGAACCCCCTCGTCGGTGGCGGCGCGGGTACGGTCGACGCCCTTCACGTTGACGAGCACCTGCGGGTACACGGTCATGATCGACGCGAGCTCTTCGAGCGTCTTGCCGGTGCGCGCCATCTCGGCGACCAGGTGCAGGCCGGTGAGCAGGCCGTCGCCGGTCGTCGCGTAATCGCTCATGATGACGTGGCCCGACTGCTCGCCACCGAGTGAGAAGCCCTGCTCGTTCATGCGCTCGAGCACGTACCGGTCGCCGACGGCGGTGGTCTCGACGTGGATGCCGTGGGCCGACATCGCACGGTGGAGTCCGAGGTTGCTCATCACGGTGGCGACGAGCGTGTCGTCCTTGAGTTCGCCGCGGCTCTTCATCGAGACCGCGAGGATCGCCATGATCTGGTCGCCGTCGACGACCTTGCCGGTCGCGTCGACCGCGAGGCAGCGGTCGGCGTCGCCGTCGTGCGCGATGCCCACGTCGGCGCCGACGCGCACCACGTGCTCGGCCAGCTGATCGAGGTGGGTCGAGCCGACACCGTCGTTGATGTTCCAGCCGTCGGGGTCCGCGCCGATGACGGTCACGCGGGCGCCCGCATCTGCGAACGTCTGCGGCGACACGCCGGAGGCCGCGCCGTGCGCGCAGTCGAGCACGACGTGGAGGCCGTCGAGGCGGTGCGGCAGCGAGCCGAGCAGGTGCACGACGTAGCGGTCCTCGGCGTCGGCGAAGCGGCGGATGCGCCCGACGGCAGCGCCGGTCGGCAGCAGCTTCGGGCCCGCCATGGCGGCCTCGATGCGGGCTTCGACGATGTCAGGCAGCTTCACGCCGCCGCGGGCGAAGATCTTGATGCCGTTGTCGGGAGCGGGATTGTGGGATGCCGAGACCATGACGCCGAAGTCGGCATCCATGTCGGCGATCAGGTACGCCGCTGCGGGGGTCGGCAGCACGCCGGCGTCCAGGACGTCGACGCCCGACGAGGCGAGACCGGCCTCGACCGCTGCGGAGAGGAACTCGCCGGAGACGCGCGGGTCGCGGGCGACGACGGCGGTGAGCCGCTTGCCCGTGGCGCGGCGCGCCTCGGCGGAACGACCCTGGCCCAGGACGACGGCGGTCGCCTGGGCCAGGGACAGTGCGAGATCGGCGGTGAGGGAGCCGTTGGCCAGCCCCCTCACCCCGTCCGTGCCAAAGATCGGCATGCGGAATGGAAGCCGATCAGCGCTTCGAGTACTGCGGCGCCTTGCGGGCCTTCTTGAGACCAGCCTTCTTGCGCTCGATGACGCGGGCGTCGCGCGAGAGGAAGCCGGCCTTCTTGAGGGTCGGGCGGTTGTTCTCGACGTCGATCTCGTTCAGCGCGCGGGCGATGCCGAGGCGGAGCGCACCGGCCTGGCCCGAGGGGCCACCACCCGAGATGCGGACGATGACGTCGTACGCACCCGTGAGGTTGAGGACCGTGAATGGGTCGGTGATGAGCTGCTGGTGGAGCTTGTTCGGGAAGTAGTCCTCGAACGCACGGCCGTTGACCGTGATGGTGCCCGAGCCGGGGACGACGCGCACGCGGGCGATGGCCTGCTTGCGGCGACCGACTGCGGCGCCGGAGACCGACAGCACGGGGCGCTCGGCGGCGACGACGGTCTCGTCGACGGTGGACTCGGTGGAGTAGCTCGTGGGGGTTTCTTCGATGTTCGCCATCAGTGTGTCCTGTTCTGTGCGGCGCTTACTGGGCGACCTGGTCGAAAACGTACGCGGTGGGCTTCTGCGCGGCGTGGGGGTGCTCGGCACCGCGGTACACCTTGAGCTTCGACAGCTGGTTGGCGCCGAGGCTGTTCTTGGGGAGCATGCCGCGGACGGCCTTCTCGACGGCGCGGACCGGGTTCTTCTCGAGGAGCTCGGAGTAGGTGACAGACTTGAGGCCGCCCGGGTAGCCCGAGTGACGGTAGGCCTTCTTCTGCTCGAGCTTCTGGCCCGTCAGGGCAACCTTCTCGGCGTTGATGATGATGACGAAGTCGCCCATGTCCATGTGGGGGGCGAAGGTCGCCTTGTGCTTGCCACGCAGGAGCGCGGCAGCGTGCGAGGCGAGGCGGCCGAGGACGACGTCAGTCGCGTCGATGACCAGCCACTCGCGCTGGGCTTCGCCAGCCTTGGGGGTGTAAGTGCGCGTCACAGTAGTGCTGCTTTCTTGATTCGAACGGAGAGGTTCGTGAATCCCACTCCGGGGTGGTTTCCCGATCGACGATCGGAGAAACACGCCAGTGGAGGGCTCACGTTCGCGGTGCCGGGTCAGCTGAGCCGGACACCAAAGGTTGAGTCTACGCCATCGGAGTGTCGCGGCCAAACCCGCCGGAGTCCGTAGGGTATGGGAATGGCCGCGTCGCAGAACCCGCTGATCCCCGCCTGGTACGACATCGTCTGGTCGGGGATCGCGGTGCTCGTTCTCGCGCTGTCGGTGATCGCCGTCGTGTCGATCTCGCGTTCGTCGACGCAGCTCACTTCGCGCCAAGCGCTCGGCTGGACGCTGCTCGTCATCTTCGTCCCCGTCATCGGTGCACTCGCGTGGTTCGCGATCGGCCGACGCTCGCCTGCTGCGTCCTCGGAGTGAGCCGCACGGCCGGGCACGTTCGCGCCGATCCAATTCACCGGCGAGGGTGCGTACTTCGGCGTGGAGATCAGCGCCGCGACCTCGGTGACGACCCCGGAGGGCGACCTGTTCCCCCGATTCGGGCGACCGTCACAGCCGCGAACGTCAACGCGGGCGACGAGCTCGCCATGTGGCTCGTCGAAGACGCGTACTACTTCTGGTTCTACTTCGCGATGGCAGCGCTTCCTGGTTGCTCGGCGGTACCGACGAGTGCTACTGGCCGGCAGGCGGGTACGGGCGCTTCGAGATCACCACGCCTGCCGCCCTCAGTCTCCGAAACGACCCCCGACGGCGAGTCGGCTGCCCCCCTGTGGTTCGAGGTGACCGAGGTGTCGTTCACCTTCCCAGCCACCACTGTCGCCGGTACGACGTCGGCGGCGGTCAGCTCGACGGGCCCGGCGGTGGGCGAGTTCACCTTCGTGAGCGACCCGCCGCTCTTCTACCCCCTCGGCACCACGGCGCAACCGGGCGGGCCTACCTCCACCACCACTCCGCGGTCGGCGGCGGCTACACCTGGACCAACATCACCACGTCGCGCGCGCCGGGTCTGGTGTGCGGCGAGACGACCGACTTCTCGCCGTTCGCGCTCGGGCATCCGCTGGCTCCGCCCGACGACGGCTCGGTCGCGCCGCCCGCCAAGGGAACCCTCGCCTCCGACAACGGGTGGGACAACGGCCTGCGCGACAGCGCCTACAACATCGTGTGGAACCTCCGCACCGGCGAGAACGCGTCGATTCGGCTGTTCGAGAACGGCGTGCTCGTGGGCGAGCAGGCGCTGACGTACGGCGGGCAGGCGGCGCAGCGCGCGACGTTCCCCGTCGCGAACAAGCCGAACGGCACCTATCTGTACACCGCCGAGCTCGAGAACTCGCGAGGGTCACGACGACCGCACCGCTGTCCGTGAAGGTGACGGATGCCTTTCCAGCCGGGCGAAGTCGCCGTAGTACGCGTAGTAGGTGTTGTAGAACGCCTACGCCTGCGCCTGGGTCGCTAAATCGGCGCAGTCCTTATCGGCGGGCTTCGCCGGCGGCCCGGTCTGCTGCGGGGGCTGCGGGGGCGCCGGCGAACCGCATACGGTGTTGGCCGCGGCCGCATCGCTGACGGCGTTGGGGCCGCCCATCACGACGCGCATGCTCGCGCCGATGCCGTTGATGGCGCTGTGGATCACCGGCGGCACGCACTCCTGCGCCGTGATGAACAGGGGTGCGGCCAGGTACCCGGCGAGGGCGGCACCGGCGAGCGCGTCGGGGAAGTTGTTTCCCGACGCGAGGAAGGTCGTCGTGGGGCTCCCGGTCGCGGCGAGCGCGTCGGGGAACGACCGGCCGGTGGCGATGATGGCGTGCGATGACGAGGTGAAGGTGGCGTCCACGATGCCCAGCGCCGTGCCGTACCGGTCGGCACCACCCAGGCGCGTGGTGGGAGCGATCGCGCTCAGCGAGTTCAGAACCGTATCGCTGACGGCGTTCGGACCGCCGACCAGGTAGATCTTCTTGGGCGCGAGGCGCACGATCTCGGCCCGCACGTTGTCGGGAAGAGCTCCCCCGGGCGTCAGCACGAGCGGTCCGCCGAGCGTCGCGGCAGCCGCGGCGGCGGCGAGCGCGTCGGGGAAGTTCGCCCCGGTCGCCACGAACACGGCGGGAACGTTCGCCGCGTAGCGCAGCGATGTGGCGAGCGCCGTCTCGTAGCAGTCCGCGCCGGCGAGGCGGGTGAGGTCGCGCCAGAAGGGCATGACCAGCGTGTAGCCAGAACCCGTGTGCGGCCCCGCGGGGGTGAGCGACGCCATGACGACCGGCAGCTCGACAGCGGTGCTTCCGCAGTCGCCGGTGAGGATGCCCTCGAGCGCCGCCCGCTCGGCTGCGTCGACGGTGAGCGACCACCTGTACTTGCCGAGCGCCCAGCCGATCACGTATTCGCCTGTGAACGACGTGTTCGTCGGCAGCCACTCCGCCGGGTCGTGGTCGCTCTTGGACTGGTTGGCGACGGTGGATGCCGCGTTCAGCGCGTACGGAACCTCGAGGTCGTTGGCGAAGGCGCGCCGCTGGTCATCGTTCCATCCCCACGCGCCCGATCGCCACGCCTCGGCGAGGGCGACCACGTGATCGATCTCGATCTCGGCGGGCGTCGTGGCGGTCATGCCATCGTACGGCGACACCCAGGTGCCGCCGGTGTGCGTGCAGTCCGGGCGACCGCGACGGGTGTCGTCGACTCCGAGATGAGCACCTCGTAGCGGGTGTTGCACCCGTTCGCGTCGGCGTCGATCCAGTGCTCGAACCGGTCGCGCACATAGTCATGCGCCGTATCTTCGGCGCGCCCGGTCAGCAGCGCAGGCAACTGCGATGCGGTAACGGTGTCGGCGGCCGTCGCCGCGGGGGCGGCGATGAGTCCGGACACGATGATGGATGCGCTCGCCACAGCAGCGAGCAGCGCACGTCGACGCATGCTTGCGCCCCTCCCCTGGGTAGCTCCGACTTCCTCGTCGCAATCCGGATCGGCATACATATTCCTGCGCATAGAGAACGCATCGGGCGCCTCGCGACACGTCGGAAGTGAGGAAAGACCTCGTCATGACCGTGTCCGCGGGTATGCGGACACGCACGGTCCGACGACGGCGCACCCCGAAAAGCTAGCTCGGCCTCAGCCGATGCAGATTGTCGGGCACAGTAAACTGGAGACCGTTTGCCCGGTCATGCCGCGTCTTCGGCCCGTACTGACCGGAGAGCGCGTCCCGTCACGGCCAATGCGCCGCCCTGACCAACGACCCCGATTGAGAATGTGATTTACGAAGCGATCCTGGTAGGCGCGCTGTGCGGAGTGCTTACAGCCGGTGCACTAGCAATTGCGCCCGCTGTCTTGCACCGTCTCGGCGTGTATGACGTGCCTCAACAACGGTCATCGCACGCCGCCCCCGTGCTCCGCGGAGCTGGCATAGCAATCGCTCCCGCGCTCGTGATCTCGTTGGTCGTCGCTGCTTCCGTCACCCTGGAGACATCACCCTTGCTTGGGATCGCTGCTGGTTGCGCGGCCATCGCCGCCATTGGGATCGTCGAAGACGTGCGCGGGGTACCTATCCGACTTCGACTCGCTGGCCAGGCGCTCATCGGCGCGGCGCTGGCGGGAATGCTTTTGGCCTCGGGAAACAGCTCGTGGATCCTCGCAGTCTGCGCGGTCTTGCTGGTGCCGGTGAGCGTGAACGTGACCAATTTCATGGACGGCGTCGACTTGTTGTCAGGTTTGCATGGCGTTGTCTTCGGGGTTGCGTTCTCCGTCTCCGGCTTAGTTCTCGGCCTCGATTGGATGTGGTTGGCCGGCGTCGCGCTGGCAGTCGCATTCGGGGTCTTCCTGCCATTCAACGTCCGCGCACGGCGACGAATGTTCCTCGGGGACTCGGGCAGTTACCTGTTGGGCGGCGCGTACGCCTTCATTGGCGTGCTCGCGCTTGCCGCCGGCGCCCCAGCGCTGTCGGTTGCCACCCCAATCACGATCTACCTCGCCGACACCGCCACGACTCTCGTTCGACGCATCTCGACCGGCAAAGACTGGCGGACATCGCACCGGGAGCATCACTACCACCAGCTCGAAGATCTCGGGTGGCCCCACTATGCGGTTTCCGTGTTCGTAGCGGCGCTCTCAGCGGTGTGCAGCGCGATCGGCATCTGGGCGGGATCAGACCTCGCGCGCATCGCGATTGTCATCCCGATGCTTGCCGTGATTGCCGTGGCGTACTTGAGACTGCCGAGTTTTCTTCGGCGACGGATCGCGGGAGCATCAAAGTGAGCGCACGAGCACGTCGGCTTTACCATGCAACGGAGTCTCGCTTTCACCGCGATTCGACAGGATCAATCAGATCGCCTCATCCGGTCGACGCATACACGAATCAGCGGGCACTCCTGGAGCTTTTCGACGAGATCGTCGTGTTGGCGCGGGTAGATGAGGAAAAGGTCTCGGACAACGGTGAGCCGGTGACCGGGCCGGGAGTCTCGGTAGTGGCGCTGCCCTCGTATCGCGGCGCGGTTCAGGCCGTGCGTGCACTTCCCCAGCTGAATCAAGCAGTGCGCAGCTTGGAGGTCGATGAGAGCGTAGCGAGCGGCCGGCTACCCGGCGTTGTGGCAACCGTATTGCAGCGACACGCGCGACGCGAGCATATGCCGTTCCTCGGTCACGTCGTCGGGGACCCCTTCGATGTGATGAACTCAGGGGTCTCCGGCAGACTCGGGGCTTTGGCCGCCCCGATCCTGCGCGCAATGATGCGCCGGCAAGTTCGCAACTGCCAAGCGGTCACATACGTCTCGACTGCGTTCCTGCAGCGGCGCTATCCGGCGCGTCGCGACGCCGACGTGTTGGTCCGCCCGGGCGCAAGAATCGGCGATGGCGACCTCAAGCAGCGCAACGACTTCACCGTTCGGGAGACGCCTGTGCTCCTGGCGGTGGGTTCGCAAGAGCAGCTGTACAAGGGTCATGATCAGATCATCCGAGTCGCAGGCCGGCTAGCACGCGCAGGCGTGCTCGTGCATGTGGTGCTCATCGGCGAAGGTCGCTACCAATCCACTTTGCGGGCGCTCGCCGCCGAGCACGGCGTCGCCGAGCAGATCGAATTCGTGGGCGGTGTGAATCACACAGAGATCAACGGATACCTAGATCGGGCAGACGTATTCCTGATGCCGTCCATGACGGAAGGACTACCTCGCGCATTGGTCGAGGCGATGGCGCGCAGCCTACCGGCAATCGGCAGTGACGCCGGCGGGATCCCGGAACTCCTCGAGCCAGACGCCGTCGTCGCACGCGGCGATGAAGCCGAACTGGAGTCGGCGATCCGCCGGGCGCTTGAGTCGGAACAGTGGCGGGCATCCCAGGGGCGTCGGAACTATGAAAAGGCAATCGAACTGTCTGCCCTGACCGACGACGCTCGCTGGCTCGACTTTCTCCGCAACTTCCGGGATCGAGGCAGCAATGGGCAAGCACGCTGACACACTGCACGTCGTCCATGTGCTGAGCGCCCTGAACGTCGGCGGGATCGAGTTACGTCTGCTCGACCTGGTGCGGGCATTGCCGGTGGATGTTCGCACAACTGTCGTAACCGTGGGCTCTGAAAAGGGCTCCCTCACCGCAGAGTTCGAACGGGCCGGTGCTCAGGTGCTGGCCGTCCCAATAGCGCACCCAAGGTTCGCGATCAGGTTCGTTCGCGCACTTCGCGCAATCGACGCCGACGCTGTTCACTCTCACGCCTTCCTGGGGTCGGGGTTCTTCCTCATGCTCGCGTGGTTTGCTCGAGTTCCGGTCCGAATCGCCAATTTTCAGAGCGACGGCGATCCGCACCCGCCACTTCGCCGTCGCGCTCGCGAGGCGGCCATGCGGGCGCTGATTACCGTCTTCGCCACTCGCATACTCGGAGTCTCGGACCATTCGCTCGAAGCCTGGCGACGCGGTTGGCGGCGATCGACTCGCGCGCTCGTCCTCACGAACGGATTCGACCTCGCGGGAATCGTAGACCGAGCGAAGACCACTGCGAACGTCGGGATCTCTCGGCCCGTGATCCTTCACGTAGGACGCGCCGATCTGCGCACAAAGAACCGCGGCCGAGCGATCATGATCCTCGAGCGCATCGTCGTTCATCGACCAGATGCGCAGTTGATCTTCGTTGGTCGTGACGGAGCAACCCCCAGCCAAGCTTCGGAGAATCGCGCGGAGCTCGACGAACTTGCACGCTCATTGCGCGTCGAGGCGAACGTGACCTATCTCGGCGAGCGGTCGGACGTGATCGAGTTGATGGCCGCTGCGGACGCGCTGCTGTTCACGTCCTCGCGAGAGGGAGTACCCGGCACTGTCGTCGAGGCATTGGCAACGGGCTTGCCCGTAGTCTCGTCCGACATTCCCGGATGCACCTTCATCAAAGACCGCGTCGCGTCTGGATTGAGTTGCGTCCCACTCGCAGCAACCGACGACGAGTGGGCCGCGGCGGTCACCGATGCCATCGCAGCGAAGGTCGAGCGGGGAGAAGTCTCACCGCTCGCCGGCACGGTGTTCGATGTCGAGTCGACCGCGCGACAGTTGCAGGGGATCTGGGCTGGAGCATGAAACGTCAATCTGCTCCGGTTGGCACAGGTCCTCTGATCACCCCACCCTTCCCGCTTCACCGCAGACGCGCGGCGGTGATCGCCGTCATCCTCGGGATTGCACTGACGGCCTGGCTACCGTTGCTCGGTCACGGCTTCGGGTTTGACCTCAAGGCCGCTTCCATCCGGCTGCTCATTGTTGCGATCGTCTGCGCTGCCGCTGTGGCCGCCGCAACACCAGGGGGTGTGTGGTCGTCCACGTTTCTCTACTACACCGTGATCGTGCTCTTCCACTGCGGGCTTTTCCTCACTCCCGCGTTCACCGGTGAACTGGGCGATTTTCTCCGGTCGGGATGGTTGGGCTGGTACTCGCCTGAGCTGATGATCCGCGCGGCCTACTTGGTGGAGCTGGGACTCATTGCAACCGCATTCGGCGCAGCAATCGCAGTTGCAATCCACCAGCGCGATTCGCGCATCGCCAAGAATGAACGCCTTGAGCGAATTCAGCGCGAAACGTTGGCCGACATCGGTGGAGTTCTCGCAATCGCTGGCGTCGCGCTCTGGTACGTCGCCAACGCTCAGAGACTCGGCCCCCTTTTCTTCCTCGGTAGCTACATCGAGTACGTCGATAGCGCGACCGGCGACAATCTGATACTTGCGAACGTCGCGATCACACTCGGAACAGTTCTGGTTATCCTCGCGCCCAAGCGCCCGCTCGCGGCCGTCGGCGGAATCGCGGTCATTCTCTTCGCTGGGATGTCACTGCTCCTTGGAGCGCGTGGCGTCGCACTCATTCCCATACTCGCGGGGGTCGCGGTCTTGGCGCGCGTCCGCAAGCCTCCGTCGCCATTCCTGCTCATCGCCGGCATGGTCGTCGTCCTTGCGGGCATCTCGTTGGTCCAGCAAGTACGCGTCATCGGCGTATCAAACGATCAGGATCAGGTCTCCGTCTCGATCACCGCGGCGATCGAGGAGATGGGCTACTCAATTCGTGTAGTCACGACATCGATCGGATGGCATGAGTACGGAAATGAGCCCTACCGAATGGGGGAGACGTACGGCGGGCAGTTGAGTCGACTCATGGAAGGCATGGTCGGTGCCGGAAGACAGGCTGCCGATAGCGATTACCGCCTCATGAACGTCGAGATCGCGAACCGAGTGGGGCCAATCGGGGGCTCGATCATCGCCGAGGCCCATCACAACTTCGGGGTGATCGGCGTCCCTGTGACGATGGCGCTCGCGTCGATTCTTCTCACACGTGTGACGATGCGAAGACCTTCCCCGATCAGTCTCGCTCTCGGCGGACTGCTTATGACGGTGCTGCTCATGCACGTGCGCAACTCCTTCGCTCCGATCTTCGTCTGGACAGTGACGGGACTCCTCGTGATCGTTGGCGCGCTGGCGCTTGCGAACCTCCGAGCGCAGAGAAACAGCCCTCGTGCCTGACCGCGGCAAGGCTGTGCGGACGATCGGCTCTGCAACAGTCGCATCGGCACTGACGGCTGTCGGCGGCTTGGCAACCGGGATCCTGACCGCGCGAATTCTCGCACCCTCAGACCGAGGCGTGCTCGCCATCGTCGTCATCGTCGTCACACTGACGCCGCTCGTCGCCGGAATCGGCACGAGCACCGCCTTCAAGCATCTCGTAACGAGGCCGGGCGGTCTGTCGACGCGGTCTTTCGGCGTGGTCACGCTCCTGCTTGTTCCGCTTCAGATCTTGCTCTCATTCGTGTGCCTCCTGTTTTTTGCCGACGCACTCCAGCTCAAGATCGAACTGGCTGCGATCCTGATGATCGGCGGCCCCCTTGCCGCGTTCTCGTTGCTTGCCTACAACGCGACGGACGCTCTCAACGCAGTGGGTAGAAGCGCGCTCGCGGCCACGACAGGCGCGATCGGGACGATAGCCACCGCTGCGGTGATGGTTCCGATGTTCTTCGTCGGCGGCAACCTCGTCGGCGTCATCGGCGCATACCTCTTCGGCTTCGTTCTCCGAACGGCGACAGCCGTTCTCTGGCTGCGCCGCGCACCCGAAAGCGAACATCGGGCACGATGGCCCGACGTGGTTGAACTGTTGCGGGTGTCGCCTCGGTTCGCCGGTCTGAATCTCGGGCAGTCCGTCGCGTTCCGTGCGGATCAACTCGCGTTGGGCATCTGGGGTAGTCCATCCAGCGTCGGGTACTACGCCGTCGCTGTGACCCCGGCGACTCTCGACCGATTGGCGGTCAACGCGATCGCACAGGTGGCGATGAGAGAAGAAGCGGTCGGCCGGATCAGTCGGCGCCGCATGCTCGGGTATCTCGGGGCATCAATCGGCATCGCCGGGGTGTGGGCTGCAATCATGTGGCCCCTCGCGCCCGTACTCATCCCCTGGCTGTTCGGAGTCGAGTATCTCCCAGCTGTGGAGATAGTCCACGTGCTTCTGATCGCGGAGGTGACGATCGCCCCCTTCTTCATCGCGGCAAATCTGGCTGCCGCGCGGGGACATGGGGTGCGCTCCAGCGTTGCGGGGTTGGTTGGCGTCGCGGTCATGGCCGTGGCATTGCCACCGCTCATCGGCTCACTCGGCGCGGTCGGAGCTGCCTGGGGTGCCGTCATCGGCAACTCGGCCATGAGCATCGTGGCTCTCTCGTTCGAGTTCCACCACCGGTTCGGCGCGAGAGCAGTCGCGCCCCGAAAGGAAGGACCAAGATGAGAGTACTCATCACCGGCGCGGCAGGCTTCATCGGGTCGAACCTCACCAACTTCATCAATCAGCAGGAGCCCGAGTGGCAGGTTCGCGGCTTGGACGACCTATCGAACGGGGATCTCGACAACCTGAGGGGGCTCGACGCCGAGATGATCGTCGGCAGTCTTCTGGATGAGGACGCATTGGCCCGAGCGGTCCGAGGAGTCGACGCCGTCGTGCATCTAGGCGCGCTCGGGAGCGTCCCCCGATCCATCGGCAATCCCCTCGCCACGCATCACGCAAACGCCACCGGGACTCTGATGCTGCTGGAGGCTGCACGACACGCAGGTGTGGCGCACGTCATTGCCGCGTCGTCGAGCTCTGTGTACGGAACGAATTCAGCGTCACCAAAGAACGAGGCCCATTGGACGAATCCGGTGAGCCCGTACGCCGTGAGCAAGCTGGCGACCGAGGGATACACCGTCGCCTATGCACTCTCCTACGGCATGCGCACGCTCGCTCTCCGATTCTTCAACGTTTACGGCCGGCGTCAGTCGATCGGGCACGCCTACGCTGCCGTAATCCCTCAATTCATCGGGCGCGTGCGTGCAGGCAATCCGCTGCTCGTTTATGGCGACGGACAGCAGTCGCGCGACTTCACCCACGTGGACTCGGTTTGCTCCGTGCTGCTCTCCGCACTTCGTCGGCGCACCACCGACACCCGCCCGGTGAATGTCGCGTTCGGGTCGAGTACCACCATCAACGAGCTCATCTCTGTACTCGAGGATGCGGCGGGACGCCGCTTCGACCGGGAGCATCTTCCCGACAGAACGGGTGACGTCCGGGCTTCGAAAGCAGATGCTGTCCGGTTGAGAGAGCTGTTCCCGGAGATTGAGCCGGTGCCGTTGCGTGACGGCGTATTGGACACCTGGCGCTGGTTTGAAGCTCAGGACCCTAACCGGGTCGGCTGAAAGCTCAAGAGCTCTCGAGCCCGAGTGATGTCTGCCAGGCTGTGGCTCACCGCGTCACCCTGGATCTCGACGTACACAGGGCGAGTCTTGCGCAACTGATTGATCAGCTCGCGGTTGGTGGTTCCCACGCCGGAACCGATGTTCAGGACTTCGAAACCGCCAGCCTCACGCCGTGCCTCGCGCAGGACTGCCTCCACGACGTCGTCGACATGAACGTAGTCACGGACGAAGCGATCCACCCCCCAGAGTTGAACGGCGGCGTCCGGTGTGGACTCGCCGAGCCTGTTTACGAGGGAGCCATCGAAGCCGGGACCGTAGACATTGAAGATGCGAAGGGCGGTTGCCCCCACTAAGTCGCCACTCCGCACAGCCTCGTCGACAGCGACCTCCGCGTGCTGCTTCGAGCGTCCATACACACCCTCCGGCATGAGCGGGTCATCCTCGCGAAGCGCGCTGGCACGAGTAGTGCCGTACACCGCTGCAGACGAGGCGAGTATGAACTTCGACACTCCCACTTGCCCAGCGGCGTCGGCCAAGCTTCGTGTGAGATCGACGTTCGCGGTCAAGACCTCTTCATCCGATCCGGATGTGGCGCCCGCCAGATGGACGACGACCTCCGGACGTAACTCCTGGAACGCCAGGCGAAGCGCGCGCGCGTCTGTCAAGTCAACCCTACGGGTGCGGACTCCCGTCGGGCGCTGGGTGAAATCTTGGCGCAGTAGGGCGACCGCCTCCCAGCCTCGACTGCGGGCAAGAAGTGTGCGGCCGATCCGGCCTGATCCGCCGGTGATGACGACGCGCATGCGACTGGGACGCTCCGGATGCTAGGTAGGCTCGCGGGGTGGAATCCTCGCACCCTGCCTCAAGCGGGCATCGCCGCCTCGTGTTTGCGACCACTGTGGACTTTCAGCTGCGATACCACCAAGGACTCTATCAGCGGCTCCGCGAGGAGGGCTGGGAGGTGCACATCGTGAGCACAGGCGGTCCCCTCCTCGAGGCCCTCGCTGACGACGGATTCGCCACCCACCAGGTGAAGATGGAACGAAGCCCATCGATGAGGGACTTCCGGGCAATCCGCGAGATGAACGCACTGATCCGCCGCCTCCGCCCTGATGTGGTCATCGCCGGGTCGCCAAAAGCCTCGTTGCTTGCGATGATCACCGCCCGCCTCAATCGGGTTCCAGCGCGCGTGTACGTGGTTTGGGGCGTCCGTAGCGAGGCCGGCTCCCGCGTTGGAGTCCAGATCGCCCGCGCCGGAGAAAGAGCGACAATCGCTTCGGCGTCGCATGTTGTTGCGGTCAGTCGTTCGGTTCGCTCGACTTTGATCGCAAGCAACCTCGTCAGCGCAGATAGGACTGTCGATCTCGTGGCGAACGGCAGTACGGCAGGGATCGACCTCGACCGTTTCAGACCAGCAGCTTCTCCGGCACCGCGAACGCGCATCGGCTTCGTGGGTAGGGTCACTGCGGACAAAGGAGTGACCGAACTCGCCGAAGCGTTGGAAATGCTCGTCGGTGAGGGACGCAAGCTGGAACTGGTCGTTGCGGGCCCGATTGAAGATTCCGAGGGGCGCGAAGCGATCGCACGCATGCGCCGTGCGGGTCTCAGCGAGGTGACTGTGTCGCCGTACGTTCTGGACCCGCGACCGATCCTTGAATCGGTCGGGCTGTTGTGCCTCCCGAGCTATCGGGAAGGTCTCCCCAACGTCGTCCTCGAGGCATTCGCGATGGGAGTCCCGGTGGTTGCGTCGAGTGTTACCGGCGTCACCGACCTGGTTCGGGATGGTGTCACAGGGCGGACGGTGGCACCCCGATCTGCTGCCGCGCTCGCGCGAGGCATAGCAGCCGCCCTGGATGATCCAGCCAGGACGACGACGATGGCGCGGGCGGCTCGAGAGTTCGCCGCCGAGGCCTTCAGCGCAGAAGTCGTGTTCGACGCCTGGGCGGCATACGTCGACGCGTTGAAATAGTGGGCCGCCAGGGGAACCGCTTCCCGCGGATGCTACTGTCGAAGAGTCCCGAACCTCGACGTTACGAGAGTAGTAGTTTGCATTCTTCCGTTGTCATTGTCGGCCAAGGGTATGTAGGACTTCCGATCGCGATGCGGGCAGTTGACGTCGGGCACAGTGTTGTCGGCGTCGACCTTGATCGCCGGCGAATCGCGATGCTTGAACGTGGCGTTTCCTACGTTGAGGATGTCCCGAGCGATAGGTTGCGCGCGGCCGCCGAATCCGGGCGTTACTCGGCCGTCGCGGACTACAGCACTGTGGGGTCCATCGATGTCGCAATCATCACGGTCCCCACACCGCTCGCGAACGGCATGCCCGACCTCAGCTACATCGAAAGCGCGGCTTCGAGCCTGGCCCCTCTCTTGCGTCGCGGCTCGACGGTGATTCTGGAGTCCACAACATATCCGGGTACGACGGAGGAATTTCTCATTCCCATCCTCGAGCGAGGATCGGGCCTGGTATGCGGAGACGACTTCTACGTGGGGTACAGCCCAGAGCGCATCGACCCGGGCAACACCGAGTGGGACTTCGTTCGGACACCGAAGGTCGTGTCTGGTATCGATGACCAGTCGTTGGAGCGCGTGCGCTCCTTCTACGACACCTTGGTGGACCGTACGGTGACGGTCTCGGGCACTCGCGAAGCCGAGCTCACCAAACTGCTCGAGAATACGTTTCGCCACGTGAACATTGCGCTTATCAACGAACTCGCCGTCTTCGCACACCAGCTCGGAGTCGATGTTTGGGAAGCGATCGATGCCGCGTCCACGAAGCCGTTCGGCTACATGCGATTCACGCCCGGGCCGGGAGTCGGCGGTCATTGCCTTCCCGTGGACCCCAGCTACCTGTCGTGGAAGGTGAAGGATGCCACCGGCGAATCCTTCAGGTTCGTCGAGTTGGCGAACGATATCAACGACTACATGCCGCGGTATGTGCTTGAGCGTGCTTCCAAACTGCGCGCGGGACAATCGTGGGCGGGATCCACCGTCTTCGTTGTGGGAGTCGCCTACAAGCGCGGCACGGGCGACGTACGCGAAGCTCCAGCTATGCGCATCATCGAGGAACTCACTGGCGCCGGAGCGCGGATCCTCGCCGTCGATCCACACGTCTCCGAACACGACTGGCCGTCGGGCGTGGAGCGCGCGGAGCTGAGCCCCGAGGACCTCGCCGGCGCCGAGATCGCGATCGTCCTCACTGCCCATGATGAGGTGAACCTGAGTCCTCTCCGCAACTGGGGCGGCCTCGTGCTCGATGCCTGCGGGGCTCTGCGTGGCGTGCCATCAGTCGTTGAACTGTGGTGACCGCCGCGATGCGGCCCACCCGCGGCAATCAAGTGCGTCTGTGAGGCGGTAGGCGTCAGCGTCTAAGACACGCGGCCGGTCAGGATCGAAGCGAGCGGCCTTCCTTCTACCGGTCGAAAGCGGGTCGCGAAACCCGATGCCTGCTCTTGACCCATCCACATCAGTTCGACCCGCCGGCTCACCCCGGCGACCTGAGGGGACAGGTTCCCAAGCAGTCGAGCGACGGAGAGGACAGCGGTCGCGAGACTTCGGGGAAGCTGCACGGGAGCACTGGCGCCGGCGAGCGTCAAGATTTCTCTGACCCCGTACCCCTCCCACGGCTGCAGCACAACCGGCGGAATCGATTCCTCGCATGCGACGATCTGCATGATCAAGTGCGTCAGGGCGTTGATGCTGCTCACGGTCGTGGGCTGAGACCCTGGAGACGCGACGCTGGCGAGTGGTGATCTCGCTATGCGCCGAAGGGCTTGTGTGGTGGCCCGCCCTTCCCCCTGAACGCTCGTCGCACGGATCACGACGAAATCAATCCCATAGTCCTCCGATTGGCCGGCCATCAGGAATCCGCGCTCACCGAGGGCCTTGGCGTGAGAGTAGGGAGAGAATGGCGCGACATCGAGCGATTCGTCCAACACTCGACGACGCCCTTGCACGGCCGCGGAGCTGACATGGATCACGCGCGCTACTCCAGCGCGCTTCGCCGCCAGCGCCAGCACTGCGGGAAGCAGTGCGTTCGCGCCGTACAGCGCTCCAGTTGCGGGGGAGTCAGGTGCGGCGAGCCCTGCCGCATTGACTACGACGTCCGCACCGCGCAACTGGTCCGTCAGACGTTCTACCGCCGAACAGTCTCTGGCCGCGTCGACGATTCGACTGGGGTTGGAGATCGATGGGTCAAGCCGCAATCGCGGGGCGCCTAGAGCCTGCGTGGACGTTCCAATTGAAACGAGTCCCGCGACCAGCGCAGCCCCGACAAAGCCTGACCCGCCGACCACCACGACCCGGCGGGGACGAAAGCCTGGTCGGTCCGCGGACCATCTCAGCTCGGGCCGAGGGCCGAGACTTACGGCGGGTCTCCTAATCATCTTGTCCGCGTCGGTAGCCGACGAACCAAGACGCAGGCCGTTCCACCTAGTTCGCTCCAGACACGCCGGGGGGGCGTCTGGAGGGCACTGGCTCGATATCCCGAGTGTCAACCATCTCGGCACCCGCAAACATTCGAGCCTCCCATCCGCTCTTGTCTAGACGCTCGGGTGTTATCGGGTCCACACGGGCGTGGGAGATCTTCGGATGGAAGGGCTGTTCAAGATCCTCGGAGCGGCCAACGAGTTCTTCATGCAACTTCTCCCCCTCGCGCAGCCCAGTGAACACGATCTCAATCTGCTTGCGCGAGGTCAGGATCAGGCGCCGCGCCACGTCGAGAATTCGAACCGGCTCTCCCATATCGAGAATGAGAACTTCTCCCGGTCGTCCGATACCCCCTGCCTGGATGACGAGCTGACAGGCTTCCGGAATCGTCATGAAGTAGCGCGTCACGTCTGGATGGGTGATCGTCAGAGGCCCACCCGCCTCGATGAGCGCACGGAACGTGGGCAGCATCGACCCGCGGCTCCCGATGACATTGCCGAATCGCACGGAGAGGTACCGGAACCGAGTGTCATCCGCTGCCCACGCGGTGAGCTTCTCTGCCACCCGCTTCGAATGGCCGAGGACGCTCGTGGGGTTTGCGGCCTTGTCAGTGGAAATGTTGACGAATGTGCTGACTCCGACAGAGCGAGCCGCGTTGATGACATTCAGAGTCCCGATGACGTTGGTCTTCCACGCCTCATCCGGGTACTGCTCGAGCATCGGAAGGTGCTTGAGCGCCGCCGCGTGAAAGACGACGTCTGGTCGCCGCGCCGCGAAGATCGCCTTAAGGGTCTCCGCATCGCGGATGTCGGCAAGAACAACATCCTTCGTGTCGAGCAATCCGTGGCCAGCAGTGCCGAGCTGCGCCATCTGCAGGCCGGTTTCATCCCGGTCCAGCATGATCAGCTCCTCAGGACCGAACTTCGCCAGCTGACGACAGAGCTCCGATCCGATTGAGCCGCCGGCACCCGTCACGAGAACGCGGCGGCCGGTGATATACCCCGCGATGGATTCGATCTCCGTGTCGACTGGATGCCTGCCGATGAGGTCCTCGATACTGATGTCGCGAAGATCGTCCACCGAAACATCGCCGCTCACGAGCTTCGACACAGTCGGGGTTACGAAGACCTTCAGGTCTGCGCGCTCAGACGTCTCGGTAATGCGACGGAGCAGGACGCTGTCGGCGTATCCGATCGCGATGACCACGATCTCCGCGTCGGTCTTTCGCGCGACTTCCTGGATCTGATCAATGCGACCGAGGACGGGGACACCGCGCAGCCGCAGGTTTCGCTTCGCGGGGTCGTCGTCAATCACTCCGACCGGGCGTAGGGGCGATTTCGGGTCCGTCATGATGGACCGGAGCAACGTCTCTCCAAGGTGACCTCCGCCAACGATGAGTGCGCGTGGAGCACCGGCAGAAGGTTTGCGCCTGTGCTCCAGCAACAGGCGAGAGGTGTAGCGCACGCCGAACATGAACAGCAGCACGAACGGGAATGCGATGAAGATCGTGCTTCGTGGGATCCCGATTACGTTGCCGAACGCGATGACGACGGTAGCGAGCAACAACGCTTCGATCACAACGACGACCGCGAGGGTTCGAACTTCGTCGAACGAGCCGTAAGGGAAGCGCCCGCGGTAGAGACCGGTCGCGTAGCCGAGAGCGGCGTGGAGGCCGGCCGCCGCCAAGGTCAGAATGATCGTCGAAGTCCATCGAACCGGCTCAGGATCGAACTCGAAGCGCAGCACGACTGCGATCAAGATCGCGATCACCCACGCTGCACCATCGACCACGGCAGCGAGAACTCGCCTCCGAAAGCGGTTACCCGCGTCCGCAACAACCGTCGGCGACGACATCTGAACCCCCTAGGCGGCGCCCTGCGCTCAGGACCCGCAGATCGCGCCATGGAGGCGCAAGCTTGTAGAACTACATAATCGTCGCACACGCTAGCAGCGGGATTCGACGCGGAGGCGGCATGGCTCCTGAGCATCGAGCCCGACTGCGAGATGACTCCATTCGCAGCGGAGCGGAACGAACATGTCTGACCGTCGAACCCGACAATCGCGCAACAGCGGATGCCGGTCGGGCCCCACTAGTCGGAACGCGGGAAGAGTGCGTCGCAGCTGGCATCGATTGCGACCGCCGTGTCATTGGCGGTCGGAGTGTGACGTAGGTTCAACGGGCCCAAGTCCCCCGCAGGAAGCGCGACTGTGTATGACACAGACACCGTTTCATCCTTTGGCACCAGGACTGTCCTGCTTACTCCCGTGTTGTCCTTCTCCACACCGCTCCGGTCCAGCCGCGGCAGATCTCCGACTGCGGGCGACGTCTGGAGAATCTGAGCGCCCGGGGGCGCGAAGAAAAGCACGTCGAGCATCATCGTTGTGCGAGGCAGCCCATTTCGGCCGTTGCGCCAGCCAAGCGTGTAGTTGCTGCGGATGTCGCTCGTGATCGCGTTGTGCAGCGTCATAGTTGTCGTCATCGTGCGCGCGCTGGCGTCGCAGGTCGCGGTGATAGCCGACGTGAGGTGGTAGTCGAGCTTTCCCACCGCGTAATCGTTGAGATAGATGCCCACTTGAGTCTGCGCGGCGTTGTCGCTCATGAGCGCTCCGTCGACACCGAACTCGACCGCCAGTGCTTGAGCCGCAGGATCCAGGAACGACAGGTAGATTCGCTGTTCCTCGGCCGACTTCTCGAGCGCCCCGAGCATCGCGATCGGGTCCCAGGAAGCGGTCGTCAAGTGGTCGAACACTCGTTTGGCGGTGTCGGAGAAGAACACGTCCGATTGTGCGGGGTTGGGGTATCGCTCGTACGAATCACTGAGGAGCACCTTGACTACATTGTCGGCCGTCAGCTGCTCCCCCGTCGCCAGGACCACGGGGCTGGCCACCGCAAGCATGTGCGAGAGGACGACGGGATCGATCGAGATCACCCCGTCCAGGGGGGTCGCGGAGGCCTGCTGCCACAGCGCGCGGAAGAGTTGTGCGGTTGTTGGGAAGTCTGGAGTGAAGTTGTAATCAGCGATCGAGCTCGTCATCGTCGGCAGGTACAAACCGGTCGTCGCATCCGGGAGAGACAAGTACTCACGGCGCCACTCGATCGAGTCAAGGAAGAGTTCGGAGAAGGTCTGATCGACGTACCCCAGCTTGCCGTCGGTTATCGTCAGGATCATGCCGTTGGCGGCATTGCCGCCCGTCGCGCGGATCTCGGCGTTGTTCTGGAACAGCACGAGGTAGGTCTTGGTGCCGCCCGAGCCGGCGATGTCGAGCAGGGTGGGCAGATACTTCTCGGCGGTGGCGAGCGCTGGCGTCGCCTGATCGATGAGGGTCGTGACCTGGCCGATCGGGCCTGCGACCTGCGGCAGCAGGGAAGCGGTGTCGATCGGGGCGATCAGCGCCTGCGCGTCGACGAACGCGGCCGAGATCTCGGGGATCGACTTCTGCACCTGCCGGAACGGCTCGAGGTTGATCCCGCCGCCCTCGACGGTGAGCTGGTCGAAGTCGACGGCTGACAGGAACTGCATCCCGGGCGGAAGCGCTCGATCTACGAGAACATCGACAGCGCGGGTCACGCGCTGGACCGCGTCGATGTTCTGACCGACGAACGGCGCCCGGGCCGCGAGGTTCCACAGCGGCCCCTCGACGGTTTCGGCTGCCACCGCGACATCGCCGGCGATCGCGCCGGCGGTAGCCGAGATCGTCGCCTGGTCGGCCGATCCCAGATTCGTGGTGAGCGTGGTCAGTCCGGTCTTCGCCCGCTCAAGCGCAGCCTGCGCGGTTCGCACCTCGGAGAAGAAGATCAGCGCGACCGCGGTGATAGCGCCCACGATGACCAACAACACTCCGAGGCGGATCCACAGCCAGGTGCGACGCTTGCGGGGGCGCTTCTGCTCATCGGCCGACGGTTCGTCGACCGGCGGATGCTGCAGCAGCCCCGACTCTGCGATCGCCTCGCGGTGGGCGCGGCGCGACGAACCGCGCGCAGGCGCAGAGAGCAGATCATCGGGAGTCACCGTGTCATGTTAATCGGCGACGGCTGGGAGTTCCCGCACGCGACAGCCGTTCGCGGCGAACCATGCCTCTTGGATGGGCCCCGGCCCGTGCCCTCGAAGTGCTCGCGTAGCATCGAAGAGGCCGCCAAGCGCCGCGAGCGCACTCCCACCGGAAGCGAGTCATGTTCGAGATCCTCACCGTGTGCACGGGCAACATCTGCCGTTCGCCGCTCGCCGAGACACTGCTGCGCACACGGCTCGCGCCCTACTCGCCGCGGGTGCACAGCGCCGGAACGATGGGTCTTGACGCAGCCCCGATGACTCCCGAGGCGGTGAAGCTCGCGCTCGCGCTCGGCGTTCCGCAGGACGTCGCGGAAGCTCACCGGTCCCGGTACCTCACGGATGCGGAACTGCGCTCGCCCGACCTCATCCTCGCGATGAGCCGTGAGCACCGACGCAAGATCGTCGAGCTCGCCCCCGCGCGACTACGCTCCGCCTTCACCGTGCGCGAGTTCGCACGACTCGCGGCCGATACGTCGGACGAGGAGATCGCCGCGGCGTCGATCACGGGCGGTGCCGACGGCTCGGCGCGTGCCCGCGCGGCGGTCGCGGCCGTCGCCGCGCAGCGCGGGATGAGCGCGCCGCCCGCCGACCTCGCCGATGACGACGTGATCGACCCCTACCGTCGTTCGTGGGAGACCTACCAGCGCTCGGCATCCCAACTGGTGCCCGCCGTGGATCAGGTCGTGCGGGTGATGTCGATCGCCATGACGGCGCGATAGCCCTCAGAGGGGTTCGGGCTCACTCCCCCGAGGCGCCCGTGCCATCCGACGGCGGGTCGATCGGCAGCGTCGGATCGGTCGGCTGCGTCGGATCGGTGGGCTGAGTCGGATCGGTCGTCTCGCCGCCTCCGCTGGACTGCTGCTGTTCCCGACGGCGACGCTCTTCTTCCTCCCGCGCTCGCTGTTCGGCGATGGCACGTTCGGCGCGCTCCTGGTCGTCTCGCAGCGCGGTCACCGCGGTCGCGTAGGCCGAGAGGGTCGCGGCGGACTCCGGTGTCGCCAGCGCGGACGCAGCCACCGCATCCGCTGCCGCGCTCACTGCCAGCCCGAGCGACTCATCGGCATCCGGATTCTCATCGACGATCGCCTCGGCGCTCGCCGGGAGAGTCGCCGCGAAAGTCGCCATGGCGGCTACGAACGTGCGGCCGAGCGCGACCAGCTGCGATTGGAGATCGGCCACGGTCTCTGCGGTGCCGGCCACCTCACCGGAGCGAACCGACACCGCGTCGATCGCAGAACCGATCGATGCGAGCGACTCCTCGTCGACGGTGGGCGTCGTGTACGGCTCGAGCGCCGACGGCACGACGACGGCCTCGAGGGCAGCGACGTAATCCGCTCGGGCCTGGTCGGCCACCGCGCGCGCGGCCTCGTCGGTGGAACCTGCGACCTCGGCGAGCGGCGTGGCGAACTGCTGCGCTTCGGCGATGCCCGCCTCTCGCGTCGCGGCGGCGCGACCGATCGCCGAGTTGACCGCCTGCGTCTCGTTCGTGAGCACCGCCTCGGTCTGCGAGAGCGTACGCAGCGCGTCGGTCTCGGGCGAGGCCGATGCGACCACTATCCACGCGATCACGCTGGCCAGCACGAGCGCCAGCACGGCGAGGACGGCCGTCACGACGTTCAGCACATCGACGGAGTTGCCCGTGCGTCGGATCCTGGCAGGGCCCGCGACCGGGCCCGCTCCCATCGCGACGGCGCGGCCTCGTCCACCCACGAGCGCCTGCAGCGCCGCAGTGTCGTCGACGGGTGCCGGGGCCTCGGCCGTGGCCGTGCGCGGCTTCTCGAAGAGCTGCTCCACCCGCTGCGACTGCTCCTGGCTCGTCACCGTCGGCGCGACCGTCGTCGTGGACGCCCCATCGGGGAAAAGACGGGCGAGTGAGCTCATGGAAGGCCGTTCAGGATGTGCGAGGATCAAGGTGCCTGGAGCACCGGCATCCGGCGCCAGCCTTCAGAATAGCCGGGAGCGGTCGTGCGGCCGCGGACCTGTGGGGGATCGTTGCAGCTCAAAGACTACGTGGCGCTGTTCCGGCGCAACTGGCTGCTGATCCTGGCTTGCACGATCATCGGCGGGTCCGTCGGTGCGATGGCCGCGCTGTTCTCGCCGACGCTGTACCAGTCCACCGTTCAGCAGTACGTGTCGGTGCGCAACAGCGGCGCCGCGTGGGATCTCGCACAGAGCACGAGCTATGCGCGACAGGCAGTCATCAACTACGCCCGCGTCGTGCCGACGGCGATCGTGCTCGACCCGGTGATCGAGGACCTCGGTCTCGAACTGACCTCGCGCCAGCTCGCAGCGCAGGTCTCGGCATCCGCTCCTCTCAACACCCAGGTGATCGCGATCACCGTCACCGACGAGAACCCGAGTCAGGCCGCGCAGCTGGCGAACGCGATCGGCGACAGCCTCGCCAACGCCGTCGCCACCAAACTCGAAGCCCCCACCGGGGCGGAGGCCGAGAGCAAGGTGCGGGTCGAGACGATCTCGGCGGCGAAGGTCCCCACTCAGCCTTCATCACCCAACCTGCGTCTGGATCTCGCTCTCGGCCTGCTCATCGGCCTCGCCGTCGGAATCGGCCTCGCCGTGCTGCGTACCGTGCTCGACACGCGGGTGCGCACGATCACGGATGTCGAGAGCACCGTCGACGCGCCGATCCTCGGAGGGATCCCCTTCGATCCGGAGTCCGCGGAGCGCCCCCTCGTCGTCCAGGCGGCACCGCGCGACCCTCGCGCCGAGGCCTTCCGGCGGGTGCGCACCAATGTGCAGTTCCTCAACCTCGAATCGGGCACACCCAGCTTCGTCATCACGAGCTCCGCCCCCGCGGAGGGCAAGTCGACCACCGCCGCCAACCTCGCCCTCACCCTCGCCGAGACGGGGCTGCGGGTGGCGCTCGTGGACGCCGACCTGCGCAAGCCGCGTGTGGCCGACAACTTCAACATCGAGGGCGGTGTCGGTCTCTCTGACGTGCTCGCCGGGCGAGTGCCGCTCTCGGGCGCGATGCAGCCGTGGGGACGCAGCAAGCTGTTCCTTCTCCCGGCTGGGACCCTGCCGCCCAACCCCGCCGAGATCCTCGGATCCCGTGCGATGTGGCAGACGCTCGAAGAGATGCGACGCGCGTTCGACTACATCATCGTCGATGCCCCCCCGCTGCTCGCGGTCACCGACGCGGCCGTCGTCTCGAGGTTGACGACCGGCGCGATCCTCGTAGCCGCATCGGGCTCGACGCGCAAGCCGCAACTCGCCGGAGCCGTGAAGGCGATCGAATCTGCGGACGCGAAGCTGCTCGGCGTCATCATCACCAAGCTTCCGACCAAGGGACCCGACAGCACCGCATACGGTCAATACACCTACGGTGTGACGCACGCCGCGTCCTAGCCGCCTCCCAGGCGGCAGCACATCGCTGTGACAGAATTGCGGATGGCGCTTGCCGTTGGTCGCGCCTGACGACGAAGGAAATCCAACCCCGTGGAACTGCGCGACTACATCAGGATCCTGCACAAGAACTGGATCATCATCCTGGTGCTCGCCGTCGTCGGCGCAGCGGCTGGCGCCGCGTACTCCTTCGCGCAGTCCCCCAAGTACCAGTCCACGACGCAGCTCTACGTCTCGGTGCGTTCCGAGGGCGCCGCGACCGGCGACCTGGTGCAGGGCACCACGTTCGCGCGTCAGATCGTCGCCAGCTATGTGGATGTCGTCAACACGGCCCTCGTCCTTGATCCCGTGATCGAAGAGCTCGGCCTCGACATGACCGCGGCCCAGCTCAGCGGTCAGGTCACGGCATCCGCGCCTCTCAACACCGTCATGATCGACATCACCGCGACGGACACCGATCCAGAGCAGGCGGCGGCGATCGCGGACGCGACAGCCGCGAGCCTCGCCAACGCCGTGCAGACCACGCTCGAGCAGCCGGCGACGCCCGATGCGGCCAGCCCGGTGCAGGTCACGGCGGTGCAGCCGGCGGTGGTGCCGACCAGGCCATCGAGCCCCAACACGATGCTCAACATCGTGCTGGGCGCACTCCTCGGCCTCGCCGTCGGGCTCGGCCTCGGCGTGCTCCGGACAGTGCTCGACACCCGCGTACGCACGCTGCACGACATCGAGCAGCTGACCACCTCTCCACTTCTCGGCGGTATCGCCTACGACCCGGGCGCGCAGAAGCGACCGCTCATCGTGCACGCGGATCCGCGCAGTCCGCGCGCCGAGTCGTTCCGGTCGCTGCGAACCAACCTGCAGTTCCTCAACGTCGAAGGGGGGCCCCGCTCGTTCGTCGTCTCGAGCGCCGGCCCCGGCGAGGGCAAGTCGACCACCACGGCCAACCTCGCCATCGCACTGGCCGAGACCGGCGCCCGGGTCGCGCTCGTCGACGGCGACCTGCGCCTACCGCGCGTGGCCGACTACATGGGCATCGAGGGCGGCGTGGGCCTCACCGATGTCCTCATCGGACGAGTCGAGCTCGCTGACGCGCTCCAGAAATGGGGACGCGGCCAGCTCTTCGTCCTCCCCTCCGGACCTGTCCCGCCGAACCCGAGCGAACTGCTCGGGTCGGCCGCGATGGACCTCGTACTGGCCGCCCTCACCGAGCACTTCGACTACGTGCTGATCGATGCTCCGCCACTGCTGCTGGTCACCGATGCTGCGGTACTCAGCAAGAAGACGCGCGGCGTGATCCTGGTCGCGGCGTCCGGCAAGACGAAGAAGCATGACCTGACCGGAGCCGTCCGCAGCCTCGAAACCGCAGGCGGCGAACTGCTCGGGCTGGTCGTCACGATGCTGCCTACCCGCGGGCCGGACAGTTACGGCTACGGCGCGTACACCTACGGATCCACGCACGAGCTCGACGGCTCGAAGAAGCCGATCGGTCGGAAGAAGCGGGCCCGATCGCGTAAATCCGCTCCTGCCCATTCCTGACGCGAACAGACCTCTCTCACCGGCACCCGGCGGTTCACTCGCAAGACGCCCGGCAGACAGATGCCCCGGGTAGCACTGAACCGTGCGGCTTTCAGTGATCGGATGCGGCTACCTCGGCGCTGTCCACGCCGCCACGATGGCGTCGATCGGCCACGAAGTGGTCGGCATCGACATAGATGAGGATCGAGTCGAGACCCTTTCCCGCGGCGAGGCGCCCTTCTACGAGCCCTATCTCCAAGATCTGCTCACGGCCGGTATCCAGTCGGGACGCCTGATATTCAGTACCGATATGGCCGAGGCATCCGGTGCGAAGGCGCACTTCATCGCCGTCGGCACTCCTCAGCAGAAGGATGGGACCTCGGCCGACCTCACGTACGTCGACGCGGCCGTCGACGGGCTCCTTCCCTGCCTCCGCGCCGGTGATGTCGTCGCCGGGAAGTCGACCGTCCCGGTCGGCACCGCGACGCGGCTCGCGCCCCGCGTGGAGGCAGTCGGTGCAGCGCTCGTTTGGAATCCGGAGTTCTTGCGCGAGGGTTGGGCGGTGAAAGACACCATCGATCCCGACCGGCTGGTCGTCGGCATCCGTACCGGAACCGATGGTGTCGACGGGGCCGCCGCGGTCGATGTGCTGCGCGAGGTGTACCACCCCGCCGTCGCGAAGAACACGCCCTTCATCGTCACCGACCTCGCGACCGCCGAACTGGTCAAGGTCGCCGCCAACGCGTTCCTCGCCACCAAGATCTCGTTCATCAACGCCATGGCCGAGATCGCCGAAGTCACCGGCGCCGACGTCACCCAGCTCGCCGACGCCATCGGACACGACGCCCGCATCGGCCGCCGCTTCCTCGGCGCCGGCATCGGCTTCGGCGGCGGCTGCCTGCCCAAGGACATCCGCGCGTTCTCCGCACGCGCCGAGGAACTCGGCCGCGGCGAGTCCGTCGCGTTCCTCCGCGAGGTCGACGCCATCAACCTGCGCCGCCGCGACCGCGCCGTCGACCTCGTCGTCGACGCGCTCGGCGGATCCGTGTTCAAGAAGAACGTCACAGTGCTCGGCGCGGCCTTCAAGCCCTATAGCGACGACATCCGCGACTCCCCCGCGCTCGACGTCGCCGTGCGCCTGCACGGCCTCGGCGCCTGGGTCACCGTCACCGACCCCGCCGCGATCGAGAACGCGCAGCGCCTGCACCCGCAGCTGAACTACGTCGAAGACCGCGACGAAGCCCTCCGCGAAGCCGACGCCATCATCATGGTCACCGAGTGGGACGAGTACCGCCGCGAACTGACCCCCGAACACGCTGCGTCCCTCGCCCGCGGCCGCGTCGCCATCGACGGACGCAACGGCTGGGACGCCGCCGCCTGGCGCGCGGCGGGCTGGACCTACTACGGCATGGGACGCCCGTAGACGTCAGAGCTCGTGGACGCTGAGGAGCTGCCAGCCCTCAGGAACCTTCGCCTCGAGCGCGGCCATGTCGTCCGCCTCGATCTGTTCGACGCCGTCGCGGCGCGCCATCGTCGCGGTCGATGTGAGCAGCTGCGAGCCCTTCGGCATCGCGGCCGGGACGTCGGTCACGACCCACCCCGCTGACAGCTGCGCCGTGACGGCGGCACTCAGGGCCTCGAGGGAGGCGCCCTCGACATCGACGGTTCGGGTTTCGACAGGGCGGATGCGGCCGACGAGCATGGATCCGATCCTACGAGCCGAACACCCTGGGGACCGATACGGTGGACCCACGCAGCCGACTTCTGTCTCGCCACGGAGGACACGACATGACTCAGCGCCCGCTCGGCGTCACCCTCGTTGCCATCATCGCCTGGATCTCGGGCTTCCTGCAGATCATCGGCTCGATCTTCGTCATCATCGCCGGGCTCTTCATCACGTGGCCCGCGATCGTCGGGTGGATCAGCCTCATCATCGGCATCGTCACACTCGCCGTCGGCGTCGGGCTCTGGCGCGGCAACCACACCGCCCGCACGATCGCGACGATCGTGTTCATCGCCAACATCGTGCTCGAGGTGCTCGGGATGTTCAACGGCGAGAGCCTCTGGTCGGCCATCAGCGGCAGCATCCTGTCGATCATCGGTCTGATCCTGCTCTACACCCGCTCCGCGAGGGAGTACTTCGGCAGCTGACGCGGCCGGGCTCGAGAACGCAGCCCAGAAGAGACGGAATTCCTTCCCTAGAGACAGAAAAGTGTCTCTAGGGATACAATTCCTTCCGTGGAGATCCAACGCCCCTTCACCGTCGTGACGACGAGCGTCGACGGCGACGTGCTGCGTGTGCTCGCGTCCAGCGACGCCGAGTTCAGCGTTCCGCGGCTGCACCAGCTGATCCCGGAACGGTCGGTCGTCGGCATCCGTTCTTCTCTCGCGAGGCTCGTCGCGCAGGGAATCGTGGTCAGCCACGGCATCGGCCGCTCGAACGCCTACGCGCTCAACGACGATCACCTCGCAGCATCCGCCGTCCGTCAGATCGCCGGGCTCAAGCAGGCGCTGCTGACGCGACTGCGCGAGCATGTCGCCGCCTGGCACGAGCCGCCCGTGTTCGCAAGCCTCTACGGCTCCGCCGCCCGCGGCGAGATGCGCCCCGACAGCGACCTCGACATCCTGCTCGTCCGCCGCGACGACGCGTCGCTCGACGAGTGGGGCGCCAACCTGGCACGCCTCACGAAGGCCGCCACGGCATGGACCGGCAACGACACCAGGATCGTCGACCTCGCCGTCGAGGAGGTGACGGATGCTGCAACCCAGCCACTGCTGACCACCATCGCCGCCGAGGGCATCGCGTTCAGCGACGACGCCGACTGGCTGCGCAAGACCCTCAGGAGAAAAGGACGCCGATGACGCCCAAGAACCAGCGCACGAAGGACTGCACGGCCGCCGATCGCGCAGGACGACTCGCGCAGGCCGAAGGCTTCTGGCAGGACGCCGAAGACCTTCGCGAGCTCGGCGAAGCCAGCCCCAACAGCATCGTCACGCTCTACGTCCACGCGGGCATCGCGGCGGCCGACGCGATCTGCTGCGCGAAGCTCGGCGAATACTCGAGCTCGGCCAACCACGCCGAGGCGATCACTCTGCTGGAGAAGGCCGATGCATCGCTGGCCCCGTCGCTCGCCCGCCTGGTGGGCATGAAGTCCGCCGCCGGCTACGGCGCGAGCCCGATGTCGGCACAGCGCGTCACCACCGCGCGCAGCGCCGCCGAGAAGCTGGTGCTGGCGGCGCGCGCGCTGTAGGTCGCGGCACACCGTCGCTGGGCTCGTGATCGGGGCGGGGCCGGACGGTCGCTCGCGGAGGAGCGAAAGCTCTGCCCGACCTACGCGGTCGGCGCTCCGGTCGTGAACGGCGGGACGAGCTGGACGGTCTGCTCGGGATCGATGATGCGCATGACGGCGGTCTGCAGGATCGTCCGATTCACGATCGAAGACGCGGATGCGAACCAGGTTTCGTAGCTCACCCGGTTATCGGGCAAGGCCCACGCGAGCTCGAGCCCACGGGTGAGGACGCCCTGGGTCTGGCCCGCCATCGAATGCTCATACGCGAGCTGGGCGTCCATCGAGGCGGAGATGATGACGCGACGCGGCCCATCGTTCACCAGCTCTCGCACGATGACCGGATCGGGCACGAAGAGGCCGCGAACGATCGTCTCGGAGTGGCAGGAGTCGACCACGATCGTCGCGGTGAGGTCGCGTCGAGCCTCCCGCCAGAAAGGCACCCACCAGTCATCGATGAGGGGCAGGTCGGACAGCGCGAATAGCTCGTCCATGCGGTCAGGCTCAGCGGGATCCCACGTCTGGACCTGGAAACCGTGACCCACGAGAACGATCACCAGTGACGAGCAGGTGCAAGGATCCTCGCGACGCACGTGCTTCTCGAGCTCGGCGGTGACTGCCGCCAGCGTCGTGTCTTCGGGCGTCTCGAGCCTCGAGATCACCGCGTCGGGGGCCGCGTCGATGATCATCATCGTGTACGAGGTGAGGTCGCTGCCGACACCGTCCAGCGCAGCGAAGAGGAAATCGTGTTCTTGGTAGGGCTGCGTGGCGGTGACGAACCTTCCGTCACCCTCGGACCAGCGCACGGGCGCCGGCTGAGCCACACCGATCAGCACCGCGTGCACCTCGCTCATTCGTCATCACCTGTCGACTGCCCGTCGTCGGTCTGAGTCGTCGGAGCCGGATCAGGGATGGCCTGACCGACGGTGAGCGCCGTCAGCGAGAGCACGATCAGCAGCACGCCGATGACGAAGGCGGCGATCGTTCCGCGGACCTTGCTCAGCGCCGCCGCGAGCTTCTCGACGTCGGCGATGCTCATTCCCAGGCCTCCGGCGCCCCTCGAGCCGCCTGCGGCGATGGCAACGCGAGCGCGCTGTCGCCCCCTCGCCTCGAGCAGTGCCATCCAGACTCCCGCGAGGATCGCGATGACCCCCGCGGCGAGGGCGACAGTGCTCGCCGCCGCGATGACCCGCTCAGTGAGGTCGGTCTCGGTGTCGTCGAGGCCACCCATCGGCAGGATCCACAGGAGCATCCAGGCGGCGAGACCCGCGAACAGGAAGGCGAGCCCCCGGAACACCGCGCCCGTGCGGCGCGCGAAGTCGGCGTCGTACTCGCCCACCGCGACCTCGGCAGGGCCGACGACGTCTCCACCGCCGCCGCCGCCGGGAGGCTGCCCGGTGACAGGACCGCTGGTGAGGGTGATCCGCATCGGCGCCGACACGACCTCGTCAGCGCCCTCGCCGACGGAGGCTCGGACGTCGCCGTCCGGCTGCGCCGTGAACACGACGTTCGCGCTCCATTCGGTGGCCGTGGCGGAGCGGGCCGAGTTGGCGAACGTCGCGGCGATCGGCACGTTGCCGGACCTCAGCGATGGAGCGGAAATCGCCACTGCCGACGTCACGGTGAACCTCACGGGCGCGCCCGGCGGCACGGCCGTGAGCGGCGTCGGCGCTGTCACCGGCTGCTTCGGCGCGACGACCGCGGCGAGGGTCAGCACCGGCTTCGGGGGTGCGGGAGCCGGTGCCGGTGCGGGTGCCGGTGCGGGCGCCGGTGCGGGCTCAGGTTTGGCTGGCGCAGGGTGAGGTTTGGCCGGCGCAGCGTCAGGTATGGCACCTGCGGGCGCTGGAGGAGCTGCTGCCGCAGCATCCGCATCGGCGCCGTGTGCTGCAGGCTCGTTCTTCTGAGCGTCGTCCATGGTCTCGCCCCCCGGTCGAAGTGGCACGACGAACAGCCGCGCCTCCGCGCTGGACCTGAACCGATCGCCGTCCCCCCGGCTATCGATGCCCGGATGCTAGCGCTACGAATACCCCCGCACAAGAGCGCCGGATGGGGGCATTCCCTGCGGACGCACTGAAGGGCGCAGCACCCGTCAATCCGGAATCCTGCGCCGCTCCGTCAGGTGCACGATCGCGAGGCCGATCGCGGCGCCCAGCACGTTGGCGACGATGTCGCGCAGGCTCGGCGTGCGCTCGGAGAGGAGCAGCGCCTGCCCCGACTCGATCACGAGCGTGGTGGCGAGGGCGATCGGCACGACGAGTCCGCGGTGCAGCGGAAGCACGAGCGCCAGCAGCACCCCGAACGGCACGAACAGCGCGACGTTCGCGGTCGTCTCGATGACGTCGTACGTCAGCCACGGAATCGCCCGTGTGATCGCCTCGAGCAGGCCCGACGCTCCGCGATCCACGGGTGTCGGCCAGAACGCGATGAGCGCGAGCAGCACGGCATAGATGATGAGCAGACGGATGCCTCGCCCCTGCGCGCGACGCAGGTGGAGGGTGGCGACGGCCGCGGTGGAGGGCTGCGCGGGCGCGACCGTGGGTGCGTCGGTGATGGCGGGCTCCCCTCAATCGGGCGCCGCGACACTGCCGCGCAGTGCGGCGATTCTACTCGGCACCGCGTTGGAGCGAGAGTACGAGGAAGATAATGGAACAGATGTTCTATTTCGCGATCGGGTTCAGCTTGAAGATCATCCATGCTCGAGGGACGCTGGAAGCGGATGCTCGACCACCGCGGCGCAGGCGCGGCCGGTGATCCGATCACCGAGAGAGCAAGGATCAGCTGAAGACTTCAGGTTTCAGACAGTCTCGTTCAGGCTCGGCCGATCAGACGAATCAATGGATTCATTCGAACAAATCTTTGACACTCACGCGGGTCTCCGGTACGCTGAATCCATGACCAGCGCACTGTCGTCCCTCGCCGAGGCGATCGACGTTGCGCGGGGAATCCTGCCCGACGAGCGCGACATCGCGTCGCTCGCGCCGGCCGAGCTGATCGCTCTCAACGAGCAGATCGGGCGCGGCAAACGTCTCGCCGAGAGCGTTCAAGCGCTGGTGGCGTCCGAGATCCAGCGGCAGTCACGACCCGAGCTCGGGCCCGAGAGCCTCGCGAAGATCCAGGGCTTCCGCAATCCCACGCAGTTCATCGCGGCGACGTTGGGCACCACCACCGGCGACGCCGCCCGGCTCGTGAAGGTCGGCGAGGCCACGACTCCGCGCATGCTCCTCTCCGGCGACAAGGCGCCGGCCCGGCATCCGCACGTCGGACAAGGGCTGAGCGACGGCGGCATCGGAGCGCAGGCGGCGTCGGCGATCATCGCCATGCTCGACCGCGTCGCGATCCGCGCCGGCGCTGAGAAGGTCGACCGGGCCGAGAAGCTCCTCGTGTCGCAGGCCGCCGGGCTCCCCCTCGACGCCCTGTCGAAGCTCATTCTCCGCGCCGAGGCCTGGCTCGACCCTGACGGTGTCGAGCCCCGCGAAGCGGACCTGGCGGCCGAGACGGCGCTGACCATCCGCCGCGATCGCTCCGGCATGATCGTCATCAACGGCAAGTTCGACCCCGTGAGCGGCGCGCCGGTCGTGACCGCACTCGAAGGCATGGTCACTGCGAAGCTCCGCGCCCAGCGTGACGCCCAGAACGCCCGCGTCACACCCGCGCCCGATGCGCCCGCGATGCTCCTGCTCGATGAGACGACGGATGCTGAGCGCCGCACGATCCCGCAGATGCAGGCCGACGCGCTCGTGAGCATCTGCGAGCACGTCCTCGGCTGTGACGAGAAGGACCTCCCCCTGAACGGGGTGACCGTGGTCGTGCGCATGGACCTCGAGACCCTCCGCGAGGGCATCGGCACCGCCGAGATCGACGGTATCGACGCTCCGATCTCGGCCTCCGCGGCCCGCAAGCTCGCGTCCAGCGCCTCGGTGATCCCCGTCGTGCTCGGCGGCGACAGCGAGATCCTCGACTGGGGTCGCGAACGGCGGCTCTACTCCAGGTCCCAGAAACTCGCCCTCGGCGAGCGCGACGGCGGGTGCGGCGGGTGCGGGCTTCCGCCCCAGTTCACGAAGGTGCATCACATCCGCTGGTGGGCGCGAGACGCCGGCCCGACAGACCTCGACAACGGCGTACTGCTCTGCGAATCGTGTCACCACCGCATACACGACAACGGGTGGGACATACAGGTCGAAGGCACCGGTCGAAAAGCCAAGGTGTGGCTCATCCCACCCGCCTACGTCGACCCCGCGCGCACTCCACGCCTCGGCGGGCGCGCCCGCTACGACTTCGCCGCCTGAAACCCCCGTTATCGTGGGGCCCGTGCCCACCGATGTCTCGACCGATGCGACGGTTCTGCTGCGCCTCGACGAGGCCGACGAGCTCGCTGCCGCCTGGGTGTGCGCACTTGCCGAGAGGCGAGGCATCCGTGCCGTGCTCATCAAGGGGCCCGCGCTGCACCTCCACGGCCTCCGCGAGGAGCGGGTGTCGGCCGACGTCGACCTGCTCGTCGAGCCGTCGCGATTCGAGGAGCTGTGCGAGGCGATCGCGGAGTCCGGGTGGACGAAACGGCCCGGCGGGCTGATCAGCGAGCTCACCACCTTGCACTCCGTGACGTTTCTGCACAACGGGTGGCCATGCGATCTGGATGTGCACAACTTCTTTCCGGGGTTCCTCGCCGATCCCGCCGACGTGTTCGAGGCGCTCTGGCGGCACCGGTGGACGTTGCAGCTTGCGCACCGAGACTGCCTCGCGCTCGACAAGGTCGCCGGCGCGCTCGTGCTCGGCCTGCACTCGCTGCGGGGTGCGACGATCCAGCCCCGCCACCTCGACGAGCTCGAGCAACTGGTGCGCACACCCTTCACCGACGAGGAGCGAGCCGATCTCGGTGTGCTCGCGCGCGACACCGGCTGCGTGGCGACCCTCGAGACGGTGCTGCCTCGGCTCGGGGTCGCCGTCGAGCCTTCGGCCGCAGAGCTGGCGTCGCCGGACCTGCGCGACTGGCGCGAGCGGGTGACCGCCGGCTCGCACGGCTCGTATTTCTGGATGCTGGCGCTCCGGCGCGCGCGGTGGACTCAGCGCCCGCGCATCCTGTGGCGCGCGGTCTGGCCCACCAGGCCTGACCTGCTGGTTGCCCGGCCCGAGACGGTCGACACTCTTCGCGGGCGGACGCGTGCGCGGCTCGCGCGGTGGGGACGCGGCATCCGTTCCGCCCCTGCGGGAGTGCGGGCCGTGTGGACCCACCGCCGCCGGCTCACCCCATGACGAACCACATCGCGGCGACCGCCACGAGGAATACGGCTGCGACGCAGATGAGCCACATCGGCGCCCCGCCGTATTCGCGAAGCAGCCACGGCTCCTGCCCGATCTCGTAGCGCCGCCGCCGGCGCCGTCGTGGTTGTGCCATCTCGCGCCTCTCCCTTGGTGCGCGACGGCGCGCCCGTCAGCCACGACGGTCTCTGGGGGAACACAGTCACCGACACGCTTGCGCTGAGCAAACGATCGACCCCAAGCTGCTGAAGGTCGGCGACCGGGGCAGCGGGCATAGTGGTACTGGCTGCTGCGGCGCCTGCGGATAGCGCGTCCGTGGACACCGCCACGTTGCTGACTCTGGCCATTCCAACCACGCACGGCGGCAACGCGAGGTTCTCCGTGCCGATCAAGAACAACGCCACGTCGAGCCTCACCGTATCTATCAGGCTCATCCCGCAAACGCGAAACGCGTGATAGCCGCGCGGGATCTTCAGACTCCGCGACGCGGCGTCGGACCCAGAGCCCGCATACCGGATGCTGGCGATGGGCGACCCGCGATGGGATCGTCGGAAGATCCTCTCGATCCTGTGGCCCGCAACGCGGTGGGGATCCCTGTGATTCACGCTTTTGTCCGGTTGCGGTCGCTTCTCTTATTGTGGTGATAGACCACCAGGTCGAGACGAAGGCGTCGACCCACATACTGTCTGATGGGCTCCGGGGGGGGAACCATGGAACGTTCTGTAATCGCGCCACTGAGATCTCAACTCGACCGCCGCGAGCTGCTCCGCATCGGCGCCTGGACTGCGCCGGCCCTTGTTGTCGCCGCCGCCGTTCCGGCTGCTGCGGCATCGCTCCAGACCAGCCGACTCGTCGCGTCATCGTTCACGAACACGGTGCAAGACGTCGGCGGCTATATCTTCCACGAACCGCTATCTGGCCCCGTGAGCCCGACCGGTACGCTCACCATGGTCGTCAGCGTGCCGCCCGGTTACACGTTCACCCGCACCGACGCGGACTCACGATGGCAAGGCCCGGCATCTGTATCGGGAGGGAGCAGCGGCTCATTTATCCACGTCCCGGCGGCCGGACAATACGTCGCCTATGGCGGCACCACAGCGATCCGCGGCGTCTACACCGGATCCGGTGACTTCGTGGGGCAAGGGTCGATCGTGTTCACCGCTGCCGCCGCCTCCGTTCAGAGCACCACCGTGCTCACGGGTGGTAGTACCGCTCAGCACCCCAGCGAGCCGGCAACTCCCTGAGCGAAATCAGCCGGTGAACACAAGGTGCTGATCGCGAAGCGTTCCGAGGAACGACTCGACGTCGGGGCGGATCGCATCATGATCGACCTCCGCCGCATCAGCTACGCGCGCGACGATGTCGTCGGAGCACCCCGGACCGGCGGCGAGGGCAACCCAGATCAGCGCCGCTGAACCCTCGAGGGCCAGCGGCGAAGCCGCGGGATTCGCCAGCGCCAGCACCACCACGCGCGAGGACTCGCCCGTCCAGGCGACATCGTCGTGGATGCGCCACAACGCCGGCACCGAAGCCTTCGCCGGCGACGAGACCTTCAGCACGCCGGCCGCAACCAGCTCATCGACGGCGGCTTCGACGGCGACTGTGGCGTCCTTATCCCCAGGAGCGCCGTAGGCGGAGATCGCAGCATCCACCAACGCCTCGAGACCGACGCCGTCGGCGGCGCGCCACAGCGCGGGAGCGATGCCCGCCAGCACGCGCACCGTGCCGGCGTGGTCGGCGTCGACGTGGAGGAGGGCGAGACGATCGGGATCGACGAGCGGCAATACGTCCAGCGGCGCGACGCGACGGATTACCCGATCCGGGGACGAACCGACAACAGCCGAACCGCCCAGAGACACCGGCTTCGACACCCGCGGTCGCGACGGTGACTCCACGGCCAGCTCGGGGAGCACCGAGACGAGGGCCGCAGCATCCGTGTAGGAAACCCGACGCACGCCGCCGACCGACGCGACATGCGCGGCGATCGTGCGCAGCGGTGCAGGCAGGTTCGTGAGATAGCTCGATTGAGCGACCAGCTCCTCGAGCGCATCGCCGAGGTCGACGTCCGAGACGACCGCCCCTGAGAGGCCCTCGCGCCGGTCGAGGAGCACGATTCCCGCGAGCTGCCGTTCACCATCCGGCAGCGGGCCCAGACCCAGCACCGACGGCGAGCGTTGCGCCTTCTCGGACTCGCCCGGCTCGATGATCGACAACGGCTTGCGGTACGGGTGCACGCGACCCGACGAGTCGACGGCCACCGTCTCGTCCGAGACGTATCCGTACGCCTCGCCGAGTACCCGCGACGCCGTCGTCTTGCCCCGCCCACTCGGGCCCACGAGCGCGACCACCCGACCGTCGGGCAGGGCGATGCCGGCGGCGTGCAGCATCCACAGCCGTCCACGTTGGGCCTCGATCGCCGCGAGCGTCACGCGCTGAGACAGCGACGACAGCAGAGAGCGGACGCTGCCACCCGCGTCCGCGACCACCTCGATGTCGGCGACACCGGTGGTCGCAGCATCCGTCCACGCTTGCTCGACAGCGGCCCGTGCATCGGCATCCAGGCCGTCGCAGACGATGCCCACCCGCACCCCGAGGGCAGCGATCACGAGGTTGCCGGTCACACGCGGTAGTGTACGGGGGACTGGGAGGGGGCCCATGGAGCTGCGGGATTACCTGCGCATCTTGCGAGCGCATTGGCTCGCCATCGTGATCCTCACTCTCCTGGGCGTGGCCGTGGCGTGGGGATGGACCGCCCTGCAGCCCAAGGTCTACACGGCGAACGCCAGCGGGATCGTCACGGCGACCAACGCCGGCTCCGACACCGGCTCATCCCTCGTCGGCGACCAGCTCGCCCGCAGCAAGGTCACTTCGTACGTCGAGCTCGGATCGTGGCGCGCCGTCGCAGAGTGCGCGATCGACGAGCTCGGCCTGAACACGACGCCCGAATCCCTGGTCACCCGCGTCGACGTCTCGAACCCCCTCGACACCGTCATCGTGCGCGTCACTGCGAACGCATCGAGCCCCGAAGAGGCCCGCGACCTCGCCGAGTCGTGGCTCGGATGCATGGTCGAGCAGATCAACGCCGTCGAGGGCACCGACGAGACCGGCACGGCCGCCGTCACGCTCGTCACGGGCGACTCAGCCCGCCTGCCCACGGCGCCCTCGTCGCCCAATGTGCGCCTCGCGCTCGCCCTCGGCGCCCTCGTCGGGCTCGCCCTGGGCATCGGCTACGCGGTCGTGCGCCACGTGGTCGACCGGCGCCTGCGCGATCCGCGCGACATCGAGCGCGAGACCGGCGTTCCCGTCGTCGGAACCCTTCCGGTCGACAAGGGCCTCAGCGTCGCGCGCGGCCTCGCCGACTTCGAGAGCCAGCACTCCTCCTCCGCCCCGCTCGCCGAGGCGATGCGCGAGCTACGCACGAACCTGCAGTTCATGGACGTCGACAACCCGCCCCGCGCGATCGTCGTCACGAGCCCCTTGCCCGGCGACGGCAAGTCGACGATGGCCGCGAACCTCGCCGTGAGCCTCGCGGCCGCCGGTCGCCACGTCGTGCTGCTCGATGCAGACCTGCGCCGCCCGATGGTCTCGACGGTGTTCGGCCTGCCCGACGGCGCCGGACTCACCGACGTCCTCGCCGGACGCGCCGAGCTCAACGACGTCGTGCACAACGTCGGCGCGAGCCGCAACCTCGCCGTCATCACCGCCGGCCGCGTCCCGCCGAACCCCAGCGAAGTGCTCGGCTCGAACCGCATGCAGGCGCTCGTGAGCAGCCTCACCGAGCACGCCCTCGTCATCATCGATTCCCCGCCTCTCCTTCCGGTGACGGATGCTGCGATCCTCACGACCGCCGCGGACGGAGCGCTCATCGTGGTCGGCGCCGGCAAGACGACGTACGACATGCTGCACAAGGCGCTCGCGAACCTCGGCAAGGCCAACGCCCGTGTGCTCGGCGTCGTGCTGAACCGCGTGCCGCGCAGGGACGGCGGCTACTACGGCTACCAGTACCAGGGCGACTACGCCGGGGCGGACACCCGCTGAGCTCGCAGCGACTGCGCGGACCAGGCCCGTGGGGTGGAGCGGCGACCACCCGCGAGTCCGCTCGGCGCCGTCGTCGGGGCCGACCGCTATCGTGATCGCCATGGCCTCCGCTGCGTCGACGTCGCTCGAGCGGACCTACCGCTACCTGCGGATCGGGCTGGCAGGCACCGTCATCGCGATCTTCGTCGCCATCGCCCAGGCGGCGACGACGTTCGGCTGGCTGACATCCATCAGCGACTACTTCTACACGCCGGCACGCGACGTGTTCGTCGGCGCGCTGATCGCCGTCTCTCTCGCGCTGTTCGCGCTGTCGGGGCGGGGTGCCGAGCGAGCCCTCCTCGATGCGGCCGCACTGTTCGCGCCGCTCATCGCCCTGGTGCCGACGACTCTCGCCGCTGGCGCCGTGCCCGGCGTCGACGTCCCGTGCACCGGGCGGTGCTTCCCGCCCGCGTACGAGGCGGACGTCGCGAACGGCGTCGTCGTCTACCTCGTGCTCGGGATGCTGCTGCTCCTCGTCGCGCTGCTGCTCGGTGCGCTCGGCCAGGTCTCGCTCGGGGCGGTGTGGCCGTCGCTCTTGATCGCGGCCGTCGTGCTCGCCGTCACGGGCCTCACCTGGGCGTTCGCGCGAGACGCGTTCCTGCAGAACGCGCACTTCATCGCGACGACGGCCTTCTTCGCCCTGTTCGCGGCGGTCGCCGTGCGCAGCGCGTTCCCCCGGCAGGGTCCGCCTCCGGCCCCGGCGTTCCGTGTGCTGTACACCGCGATCGCCGTGGGGCTCGTGCTGGTGCTCGTGGCGTACGTCGTGCTGCTGCCGCAGGCGAGCGGCTCCGGCATCCCCATCGTCCTCATCGTCGAAGCGATCGCGCTCGCGCTGTTCTTCGTGTTCTGGGTGGTGCAGGGGATCGAGAAGTGGAGCGACCCCGACCCGTCGCTGCTCTAAGCGGCGCCGCTGCCCGCCGCGGCCGTCTCGGGATCGGCGATCTCGACCACGCGGCGCACCCCGGCCGCGGGATGCGCGGTCACGAGGATCGGCAGGTGGTCGCTGAGGCCCTGCGGCAGCGTCCGCACGCGGTCGATCTCGAAGCCGATCGAGGTCGCGAAGTCGTAGTGGCCGCGGAAGAAGCGGTAGCGCGTGTACGTGCGCGAGTCCGACAGGTTCAGCTCGTACCCCTGCTCGCGGATGTGCTGGCCCAGCCGCTCCTTGAACACCGGGTAGTTGTAGTCGCCGACCATGAGCGCCGGCAGTCCTTCGCCGAGCTGCTGCAGCTCGCCGAGCGCGGTGCGGATCTGGTGGCGGCGCAGCGAGTTCAGCGCCGTGAGCGGCGCGGCGTGGAACGAGGCCACGATGAGGTCGGTGTTCTCGTCGATGTCGTGCAGCCGGACGCCGAGCAGTCGCTCTTCGGCGGGCTTGAGCACGCGGTCGTGCAGCGACTTCTTCAGCGCCAGCGCCCGCACCTCGACGGCGCGGTAGGTGTTCTCGCGGTAGTACACGGCGAGCCCGAGGCGATTGCGCTGCGTGGAGTCCGCGAGCCGCAGCCCCGAGATCTCTTCGGGGATGTCGGACGTGTCCGCTTCCTGGAGGCACAGCACGTCGGCGCCATGGCGCTCCACCAGGTGGGCGAGCTCCCCCGCCGCCCGGTGCTTGCGCAGGTTGTACGAGATGACCTTCATGACGACCACAGCCTATTCCGCCGACGTGGCGAGCGGATGGCCTTGACAGGAAGCTCGTATGTACGAAAACCGGATGCTGCGGCTCTTGAGTGGTGTGCCGGTTCACGGCATCCGAGCGTGAACCCGTACCCCGATCCTGGAGGACCCCATGACCGCTGCATCCCCGAAGACCGTCCGCGCCGAGCTCGCCGACGCCCTCGATGCGAGCCGCCTCGCCCGTGAGACCGCCGAAAGCGAGCTGCACCGCAGCATCGCGCTGCGCTCCCGCGCCGCCGAGGCCCTCGAGCGCACCGCGCGGCGACCCGGGCTCGACGAGTCCGAGCGCGAGCGCCTCCGGGCCGAGTACGCCGCCGCCGACCGCGTCGTCGCCGAGCGCCGCGCGGCCGTCCTGAAGGCGCAGGAGTTCGAGCGCGCAGCATCCGTCGTCGCGAGTGCTTTCGAAGCGGAGGCGACGTCGGCGAGCCCGCTGGCGGCCGCCCTGCTGCAGCTCGTCGGGTCGAAGCGCGGCGGCACCGCCCGCCGTGGCGCACTCGCGACCGGACGCACCGCATCCGCCGCGCGCGTACGGAGCCCCCGCCCGCGCACGGCCTGAGACGACACGCCGCGGCACGTCGCCGCGGCGGAGTTCTCGTAGGCTCGCCTTCGTGCCCACGTCGCGACGGACCATCACGATCCTGGCGATCACAAGCGTCGTCGCGGTCGTCGCCGCCGTCGCGGCCGTCGTCCTCCTGCGCGGTCAGTCGCCCGAGCCGCCCGCGCGCGGCACGAAGATCGTCGCCTCCGACCTCTCGAAGGCGACGGATGCTGCGACCCGTGCGGCCGACGGCAGCCCCGAGCAGGCTGCGGCGAGATATCTGAGCGAACAGCCCACTGCCGTCTGGCTCACGCCGGAGGGCGACCCCGTCGACGTCGTGGGCGAGCGCATCGCGGGCCTCGCCGCGGAGGCGCGCGACCAGTCCGCGCGCGTCGCTGTCGTCGTCTACGGCCTGCCCGAGCGCGACTGCGGCGGGCACTCCGCCGGCGGCCTCGAGGGCGACGCGTACCTCGAGTGGACGCGCGCGATCGGCGACGCCCTGCGCGAGGCGGCCGACACGTCGCCGATCGTGATCCTCGAGCCCGACAGCCTCGCCCTCGCGCCCGAGTGCGGAAACGTCGACGAGCGGGTCGAGCAGCTGAGCGCCGCGGTCGAGGCGCTCGCCGCCGAGAGCACCTGGATCTACGTCGACGGCGGACACTCGAACTGGCTGGCCCCGGCGGAGATGGCCGACCTCATCGGCCGCGTCGACCGCGCGTCCCGCGGCGACGGTGGCCGAAGCATCCGTGGCTTCGTCACCAACGTGTCGAACTTCGAGGCGACCGACGACGAGGTGGACTACGCCCACGACGTCGCGAGCCGCCTCGATGACCTGCACGCGATCATCGACACCGGCCGCAACGGCGCGGGCTCGAACGGCGAGTGGTGCAACCCGCCCGGGCGTCTCGTCGGAGAACCCGGCGGCACGATCGGCGACGACGTCGTCGACACGAACCTCTGGGTCAAACCGCCGGGTGAGAGCGACGGCGACTGCAACGGCGGCCCGGCGGCCGGACAGTGGTGGCCGGAGGCCGCCGTCGAGCTCACCCGGGACGTCGTCACGGATTGAGCTCCGACCAGGCCTTCCCGCGGTTGTGTAGCATCGGGAGTACTTTGCGCATGCGTCGGGGGCCGCGGCTGGGGTCGGCAATCGGCGCATGTCCGGTTCCACCGTCCCAGAGAGTACGCACGCATGAGCACCCCTTCTGACGAGCTGAAGACAGCAGTCATCATCGAGGACGACAAGGAGATCCGCCACGTCCTGGCGGAGGTCCTGGAGTCCTCCGGGTTCTCGACGGTCTCGGTCGGCAACGGCATCGACGGCGTGCGGGCAGTGCTCACCTACCAGCCGGTGCTGACGACCATCGACGTCAACATGCCCGGCATCGACGGCATCGAAGCGGCCAAGCGCATCCGGGCCCAGTCCGACACGTACATCATCATGCTCACCGGCATGAACGATGAGGCCGATGTGATCGCCGGGCTCGGCGCCGGCGCCGACGACTACCTCCTCAAGCCCTTCCGGCCGCGCGAGCTCCGCGCCCGCGTCGAGGCGCTCATGCGGCGCCGGACCACCGACGCGGAGCGCGCCGTCACCGCGCCCGCCGCGCCCTCGCAGGGGAGCGTCGGTCCGTCGTTCCCCGGCACGCGGCCGAACACCACCGCGGTGCCGACCGCGCCCGCGATCGAGGACCGCGACCTCGCAACGCCCGCGACCGTGATCGTGCCTGCGGGCGCAGCATCCGTCCCCGCCGTCGTCGACACGGACGGCGAATGGCTGACGCACCGCGACCTGCGGCTGCACCCCGAGAACCGCATCGTGCTCATCGGCGGTGAGGAGCTCGACCTCACGCGGACCGAGTTCGACCTGCTCGCGACGCTGCTCGAGTCGAAGCGGCGCGTGCGCAGCAAGGCCGATCTGACGCTGGTGCTGCGCGGCGAATCGTACGTCACGAGCTACTTCGTCGGCGACGCCGACAAGCGTGCGGTCGAAGCGCATATGACGAACCTGCGGCGCAAGCTCGGCGAGAGCGCCGCCAACCCGCGCTACATCGAGACCGTGCGCGGCGTCGGATACCGGCTGACCTCGGAGAGCTGACACCCGCGCGGCGAACCGACAGCGGCGGAGGCATCCTCTCTGCCCCAGACAGAGCGGATGCCTCCGCCGTGCGATGTCGGTGAGGGTGCCCGCCTCTCCCCCAGACGGGCCCCTCACCTCCTCCCCCGCGCCGTGCTCCCCAGCCTCGGCGCTTTCCCCAGTTCCGACCCGATTCGGGTTCGGGTCAGACCTTGTATCCGTGCTGACGACGGATGAGCTTGAAGAACATGGACAGCGTCTGCAGCACCGTGACGACGCCGACGATCGGCCAGCCGATCCACAGGACGGTGGACTGCACCATCACGGGCAGCATCATCCAGATCGCAACCATCGCGACGATGACGCCGATCGCGAGGATGAGCGGCGTCCAGTGGCCGAAGCCGCCGCCGCGCTCGGCCTTGGCCTGCATCGCCCAGTTGTCGACCTTCTTGCGCGACAGGAATCGCGTCCATGACCGTACGAAGTGGCTGCAGCGGATCCACATGTAGATCTCGGCGGGCACCAGCGTGAGGCCGAAGAGCACATCGCGCGCGTTGCGGTTGTGCATCGTGAGCGCCATGCGGGTGTTGAGCGCGATGGCGACCACCGGCGGGATGAGCCACCAGTACGAGAAGACGAACGCGCCGATCGACAGCGACGCCGCGAGCAGCGTGACGAATGCGATGCGCACGAACATGTTCATGAGCATGTCGAAGTGCTCGAGCCAGCGGACGCGCAGGTTCGGGTGGAACGGCTGCCCCTTGGTGTCGCCGCGCTGACCCGGCCACATGAGCTCGATGGCGCCGTAGGTCCACTTGACCTGCTGCGCGTCGAGCGCCCGGAGGGTCGTCATGCCGCCGACGTCGGCGCGGGCGAACGGGCTGATCTTGGTGAGGTAGCCGGCGCTCTTGATCTGCAGCGAGAGGAGCGAGTCCTCGACCTCGGAGTCCTTCACCCACGGCGTCGACTGGTGGTTCTCCTTCATCACGTCGCGCAGGGCGTGCGTCGAGAAGATCGAGAACTGGCCGCCGAGAACCGCCATGTTGCGGCCGCGGAGCAGGTTGTGCAGGTTGAACGCCGCGAACTGCGAGCGCTGGCCGGTCGTGAGGAACTTCGCGAGAGCGCCCTTGATCGGCTTGTCGTCGATCGAGTAGATCGCCGAGATGCCGCCGATGCGGGTGTCGCTGGTCGCCTCGGCCTCGAGGTATTCGACCGCCTTCGCGTCCGCGACCGTGTCGCCGTCGACACCGAGCAGGTAGTCGTAGCCCTCGACCAGCGTGTAGCCGTAGTTGAGCGCGCCGACCTTCTTGTCGGGGTTCTTGCCGATGTCGTGGACGAACACCTCGGTGAACTGCTCGCCGAGCTCGGTGACGACCTCGTGCGGGCCGGCGTACTGCGATGCGAGCTTGACGGTCGCGTCGGACGTGTTGTTGACGACGACGTGGATCACGTCCGGCACGCGGGTCTGCCCGAGCAGCGACTCGATCACCTGGGCGATCGACTCCTCCTCGTTGTACGCCGGGATGACGCAGCCGATGGTCGAGCGGTGCACCGAGGTGTCGTCGAGGACGGCCTCGAAGTCGTCGGCGAATCCGTGAACGGTCGTGACATCCTCGAGTGCAGCTGCCGGCTCCGCGCGGTGGGTGCGCTGGCTGCGGGTGAGGGGGACGATCTCGGTCACGTTCGTCGCCTTTCGGATCCTCGGCCGGTGTCTCCGGCACATGAAGAGCTTCTCCCACCGACCGCAAGGTCCCTCCGAGAGACCGCGAACGCAACCGCAAGGTTTGCGCAAGGCATCCGCAAGAGAGCGTTTGCCGACTGTCGGCCCGGCGCCGAAATGCCAGGTGGCCGGGTCAATAGAATCGGCCTATGGCTACCGGGGCTGCACGATCGACCTTCGTCGTGGGCGCGCCCGACGGCCGCACCCGGTCGATCTGGCTCACGCAGCTCGTGCTCGCAGCGTCCGTGCTCATCACCGCGATCCTCGTGATGGTGCTGCAGCCCGAGATGTTCGGCCGCTGGAATTTCCTGCTCGGCACGCTCCTCGTGGTCATCCTCACGCTGGCGACCTTGTCTCTGCCGTGGTCGCGCCTGCCCCCCTGGGCCGTACTCGCGGTGCCGTTCGCGGACGCGATCGCCATCGGCCTGATGTCGAGCGGGACCGAGCTGCGCCTGGGCTACCTCTGGGCGTTCCCGGTGATGTGGGTCGCGATGCATTTCCGCACGACCGCCCTCGCCGCGATGCTCGCGATGATCGGGCTCATCCTCCTCGTCGACTCCGCGATCGCATCCAGCAATCTCGCGGCGCTGCGGGTGTTCGTCGTCCTGCTGTCGCTGACCTTCATCGGCATCACCGCCCATCTCGCCCTCCGCCGGACCCGCGCGCTGCGACACCTGCTGCGACGTCAGGCGGGCCGTCTCACCGCGACCTACACGCGCCGCGCCGATCAGGAGCGCCGCACCGGCGAGATCCTCAACGGCGTCGACACCGGCATCGCGCGCATCTCCGAGGACGGGTCCGTGCTCGCCGTCAACGACGCCTACTCACGCCTGTACGGGCTCGACCCGCTCGACCCGACGCTGCCCGCCCGCTCCGTCGAGTACACCGGGCGGCGCGGCATGCCCGTGCCGTTCTCCGAGCGACCCTTCGCACGCGCTGCACGCGGAGACACCTTCACGGATGCCTCGGTCTGGCTGTTCACCGCGGAAGGCGAGTGGCGTGCGCTCACGGTGACCGCCAAGCGCCTCGCCGCCGGCGGAGACGAGGGATCCAGCATCCTTCTCCTCGTGCATGACGTGACGGCCCTCACCTACGCGCAGCGCGAGCGGGAGCGGTTCACCGCCATGGCGTCGCACGAGCTGAAGCACCCCCTCACCGTGATGATCGGCAATGCGGAACTCGCCCTCGAACTCGACGACCTGACCCCGCGCACCCGCGAGCGGTTCGAGTCGATCGTGGCGGCGAGCGACCGCATGCTGACGATGATCCAGAGCCTGGGCACGACCTCGAAGCGCGGCTTCACCGCCCGCGACGAGGTCGACGACATCGACCTGCGCCAGATCCTGCTCGAATCGGTCGCCTCGTTCCGCCCGACCGCGGTCTCGGGCGACATCTCGATCGACGTGCGCGCCGACGAGGCCCTTCCGATCACGGCGGACGGGTTCCGGCTGCGGCAGGTCGTCGACAACGTCGTGAGCAACGCGATCAAGTACACGCCGCGCGACGGCCGCGTGCGCATCACCGGGGCCGTCGAGGACCACCACGTCGTGCTGTCGGTCGCCGACACCGGCATCGGCATCGCCGCGGACGACCTCCCGAACATCCTGACGCCGTACTTCCGCACCGAGGAGGCCAAGAAGAAGTCCGGCGGCACCGGGCTCGGACTCGGCATCAGCAACGACATCGTGCTCGCGCACGGGGGCACCCTGTCGATCGACAGCGAGCCGGGCGCGGGCACCACCATCACGATCCGCCTGCCCCTGGCGGGCGAGCTGGCCGGGGATGCGGCCGCGCGGCCGGACGCCCGGCGCGACACAGAAGGGCGAGCATGACCGACCTCATCGCCGGAGCAGGCGTCGACCTCGGCATCGCCCAGGCGGTGATCACCACCCTGGCGACGATGCTCACCATCGGCATCGCGTTCCTCGTGCGGCCCGGACTCCCGACGCTCTACTGGAGCATCGCCTTCACCCTCGCGATGCTCGCCACCTACGGCGTCGTCGCGGGCGACGTCGCCGGCATCGAGCAGCTCCGTCGCGCGTCGCTCGGCGCACTGATGGGAGCACCGGCATTCCTGTGGTCGGGCTTCCGCGCGGCGTGGGGGCTGCGTCCGCACATCTGGGCGGGAGCGGCCATGGCCGCGGTGTCGGCGTTCTCGCTGGCGATCGTCGACGACCTGGCGTGGTTCACCGTCGCGTACCGCACCATCTTCTTCGCGGCCTCCGTGTTCGCGGGCCTCTTCGTGCTCGATTGGGCGCGCTCCTCATCGCGCCGCCACGACCGCCTGCTGCTGCCGCTCGTGATCGTGTCGATCGCGTTCTTCGTCACCGGCGTCGGCACCTTGATCGCGGGCCTCGTCTACCCCCCATCGGGCGGCGACGACTTCGAGCTCGTGCGGCTGATCTCGTCGGTCGGGATGCTGGTGTACGTGGCCTGCGCTCTGGTCGCGGTGGTCGGCACCACGGCCCGCGACAGCGGGCTCGGCCGCACCGCGGCCGTCTCGACGGCGTGGCAGCAGTTCGAGCGGACCGCCGGCGACCGCCTCGCGCGGGCGCAGAAGACCTCGGAGCCGTGGTCGGTCGTCTATCTCGGGCTCGACGACGCCGCCGACATCCGCCAGACCGCGGGCGCCGCCGCGTTCGCGACCCTGTCCGAGCGACTCGAGGACGAGGTGCGCGCCGCGTTCCCGGCCGAATCCGACGTCGGATCGCCCTCGGCGGGCGCCGTCGTGGTGCTCGTGCCCCGCCCCGATGCGGTGGTGCGCGATCTGCTGCGCGCGACCCTCGAGCGCGTGACACTGCTCGACGTGCACGGCGCGCTCCCCATCCGGCCCACGGCGAGCGCCGGCTGGGCGCCGGTCTCGGTGCTCGGGTACGACCTCGACACCCTCGTGTACACCGGCCGCGAGGCCGCACGGGTCGCGAGCGGCAAGGGCGGCGACCGATGGGAGCGCGTCGGCGCCACCATCGTCAACCGCCTGATCAGTCAGTCAGAGCTACCGTGAGCGTGTCGGTCGCCGTCTGCTTGGCGTACTCGCTCGAGGTCGGCGTCGTCTGCACCAGGAAGTCGTAGCTGAACTGCAACGTCACGGAGGTCGCCTCGGCCGGCACCGGGCCGACGTTGAACGTCTGCGAGTAGCTGTACGGGTCCAGCACGAGGTAGCCGGGACTCACCGTCGCGGCGTCGACCTGCGGCTGTAGGGCGTCGAGCGCGCCCGTCGGCGTGGAGGGGATCGCCGTCATGGTCGCGCGCTGCAGGTACACCTTCTGGCCGTCGTTCGGCGTGACGGTCGTGATCAGCGAGATGCTGACGGGCTTGACCGCTTCGGCCGTCCACTTGTCCATCGACAGCGTCGACCAGTAGTCGATCGTCGCCGCGACGGCGCCGGCGGTGAGCTGGCGCTCGGTGGCACCGCCCGACAGGTCATTGGGCACGGGGGTCGGGACGGCGCTCGACGTGGGGGTCGGCGTACTCCCGCCTCCGCCCTCCTCCCACGGCGCGGGCCCGCAGCCGGCGAGCGCCGCCATGCCCACGAGCGAGATCGTCACGACACCGGCGAACCGGTTCCACCTGCGCATAAAACCCCCGAGTCGCGCCGGAAACGTCCGGTCAGTCTAGCGGGACGGTGTCACTCGCGATCGCGCCGCGCGCGCGTCTGCTCTGCCCGCTGTGCGAGCAGATCGTCGGCCGGGTAGCCCACCTCGGTGAGCGTGAGCCCGCGCGCCGCGAGCACCTTGACCTCGGGCACGCGCTCCTGCGCGTCGCGGATGTCGACGACGTCGTCGACGTCGAGACGGCCCTCACCCACGGCGACGCACGCGCCGACGAGGGCGCGCACCATGCTGTGGCAGAACGCGTCGGCCTTGACGTTCGCGACGAGCACGCCGGCGTCGTCGCGGTGCCAGTCGAACTCGAGCAGCGTGCGGATCGTCGTCGCCTCTTCGCGCGGCTTGCAGTAGGCGGCGAAGTCGTGGAGTCCGATGAGGGCGCGAGCGGCAGCATCCATCGCCTCCGCATCGAGGGATGCCCGCACCGAGGTGGTGCGATGGCGCTCGAGCGGGTCGTAGCCGGTCACGGTGTCGCCGATGCGGTACTCGTAGCGGCGCCAGACCGCCGAGAACCGCGCATCGAAGCCCTCGGGGGCGATGCGCGAGCCCGTGACCGCGACGTCGGAGTACGCGCCCACCACGCCCGTCATGCGGGCGGCGAGGGCGGCTGCGCGGTCTTCGGCGGTGGGGACGCCGGCGGCCGGACGCGCGTGCCTGGTGAGCATGCGCTGCTGCTGCGCCTCGTCGAGGTCGACGTGCGCGGCCTGACCGGTGGCGTGCACGCCCGCATCGGTGCGGCCGGCGACCACGAGCCGCGGATCGCCGCCGACGACGCGTGCGAGCGACGACTCGAGCGTCTCCTGTACCGTGCGCAGCCCGGGCTGACGCGCCCACCCGCGGAAGTGCGTGCCGTCGTAGGCGATGTCGAGGCGGATCCGCACGGACTCCAGCCTACCGAGGCGCTCCCACCTGCCGAGGCGCCCTCACCCGACGACGAAGCGGCCCCGGGGCAGCGTCTCGCCGACCGCGGCGAGCGCCGCGCCGGCCTGGCGGAGCCGGTTCTCGCTCTCGCGGACGATCTCGCGCGCGACCACGGGATGCGCACGGACGATGTCGTCGAGCGCGGCGACCGGCACGACCACGACATCGACCTCGCTCGTGGCGAGTGCTCGCGAGATGGTCGGCGTGCGCGAGAGCGCGGTGAGGCCGACGGCGTCGCCTTCGGCCAGAATCCCCACCTGCACGAACCCCTCGTCCTCGGTCGGGATGCCGAGCACGACCGTGCCGGCGAGGATGAAGCGGGTCTCCACGGGCACGATGCCGGGCCGCAGCAGGGACTCCCCCGCGCAGTACCGCTCGAGGCGCGCGTGAGCGGCGAGCGCCTCGGCCTCACCGGGCGCGAGGCTCAGCGACGGCGCGATCTGCCGCAGGGCATCCTGAAGTCGCGCCGACGTGCGCCAGTCGTCGGTGAGGTCGCCGTCCAGGTGCAGGTCGCCGCGGCGCGCGGCGTACCAGACACGGGTCGCGAACGCATCGAGGGCGTCCGCGCGGTCGCCGGGCGTGCGGAGCGGGATCGACACCTCGTACCGCGAGCCGCCCAGGGTCACCGCCGACGGTTCGAGATCGGGCGACAGCAGCGGGATGTCCCGCGCCACCGCCACGAGCAGCTCGCGCACGCGCCCGGGCGGGTCATCGGTGCCGAACTCGACCTCGAGGGTCGCGGCGTACGGCTCCGGGTTGCGCGAGAGGTTCACGAACGAGCCGCCGGCGAGTTCCGCCGTAGGGATGATCACCGTGCCGTTGCCGGTCTCGAGGTGCACGGCGCGCCAGTTCACCTCGACGATCTGCCCGCGCGTGCCGCCGGTCTCGATCCAGTCGCCGAGCTCGAACGGCGCCTCGAACACGAGGAAGAGACCCGAGACGATCGACCCCACCGCGTTCTGCAGCGCGAGGCCGACCACGATCGAGGTGATGCCGAGCGCGGCGAACACGCCGGCGACGTCGGCGTCCCACACCCACCAGAACACCGCCGCGATGCCGAGGATGATGAAGACGAACCGGATGAGGTCGCTGAAGATCGTGGGGAAGCGGTCGCGCCATGACCCCTTCTCGGCGCGGTGGAACACGAGGTGGTTGACGGCGTTGATCGTGACGACGATCACGAGCAGCCCGAAGATCGTCCACACGACCTTCGGCCAGGTGCCCGATCCCTCCCACGCACCCGGCTGGCTGAGCAGCACCAGGATGCCGGCGACCGGCACGAGGTAGTTGCGCACCATCAGCACGATCGGCGCCGCGCGGCTGCCGCGCCGGGCGAGCGCGTTGTGGAACTCCGTCAGCCCGATGAGCGCGAGCGGCAGCCCCACCGAGACCACGACGGCGGGCCAGAACCACGGCTGCGAGACGATATCGGCCACGGATGCCTCACCCCTCGGCCACGACGACGCTCGGGGCCTGCACCTTCCACACGCGCTGGCCGCCCGACTGCGTCTCGATCTCGCCCGCAGGCAGGGTCGTGATCGAGTCGGGCAGGCGCTCGGCGACGCGCTGGGTGATGTAGATGCCGGGTTCGTCGGAGTCGCCCTGCACGCGGAACGCGAGGTTCACGGCATCGCCCCACATGTCGTACACGACCCGCGCACGACCGATGAGGCCGCTCGTCACCTTGCCGGAGTCGAGCCCCGCTCGCAGCGTCAGCGACACGCCCTGCTGCGTCGAGTACCGCTCGAGGATCGTGTCGAGCTCGAGGGCGAACTCGACCGCACGGCGCGCGTTGTCGACCCGTGGCGTGGCGAGCCCGCAGCTGGCGAGGTAGCTCTGCCGTGTGGTGCGCACGCGTTCGACGCCGTGCCGCTCAGCCGCCTCGTCGAACGCCCGGATGAGGTCGTTGAGACGCGCGACCGCGTCGTCGGACGACATCGACAGCGCGAGTGCCTCGAAGCCCACGATGTCGGCGAAGACCACCGTGACGTCGTCGCTGTCCTGCGTGATCGCGTCGTCGCCGAGCTTGTAGCGGCTCGCCATGCCCTCGGGCATGAACGAGAGGATGAGGTCTTCGTTGGCCTTCTCCTGCTGAGCGATGAGGTGCGACTTCACCTGCAGGCTGCGGCTCATGTCGTTGAAGGCGTTCGCGACGTCGGCGAGCTCGTCGCTCGAACCGGCGTCGACCTGCACGCCCTCGTCGCCCGCGGCGATGCGCTGGGCCGCCGTCTTGAGGCGGCGCAGCGGCCGCACGAACACCTGCGCGAGCACCAGCGACAGCACGCAGACGAAGATGATCATCGCCGCCGTCGAGAGGATGAGATTGCGCGTGAAGTCCTCGACGGGGACCATCGCCTCCTGCTCGGTCTCCTGCGCGACGATCACCCAGTCCAGACCGTCGACCTCGAGCGGCGCGTAGGCCGTGAGGCTGGCACGGCCGAGGTAGTCGCTCTCGAGCAGCGTGCCCGAATCGCCGGCCAGAGCGCGGGTCACGGCGGTGCCCGCGATCGCCTGGTTGAGCAGCGTGTTGCCGTTGTTCACGGCGAGCGCCGCCGCAGCCGGCGCAAGACCCGCGGCCACAGCATCCGTCTCGTACGTCGCCGCGTCGTCGAGCAGCGCGCGCGAGACGGATCGCATCGTGCCGTCGGCGCCCACGAGGTACGTCTCGCCCGTCGCGCCGAGGCCGTTGAGCTCCCACTCGCCGGCGACGGTCATGACGTCGTCGATGCGCTCGATCGGCAGCTCGATCGCGAGCGCGCCGAGCACCTCGCCGTCGTCGGCGATCGGCACCACGGCCCAGCCGGCCGGCGCGCCGAGACTCGGCCCGTACGACGCGAAGTCGGCGAGCACGACGTCGCCGACGATGTTGCGGTCCATCGCCTCGCGGTACGCGACGGCGAGGTTCGACAGCCGGTACGGTCCGTCGAACAGGTTCGTCCCGAGGTCGACGCCCTTGTACGCGGTGTAGACGACGTTGCCCTCGGTGTCGAGCATGAGCACGTCCTCGTACTCCTGCAGCTCGGTCATCGTGCGGTAGTAGTCGTGGTACTTCGCGTGCGCCGCCGACCACGCGCTGCCGTCGCCCGCGTCATCGGCGACGATCGCGTCCTCCCAGCTGTCGTACGGGATCACGTAGTGGCTCTGCAGGTACGTCTGGGCCGCCCCGCGCGGGGCGAACGCCGAGCCGTCGACGTCCTCGCCGGTCGCATCCTCGAGGTCGGCGGCGAATGCGTCGCGATAGTAGGTGCTGACGGCGGCGGATGCTGCGGCATCCGTCTCCTGCGCGTTCAACTCCGCGAAGCCCTCGGTGAAGGCGCGCACCGCAGCCTTGCTGGTGTCGTTGAGCGCCGACAGCCGCACCGAGTTCTCGATGGAGCGGAACAGCTGCGACACCTCGCGCGCGCGGTTCTCGCGGATCTCGACGAGCTTCTCGTATGCGATCGCGCGCAGCGCCTCGGTGCCGTTGACGTATCCGATGATGCCGACGACGATGCTCGACAGCACGCTCACCGACAGCAGCATGATGAGCAGGATCGAGTAGATCGACAGACCCGCACGCGCACGGACCCGTGGCGTGCCCACCCAGTGCGCGGGTGTCGCCACGGGCGTCTCCGGTCCGGACACGCTCTCTCCCCTCGTACGCCGCCGTTCGATCACGTGCAGCGGCGCTGGAAGCATCCCCAACACCTCGGCGCGCCGAGGTTGGGGCCAAGAGTAGCGCTCGGCCTGCTTCTGGCATAGAGCGGCCACCGCGCGCCGTGATACGCCCAGACGCGCCGCGTATGATTGCCGTTTCCCCCTCCTTCGTTCGTGAGAACCCATGACGTCGACTGCGCCCTCCCCCGCCCCGCCCGCCCGCTTCGCCGGGCTGGACGGCATGCGCGCGATCGCCGTCCTGCTCGTGGTCGTCTACCATCTGTTCCCGCCGGCGGTGCTGCCGGGCGGGTTCGTCGGAGTGGACGTCTTCTTCGTGATCAGCGGATTCCTCATCACGAGCCTGCTGCTGCGGGAGCAGCTCTCAACCGGACGCGTCGCCCTCGGCCGGTTCTGGCAGCGGCGCGCGCGGAGGCTGCTGCCCGCCCTCGCGGTGGTGGTCGTGGTCTGCTCGGCTCTCGCCTGGATCGTGGGCGGCGACGTTCTCGTCGACCTCGACGACCAGGTGCTGGGCGCGGCGACCTTCAGCTACAACTGGGTCTCGGTCGCGGGCGGCGGCGGGTACTTCGCCGCGGCGACGCCCGAACTGTTCCGCAACTTCTGGTCGCTCGCGGTCGAGGAGCAGTTCTACGTGCTCTGGCCGCTGATCTTCCCGCTGTTCCTGCTGCTGCCGCGCCCGTGGGCGCGCACCGCGGCCGCCTTCGTGCTGGCGGCCGCCTCGGCCGCCTGGATGGGCGTCGTGGTCTCGGGCGGCGGCGACGTCACGCGCGCCTACTTCGGCACCGACACGCACGCGTTCGGCCTGCTGCTCGGCGTCGGCCTCGCGTTCCTGCTGGCGCCACTGGCTGGCCTGCAGTGGGCCGAGTCGCGCGTGGCGCGGGACGTGACCGGCGCGGCCGGCGTGCTCGCCCTCGTCGGCTTGGTCGCGCTCGCGATGCTGCCGCAGAGCTCCTCCATCCTGACGTTCCCCGGCGCCCTCCTCGCCGCGAGCCTGCTCAGCGCCGTCGCGATCGTCGCGGGCGTGTGGCCCGGCTCCTGGTTCGGACGCGCGATCGACGTGCGGCCGATGCGCTGGATCGGCGACCGCTCCTACGGCATCTACCTGTGGCACTGGCCGCTGCTCGTACTCGCGGTGGCGGCGTTCGCACCCGACGCGACCGTCGCGACGGCGCCCGCCTGGATCGGCCTCGGAGTCCTCGCGGCGACGGCCGCAGCATCCGCCCTGTCGTTCCGCTTGGTGGAGACGCCCGTGCGCCGGCACGGATTCCGCGCCTCGGTGCGGCTGCTCGCGACACGCCTGCAGAGCGGGCCCGGCGCACGGCTTCGCGCCGTCGGCGTCGCGCTCAGCGGCGCGCTCGTGCTCGCCGGCGCGGGCACCGCCATCGCGGTCTCGCCCGACGAGACCAGCGCCGAGGCGGCCGTCGCGGCCGGCCGCGCCGCCCTCGAGAAGGCGCTGCGCGAGGCTCCCGCGCCGATCGCCCCCACCCCCTCGGCAACGGATGCGGCGTCCACCGCCCCCGCTGACATCCCGGGCGACCAGATCAGCGCCGTCGGCGACTCCGTCATGCTGGCGTCGGCCGGCGGGCTCGTGGAGCGCCTGCCGGGCATCGACGTCGACGCCGAGGTCTCGCGCTCCATGTGGGCAGGACCCGAGATCGTCGACGACCTCGACGCCACCGGCCGGCTGCGGCCGTACGTCGTCGTCGCCCTGGGCACGAACGGCGCGGTCGACCCCTCGACGCTGGAACAGCTCGCCGACACGGTGGGACCGAAGCGCAACCTCGTCCTCGTGAACGCGTACGCGCCGCGCGACTGGATCCCCGGCGTCAACGCCGAGCTCGCCGCGTTCGCCGAGGACCACCGCAACGTCATCGTCGCCGACTGGTCCGGAGCCATCGCGCCCCACGAGGATCTCCTCGCCGGCGACAGGATCCACCCCGGCGCCGCCGGCGGGCGTATCTTCGCCGACACCGTCGCGGCCGCCGTCGACGAGCTCGCCGACGAGCGCCGCGCCGACGCCGCGGACCGCGCCGACCGCCTCGCCGAGATCTTCAGCGCCGACCTCACCCCCTGAACCGGCGTCCCCTGAGCCGGCGCCCCCTGCACCCCGGCACAAGGACGGGCAGACGCAGCGAGGCCCGTCACCCAGGGGGTGACGGGCCTCGCGGTGCAAGGGGTGCCGGGCTGCTGCGCCCGGCGGGATCCGAATTACTCGGACTTCTCCTCGGCGGGGGCCTCGACGGCCTCCTCGGCGGCAGCCTCAGCGGCAGCGCCCTCGTCCTGCGACTCGGCGCCGGCCTCGGCGGCCTCGTCCGTGGCGGGGGTCTCCTCGGCGGGAGCCTCCTCGGCCGGAGCAGCCTTGGCGGCGGCGGCCTTCTTGGCCGACGGCTTCTTCGTCACGGGCTCGAGGACGAGCTCGATGACGGCCATGGGCGCGTTGTCGCCCTTGCGGTTGCCGACCTTCGTGATGCGGGTGTAGCCGCCCTCACGGTCCGCGACCAGCGGAGCGATCTCGGTGAACAGGACGTGCACGACTTCCTTGTCACCGATGACCGACAGCACGCGACGACGCGCGTGCAGGTCGCCGCGCTTCGCGAACGTGATGAGACGCTCGGCGAGCGGACGCAGGCGCTTGGCCTTGGTCTCGGTCGTCTTGATCGACTTGTGGGTGAACAGCGCGGCGGCCAGGTTCGCAAGCAGCAGGCGCTCGTGGGCGGGGCCGCCTCCGAGGCGGGGACCCTTGGTGGGCTTGGGCATTCTCAGTTACTCCAGGATGAAATTCGGTCAGGGGATACGGGATGCCGGGAGTCCCGGCATCCGATCACACGGTCTCGTCGTCGTAGCCGCCGTAGAAGTGCGCGCCGTCGAACCCGGGGACCGAGTCCTTCAGCGACAGGCCGAGCGAGATGAGCTTGTCGCGCACCTCGTCGACCGACTTCTGACCGAAGTTGCGGATGTTCATGAGCTGCGTCTCCGAGAGGGCGACGAGCTCCGACACGGTGTTGATGCCCTCACGCTTGAGGCAGTTGTACGAACGCACCGACAGGTCGAGGTCCTCGATGGGCATCGACAGCTCGTTCGAGAGGACGGTCTCGACCGGCGCGGGGCCGATCTCGATGCCCTCAGCCTCGACGTTGAGCTCGCGGGCCAGGCCGAAGAGCTCCGTCAGGGTGCGGCCGGCCGACGCGACGGCGTCGCGCGGAGCGATCGAGGACTTGGTCTCGACGTCCAGCACGAGCTTGTCGAAGTCGGTGCGCTCACCGGCACGCGTCGCGTCGACGCGGTACGAGACCTTGAGGACCGGCGAGTAGATCGAGTCGATCGGGATCTGACCGGCCTCGGCGTACTCGTTGCGGTTCTGGGTCGCCGAGACGTAGCCGCGGCCGCGCTCGATGGTGAGCTCGAGCTCGAACTTGGCGGTGTCGTTCAGCGTCGCGATGACGAGCTCGGGGTTGTGCACCTCGACACCGGCCGGCGCCGAGATGTCGGCGGCGGTGACCTCACCGGCGCCGGTCTTGCGCAGGTACGCGGTGATGGGCTCGTCGCGCTCGCTGGAGACGACCAGCTGCTTGATGTTGAGGATGATCTCGGTGACATCCTCCTTGACACCGGGAATGGTGCTGAACTCGTGGAGGACGCCGTCGATGCGGATCGACGTCACGGCTGCGCCGGGGATGGACGACAGGAGGCTGCGACGCAGCGCGTTGCCGATCGTGTAACCGAAGCCGGGCTCCAGCGGCTCGATGACGAAACGGCTGCGGAACTCCCCGATCTTCTCCTCGGTCAGAGTGGGACGCTGTGCGATGAGCACTATGTGTTCCTTTCGATCACGTGCCCGCTATATGACACGTGCGGTGGGTGAGGTGTTGAGTTTTGCTCGGGATGCTGCGGCCGACGCGCGGGCGAGCGGTCGCGGCATCCGTGGGAAACGTGCCGGAGCCGGGGCACCGACGAACGGTGCCCCGGCTTACGGGAAGTCAGACGCGGCGGCGCTTGGGCGGACGGCAGCCGTTGTGGGCCTGCGGCGTCACGTCCTGGATCGAGCCGACCTCGAGGCCGGCGGCGGTCAGCGAGCGGATCGCGGTCTCGCGGCCCGAACCCGGGCCCTTCACGAAGACGTCGACCTTCTTGACGCCGTGCTCCTGCGCCTGGCGGGCAGCGGACTCCGCGGCCATGCCGGCGGCGTACGGCGTCGACTTGCGCGAGCCCTTGAAGCCCACGCCACCCGACGACGCCCAGCTGATGACAGCGCCCGACGGGTCGGTGATCGAGACGATCGTGTTGTTGAACGTCGACTTGATGTGGGCCTGGCCCAGCGCGATGTTCTTCTTCTCCTTGCGGCGCGGCTTGCGCGCGGCGGACTTGGCCTGTGCCATTGCTCTTGCTCTCCTAAACCCTGGGGGCCGCGCCTTAGCGCGCCTTCTTCTTGCCGGCGACGGTGCGCTTCGGGCCCTTGCGGGTACGGGCGTTCGTCTTCGTGCGCTGACCGCGCACCGGGAGGCCGCGGCGGTGGCGCAGGCCCTCGTAGGAACCGATCTCGACCTTGCGGCGGATGTCGGCGGCAACCTCACGACGGAGGTCACCCTCGACCTTGTAGTTGCCTTCGATGTAGTCGCGGAGTGCGACGAGCTGGTCGTCGCTGAGGTCCTTGACGCGGATGTTCTCGTCGATCTCCGTCGCGGCGAGGATCTCGTTCGAGCGGGTACGGCCGACGCCGTAGATGTACGTGAGGGCGATCACCACGCGCTTGTCGCGCGGGATGTCAACGCCGGCAAGACGTGCCATGCGATTCTCCTGAGAGTTGGTGGAGGTGTGGAGCAGCATCGGTGCCCGGGCCCCCAGCCCGAGGTGTCCCCCGCTCGATGCGGGTTCTGACGCTGCCTGTAGTCGTATTCAGTTGTGGGGTGACGGATGCTGCGGGCCGCAGCATCCGTCCAGACCTGATGTCAGCCCTGGCGCTGCTTGTGACGCGGGTTGCTCTTGCAGATCACCATGACGCGACCGTGGCGACGGATGACCTTGCAGTGGTCGCAGATGGGCTTGACGGAGGGGTTGACCTTCATGACTTCTTCTCTTCGCTGTCTTCACCGGGCAGGCCGGAGCCTGGGGTGTTACTTCTCGACCGGTCTAGCGGTAGCGGTAGACGATGCGCCCGCGGGTGAGGTCGTAGGGCGACAGCTCCACGACGACACGGTCCTCGGGAATGATGCGGATGTAGTTCTGCCGCATCTTGCCGGAGATCGTCGCGAGGACCTTGTGGCCGTTGCTGAGCTCAACGCGGAACATCGCGTTGGGCAGCGCCTCGGACACGACGCCCTCGATCTCGATGACACCGTCTTTCTTCGCCATACGCTCGCTAACACTTGTGCAGACCGGTCGATCTGCGGTGGATGGGATTCGGTGCGGCGACACGCCAATACAGGCGCAACGCACCAAAGATCAAGCATACGTGATAGTGGATGCCTCGGCAAATGACCGCGGTGCCGTCACGGCTCGCACTCAGGAACGCCGGCGGCGCACCACGGTGATGAGCACGACCGCGGCTCCTCCGACGAGCAGCGCTCCGCCCACCGCGATGGCCCACCACGGCACCGTGGTGCCGGTGGCCGGAAGCGCGCCGCCGCCGGTCGCGGGCGCGTCGGCGGTGAGCGTGTTGGTCACGGTCACGATGACCCGGGTCTCGGCGTCTTCGACGACGAAGCTCGCGGGTGCGATCTCGACGTCGCCCCATGTGCCGTCCGCCGGGTCCGCGGGCGCGTCCTCCGTCACGCTGCAGGTCGCTCCCACGGCGATGTCGTCGACCGCGAAGGGCTCCGTCGTCGTAGCCGTCCACGAGCCGCCGGCGACCTCGCTGCCCTCCGCCGTGCACGACCAGGTGCCGCCGAAGGAATCGTCGAAGCCGACGCCGTCCGGATCATCGACGACTTTGACGATGTCGAACCCGCCGAGTACCGGGTCGGGGACGAACGTGTTGGTGACCACGAACGTCAGCGGCTCCTGGGCGGACGCTGCGGTGATGGTCACGGATGGCGGATCGATGACCGGGGCCGACCAGCTGCCGCCGTCGGGCTCGGCCGGGGTCGTCTCGGTGACTGCGCAGACCGCGCCGACGAGCGCTTCGATAGGCTCCGTCGTCTGCCCCGCCTGCAGCGACCAGTCGCCGTCGCCGACCGCCTCGCCCGCGAGAGTGCACGACCAGGTGCCGGTGAAGGCCGCATCCGGCGCACCCTCGCCCTCCACCGACTTCTCGATCGTGAACGCACCGCGCACGAGCGCGTTGGTGACGGTGAAGGTGAACTGGACGGGATCGTTCGACGCCGGCACCACGAACTGCGGAGGCGACGGATCCCAGACCGGGGTCTGCCACAGGAAGTACGTCGGAGCGAGCACCGGACCGACGAGCACCAACGGCGCGACCGCGCGCGAGCCCACGCCGATCGACTCCTGGATGACACAGGACGCGCCGACCGGCAGCCCGTCCACCACCACGGACTCGCCGGGTGCGACGTACCACTCCGCCACGACCTCGCCGCCGTCCTCAGGCAGGTCGCACACGACCGTGCCGTAGAACAGCACGCCTTCGGGAAGGATGGCGGCATCCTCGGGCGAGATCTCCTTGGCGATCGTGACCGACCCCGTCGCCAGCGGAGGGATCGGCTCGGGGATGCAGTCGAACGGCGGGTCGATCCACGGATAGTTGTGGTGCTCGTTGCCCACGCCGTCCATGACGATCGTGCCGTTCGTGTACAGCCGGCCGTTGGTGCTCGCGGTCACGCGCAGCGCGGGCTGGTCGGCGGCAGGATCGGCCGCGGGCAGCAGGATGGAGCCGAGCACCTGCGACGACCCGGCGACGTGCAGCGAGGTCGCGGAGACGAAGTTCCAGAGGGTGCGCTGCGCCACGGTCCCGAAGTCCGCGGATGCCGGGGCGTCGACACGCACGCCGTTGTCGCTGAAATAGTAGGGCGCCCAGCTCGCGGGGCCGGAGCCTGTCACGTTGATCACGACGGACGCCCCGTCAGGGATGCCGGTGAAGTGGATCTCGGGATTGGCGGCGAGGGCGGCCGACGTGACCGTGAATACCTGCTGGGCGGCCGCCCCGTCACCGACGAAGTCGATCACGGTGAACGCCGCGGTCACCGTCCCGGTCGCAGCGAGCGCCGCGTACTCCGCCGACATCGTGGTGATCTCTGTGCCCCACGTCGACCAGTTCGCCGTCGCATCGGCGCCCAGGTCCTGTGTGAGCGTGCCGTTGTTGAGCCGATAGCGCGAGCCATCGGTCTCGTAGTCGGGAGTCGTGATGCCGCCGACGTCGACGTTGCCGCCGACGAGCTCGTTCTCGGCGTTGCGTGCGTTCGCGCCGACGTCGAGCACGGTGCCGGCGCCGACCGACACGTCGCCCCCGACCGCGAGCATGGTGTCGCCGGGAGTGGGGACCACACCCGACCCGACCCCGACCCAGCCGACGTTGAAGGTGCCGCCTGCCGACTTCGTAAAGTCGGCGTCGCCCTGCACCACCACCAGGCCTTCGGCCTCCGCCGCGCCGGCCTCGGCGCGGAAGTCCTGCCCCGCGTAGATCGCGACGTTGTTGTCTGTCCAGATCGGGTTCGTGTTGCCCGGTCCCGGGATCGTGCCGGGTGGGCACTCCCCCACAGCGGCGACAGCCGCCGGCGGGTCCGCGAGCGGTGCGACCGCGACCACCCCGGCACCGGCCAGCGCGCCGATGGCGACCACCGTCCCGATTCGACGCACACTCGCCTGCAGCATCCGCTCTTCTCCCACTCCCCCGTGAGTGCGACTCTATTGGCCCGGGGCCGACATCGCGAGGAATCTTCGGCGGACCGATGCGACCTCGTGGTGAGCCTGGGTCGGCGGACGTCTCCGGGGGACGGATGCTGCGGCTGCAGCATCCGTCCCCCGGAGAGCTTCTACTCGAACAGCGTCGCGAGCGAGCCGGCGGGCGGCAGCGCCGAGTTCGCGATGACCTGGCCGTTGACCGTGATCGTCGGGGTGCCGATACCGGAGGAGCCGGGCTGGATCGGAGTCTGCTCGGTCATCGTCGTCACGAAGCCGGCGTAGGTGCCGTCGTTGACACACGAGTCGATGCCCGTGACGCCCACGCCCGAGGCGATGTCGAGGATCTCGTTGTTCGTGAGGCCCTTCGAACCCTCGGAGGGCTGATTCTCGAACATCGCCTGCTGGAACGGCAGCGACGCGTCGGCGTCGGCGACGGCCACGCAGTAGGCGGCGTTCGCGGCGCGGGTCGAGTACTGGGTGCCGCTCGACTGGCCGTCGAGGATCGAGATCGGGTGGATCTCGAGAGTCATGCTGCCGTCGTCGACCATGCTCTCGATCTCGGCGCCGTAGACCTGCTCGAACTGGTTGCAGACGGGGCACATGAAGTCGATGTAGGTGCCGAGGGTGTCCTCGCCGGTGCCGACGACGATCGCGCCGGTCTCGCTGTCGATGTTCGACGCCGACGGCGTGTTCACCTCGGTCGGCAGCGGCTTGGGCGTCGCCGCGTTGTTCAGGGTGACCACGAGCACGGTGACGAGCACGAGCGCCACCACGACGCCCAGGGTCACCCAGATCGCGAACCAGTTGGTCTTGCGGGACGTCTGTGCCATGTGGAGCCTCCTAGGCGATCTCGCGCGGGGTCACGCCGAAGGGCGCAAGGCCCGCGGCGCCGCCGTCGGGTGCGGTGAGCACCCAGATTCCGTCTTCGTGAACGGCGACGCTGTGCTCCCAGTGCGAGCCGGCGGTGCCGTCGATCGTGGAGACCGTCCATCCGTCGTCCTCGACGAACGTGGCCTGGTCGCCGATCACGACCATGGGCTCGATGGCGAGCACCAGTCCGGGCCGCACCTCGGGGCCGGGGTCGGCGACGCGGTAGTTGAACACCGAGGGCGACTCGTGCATCTTGCGACCGATGCCGTGCCCGACGTACTCGCGCAGGATGCCGTAGGTTCCGGCAGACCCGTCCGAAGAGCGCGGCGAGTTGGCTTCGATGTACCCCTCGATAGCCGCGCCGACCTCGCCGATGTGCTTCGCGGTCGCGAGCGCGGCGATACCGGCCCACAGCGACCCCTCGGTCACGTCCGAAAGGTGCTGCCGCGCCGCGACGACGTCGGGGCGGCTGTCGTCCGGGAGGACGAACGTGAACGCGGAGTCCCCGTTCCAGCCCTTGTACTCGGCGCCGGCGTCCACGGACAGGATGTCGCCGGGCGCGAGCACCCGGTCGCCGGGGATGCCGTGGACGACCTCCTCGTTGACCGAGGCGCAGATGGTGTGGCGGTACCCGCGCACCATCTGGAAGTTGGACTTCGCGCCTCGGCCGGTGATGAGAGCGGATGCCGCGGCATCCAGCTCCGCCGTCGTCACGCCGGGGGCGATCAAGCTGCGGGCCGCGTCGAGAGCTGCAGCCGTGATGAGCCCGGGCTCCACCATCGCCCGCAGCTGGGCGGGCGACTTGTAGATCGAACGGCGGAGCGACACGGGATCAGGCGACGGGGACGCGGACGAGCCCGCGCGCCTCGAGGGCGGAGACGATCCGCTCGGTGATCTCGTCGAGGGTGCCCACACCGTCGACCGGCACGACGAGGTCGCGCGTCTCGTACACGCCGAGGATGGGCGCCGTCTCGCGCTCGTAGATCGCCAGGCGGTTCGCGATGACCTCTTCGGTGTCATCGCTGCGCCCCTGCTCGGCAGCACGGCCCGCGATGCGCGAGATGCTCTCCTCACGCGGCACATCGAGCAGGATCACGGCGTCCAGCTCCTCGTCGCGTCCTTCGAGGAACTCGTCGAGGTGCATGACCTGAGCCACGTTGCGGGGGTAGCCGTCGAGCAGGAAGCCGCCTTCGGCGTCGCCCTGCGAGAGACGCTCACGCACCACGGCGCTGGTCAGCTCGTCGGGGACCAGGTCGCCCGCCTCGATGATGGCCTTGACCTGGCTGCCGAGGTCCGAGCCATCGGCGACGGCGGCGCGGAACACGTCGCCCGTCGAGATGGCCGGGACGCCGAACGCCTCGGCGATGCGGATGCCCTGCGTGCCCTTGCCCGAACCCTGCGGGCCGACGATCAGAAGTCGCGTCATCGGAGGAGCCCTTCGTAGTGGCGCTGCTGCAGCTGCGCGTCGATCTGCTTCACCGTCTCGAGACCCACGCCGACGATGATCAGGATCGAGGCGCCGCCGAACGGGAAGTTCTGGTTGGCGCCGACCGTCGCGAGGGCGATGAGCGGCAGGAGCGCGATCAGACCGAGGTAGATCGAGCCCGGGAGGGTGATGCGCGTGAGCACGTAGTCCAGGTACTCCGCCGTGGGCCGACCGGCACGGATGCCGGGGATGAAGCCGCCGTACTTCTTCATGTTGTCGGCGACCTCGACCGGGTTGAACGTGATCGCGACGTAGAAGTAGGTGAAGCCGACGATGAGGAGGAAGTACAGCGCCATGTACAGCGGGTGGTCGCCGCGCACGAGGTACAGCTGGATCCAGGCGACCCAGGCCGGAACCTCTTCGCCCGCCTGCGGCTGGTTGAACTGCGCGATGAGCGCCGGGATGTACAGCAGCGATGAGGCGAAGATGACGGGCACGACGCCGGCCATGTTGACCTTGATCGGGATGTACGTGTTCGTGCCGCCGTAGGTGCGGCGTCCGACCATGCGCTTGGCGTACTGGACCGGGATGCGGCGCTGCGACTGCTCGACGAAGACGACGAGCGCGACGACGACGATGCCGACGGCCAGGACGAGCAGGAAGACCTCGAAGCCCTTGGACTGCCAGATCGCCCACATCGAGGCGGGGAACGCTGCGGCGATCGAGGTGAAGATCAGCAGCGACATGCCGTTGCCGATGCCGCGCTCGGTGACGAGCTCGGCGAACCACATGATGAGGCCGGTGCCGGCGGTCATCGTGATGATCATGAGCAGCTGAGCCCACCACACGTCGTTCGTGAGGAGGTTCTCGCACTCGGGAACACCGGTGGTCCCGAAGAGCTGGCCGCTGCGGGCGACGGTGACGAGCGTGGTCGACTGGAGCAGTGCGAGCGCGATCGTGAGGTAGCGCGTGTACTGCGTCAGCCTGGCCTGGCCCGCCTGGCCCTCCTTGTAGAGGGTCTCGAAGTGCGGGATGACGACGCGCAGCAGCTGCACGATGATCGTCGCCGTGATGTACGGCATGACGCCGAGGGCGAAGATCGACAGCTGGAGGAGGGCGCCGCCGGAGAAGAGGTTCACCAGCGAGAGGAGACCCTCGGTGCCGGCGGACTGCCGCAGACACGACTGCACGTTCGGGAAGTCGACGAACGGCGCAGGAACGTGCGCGCCGAAGCGGTACAGGGCGATGATCGCCAGGGTGAATGCGATCTTCCGCCGAAGGTCGGGTGTGCGGAAGATCCGCGCGATGGCGCTGAACAAGAGGATTCCTCCAGAGGGGGCGTCGGCACGCAGACGTACCGACGTCCAGGGTAACCCAGTGGGGGCCGGAGCAAGCTCCGGCCCCCACTGTGTGCGTATTACTTGACGGCGCCGCCCGCGGCGACGATCTTCTGCTCGGCCGAAGCCGAGACCTTGTCGACCGACACGTTGAGCTTCACCGAGATGTCGCCGGTGCCGAGCACCTTGACCTTCTCGTTCTTGCGCACTGCACCCTTGGCGACCAGGTCGCCGATGGTGACGTCGCCACCAGCGGGGTACAGCTCCGCGAGCTTGTCCAGGTTCACGACCTGGTACTCGACGCGGAACGGGTTCTTGAAGCCGCGGAGCTTCGGGGTGCGCATGTGCAGCGGCATCTGCCCACCCTCGAAGCCGACCTTGACCTGGTAGCGGGCCTTCGTACCCTTGGTACCGCGACCCGCCGTCTTGCCCTTCGAGCCCTCACCGCGACCGACACGGGTCTTCGCGGTGTTGGAGCCGGGGACCGGACGAAGGTGGTGCACCTTGAGCACGCCCGGGCGCGAAGCCGGAGCATCCTTCTTGGGAGCAGCCTTCTTCGCCGGCGCAGCCTTCTTCGCGGGGGCCTTCTCAGCCTTGTCCGCCTTGGCGGCGGACGCCTTCGCGGGGGCCTTCTTCTCGGCGGCAGCCTTGGGAGCAGCAGCCTTCTTCGGGGCCTTCTCAGCCTCGACGGCGTCGTTCTTCTCAGCCATCAGTCGATCTCCTCAACCTTCACGAGGTGTGCGACGGTCCGGACGTAGCCGCGCGTCTGCGCGTCGTCGGGGCGGACGACCGAGTCGCCGATCCGCTTCAGACCGAGCGAACGCAGCGTGTCACGCTGGTTCTGCTTCTCGCTCACCTTGGACTTGACCTGCGTAACCTTCAGGCGCGCAGCCATCAGACACCTGCCTTCGCAGCGGCCGCGGCCTCAGCCTCGGCACGGACGAGACGGGCGGGGGCGACCTGGTCGAAGTCGAGACCGCGACGCGCGGCGACCGCACGGGGCTCCTCGAGCTGCTTCAGGGCCTCCACCGTCGCGTGGACGATGTTGATCGTGTTCGACGAGCCGAGCGACTTCGACAGCACGTCGTGGATACCGGCGCACTCGAGGACGGCACGCACCGGGCCACCGGCGATGACACCGGTACCGGCGGCGGCGGGGCGCAGCAGCACCACACCGGCAGCGGCCTCACCCTGCACGGGGTGCGGGATGGTCGAGCCGACACGCGGCACGCGGAAGAAGTTGCGCTTGGCCTCTTCGACACCCTTCGAGATCGCCAGCGGCACCTCGCGGGCCTTGCCGTAGCCGACGCCCACCACACCGTTGCCGTCGCCGACGACGACGAGCGCGGTGAAGCTGAAGCGACGACCACCCTTGACGACCTTCGACACGCGGTTGATGGTGACGACGCGCTCGAGGAACTGGCTCTCGTTGCGATCGCGACCACCGCGGTCACCGCGGGTCTGGTTGCGCTCGCGCCCACCGCGGCGCGGCTCGCGCTCGCGCTCGGCGGGAGCCGTCGCGGCGGCGTCGGCCGGAGCCTCGGCAGCAGCCTGCTCGGTCACGATGTTCTCCTTGTTGTCACTCACAGGTTCAGACCTCCCTCGCGGGCGCCGTCGGCGATCGCCGCGACACGGCCGGCGTAGCGGTTGCCGCCACGGTCGAACACGACGTCCGAGACGCCGGCGGCCTTCGCGCGCTCGGCGACGAGTTCGCCGACCTTGCGGGCCTTGGCGGTCTTGTCACCGTCGAACGTGCGCAGACCGGTCTCGAGCGTCGAGGCCGATGCCACGGTGTGGCCCTTGCTGTCGTCCACGACCTGCACGAAGACGTGGCGGGCCGAACGGGTGACGACGAGGCGCGGACGCAGCTCGGTGCCGACGACCTTCTTGCGGAGGCGGGCATGACGGCGCGAACGCGCCTGGGTCTTTGTCTTGACAGCCATGGTTACTTACCACTCTTTCCGGCCTTGCGACGAACGACCTCGCCGGCATACCGCACACCCTTGCCCTTGTACGGCTCGGGCTTGCGGATCTTGCGGATGTTGGCGGCGACCTCGCCGACCGCCTGCTTGTCGATGCCGCTCACGGTGACCTTGTTGTTGCCCTCGACGGTCAGCGTGATGCCGGCGGGCGGGTCGACCAGCACCGGGTGCGAGAAGCCGAGGGCGAACTCGATCGAGCTGCCCTTCTGCGCGACACGGTAACCCGTGCCGACGACCTCGAGACCCTTGGTGTAGCCCTGGGTGACACCGATGATGTTGTTGTTGATGAGCGTGCGGGTCAGGCCGTGCAGCGAACGCGAGGCGCGCTCGTCGTCGGGACGGGTCACGACGACCTGTGCCTCTTCGACCTTGACTTCGATGGGACGGGCCACGGTGAGCAGGAGCTCGCCCTTGGGGCCCTTGACGGCGACATCCTGGCCATCGACCGAAACGGTCACGCCGGCGGGGATGTCGATCGGAAGACGACCGATTCTCGACATGTCAGATCACCACACGTAGGCGAGGACTTCCCCACCCACGCCCTTCTGCTCTGCCTGACGGTCGGTGAGAAGACCGGAGGAGGTGGACAGGATCGCGACGCCGAGGCCGCCGAGGACGCGGGGGATCTCGGTCGACTTCGCGTACACGCGCAGGCCGGGCTTCGAGACGCGCTTGATGCCGGCGATCGACCGCTCGCGGTTCGGGCCGTACTTGAGCGTCAGGGTGAGGGTCGAGCCGACGCGGGCGTCGCTGACCTCCCACGCGGAGATGTAGCCCTCCTGCTTGAGGATCTCGGCGATGTGGGTCTTGAGCTTGGAGCTCGGCAGCGACACGGAGTCGTGGTGCGCCGAGTTCGCGTTGCGCAGACGGGTCAGCATGTCTGCGACCGGGTCTGTCATTGTCATTTCTTGATTCCTTTGTTCACGAGGTATCGGCAGGCGTTACACGCCGGACGACCTTCCATGATTGCCATGTTCAGTTATGGGATCCGGATGCCTCGACCCGCGCGCACGCGCCCGGGTCGAGGCATCCGATTCAGGAATTACGCCTGCGCGTCGTCCGACTTGAACGGGAAGCCCAGGGCGCGCAGGAGTGCGCGGCCCTCGGCGTCCGTCTTCGCCGTCGTCACGATGGTGATGTCGAAGCCGCGGACGCGGTCGATCTTGTCCTGGTTGATCTCGTGGAACACGGACTGCTCCTGGAGACCGAAGGTGTAGTTGCCGTGACCGTCGAACTGGGCGCCCGACAGGCCGCGGAAGTCGCGGATGCGGGGCAGCGCCAGGTTGACGAGGCGGTCGATGAACTCCCACGCGCGGTCGCCACGGAGGGTGACGTGCGCGCCGATGGCCTGCCCCTCACGCAGCTTGAACTGCGCGATGGACTTGCGGGCCTTGGTCACGACCGGCTTCTGACCGGTGATCTTGGTGAGGTCGTCGACCGCGCCATCGATCACCTTGCTGTCGCGAGCTGCCTCGCCGACACCGGTGTTCACGACGACCTTGACCAGGCCGGGGATCTGCATGACGTTGGCGTAGCCGAACTCGTCCTGCAGAGCCTTCTTGATCTCGCCGTTGTACTTCTGCTTCAGGCGGGGCTGGATCTTGCCAGCCTCCACGGCAGTGGTGCTGCTCATGTTCAGAGGTCCTTGCCTGACTTCTTCGCGTAGCGCACGCGGACGGTGCGCTTCACGCCGTCCTTGGTCTGCTCCTCGACACGGTGGCCGACACGGGTCGGCTTCTTGGTCGAGGGGTCGACGACCTGGACGTTGGAGATGTGGATGGGGGCTTCCATCGTCTCGATGCCGCCCGTCTTGGTGCCGCGCTGCGACTGACCGACACGGTTGTGCTTCGTGACGTAGTTCACGCCCTCGACGATGACGCGGTTCTGCTCGGCGAGGATCTCGAGGACCTTGCCCTGCTTGCCGCGGTCGCCGCCCTTGTCCTGCTTCTTGCCCGTGATGACCTGAACCAGGTCACCCTTCTTGATCTTGGCCATGGGGTCAGATCACCTCCGGTGCGAGCGAGACGATCTTCATGAACTTCTTGTCACGAAGCTCACGACCGACCGGTCCGAAGATGCGGGTGCCGCGGGGCTCCCCGTCGTTCTTCAGGATGACGGCGGCGTTCTCGTCGAACTTGATGTACGACCCGTCGGGACGACGGGTCTCCTTCTTGGTGCGAACGACGACGGCCTTGACGACGTCGCCCTTCTTGACGTTGCCGCCCGGGATCGCGTCCTTGACGGTGGCCACGATGATGTCACCGAGACCCGCGTAACGGCGGTTCGAGCCACCGAGAACGCGGATGGTGAGCAGCTCCTTGGCGCCCGTGTTGTCGGCGACCTTGAGGCGGGACTCGTTCTGAATCACTTGGCCTTCTCCAGGATCTCGACCAGACGCCAGCGCTTGGTGGCGCTGAGCGGGCGGGTCTCGTTGATGAGGACGAGGTCGCCGATGCCGGCGGAGTTCGTCTCGTCGTGCGCCTTCACCTTGGAGGTGCGGCGGATGACCTTGCCGTAGAGCGGGTGCTTCACGCGGTCCTCGACCTCGACGACGATGGTCTTGTCCATCTTGTCGCTGACGACGTAGCCACGGCGGGCCTTGCGGTAGCCACGGGCGTCGGCGTCGCGAACGTCGTGCTCGCCGTGCTCGACCTCAGCGGCCTGCTTCTTGTCAGCCATCACTCGGCCTCTTCCTTCGCGGCCTCGTCAGCGGCATCCGCCTTCTTGGCCTTCGTCTTCTTCGCCTTCGTCGCGGTCTCCAGCGGCGCGGGCGTGGCACGGATGCCGAGCTCGCGCTCACGGATCACGGTGTAGAGCCGCGCGATGTCGCGCTTGACCGCGCGGATGCGGCCGTGGCTCTCGAGCTGGCCGGTCGCCGACTGGAAGCGCAGGTTGAACAGCTCTTCCTTGGCCTTGCGCAGCTCCTCGACGAGGCGCTGGTCTTCGAACGTGTCGAGCTCGCTCGGAGCGAGCGTCTTGGTGCCGATCGCCATTACGCGTCGCCCTCCTCGCGCTTGATGATGCGTGCCTTGAGAGGCAGCTTGTGGATGGCACGGGTCAGGGCCTCACGAGCGAGTTCCTCGTTGACGCCGGCGACCTCGAAGAGGACGCGACCCGGCTTGACGTTTGCGACCCACCACTCGGGCGAACCCTTACCGGAACCCATGCGGGTTTCGGCCGGCTTCTTGGTGAGCGGACGGTCGGGGTAGATGTTGATCCACACCTTGCCGCCACGCTTGATGTGACGGGTCATCGCGATACGAGCGGACTCGATCTGACGGTTCGTCACGTAAGCGGGCGTGAGGGCCTGGATGCCGAACTCACCGAACGACACCTTCGTGCCACCGGTGGCCTGGCCCGAGCGGCCGGGGTGGTGCTGCTTGCGGTACTTGACCTTGCGGGGGATGAGCATTACGCCGACGCTCCTTCTGCCACGGGGGCCTCGTTGCGGCGGTCGCCGCCACGCTCGCCGCGGTCGCCACGCGGGGCGCCACGGCGGTCGTCACGACGACGGTCCGACTTGGGCGCGTTGGCCTGCTCGCGAGCGAGCTCCTTGTTGGTGAGGTCGCCCTTGTAGATCCAGACCTTCACGCCGATGCGGCCGAAGGTGGTCTTCGCCTCGTAGAAGCCGTAGTCGATGTTCGCGCGCAGCGTGTGCAGCGGCACACGACCCTCGCGGTAGAACTCCGAGCGGCTCATCTCGGCGCCGCCGAGGCGGCCGGAGACCTGGATGCGGACGCCCTTGGCGCCGGCGCGCTGAGCGCCCTGCAGGCCCTTGCGCATCGCGCGACGGAACGCCACGCGAGCGGTGAGCTGCTCGGCGATGCCCTGCGCGACGAGCTGAGCGTCGGCCTCGGGGTTCTTGACCTCGAGGATGTTCAGCTGGATCTGCTTGCCGGTGAGCTTCTCGAGGTCGGCGCGGATGCGCTCGGCCTCGGCGCCGCGGCGACCGATCACGATGCCCGGACGGGCGGTGTGGATGTCGACGCGAACGCGGTCACGGGTGCGCTCGATCTCGATGTTGCTCACGCCGGCCCGGTCGAGCTGGGTCTGCAGGAGCTTGCGGATGCGGATGTCCTCGGCGACGTAGTCGGCGTAACGCTGGCCGGGCTTCGTCGAGTCCGAGAACCAACGCGACACGTGGTCGGTCGTGATGCCGAGGCGGAAGCCGTACGGGTGGACTTTCTGTCCCATTACTTGCTCGCCTTCTTGCTCTTGGCAGCCGGTGCCGTCTCCGCGACCTCGGGGGTCGAGAGCACGACGGTGATGTGGCTGGTGCGCTTCTTGATCTGGAAGGCACGACCCTGCGCGCGGGGCTGGAAACGCTTGAGCGTCGTGCCCTCGTCGACGTACGCGTTCTTCACGTACAGGTCCTGCTCGTCCAGGTACTCGCCGTCCTTGTCCGCCTTGACGCGAGCGTTCGCGATCGCGGCGGCGACGAGCTTGTAGATCGGCTCGCTCGCACCCTGCGGTGCGAACTTGAGGATGGCCAGGGCCTCCTCAGCCTGCTTGCCCTTGATGAGCGCAACGACACGACGAGCCTTCTGAGGGGTCACGCGGATGTGTCGCACGCGTGCGATGGACTCCACCATTTCTCTCTCCTCTGCCCCCGCGTCAGCGGCGGCGGCCCTTCTTGTCGTCCTTCACGTGGCCGCGGAAGGTGCGGGTGGGCGCGAACTCGCCCAGCTTGTGGCCGACCATGGTCTCGGACACGAACACGGGGATGTGCTTGCGTCCGTCGTGCACGGCGATGGTGTGACCCAGCATGGCCGGGATGATCATCGAACGGCGCGACCAGGTCTTGATGACGTTCTTGGTGCCGGCTTCGTTCTGGACGACGACCTTGCGAAGCAGGTGCTCGTCGACGAAGGGGCCCTTCTTAAGGCTGCGAGGCATCTTCCTCTACTCCTACTTCCGCTTCTTGCCGGCGTTGCGACGACGGACGATGTACTTGTCGCTTTCCTTGTTCGCGTGACGGGTGCGGCCTTCGGCCTGACCCCACGGCGAAACCGGGTGACGACCACCGGAGGTCTTACCCTCACCACCACCGTGCGGGTGGTCGACCGGGTTCATGGCGACACCGCGGACGGTCGGGCGGATGCCCTTCCAGCGGTTACGGCCGGCCTTGCCCCAGTTGATGTTCGACTGCTCGGCGTTGCCCACCTCGCCGACGGTCGCGCGGCAGCGCGCGTCGACGTTGCGGATCTCGCCCGAGGGCAGACGCAGCTGGGCGTAGGGGCCGTCCTTCGCCACGAGGCGAACCGACGCGCCGGCCGAGCGGGCCAGCTTCGCGCCGCCGCCGGGGCGGAGCTCGATCGCGTGGATCACGGTACCGGTGGGGATGTTCTTCAGCGGCAGGTTGTTGCCCGGCTTGATGTCGGCCGACGGACCCGACTCGACGATGTCGCCCTGCGACAGCTTGTTCGGCGCGATGATGTAGCGCTTCTCGCCGTCGAAGTAGTGCAGGAGCGCGATGCGCGCGGTGCGGTTGGGGTCGTACTCGATGTGAGCGACCTTGGCGTTGATGCCGTCCTTGTCGTTACGACGGAAGTCGATGACGCGGTACTGACGCTTGTGGCCACCACCGATGTGACGCGTGGTGATGCGGCCCTGGTTGTTGCGGCCACCGGTCTTACTGAGCGGGCGGAGGAGCGACTTCTCAGGCGTCGATCGGGTGATCTCGGCGAAGTCGGCCACCGACGAGCCGCGGCGACCCGGGGTCGTGGGCTTGTACTTGCGAATAGCCATATCTCTAGTCCTCTATCCCGACCGTCAGCCGACTGCCGTGAAGATGTCGATGGTGCCCGACTTCAGGGTCACGATGGCGCGCTTGGTGTCCTTGCGCTTGCCCGTGCCGAAGCGGGTGCGACGGGCCTTGCCCGTGCGGTTGAGCGTGTTGACCGCTGCGACCTTGACGCCGAAGATCTTCTCGATGGCGAGCTTGATCTCGGTCTTCGAGGCACGGGGGTCGACGAGGAAGGTGTACTTGCCCTCGTCGATGAGCCCGTAGCTCTTCTCCGAAACGACCGGCTTCAGGATGATGTCGCGCGGGTCCTTGTTGACGGCGGTCATGCCGAGGCCTCCTCGGTGACGGCGCTCTTCGACGCGACGAACGCGTCGTAGGCGGCCTTGGTGAAGACGATGTCGTCCGAGACGAGCACGTCGTAGGCGTTGAGCTGGTCAGCCGGCAGCACGTGGGCGAACGCGATGTTGCGGACGCTGAGGACGCTGATGTCGTCCGAGCGGTCCACGACCACGAGCACGTTCTTGGTGGCGCCGAGACCGGCCAGGACCGCAGCAGCGGCCTTGGTCGACGGAGCACCCTCGATGCCGAACGACTCCACGACGTGGAGACGCTCGCCGCGAGCACGGTCGCTGAGCGCGCCCAGCAGGGCGGCCGCGATCATCTTCTTGGGGGTGCGCTGCGAGTAGTCGCGCGGCTTCGGACCGTGGACGATGCCACCACCGGTCATGTGCGGCGCGCGGATCGAGCCCTGACGGGCGTTACCCGTGCCCTTCTGCTTGAAGGGCTTGCGGCCGGCGCCCGAGACCTCACCACGACGCTTGGTCGAGTGGGTGCCCTGGCGAGCCGCCGCGAGCTGCGCGACGACGACCTGGTGGATGAGCGGGATGTTCGTCTTGACGTCGAAGAGATCGGCGGGCAGCTGGACGGAACCAGCCTTCTTGCCGTCTGCCTTCACGACGTCGAGCGCGAGAGTCGAGTCAGCCATGAGATCAGGCACCCTTCACTGCGTTGCGGACGTAGACGATGCGGCCGCGAGCACCGGGGACGGCGCCCTTGACGAGCAGCAGACCCTTCTCGGCGTCGATGGCGTGCACCTTGAGGTTGAGAACGGTCACGCGCTCGCCACCCATACGGCCGGCCATGCGCATGCCCTTGAAGACGCGGCTCGGGGTCGACGAGGCGCCGATCGAGCCGGGCTTGCGGTGGTTGCGGTGCGCACCGTGCGAAGCGGAGACACCCTTGAAGTTGTGACGCTTCATGACACCCGCGGTGCCCTTGCCCTTGCTGGTGCCGACGACGTCGACCAGCTGGCCGGCCTCGAACGTGCCGTCCACCGTGAGCTCCTGACCGAGTGAGTAGTCAGCGGCGTCCGCGGTGCGGATCTCGGTGAGGTGACGGCGCGGGGTGACACCCGCGGCCTCGAAGTGGGCCGTGAGGGGCTGGTTCACCTTGCGGGGGTCGATCTGCCCGTAGCCGATCTGCACGGCCTTGTAGCCGTCCTTCTCGGGGGTGCGAACCTGGGTGACCACGTTCGGGGCGATCTCGATGACGGTGACGGGAACGAGCTTGCCGTTCTCATCCCAGACCTGGGTCATGCCGAGCTTCGTGCCCAGCAGGCCCTTGGAAACCTTGTTGTTGATGTCAGCCATGTCGAACCTCAGAGCTTGATCTCGATGTTGACATCGGCCGGGAGGTCGAGACGCATGAGCGAGTCGACAGCCTTGGGCGTCGGATCGATGATGTCGATCAGACGCTTGTGGGTGCGCATCTCGAAGTGCTCGCGGCTGTCCTTGTACTTGTGGGGAGAACGGATCACGGCGATCACGTTCTTCTCCGTCGGAAGGGGCACGGGGCCCACGACCGTCGCGCCCGCACGGGTCACGGTGTCGACGATCTTGCGCGCCGACGAGTCGATGACCTCGTGGTCGTACGACTTCAGGCGAATGCGGATCTTCTGTCCCGCCATTGTCTGCTCACTCTCTTTCTCGCGTCATACCCCTGTGGCATTGGACGCACGTGGCGCAAAGCGCCATGGCACTTCTGCACCGCTTACGCAGTGCGTGCTGCACCGCTGTTCTGCTGTCAATCCGGGTGCCGCGCCGAAGCGCCGCGTCCCGGCATCCGTCCTCCCCCGCGCGCGAAGCAAAGCTCCGCCCGAGGTGGATTCGTGATGTGGTGGTTCTGCTGCCCGCGGCCTAGGACCCTGCGCGTCTGCGCTGCCTATGCACTGCCCTGGCAGTGATCCGACGCACGCCAAGAGGGGCGTCGGAATGTGGAACCTCACTAGTCTACGTGCAGCCCGGGCGTGTCGCAAACTCGGGCGTGTCGCGACGCGGGTATGCTCGGCCGTTTCTCAGGAGGGTTCGCAGGATGGATGCTGCACCCCTATGCGAGAGGGGGGGGGGGCGGGGGGGGCCCCCCCCCGC